>CAURYE010000001.1:0-222703 GCA_963529235.1 uncultured Campylobacter sp.
AGCCAAGATTAATCCGTTAGGATTGCGTTTGGGATTATAGCGTAATTATTTATAACTGACTCAATTAAAATTAAATGGATTTTTAGTTGAGACTTCGTCCTACTAACTATGAGACCTCTTATTAATTTCAAAAATTTCTAATGTAAATTTTCCTGTGTGGCTTTAGTACTATATATAAGTTTATACTCTTTAAGATAAAGCAAAAATTCTTTTTCTTTTATATCTCTGCGATCGCTATCGTTGCTACGCTTGAGAAAATACCTTAAATTTAGACAATCCATACTTAGTATATATCCCCTCTTCTACTCTACTTCACTAAGCTTGTAGTTTTTTAAGGCGCAGTAACAGGCGAAGTGAAGTTAAGTGTTGGTGTTTTAATTTGCCACTCCTTTACCTCTTTTATCTCTTACTCGTTTATATCCAAAGTAACTTTTATCATATTTCAAAGCGACGCTTCTAGGAGAGTTTGCAAACTAGAAATTTCGCCTAAAAACTTAGATATTTTTAACTTCGCTTTGCTTGTTACTTTTTCAAGAACATAGCTCTCGTTGTAACTTAACACCCCTTATGTTTACATTAAGCTCCATTAAGCCTTAAATTAAAAATTTTTCCGTCCGTAGCGTAGCAAAAAGCTTTAGCATCCTTAATACCATTAACATTAAACTTTTCTTTATTTTTTATTTATATTTATACATTCTATTTTTCAGTTGAAAATTTAATTCATTATGCTTTTTAGTTTATTTTAAGCTTACTAACGCAGTATTGAGAAAAATTATAGCAATTTTAGAGACCGGAAGTAAAAATAAGGCGTAATATGGCTTAAAAACGGTATATTTTAGGCATTTGGATAAACTAGAAATAAATAGAAAAAATCAGAGAAAATAGTATGGTGGCGGACAGAGAGGGATTTGAACCCTCGAGCCCCGGTTAGAAGCTGCACCCTTAGCAGGGGTGTGGTTTCGGCCACTCACCCATCTGTCCACAAAAAAGAAACCGCATTATAATTAAATACCGCTGATATCTTGCTTAAATTTGCATTTTCGAGCCTTGCCGCTCTCCCGTAGAAAAATAGCCGCGCAAAATAGCCGACAAATTTACGAGGTTCAACGGCGGCGCATTAAACTAGATTTTGCAAAGACAGGCTTGCTTATTCAAATTTAAACCGATTATCGCATGTCAAATTTGCAAATTTAATCCTTCCAAAGCCACCATTTCAGCTTGGCTTTGTCTGGGCGCGGAGTGTTTGCGTAGTAGCAAACCATGCGGTAAACATAGAGGATGCACCTATCGCTACCGCGTCCGAGTGCCTTTGTGCGTTCAAACATCTCGTCCGGATCCGCACCCTTTAGCGAAGCGATGTCGGTGTAGCCGAGTGCCAGCAGATCGGCCTTGGTCGCCTCGCCGACATAGGGGATTTTCTTAAAATCGCTCGCGCTTTTACCCAAATTTTACTCCAATCCTTATTCAAATTTCGCTTGGCTTGCCATCTGGATAAAATTTTAAAACCCCTTGAGAGTGCGGAATTCCAAAATCTCACTCGTGTGAGGCAAATTTTAAAATTTTATCCACGCGGTGCGAAAAATTTTTAAAATTTTACCTCTCTGCTAGGCCGCCGTTACGCTCATTCGCGTAGCTTTTTACTATCTAAGAGTTCACCGCCGCGCTCATTATCGGAAATTTTATCCGCCAGCTAGCAGGGAGCTTGTGCACGGTAAAGCTTAAACGTTTTTAATCCCCCAACGAGGTAAATTTACACTTTTTAGCTAGCTTTATCTCCACCGAGATTGTTTCGTTTTAAACCCCAACGGGGTAAATTTACACCCAAGAAACACCCGTTGCCCGGCCGAAAAATGACCGTTTCAAACCCCGACGGGGTAAATTTACACTTCAAAGATAGACCCATTCACAAAAGATGAGATAGGTTTTAAACCCCAGCGGAGTAAATTTACACAAAGGCGATGTCTGATAGGTATATCGGCACGCAGACATTTCAAACCCCCAACGGATTTTATAAAAAGATGACGACAGCGCTTCGACGTCATCCGAACCGCCTTTATGCGCATTTTAATTAAAATTTCTCGAGCGAAAAATTCCGCTTACAATAATTTCGCGTTAAATTTCACAAAAACTCAGGTGCTAAATTTGCCCCAAAATCCGCTCGCAAATTTCGCGTGGGTTTTGCGCCTGATAAATCGGCCGACCGACCACGATAAAATCAGCCCTCGCTTCGCGCGCGACACCAAGATCCGCCACTCGTTTTTGATCTGCCGCACTCTCGCCAAAAGGCCGTACGCCTGGGCAGAGCGTGATAAAATTTGAGCTTGTGGCGTCCTTGATTAGGCGGCTTTCGAACGCCGAGCAGACCATGCCGTCAAGCTCCGCTTCGTAGCTCATAACGCTAAATTTACGCACGGCGTCGCTTAAATTTTGCTCGTAAACCGCGCTAAATTCCGCCTCGTCAAAGCTCGTTAGCGCAGAGACCGCGAGCACTAGCGGGCGCGAACCGAGCCTATCCAGTCGCTCCATCACCGTAGCCATCGCGCGTTTGCCGCTGCTTGCGTGTATGTTTATCATATCTACGCCGATTTTAGCGATCTCCTCGGCGGCGTCGGCCATCGTATTCGGGATGTCGTAGAGCTTTAGATCGAGGAAAATTTTAAAATTTCCAGTCTTTTTTAGCTCTTCGATAAATCCTGCCCCGTCGCGCAAATAAGCCCGCAGCCCGACTTTAAGCCAAATTTTATCCGAAAAGTCCGCCAGCCGCTCCGCCAGCTGCAAGCACTCCTGTTTCGAGCCCAGATCAAGCGCGACGCAGAGCTTCACAGATCGGCCTTTAGCGCATCTAGCACGCCGTTTATAAATTTCGGCGCCGAGTCTCCGCCAAGCTCCTTGCCGAGCTCGATGCCCTCGTTTATGATGACGGCCTTATCGGTCGGGGTAAATTTCATCTCGTACGCCCCTAGTCGCAGCACGGCGCGCTCGATGCTACCGATCTCGTTTATCTTCCACTCTTTTAGGCGCGCGTTTAGTAGCGCGTCAAGCTCCTCTGCATGTTCCAAAATGCCGTGAAAAAGCGATAGCGCGAGGCTTCGCTGATCGTTTCGGATCTTTTTTTCTTCTAAAAATTCCTCGACGAACTCCTCGTTGCAGCTGCCCATTTCGCGCGCGTATAGTAGCGAAACGACGGCTTGTCTGACCTGATGACGAGTCGCCATTTTACGCCTCCAAATTTTTATATAAGCTTAGCATCTCAATCACGCCCGTCATAGCTTCAAAGCCCTTGTTTCCGGCCTTTGAGCCAGCTCGCTCGATGGCCTGCTCGATGCTATCGACCGTTAGCACGCCAAAGGTCACCGGTTTGCCGTATTTTAGCGTGACGTTTGCAATGCCCTTGGTGGTCTCGGCGCTAACGTAGTCAAAGTGAGGCGTAGAGCCGCGGATAACCGCTCCCACGCAGCAAACGGCGTCAAATTTACCGCTAGCTAGCGCCTTTTCAAGCGCCATCGGTATCTCAAACGCGCCCGGCACCAAAATGAGGCTCAAATTCGCCTCATCCCCGCCGTGACGCAAAAACGCATCCCTCGCGCCCTCCACCAGCCTATCGGTGATGATGTGATTAAACCTTGAATTGATGATAGCGATCTTCTCGCCGCCTTTTAAAGCCAAATTTCCTTCGATTATTTTCATGATTTCTCCTTTAGATTATCTTTAACATTACCGCGCTTAGCGTTATTAGCGATAGATAAAACGCCTTTTGCGCGCTCATTTTTTCGCCGTTAAAAATCACTCCGACGCCCACGGCTCCGATCGCTCCGATACCCGTCCAAATCGCGTACGCTACCGACATCGCCATCGCCTGCATCGCGTAGCTCAAAAGCCAGAGCGAAAGGGCGAAATTTGCGACCAAAATCAAAAAATTAGCCGCTTTTTTCACGCCGACGCTTTTTTGAAATTTGGTTAGAAAAAACACGCCCGAAACCTCGCAGCACCCGGCCACTAAAAGAGCTAAAACGTGCATCAAGATTTTAGCCTTTTTAGTCCTAGCACGCCCGCAACTAGCGTCGCTATGAAAAATAGCCGCAATAAATCGGGCGCCTGACCGCTTGAGGTGTATTCGCTAACACTTTCGGCAACCACGATAAAAAACGCTCCAAACCCTACGAATACGGTATATGCGACGCTAACGGGCAGGTATTTCATAGCCTTCATAAACGATACGAAGCTAACGCAGACTAACGCGGCGGTAAGCGCGAATCCTACGGCGTTTTGGGCGTGTTTTAGCCCGTACGCCCAGCCGCACTCGGCGACCGCGCCGCCTAGCACCCACAAAAAGCCCTTAGTTTGCATCGCCCAGGGCGTCTTTTATCTTAAAAATTTGAGCGATATTTGCGTCTAGCTCGTCCAAATTTAGCATATTCGGCCCGTCGCAAAGCGCCTCGCAAGGATTTACGTGCGTCTCGTAGAAAAATCCGTCCACGCCAGCAGCCGCCGCAGCTCGCGCTAGATACGGCACGAATCTCGCGTCCCCGCCGCTTTTCTCACCCAAAGCCGACGGCATCTGCACGCTGTGAGTCGCGTCGAAAATCACCGGCGCAAATTCGCGCATTAGCACCAAATTTCGCATATCTACGACTAAATTTCCGTAGCCAAACGTGCTGCCTCGCTCCGTTAGCCACACGCCGTTTTGTTTAGCGACCTCGTATCCCTCGCCCTTTACGCCGCGCGTTTCTAGCACTTTTTTGACCGAATGCTTCATCGCAGACGCCGCTAAAAACTGCCCTTTTTTGATATTTACGACCGCTTTTGTCTTAGCCGCAGCCACTAGTAGATCGGTCTGACGGCACAAAAACGCCGGTATTTGCAGCACGTCGGCCACTTCGCCTACTGGTGAAGCCTGGTAGCTCTCGTGGATATCGGTTAAAATTTTAAAGCCGAATTCCTTTTTGACCTTGGCTAAAATTTCGCACCCTTTTTCAAGTCCGGGCCCGCGAAATGAGCTTATGCTCGTGCGATTTGCCTTGTCAAAGCTTGATTTAAAATAAAAATCTATCCGCTTATCTTCGTTAAATTTAACTAGCCTTTTTGCCACGTCGAATACGAGCTGTTCGCTTTCTATGACGCAAGGCCCTGCTATTAGTATCATCGTCTCTCCTTTTTGCGAAGATTATAGCCCATTGTTGCTAAATTTTAAGAATTACTCTTGTAAAATCGACGTTTTTTAAGGGTCATAATGAAAAAAATAGCAAAATTCGCAGCCTTCGCGGCGCTAAATTTTACGGTTTTAAATTTGCACGCTTCGCCGCTGGAAACGCTCTTACAGGGCTCTAAATTTAGCGGAGAAATAGGCGCTTACAGCGAAACTAGGCGGGTAATTAGCGGGACTAAAACGACGTATTTTAACGACACTTCTTGGCTGGTGGGCTCAGCGGCGCTAAATTACGAACTTAGCTTCCTAGACGCGCTAAAACTGGGCATCGGCGGGCGCGGTAGCGTACCGATCTATGAAGGCGATAGAAACTACCGCACGCTGCACGGCAAGGGCGATAGCACGGAGCGAATTTACGAGGGCGACAGGGCGCTTTTATCGCAGCTGTTTTTGGGCTACGACGACGGCGTAAATACCCTAAAAATCGGGCGATTTGAAATGATAAACGACTGGTCGAGCAAGATCCAAGACGGCGTGCGGGTAACAAGCGAAGCAGCACCCGGTTTGCTCCTTGACGCAAGCTATTCCAAAAGGCGCGGAAGGGCTTATTTAAAGGAAATGTGGGGCTTTACGAAGCTAAACGAGGGGCGAGGGATTTTTAACGCGGGAGCCACGTATAAACAAGGCGGCGCATCGGTTAAAATTTACGCTCTTTACGCAAGCGAGCTATTTAGCGCGCTAGGCGGCAAAATATCTTACGAAAGCGACGGTTTTCAAAGCGGCGCGGGCGAGATGAAGTTAGGCTGGATGCTTCACTACGCAAGGAGCGACGAGAGAAAACAAAGCGGCGACGGAAGTTTGGCGGAGGCTAAAATTTACGGCGTTTTAGAGGGCGCTAAGCTTACCTTGGCTTACGTAAAATCGGGCAAAAGCGTAGGCTGGGGTAGTATGAATTTAGCCGGCGATCAAATCGTATTTTTCGAAGAAGGCGACGTGATATACGAGCGCGACGCAAGGACGTATTACGCGGCGTTTGATACGAAAATAAAAAAGCTAAATTTAGGAATGCTTTTAGGTACTACGAAGTATAGGTTAAAGCGCGCGGACGATAAAACCTACCGCCAAAACGAGCTAACGGCAAGACTGGGCTACGAGATCGCTAAAAATTTAAGGGCGTTTGCGACGTTTGATCGGACGTTTAAAGCGCAGCCTAGGTATCCTGCGATGATGCAAATAAGCGCGGGCTTAGTTTATAGCTTTTAGCGAGCAGGCGGCCGGCTGGTGACATTGTTTGATTAAATTTAGCGAGCTTAAAGCTTGCTAAACGCACGCCGTTTTGCTAATCCAATCCGCCTTTTATGCCTGCGCCAAAACTACGCGGTAAGAGATTTTGTTTATTTTGGCTTTAAATTTCATGCGCTACCAAGACGCTTTGCGGGCTAAATTTATCTTTTTTTGACTACTATTATCCCGCTAAAAATAACCAAAAATATCCCGAAAAACGCAGTCGCGTTAGGTAACGCATCGCCCATAGCGGTACCGATGGCGATAGTGAAAATAACGTCGGCGTAACCGACCGTAGCTATGACGCCCGCTTTTTTACCCGCTGCGTAGGCCTTCGTCATAAACACCTGGAAATAAAGTCCCGCAACGCCCATCAGCAAGATAAACACCCACTCTATGCCGCTTGGCGCGACGAATTTAGAAAACAAAAAATCAAAGTCCGCAAAGCTAACAAACTCCGCCGCGCCCATAAAAATAAGCGGCAAAATAGAGCCGAAAAACATAAAGGAAAGCACGATCGTGCGCGTGTCGTAACTCTTTTTTAGCTCCTTTACGCTCGTATACGCCATAGCCGCTCCAAGACCACTCCAGATGCCCAGTAGATCGGTTTTGCTGATGCCTAAGCTCGGCTGCACTATAAAAAGTATGCCGCCAAAGCCTAAAAAAACCGCAAACCAGCCGCGAGAGCCGAGTTTTTCGCCGAAAAATATCGTAGCCAAAACTGCCGTAAATATCGGACTGGTTTTTGAAAAAGTAAACGCTGCGCCTAAATTTATATGAGCGATATTATAAAAAAACGCAAATAGCGCAAGCGTACCGACTACGCCGCGAAATACGAGCAGCCACGGATGTCCGCCTTTTTGATGAAGCGGTTTTTTGTAGATGGCGTAGCAGATGATGAGCAGACCTATGAAATTTCTAAAAAATACGATCTCGATTGAAGGCAGATACGCGCCTAAAGCCTTTGCAAACGCTCCGGTAACCGAGAAAAACAGGCAAGCTACCAGCATATAATAAACGCCTAAATGGCGCATCAAAAATCTATGAATCATAAATTTAACTTCTCTTTTTAAAAAATCGGCTTTTATTGTAATGCAAAACGGCTTAAATTTATAAACAATGTAAGCAAAAAATTTGTATAATCGGGATTTTAAGCGGCGAAGTCGGCCGCAAATTTAACGGGATTTTTAAGGGAAAATTTTGCAAAAGATAATTTTAGTCGGCAAGCCAAACGTCGGCAAAAGCTCGCTCTTTAACCGCCTAGCCGGCAGACGTATAGCTATCACCAGCGATGTTAGCGGTACGACGCGAGATACAAACAAAACGATTATAGAAATTTACGATAAAAGCTGCGTTTTGATCGACAGCGGCGGACTGGACGATAGCAGCGAGCTTTTTAAAAACGTCAAGGCAAAAACCCTAGCCGAAGCTAGAAGCTCGGATGCCATCATCTTTATGGTCGATGGCAAAATGATGCCTAGCGACGAGGATAAAGCCCTATACTACGCGCTTTTAAAGCTAAATTTACCGACCGCGCTCGTAATCAACAAAATAGACAGCAAAAAAGACGAGCTGCGAAGCTACGAGTTTGCAAATTTCGGTGCAAAAACGAGCTTTGCTATTTCAGTCAGCCACAACGCGGGCATAGACGAGCTGGCAGACTGGATCTATAAACAGCTAAAAGACGAGATCCGCCCCGACACGGGCGAGGATCTAGACGAGTTTTTAGAAAATTTCGGCGACGACGGCGAGGTGGTTAGGGAAATTTCAGCCCGCGAGGATTATGAACGCAAAAATATCCAAGTAGGCATCATCGGACGGGTAAACGTCGGCAAAAGCTCGCTTCTAAACGCGCTAGTAAAAGAATCTCGCGCGGTCGTGAGCGACATAGCCGGCACGACGATAGATCCGGTAAACGAGACTTTCCTTTATGAGGATAGGATTTTTGAGTTCGTCGATACAGCGGGCATCAGAAAACGAGGCAAGATAGAAGGCATCGAAAGATACGCGCTAAACCGCACCGAGTCCGCGCTCGAGCTAGCCGACATCGCGCTTTTGGTGCTTGATAGCTCCGAACCGCTAACCGAGCTTGATGAGCGTATCGCGGGCCTTGCGGCCAAATTTGAGCTCGGCGTCATAATCGTGCTAAACAAATGGGACAAAAGCGAGGAAGATTTTGATAAATTTAGCCGCGAGATCAGGGATAAATTCAAATTTCTAGCCTATGCGCCGATCATCAGCGTTTCGGCTTTGGGCGGCAAAAGAGTGCATAAAATTTACCCGTTGATCTTAGAAGTTTACAAAAACTACACGCAAAAAATCCAAACCGCAAGGCTAAACGAAGCTATCGAAGAGGCGGTAAAAGCGCATCCGATACCGCGCGAAAAGGGCAAAAGCGTGAAAATTTACTACGCGGTGCAGTTTGGTTTCGCACCGCCTAAGATCGCGCTAGTAATGAACCGTCCGCGCGCCCTGCACTTTAGCTACAAACGCTACCTAACAAACAAACTGCGCGAGAAATTCGAGCTATCAGGCACCCCAATCGTGCTGATCCCGAAAAATCGCAGCGGCTCGGACGAGGAAAACGAGGGAAAAAGTGAGTAAAAATCTAGTTTTCATCGGCTTTATGGGCGTTGGCAAAGGCACGGTAGCAAAGCATATCGCAAAAAAAACAGGCAAGCTGTTTTTAGACACCGACGAGCTGATCGAAAGCGAGCAGAATTTAAAAGTTAAAGAAATTTTCGAGACTAAGGGCGAAGAGTATTTTAGAAAATGCGAAGCAAAACTCGCTAAAAAGCTTGCTAAAAACGTAAAATCCTCGGTGATCGCGGCTGGCGGCGGCTTTGCAAAGGTTAAAGGCCTTAAAAAAATCGGAAAAATCATATATCTAAAATCAAGTTTCGAGGCGATTTTAAAGCGAATCGACGAGAGCGGCGAAGCACAGATGCACTATGCTAAGCGCCCGCTTTTAAAGGATTTAAACGCGGCCAAAAAACTTTTTAACGAGAGAAAAAAGATGTATAAAAACGTCGCCGATATCATAATCGACGTCAAAGGCAAAGAGCTGGAGCAAGTCGCGAAAGAGATCGAGGCGCAACTAAAATCAAGAAAAAGGACTAAGTAAAATTTCGGTTGAAATTTGAGCGTAAATTTCAAATTTGAGGCTTTAAATTTCTATTTTTAAATTTGAGCGGTTTAAATTTAATGCGAAAGCGTTTGGCCGTATCGGCGTGAAAATTCGGAGCGGTTTGTATCGCTGAAATTTAAACGGTAAACGTCGAATTTCTAAGCGAGTTAAAAATTCGAGTCTAAATTTAACGAATTGCAAAATTTATAACAAAAAAGACAGATAAAAAATTTTTAAATTTGCAGATTGTAAAATTTAATAAGCGGAAGTATTTTGAGATGGATTTGAATGTTGTGAAGTAAAAATTTAGCGTAGGCTGGACATATAGTCCGCCGAGCTAAATTTTTGCAAACTCATTCAAAGACGCTCAAAAGACGACGCGTAGCAATAAGAAAGAGAGAAAAATGAGAGTACTAACGGGTTTGCAACCAAGCGGCAAACTACACCTAGGCAACTACTTTGCATCGATCAAACAAATGGTTGAGGCGCAGGGGCAAAGCGAGATGTTTATGTTTATCGCAAACTACCACGCCATGACCTCGGTCGCAGACGCGGGGAAGCTAAAACAAAACACTTATGAGGCGGCGAGCGCGTTTTTGTCGCTGGGTATCGATCCACAAAAGAGCATATTTTGGGTACAAAGCGACGTCAAAGAGGTTTTAGAGCTCTACTGGATACTGAGCCAATACACGCCTATGGGCCTGCTAGAGCGCGCTCACAGCTACAAGGATAAGGTCGCAAAGGGCTTAACCTCGCATCACGGGCTTTTTAGCTATCCCGTTTTGATGGCGGCCGATATCCTGCTATACGGCGCGCAGGTCGTACCCGTGGGCAAGGATCAGATCCAGCACGTCGAGATCGCGCGCGACATAGCGATCAAATTTAACAACGAGCACGGCGACATCTTCGTCCTGCCGGAGTACAAGGTCGATGAAAACGTCGCAACCGTACCCGGCACAGACGGCACGAAAATGAGCAAAAGCTACGGAAACACGATAGATATTTTCGCCGGAGCCAAAGAGCTAAAAAAGCAAATTTCAAGCATCGTTACGACCTCCGAACCGCTTGAAGCGCCTAAGCAGTGGCAAAACTGCAACGTCTATAATATCGCTAAATTATTCCTGGACGAGGACGGACAAAAGGCTCTGCAAGCCAGATACGAGCGCGGCGGCGAAGGACACGGACACTTTAAGGCGTATCTAAACGAGCTGGTTTGGGACTATTTTGCGGACGCGAGAGGCAAATTTGATTATTATCTAAATCACGCGGGCGAAGTGGAAGAAATTTTAAACGAAGGTGCCAAAAGAGCGCGAGCCGTCGCAGCTCCGATAATGGAAAAAATACGCGCCGCAACGGGCATATACAAATAAATTTTAAAGGAAAAAAATGCAAGCAATCTACCCTTACGCGCAGCTTATTCACCTAATCTGCGCTATCATTTTCGTCGGATTTTTATTTTTCGACGTGATTATTTTTTCAAGAGCCAAGGCCAAACTGCCCGCGGAAATAGCGCAAAAAGCGCAGCAAGCCATCTCAAGCATCGCGATAAAAATCATGCCGCTTTGCGTCCTACTTTTGGTGCTAACGGGCGGCATGATGATGAGTAACTGGGTCGGCTCAAAAGCGGGCGGATATTTTGAGTCAAATTTACAAATCGTCTTTATGATAAAGGTTATCTTGGCGCTACTGATATTTGCGGCCGTAGCAACCAATCTCACGTGTAAATTTATACTAAAACGCCCTAGCCCGCTAGGCAACATTCATCCGTTTGCGTTTACAGCGGCCGCGATCATCGTGATATTTGCTAAAGTTATGTTTATGGTGTAAAGGATAAAAATGATAAATCTAAAACTACTCGACACGCGCTACGACGAGTTCGTAAAAAAATTGCAAGGAAAAAACGTAAAGCCCGAGGTTTTAAACGAGCTTTTGACGACGTTTAACGAGCTAAAAGCCAAGCGCCAAGCCCTAGAAAATTTCCAAGCGATCCAAAACGCCAAAAGCAAGGAGCTAGGCATAAAGGCTAGAAACGGCGAGAATACCGACGAGCTAAAAAACGAGCTAAATTTAAACAAAACGGCGATGGGCGATGCCGCCGATATCGTGCGCGCATACGAGGAAAAGCTAGAAAACATCGCAAGCTGCGTGCCAAATATCACCGACGACGACGTGCCGTTTGGCGCCGACGAGGATAGCAACGTCTGCGTAAAAACGGTACTAGAGCCGACAAAATTTGGCTTCGCGCCCAAAGAGCACTACGAGCTTGGCGAGAGCTTAGGCTGGCTTGATTTCGAGCGCGGAGTTAAGCTTTCAGGCTCGCGCTTTTGCGTACTAAAGGGCATGGGAGCAAGGCTTAGTAGAGCGCTAGTTAACTATATGATCGACTTTAACAACGCGCGCGGCTTCGAGCTGGTTAACGTACCGTTTTTGGTAAACGCAACCACGCTTTACGGCACCGGACAGCTGCCTAAATTTGAAGACGATCTATACAAAGCTCAGGGCGAGGACCTGTATCTAATCCCTACTAGCGAAGTGCCGGTAACAAACCTATATAACGATGAAATTTTACCGGTTGAGAGCTTACCGATAAAGATGACTTGCTATTCGGCGTGCTTCCGCAAAGAAGCAGGCTCTGCCGGACGCGACACGCGCGGTATGATACGCCAGCATCAGTTTGAAAAGGTCGAGCTCGTAGCCATCACGACTCCAGAACAAAGCGCGGCGATGCTAGACGAGATGGTAGCGTGCGCCAGCGACTTGCTAACGAGCCTTGGGCTGCCGCACCGACATATGCTGCTTTGTAGCGGAGATCTGGGCTTTAGCGCGGCAAAGACGATAGACCTTGAAGTCTGGCTACCGGGGCAAAATAAATACCGCGAGATAAGCTCGGTATCAAATACCCGCGACTTCCAAGCTCGCAGAGCTAAAATCCGCTACAAAGACGGCAAGAAAAACGCTCTGGTAAACACCCTAAACGGCTCGAGCCTAGCCGTAGGCAGAACGCTAATAGCGATAATGGAAAACTACCAAAAAGCAGACGGTAGCATCGAGATTCCCGAAGTTCTTAAAAGGTATATGTAGTGGCGCAAAACGACGACGAAAACGTAGTAATCCTTGAAGACATAGACGAAGAGCAAAGCCCCGAGACAAGCTCCTTAGACGAACCGGATAATAGTCAAGAAGAAGGCCTAGTCTCGCTTGACGAGCTAGAACCCGTCGTCCAAGAAGAGCCGCCGCAAGAGGCGCAAGAGGAGACTAAAAAAAGCAAGAAAAAGCTTTTTATCATCGGCGGGACGGCAGGCGCGCTCGTCACCATCATAGCCGTAGTTTTGTTTTTCGTTTTTAGAGGCGAAAAAAAGCCGCCCATAGATGAAAAACAGATCGTAAAAGATATCGAGGAGCGCTACGAGTCGCAAAAATTCGGTAGCTCAAAGATCGACGACATGATCGCTAAGGCAAATTTGCTCTACGAAAAGGGCAATAAATTTGAAGCGCTGAAAATCTACGAAAACATCGCCGTCTACAACCAAAGCCTCTCAAACTACAATCTTGGCGTCTCGCAGATGAGGCAAGGCAAATTTGAAGACGCACTAGAAAGCTTTAAAAAAGCGATCGCAAACGACGAAAACGTCGCCGTTAGCGCCATAAACGCCGCAGTTAGCTCGCTGGAGCTAAAAAACGAGCAAAATTTTAACTATTATATAAATCTTGCTAATTCGTTTTTGTATAAGGAAGCGGACTCTCCGCTATACAACTACTACTACGCGCTAATAAACTACTACAAAGGCCAATACGTCGAAGCTTTAGCGGCTCTCTCGCACGCCGAAAACGGATACTATAAAGACCGCTACGACTACCTCGCGGCTAAAATTTTAAGCTTTATCGGCGACGATGCCGAAGCGATAAAAAAGCTAGAAGCGCAAAAAGAATTTGACGCAGACTTGGCGCTTGGCATGCTTTACGCAAGACTCGGGCAGTATGAAAAGGCTAGAAATAAGCTAAATTTAGCGCTAAACAAGGGCGGCGACTCAAATAAAATAAACTCGATGATAGCCATCATAAACCTAAAAGACGGTAAATTTGAGGCCGCGACAAACGAAATAAAGGCCGTATTTCACGAGGATCCGCTGTTTTTAAACGCGAATTTTCCTATAAAAACGATACTAAAACCCGAGCTTTTCGACGTAAATTTGGCTCAAGCGCACTTTAGAAACGACCTGTTTTTCGATAAAACCAAACGCTACGAGACGCTGTTTTACTTCGCGCCTTACAAGGTATTTGACCCAAACCAAACGATAAACTACATAAGAAAAGGCGGAGTGAGCCTGTTTTTGGACGACGCAAGCGCGGCGGGCAACTACCTAAACGCTAGCGGCGCGCTCTCAAAGGTAAATTTAGAGCTCTCATCAGCCATCGCAAACGCCCTAAACTACAAGCTAAAGCAGGCCAACGCGCAGTTTGCCTCGCTCATCTCGCTTTATCCAGAGCACTCGGTTTTGCACTACGACCTAGCGCTTAGCTACGCCCAGCTAGGCAACTTTAGCATGGCGGCAAAGCACTTTATCATGAGCTACCACCTAGACCCGACAAACCACCTAGCAGGCGTACTGGGCGCTATCGCAAATGACATAAACGCAGTGGATAATACTAAACTACTGCAAGAAATTTCGGAAAACCTCGACCACGACTCTAGCTCAAAAGACGCGCCCGTTAGCCAGGCTCTGATGGCGCTCATAGCAAATAATAGCGGCGCTTTAATGCGCTGGCTAGAAGAAGAAAAGGAAGAGACCGCGCTAAATTTAGCCTTTGACGCGATAATCGCAAAGATGACCGACAAGGGCGAGGAGTTTGCTAAAAAGACGCAAATTTTAAAAGCCGAGCTACCTGAAGATATCGTGGCGAACATTCTTGATTTTATCGCAAACTACAAGGATGAAGGCATCAAAAAATACGTCGAGCAGATTCAAATTTACTTCCACGACAAACGGCTAAATGACGCAGCGTTTTATCACGGTGCAAACATCATCAAAGAACAATACATCAAGCTTTTGCAAATCTCGGGCCTACTAAACTACGAACGCCAGAAGTTAAAATCGCTACTAAAACAAGACGCTAATAACGCCGACTTGCTCCAGACGCTAGCTTATATCGACATTTTCACGAACGATTTTGAGGAGAGCTACCAGATCTACAACCGCATAATCGACGAATTTAAGATAAACGACGCGGGCACGCTGTTTCTAGCAGCCGTAGCCGCCATCGGCTCAAACCACCCGCAAAACGCAACCGCGCTATTAGAGCTATCTAAGCTCACCGATCCAAATGCGACGGAGAGCCGCGCGGCGCTTGGATATCTGTATCAAGAGGTCGATAATATCGAAGCTGCGACGATACAATACGGACTGATAAAAGATCCGAATTTTAAAAGTAAATTCGTTGATTTTATGATTGATTACGAGAAACTGAAAAAGTAGTTTTATGCGGGCGATACGGCGATAAATTCGTCGCAAAGTCGCCCGAATATTTTTTATAGATTTACAGCGCCGAACGACTTTGTCAAATTTGACGAAAGCAAAAATAACTCGCCTCGTCAAATTTGATCGCCCTGCTCCGCTTTGCGCTATGGCTCGCGGCTTTAAAACCGCCGCAAATTTACAAAAGCACGGCGCTAAGCCGCGCTAAAGTCAAATTTTACCTATCCTCAAGCACTTTTTCGCGCCACTTCGAGCTTGATTTTTTATCCATCGCCATATCTTTGGACATCTCGGCAGCGGCCTCAAAGTTTTTCTGCACGCCTTCGCTATTATTTTGATATTTAACGGCATTTGAACGCTGTATACCGATGCTCTCGGCCTCGCTAGCCGCATCGATATTCGCGCCCAAAAATATAAACTCCCAGTCGTATTTTTCCTGCTTATCGCTTATCATCTTTTTGATCTGCGCCTTTGAGTACTCCTTGCTCGAGTTTTCTTGCCCGTCGGTAATGATCACAAAAAGCACGGCCCTGTTTTTAGCGTAGATATCCTCGACTTTTGAGATTTTATTTATCGTTTCGCCGACTGCGTCTAGCAGCGCGGTATTGCCGCTAGCGACATAGTCTTTTGCAGTTAGCTTCTCGACCTTTTTGATATCTACTCTATCGTGCAACGTCCTAAAATGCGTATCAAAAAGTACCGTGGTTACCTTTGCGTCTACGCCGGCTTCTTTTTGCTTGTCGATCATCGAGTTAAAGCCGCCGATCGTATCGCTCTCAAGACCGCTCATGGAGCCTGATTTATCTAGGATTAGCACCATTTCAAGCTGCTTTGGCGCAGATTTTTGCGGCGCTTCCTCGCTTTTAGCAAACGCAAACGCCCCGATAATCATCAATAAAAACGCGATTTTTTTCATATTTTCTCCTTTGAAAAATTTGGCTGGATTATAGCAAATTTTAACGGCACGGCGGTAAATGCGAAGGGATTTAAATTTGCGTGCCGAGCAAAATCCACTCGAAATCAAAGCTAGATTTTACCCGCCGCAAAACAGAAGCGGCTTAATATAAAATTTATCGCAGTCGGCTCGGGCGGCTAAATTTTGGCTTTAAATCAAAATCCCAAATTTAGCTCGGGGTAATTTCGCTACGAGCCGCCCGCCCAAGTTACGCTTAAATTTATGAGCAAATTTAAAGGCTAAATTTACGAATTTAATGCCCGAATTTAGCCCTAAATTCGCCGTGCCGCCCCGTAAAAACGACTGATTTTATTTTGAGGCGCTTATTTTAACATAGCTGTTTAGCGCGCCTACGTACGCTTTGGCGCTCGCCGTCATCGTGTCGATATCAAGTCCGTGTCCGATGACGGTTTTGCCGTCAAATTCGACCTTTACTACTACGTTTGCCAGCGCGTCTTTGCCTTGCGAAACGGCGTTTACCTTATAGTCTTTTAGTACGCCGTGGATGCCGCTTAGACGGTCGATGACCTTAAATATCGCGTCCGCCGTACCGTTGCCAAGCGCCGCATCGCTCTTGATCTCGTCTGCGTGACGAAGCGTGATAGCAGCGCTGCTTAGACCTTTGTTGCAGCTGCTTTGCGTTAGCGTCAAAAACTCGAAAACTTCGGGGATCTTGATGATCTCGCTAGTTACCAGCGCGCGCAAATCGTCATCAAAGATCTCTTTTTTCTTATCCGCTAGTGCCTTAAATTTCTCAAACGCCTCGTTTAGCGCGCTATCTTCTAGCTCAAAGCCAAGGCTGATTAATTTATCTTTAAAGGCGTGGCGACCCGAGTGTTTGCCTAGTATCAGCGAGTTTTTATCCAGTCCGATGCTCTCGGCGCTGATGATTTCGTAGGTTTCTTTGTGTTTTAGCACGCCGTCTTGGTGGATGCCGCTTTCGTGAGCGAAGGCGTTTTTGCCCACGATGGCTTTGTTTGGCTGAGGCTCGATGCCGATGATGCCCGCTAGTAGGCGCGAGCTGGGATAAATTTCTTTATAAACTATGTCCGTGTAAAGCGGTGCGAATACGTCGCTGCGCGTCTTTATCGCCATCACGATCTCTTCAAGCGCGGCATTTCCCGCACGCTCGCCGATACCGTTTAGCGTGCACTCGACCTGCCTGGCGCCCGCTTTTATCGCGGCTAGCGAGTTTGCCGTAGCTAGGCCTAGATCGTTGTGATTATGCACGGAGACGACTGCGCGACCGTTTATAAATTTAACCATTTCTCCTATGCGAGCGGTAATCTCCTCGGGATATAGATACCCCACGGTGTCTGGGATGTTGATGGTTTTTGCTCCGGCGTTTATAGCGGCGTCGCAAATTTCTTTTAAAAAGCTCATCTCGCTCCTGCACGCGTCCTCGCAGCTAAACTCAACGTCCTCGCAGAATGTCTTAGCGTATTCCACGGCTCGCACGGCACGCCTAATCACTTCATCGGGAGACATTTTTAGCTTAAACTCCATATGGATCGGGCTTGTAGCGATAAAAGTGTGGATGCGCCTATTTTTTGCCGGAGCTATAGCCTCGCCCGCAGCCTTTATATCGCCGTCCACGGCACGGGCGAGCGAACAGATAGAGGCGTTTGAGGCTTGCTTAGCGATCTGATGTATCGCGTCGAAATCGCCCCTGCTAGCCGCCGCAAAGCCGACCTCCATGACGTCTACGTTTAGGCGCTCTAGCTGGCGCGCGATACGGATTTTCTCCTCGGTATTCATTGATGCGCCGGGGCTTTGCTCGCCGTCGCGAAGCGTAGTGTCAAATATTATAATTTTATTTTCGTTCATTTCTTATCCTTTTTTATAGTTTTAGTTTGTGCGGTTAAATTTGATTATTAGGGTGTGAAAGAGTCGCTGCCTAACGCAGCAGCAGAAGTAGGGAGAAAAATGCGTTAAATTTGACGTTGCCGTTCATTCGCTCTCCTTTTGAATTTTTTTGTTTTTAAATCTCATAAAAACGTATCTGATTATACCGTAAGAAACATAAACGCTCATTAAAGTCGTAACAGCTTCTATAGGGCAAACGTAAATAGCCGAAAACGCAACTGTAAGTCCGACCAAGATGCGCAAAAAATCGGCCCTTTTGAGATCTACTTTTTTAAAGCTCGGGTAGCGGATGTTGCTCACCATCAAGACCGAAAGCAAAATTTGCAAAAACATCAAAAACCACTCGGCGCTTCTGGTAAAGTCGTATTCTAAGCTTAGTCCGACCCAAAATGCCGAAACAATGGCCGCCGTAGGTATCGGAAGGCCAATAAAAACGGACGGCTCGTAGGTACCGGTCATTACATTAAACCGCGCAAGCCTAATGGCTCCAAAAACCACAAATAGTGCGGCGACAAGCGAACCCAAACGCCCGAAGCTATGCCCGACCGTGAAGTAAAAAAGCATCGCGGGTGCGACGCCAAAGGCTATGACGTCTGCAAGACTATCAAACTCTACGCCAAATTTTGACGTAGTTTTAGTCAGTCTCGCTACGCGTCCGTCAAGTCCATCCAAAAATAGCGATAAAACTATGTAAATAATGGCTTTAAAAAAATAGCCGTTAGCATCCTCGACTAGCCCTGCGCTAGCCGCGATGTAGCCGCGTACGGAAGCAATGATACTAATGATACCCAAAAAAGCCGATGCGGCAGTGAATAAATTGGGCAAAATATACATTAACTGAAGTTTATGCTGATTGTCTTGCATCTTTTTCCTCGTAGCTAAAAAATCCTAAAATGCCCGCACTCGCGACCTTTTCGCCTACGCTGACGCTTATTCTCGTATTTGCGGGTAGTATCAAAATCACCTCGCCGCTACTTAAAAAGCCAAATCTCCTGCCCGCTTTTAGTCGGCTGAAATTTTGAAAAGAAATGCCATTGCTAAGGGGTCCCGCGATGACGCGGATCGCAAATTTACTATCCGAATTTTTACAGATAAACAAGGCTCGCTCGTTTAAATTTTTAGAAGCTTCCATAGCATTACACAAAAACAGTCCGTGCCTTTGTTTAACCTCTAAAAGCTCCATATCGCAAGGAGCTCTGAGCGCACCCGCGTCAAATACCCCCTTGCGGATAGTTATGGCTACGCACTGCGTATCAAGATAGTAAATTTTATCTATGCTTTTTATCTTACCGTCGACCGGGCTAAGCACGGCGTATGCATCGTCGCTACCTAGAGCTCGCTCCGGGTTTCTAAACCAAAATACGCAAAGCGCAAACAGCGCAAAAAATAAAATTTGACATACGCCCAAAACCAGCGCAAGCAAAAGCAAAAGCCCTAAAACGAAAACGTATTTGTAGCCCTGTTTTGCGATTAGCCCGACGTTTTGCATATCTTTACGCTTGTTCCTCTTTGTCTTCTAAATTTACGAGCCTACTAGGCAGACCGCGCTCTTTTTCGTAGTTTGCGATGATCTCTCTAACCTTTGCGCCCTCGATGGTTTCCTCTTCGTAAAGCGCCTCAACCATCTTTTCTATCGCGTCGCCGTAGGTTCGTAGCGTCTCAAGCACATGTTTATAGCGCTCATCAAGCGTGGTTTTGATAAAATCATCCACTTTTTCCGCCGTCTTGTCGCTATAGTCCCTATCAGCCTGACCGCCCGAGAGGAAGGTATTGCGGCGTTTTTCAAGCACCATAAGCCCAGCGATATCGCTCATGCCGTATATCGAGATCATTGAGCGAAGTATGTCGGTAGCGCGCTCTAGGTCGTTGCCAGCACCGGTTGAAATCTCTTTTATAAAGACCTCTTCCGCCGCGCGTCCAGCCAGAAGTACGTCCACTTCGGCCATCAACTCGTGACGCTGCATCATAAATTTATTCTCTTCAGGCGTGTGAAGCGTGTAGCCAAGTGCCGCAAGTCCGCGCGGTATGATTGATACTTTGGTAACTCTGTTTGCGCCTTTGGTGGTTTCGGCTATGAGCGCGTGTCCGCTCTCGTGATAGGCCACGATGCGCTTTTCTTTCGGATTTATGCGGCGAGATTTTTTCTCAAGGCCCGCGATCGCTCGCTCGACAGCCTCGAGTAAATCAGACTGCTCCACTTTGCCTTTTTCTTTTCTGCCCGCTAGTAGCGCGGCCTCGTTTATGATGTTTGCTAGATCCGCACCTGCAAGGCCCGCCGTCATACGCGCGATATCCTCGATACTGACGCTATGGTCAAGCTTGATGTCTTTCATATGCACGCGTAAAATTTCGATCCTACCTTTAAAATCGGGCTTATCGACAAGCACCTGCCTGTCAAATCTACCCGGCCTTAAAAGCGCAGCGTCAAGCACCTCGGGACGGTTCGTTGCGGCAAGCACGATAACCGGCGACGCGTCCGAGCTAAAGCCGTCCATCTCGGCCAAAAGCTGGTTTAGCGTCTGCTCGCGCTCGTCGTTTCCGCCGATCATGCCGCTAGCTGCGCGGCTCTTGCCGATAGCATCGATCTCGTCTATAAAGACGATCGCCGGAGCTTCTTTTTTCGCATTTTCAAAAAGATCCCTCACGCGGCTAGCGCCTACGCCGACGAACATCTCGATAAAACTCGATCCCGAAACCGAGAAAAACGGCACGTCCGCTTCGCCTGCGACGGCTTTTGCAAGTAAAGTTTTACCAGTGCCGGGAGGTCCAACTAAAAGCACGCCTTTTGGGATTTTGGCTCCCAAATTTATATATCTATCAGGGTGCTTTAGAAAATCCACGATTTCCTTGACCTCCTCTTTAGCCTCCTGCACGCCCGCCACGTCGGAAAATTTAACCTTCGGCTTTTCCGAGTTTACGAGCTTTTTAGAGCTTCCCATTCCAAGGATTCCGCTACCCATATTTCGTTGCATGCGGCTAGCCAAAAACATCCAAATTCCAAAGAAAATAAAAATAGGAAGCACCCACGAGAAAATCATCTCGGTAAACCAATTCGTCTCGCTATACGCTCCGTAAGGGATCTTTTGCTCCTCCAAAAGAGGAACTAAAGTAGAGTCGCCCACTCTCTTTGCCGTATAGACCGCGCCGCCGTTATCTACGGCTTTTATCGAGGTTTCAGAGATGCCGACCTTTGCGACTTGCTTATTTTTTATCATCTCTTTTATATCCGAATACGATAAATTTTTAGCAGTTACCGCGCTTTGTCCGGTTATCGGCATACCGTCTACGTCGCCGTTTAGCCCCTTAAACACTAGCACGACGACTACTGCGAAAATCGCGAAAATCATAATCGGATTTTTATTAAAAAAGCCGTTTCCGCCGTTATTTAAATTTTTATCATCGTTTTTTCTGTTATCCATTATGTTCCTTAAATTATTTTACGCTTTTTGAAATACGAAGCTTTTCCACTCGTTTTTGGTTTGGCTCTCTATCAGCTTAAGCGACGAAAAAGCCTCTAAAATTCGCGTTTCGTATTTATCCAAAACGCCTGCTAAAACGAGATATGAGCCCTCTTTTAGCAAATTTATCAAATCGTTTTTTAGCATTAGTATCACGTCGGCAATGATATTTGCGACGACGACGTCGTATTTTTTATCCAAATTCGCCACCGAACCGGTCCAAATTTGATTAAATTTAACCCCGTTTAGCTCGGCGTTCTTCTGCGAGCTTTGCACTGCTTGCTCGTCAGTATCGCAGGCATCCGTGACGCAGCCTAGTTTTGCTAGAGCGATGCTTAGTATCCCGCTTCCGCAGCCTACGTCAAGCGCGCTCATACCGCTTGCGGCGTATTTTTGCAGATACTCTATACAGGCACTCGTGCTCTCGTGGTGACCCGAGCCAAAGGCAAGCGCAGGATCGATGATGATGTTTTCAAGCCCATCTTTAGATTCTTCCCAGCTTGGGTGGATGTAAAATTTACCGATCTCTATCGGTCTTACGTTTTTTTTGTATTCGTTTAGCCAGTCTTTATTTTCTTTTTGGCTTCTTGTTATCTTAAATTCGATCTCGCGGCCGAGCGCATCTTGTAGGGACTTTGCGTATTCTCGTAGGCCAAATTCCACTTCGTCTAGCTCGTCTTCATCTCGGATGATAAACCCGCCGTCAGTCTCCTGCGTGCAAGTAACGCCCAAAGAAAAAACAAGATCTTCGAAAAGCTCGCGAAGCTCCTGCGAACAAAGAACTTCAAGCTCGTAAAATTTATCTTTCAAATTTACGCTCTTTTAGCCTAAGACGTCTTCAAGTTTTTCTTTTAAAACTTGTGGCGTAAATGGCTTTACAATGTAGTTATTAACGCCTGCTTTTAGTGCAGTGATTACCTCGGCTTTACCGCCCTCGGTCGTTACCATGATGATAGGCATATCGACGTATTTTGCCTCGGCGCGGACCTTTTTTACGAGCTCAAGGCCGTTCATTTCAGGCATATTCCAGTCGGTGATAAGCACGTTTATATCGCTGTGCTGACCCAAAATTTGCCATGCTTCGACTCCGTGCTCGGCCTCTAAAATTTCTTGATGCCCAAGCCTTTGTAGGGTGTTTTTTATAATTCTTCTCATAGTAGAGCTGTCGTCGACTACTAATATTTTCACAATCGCATCCTTTTTTAAAAAATGTCCAATTCTAGCAAATTTTATATTTAAATTTACTTTAAAAATTTATCGGCCCAGTTTAAAGGCCTCTTTTAGATCAAGCGTCCCCTCGTAGTAAGCCTTGCCCACGATCGCGCCGTAAACGTCTCCCGCACGCATTAGCGCCCGGATATCCTCTATATCTTTTACGCCGCCGCTTGCGATCGTATTTATACCGCTTGCTTTTGCGATTTGCGAGGTAAACTCAACGTTCACGCCGCTAAGAGTGCCGTCTTTTGAGATATCGGTGCAGATGATCGCTTCGACTCCGGCTCCGGCAAATTTATGCGCTAGCTCGGTCGCCCTCATCTGCGACACCTCTGCCCAGCCCTGCACGGCGACGAAGCCGTCTTTAGCGTCTATGCCGACGGCAACGCGATATTTTTGCGCCATTTCTTTAGTAAAATTCGGATCCTTTAGCGCTACCGAGCCCAAGATAACGCGCGTTATGCCGCTATCAAGGTAGCTTTTTATTCGCGCTTCGTCGCGTATCCCACCGCCGATTTGGATTTGTAAATTTGCGGCTTTTGCGATCTTTTCTACGGTTTTTAGATTTACCGCTTCGCCTGCAAACGCTCCGTCAAGATCGACGACGTGAAGCCACTTTGCGCCCATATCTTCAAACCTTTTGGCTAGCTCCCACGGAGCGTCCGAGTAGATTTTCGCGCTACTCATTTCGCCTTTAAAAAGCCGAACCGCCTTGCCCTCTTTTAAATCTATCGCAGGGAAAATTTCCATCACATCTCTCCGAAATTTCGTAAAATTTTTAGCCCCGTCTCATAGCTCTTTTCTGGGTGCGGCTGAAAGCCGAAAATGTTATCTTTACACACCGCGCTTACGAATTTATAGCCGTATTCGCTAAAGCCAAGCGCCGCATCGTCCTCGCAAACTACGTGATAAGAGTGCACGAAGTATAGATATTCGCTAGCCGCCAGATCCTTATTTATCGGTGTTTGCTTGGTAAAATTTATGGTATTCCAACCCGTGTGCGGTACCTTTAGCGGCGCGTCAAATTTAGACGGATCAAATTTAACCACTCGCCCTTTTACGAGCCCGAGCCCCTCGTTTACGCCAAACTCCTCGCTTTGCTCAAAAAGCAGCTGCATACCAAGGCAAATTCCTAAAAACGGCTTTCCGCCGGCTACGGCTTCTTTTATCGCGGGGATAAAGTCTCTATCTTTTAGCTTTTGCATCGCTTCGCCAAAAGCTCCGACGCCGGGCAAGATGATCTTGTCAAATTTACCCAGCTCTTCGCCGCGAACCGCCAGCTGCGCCTTTAAATTTAAACTCTCAAACGCGTTTAACACGCTTCTTAAATTTCCCGCGCCGTAGTCTATGATGCCGATCAATGCGAACTCCTTTGCTTGGTAGCAAAAAGATAGATGCTAAGCGCGATCATCAATATCGCGACGCCGCCGATGAGATAGATCGCGTTTATGATGCGATCGGGCGCCGTGATGGCAAATTTAAACACGAGCATCAGCGCCTCGATCGCAAGCGCGATGATGATCGAGCCGATAAAACGCACCATCGTCTTGTTTTCGCCATTATCGCTATGTTTTCCTTTTCCGAGCACTTCTTCTTCAAATATCGCTTTAACCAGATCAAAGATCGCAAGCGCAAGCGTCAGCACGATCGTGGTTTCAAACATCTCCTCGACGTTAATGTTCATAAAATCTTTAGACAAAAATCTCTTTAGTCCGTCTACGAAAAGAAATGCCGCCACCATAAAAAGCGCAACCGAAAACGCGGCGTAAACGACCTTTAGAAATTTGCCGAAGTAGCTCTCTAGCTTGCCGTGAGAGATGATGGCTAGGATATTTTCTAGCGAAACGTCGATACACGCGACGAATTTTAGCTCTCCCTTATCGTCATATATCGGAGTGGACGCCGTCACGCACAGCTCGCCCGTGAGCGAGGACGGGTACGGGTCGCTTAGCACGCAGCGCTTCTCGCGCACCGCGGTGTAATAATAAGACTTGTTGCTGCAGTTTTCGCCGCCGCCGGCTTTATATTTTTCGTTTAAGCTTACGGCGTCGCCTATCTGCACGCCGTTTGCGTCAAGCACGTAAAACGCGTCAAAATCCTCTATCTCGTGCGCCATTTTGTTAAAGCCGCTTTTTATCGACTCGGCGTTTACTCCCGGCAGCCTGTTTGGCAAATTTTTACTAAAAAGATAGCATATATAGGCTCTAGCCTTGTATCTTAACTCCGAAAACCTCTGTATATCTTGTAACGTCAAATTTATTCCTTGTTTAGCGCGTGATTAAACTCGGGTACGATCTCTTTGAGCGCCGCCGCGACATCGTCCGCTTGCGTTAAATTTTTAATTTGCTCGTTTAGTTTAGCCACGTCGTATTCGCCCGAGTGCGTCACGAAAATAGACTGAAACTCGGTTTTTACGTCGTCTTTATTGATTAAAAGTTCCTCGTAAAGCTTCTCTCCAGGACGAAGGCCGACGAATTCGATGCCAAGGTGTTCTTTGTTTGATAAAATCAGCATCTTTTTAGCTAAATCGGCGATCTTTATCGGCTCGCCCATATCAAGCACGAAAAGCTCGCCGCCCTTTGCGATCGAGGCAGCCTGAAGCACGAGCTGACAGGCCTCGGAAACCAGCATAAAATACCTCGTGATATCAGGATGCGTGACGGTTAGCGGCTTATTATTTTCGATTTGCTCTTTAAATTTCGGTATTACGCTGCCGCTTGAGCCCAGAACGTTACCGAAGCGTACCGCGACGATCTCGGTTTTGGCAGGCAAATTCGAGTTTAGCGCGTAAAGCTCGCACACGCGTTTAGTCGCGCCCATGATATTCGTCGGGCGCACGGCCTTATCGGATGAGATCATCACGACCTTGCTAACGCCGTATTCGATAGATAAATCGATCAAAATTTTAGTGCCGATTATGTTATTTACGACCGCAGCTTTAGGGTTTGCTTCGCAAAGCGGCACGTGCTTATAGGCTGCGGCGTGGATCGCGATCTGCGGTTTAAACTCCTCAAAAACCGCGCGCAAATCCGCTTCGTTTACGATATTTATCATCTTGCTCACGGTTTTGTCGCTGTGAGTTATCTCGCCGATTTTATAGAGATTAAACTCGCTATGATCGATCATTATTAGTTTGCTAACGCCAAATTTTAGGCACTGCTTGCAAATTTCGCTACCGATACTACCGCCGGCTCCCGTGACCAAAACAACCTTGCCGCCCAAAAATTTCTCCACCGCGCTACTATCTAGGTCTTTTGGCTTTCTAGCTAGCAGATCCTCGATCGAGATATCTTTGATCGCGTCCTTGCCGGTGCCAAACATCGAGAAGATCTTGATATCGCGGATACCGTAGGCCGTAAGCTCATCAAAAAGCTCGGCTAGCTCGTCTTGACCCAGAGCTAGTGCGATGATAGCGGTTTTTACGTTGTACTCTTTGATCAAATTTGCGATTTCGCTCTTTGGCTGCACTAAAAATCCGTCGCAGTAAGTGCCGACTAGATCGCTCCTGCCGTCTACCACGCCCACGGCATATAGATCGATATAGCCCTGCCTAAGCCCTTTTAAAACGTGAAGCGCCTTTGACGTAGCGCCGATAACGACGCAAGGCTCGCCCGTGTGCGGCTTTTTAGAAAAGTCTAAAAACATACGCTTGGCGATCCTTAAATTTCCGATTAGCAGGCACGAGATGATAAAGTCTATAAAAACCACGCTTCGAGGAAACGGGTTAAAAACCGCGGGCATCGCAAAATAAACGATCCAAAAGCAGACGATCGCGCAAAGATGAACGAGGAAAATTTTCCTCGCTTCGTTTAGTCCGAAAAATCTCCACGGCACCTTGTAAATTTTAAAAAGCCACATGAAAAATAGCTTTAAAACCACCATCGTAGCGCAGCCCGCGACCAGTCCGCCTCTAAAATAATCAGGCAGCACGCCGCTAAATCTAAGCAGATACGCCAGATAAAACGACGCGACAAATATCACGATGTCAAAGGTTAGAAAAAACGCAAGCCGCTTTAGCTTCGTTGCCTTAAACATTTATAAATTTTCCTTTACGATTTTTACTACTCGCGCGAACTCCTCGTCCTGCATCGCCGTACCGCTAGGCAGGCAGATACCGCGCGCAAACATCTCCTCACTAGTACCGTCAGTAAACGCTAGCGCCCCCTCAAACACAGGCTGCATGTGCATCGGCTTCCAAAGCGGACGACTTTCTATATTTTCCTTCGCAAGCGCCTCTATCACGCGTAGATGCGCGCCTTTTTCTTTAAACAGCGCGGTCGTTAGCCAGCGGTTGCCGCGGGAATTTGGGATCTCGGGCATAAACTCAAGCTCTGGAAGCTCTTTTTTGTACTTTTCAAAAATTTCGCGTTTTTTTATCACGCGCGCTTCCAGCACCTCCATCTGCGCCGTTCCTATCGCGCCTAGGACGTTGCTCAGGCGGTAGTTGTAGCCGTAGTCTTTATGCTCGTAGTGCAAAAACGGCTCTCTAGCTTGGGTGCTATAAAATCTCGCCTTCTCGACGAGCTCTTTTTCGCCTACTAGCATGCCGCCGCCGCTTGTGGTGATGATTTTGTTGCCGTTAAAGCTATATGCGCCCAGTCGTCCAAACGTACCCAGCGCTTTGCCGTTCAAAAATCCGCCCAGCGCCTCGGCCGCGTCTTCGACCACGGCGATGTTTTCCTGCTCGCAGATCTCGCAGATCTCTTTCATCTTTGCCGCTTGACCGTAGAGGTGCGTGACGACGAGCGCTTTTGGCTTTTTAGGCGAATTTGCGATCGCCTTTTTTAGTAGCTCGGGGCTTAGATTCCAGCTTTCGTCGCTATCGACAAAAACAGGCGTAGCGCCTTGATAAAGTATCGGGCTAACGGACGCCATAAAGGTAAACGTAGAGGCTAGCACCACATCTCCCGCGCCGATACCTAGCACCCTTAGCGCCAAGTGGATCGCCGACGTGCCGGAATTTAGCGCCAATGCATCTGGCGCGCCCGCGTAGCTTGAGACGCTCGCTTCAAATTTATTCACGTATTCGCCAAGCGGCGCGATGTAGTTGCTCTTAAAAACCTCGTTTATGTACTCTTGCTCTTTGCCGCTCATGTGCGGCGGACTTAGGAAAATTCTTTGCATTATTATTCCTTAAAGAAATTTACGCATTGTAGCACTTAAAATCTAAATATTTTTATAAAAACTCGTTTAAAGTCGCTTTTGGGGCGTAGAAAATAGGGATTTTGTTAAATTTTGCATCAAAATGTATTTTAAAACGGCAAATTTGACGCCGCAAAGGACTTGGCCAAATTTTATCTATTTTTTAGTTTGCGGCGATTTTTGTCGTTGCGAGCGCAAATTTGACGAGCGATATTTAGCTCTCAAATTTAGCTCAAATTTCGTCTGATTTTAGCAGGATTACCGTAGGCGACGCTACCGTCTGCGATATCTCGTACCACGACGCCACCCGCTCCGATGATGCAGTTTGCGCCGATTTTTATGCATTGGATGACGCAAGCGCCGATACCCACGTGCGTATTTGCGCCCACGATTACGCCGCCTGCTAACGCCGCGTTTGGGCTCACGTGCGCGAAGGCTCCGATCTCGCAGTCATGCTCTATGATCGCGCCCGTGTTTATTATCGCCCCCTCGCCTACCGCCGCGCGTGCGTTTATGACGGCGTGCGGCATTACGACCGCACCCTCGCCTATTTGCGCGCTAGCGCTTACTACCGCGCTTGGATGGATCAAATTTACTACGCCAAAGCCCGCGTTTTTTACTCTTTCTTGCAGGATACGTCTGATTTTATTGTCTCCGATAGCAACGATCACGTCCGCTTTTTCTAAGCTCGGGTCAAATTTGAGCACGTTTTTGCCGTCAAATTTAGCATCGTCCAAAAACACGACCTCACCGTATCCGCACGCCCTAGCTACGTCCGCGACGACGGCTCCGTGTCCGCTAAAGCCGTAAACGTAAATTTTAGTTGCGGCCATTAAATTTCTCCGTCGTAGCCATGCCTTCTTTGCTCACGCCGCTTCGTTTTAGCACCTTTTGCACCGTTAAAATCGCGATTTTAACGTCCAGCGCAAAGCTAAGCTCGCGGACATACCTAGCGTCAAATTTAAACTTCTCCGCCCAGCTGATCGCGTTGCGACCATTTACCTGCGCTAGCCCCGTGATGCCGGGTCTCACGTCGTGGCGGGTCGCTTGCTCGGCATCGTAAAGAGGCAGGTATTCGACCAAAAGCGGACGCGGCCCGATGAAGCTCATATCGCCTTTTAGCACGTTAAAAAGCTGCGGCAGCTCATCAAGGCTAAGGCTTCTGATAGTCTTGCCGATACCGCCCAGACGCATCTCGTCGGGCAGCAGCTCGCCGTCCGCGCCGCGCTCGTCGCTCATCGTTTTAAATTTGTAAATTTTAAAAATTTTAGTATGCAAGCCCGGGCGCGCCTGAGTAAAAATGACGTCCTTGCTAACCTTAAAATAGATCAAAACCGCGACGACCGCCATGATCGGCAGCGTCAAAACTATGAGAAAAATCGCACCGCAAATATCCAGTAATCTCTTAAAAAACGCCCTATACATCGATAAATTTCCTATAAATTTCTATATATTTTTTCGCGACCGCTCGCTCGTCAAACTCGCGTACGGCAAGCTCCCGCCCGTTTTGCCCCATCTGGCGGGCCAAATTTTCGTCATTTAGTAAAATTTCTATCTTTGCGGCTAGATCGGCCGAGTTTTTCGCCTCGCAAAGCAGGCCGTTAAAGCCGTTCGTCACGGCCTCGTTACATCCCGCCACGTCGCTAGCCACGACCGGCCTACCCATACTCATCGCCTCTAAAACCGTGCGGGGAAAGCCCTCTTTGTAGCTTGGAAGCGCAAGCAGATAGCTAGCCTTTAAAAGCTCGGGCACGTCGTCTCTAGCACCCAGATACCGCACGGCGCCGCCAGTTAGAAACTTCGCGTCGGCCGTGCTTTTGTTGCCCTCAAACCCTTCGCCCGCAAAGACGAACGCACAGTCCTCGCGCACGCGCAAAAGCTCCGCCGCCTCGTAAAACTCGCGCACGCCCTTGTGCCACATCGCGCGCGCTATCATCAGCACGATCTTTTTGCCGCGCAGATCTTCGCCCAAATTTGCGGCCGGCACGCTGTTTTCGTCAAATTTGAGCGTATCCACGCCAACGCTTTTTATCTTAAAAATTTTCTCTTCGGCAATCAGTCTGCGAGCTAGAAAATACGCAGGATCGGCCTCGTTTACGAACACGCAGCCGTCGCTCATTTTTAGCGCACGCTTATAAAGCGTCTCGATCGCGGCGCGCACCAGACGGGTTTTTAGGTCGTTATCGATATAAAAGCTACCCAGCCCCTCGACTAAATTTATCACGCGCTTTATGCCCGCCTTTTTAGCCGCAAAGGTGCCAAACACGTTTGACTTGTGCGCCGAGGTTTGCAGTAGGTCTAAGCTTAGCCCGCGCAAAATCTCGGCTAGCTTTTTTGAGTTTTCAAGCACGGTTAGGGGATTTAGGCTCGCGCGGTCAAGCTCGTAGGTCACGCAGTTAAACTCGCTTTTTAGCCTATCCGTATACTCGCCCTGCGGAGCGATAGCGAAAACCTCGTGCCCGAGCCGCTTTAGCTCGCGCATTATCGGCGCGCGGAAAAAGTAAATGCTCATATCGGCGTGAGATAAAAATCCAAATTTTGCCATTTAAAAAACCTCTATCGCAAATTTAGCGGACGTCCGCGCCTTGATCAAATTTACCGCCCTCATCTTAGCAACCTATAAATTTTAACCGCGCCGTTTAAAACGACCGGTTCAAACAGCTCTTTGTCGTAGTTTTCGAGTACGAAAAGCTGTATGTAGGCCGAGTTTAGCACCGCTTCGTCAAGCACCAAAAACCGCCTGTAATCCTTCATAAAAATGAGATAAATTTTACCGTCCGCGTTCATCTCGTGCTTTTTGACGACTAGCTTGTCTTTCTCGTCGTAACTTGTTTCAAAGTACGTATTTACGGGTATTTCGCGCTCGCCGATATAGACTTTAGACGCGTCGCCCGATACGCTAAAACCTCCGCCGATATTTATCGTATCCTCGTCTATGGAGTAAGGCTTGCCCGGATAAAATATCGCCCCGTACTCCTCGCCACTGTTTAGATCAAGGTTTGAAAAACGCAAAACGGTGCTAAAAATATCAAGCATGGAGTCTGGCAGATAGTAGTAAATCTCGCGCGTTTTTTGCGGCGGGCGAAAATCCTTGTCGTTTAGCGAATACAAAAACGAATTTACGTTAGTCGCGTTATAGTCCTTCATCATCTGCGCCAAATTTAGCCCGAATTTCTCGCTAAAATTTCGCTCTGTGTACTCGACCTCTAGACGCGCCATATTTGCCGACATGCGTTGATTAGCCGCTAGCGCGAAGCTAACCGCGAAGTTATCCCTGCCTAGGTGCTTGCCGCCGTCGATGAGAGTCTTGACGTCTGCGTAGTAGCGGATCGGATAGCCGTAGTCCCACCACGCTAGCACGTAGTCTTCGCGCCCTGCTATTTTGCGTAGTTTATCTAGGCTCTCCACCTCGCTTTTGGCAAAGACCGTGCCGACCTTATAGCCGTAGATGTGCTCAAGACACGGCATCAAGGAAAGCGCAGCGATACAAAAGACACAAATTTTTTCTAAAAGCGAGTGTTTTTTGAGCGAGTTTAACTTGGACGTCGCAAAAAAAACCGCCCAGCAAATAATACCGACGACGGCGCGAGACGCCAATTCCTTAGCCCTCGCCTCGTCGTCGAAATTTAACGAAAAGAATGATGACTTGTCACCCAAAAAATCGTAATAATCCGCAATATAAACGAATAAAACCGCCGAAAATATCGCCAAGCAAACGGCGCAAAATTTATCTAAAAGTTTTCTTTTTTTGAAAAAATCCACGCAAAGAACCGCGAAATATCCAAACCCTATCGCCATAATCGGCACGGAGTAAATAGTAAATCTAAGCCCGCCTTTTAGCGCTAAAAACCCAAGCGCGAGCATCGGAAGCGCAAGCAAAAAGGAGCGAAATTTAAAACACAGCGCGGCAACTCCGACCAGCGACAAGGCAAACGTAACGATATGCCCGCTGATACGCTTAGCAAAGGCGTTTATCGAGTTAAACTCAAACGAAAAATCATCCATTTCCACTATCGTTTTATTTACGTTATAAAAATGAAAAACGGGCTCGCTGCTCTCCGAAACCCCGCGAAATACGTAAAATTTAAGCTGAAATAAAATTTGATTAAGCCCGCCGCTAAAACCCAAAAGCGCGACGGCTAAAGAAAGACAAGCCGTGACAGAGCGCTTATCCCAGATCTGCGGACGAAATCTCATCGCTAGATAAAGAGCTACCGCAAGTGCGCTTTTAGCGTAAAAATCGATATAGGTAAGTGCGACTATCATCAAAATAACGGCCTCGTAATTTAGCGCGTTTTTCCTATCAAAAATCAAAGTATAGAGCAAAAAAGCGCCCAGCATCGCAAAATTTAGCGAGTACGAGCTAGGATACCACCAGTCGTTTATCAGGATAAAAATCGGGATAAAAATGAGATCGTTTACGTTTTTTTTCTGCGCGAGGCGTATCATCGCCCAGACGCTAAACGCAGGCAGCACGATCGTAAGCATATCGGTGTCGTAGTAGCCCGCCATCGTGCGGTTGTAGTAGCTGTTTGCGATACTAGCTAGCAGCGCCGCCGCAAAGCCCGCGCCGGACATCTCGTACTCTTTGGCTATCAAAATCACGGGAATAACGATAAGCGAGCTAAAAAACACGCTCATATAAAGCAAAATGCTCTCGAAGCTAAAAGGTAAAATTTGATACAAAAAATACGTAAGCGTCGGCATCGAACGGCCATAGTAGCTAAGGTCGTTTGGCTGATGAAAGCCCGCTATCATATCGCGCGCGCCCTCGGCGAAGGCGTAGCCGTCGTTTGTGCTGATCATCAGCTGATCGTTCCAGAAAAAGTGCTGGTATTCGCCCGCCCAGTACACCCAGTACAGCCTGCAAACCACGCTAAAAATAAACGCCGCAAGTACCAAAAAACAAGTTTGCTTTGAAAATTTAAATTTGCCGGAGAATTCTAAAATTTTACTCGCCATTTTCACCCTCTAAATATCCTATGAGCTGCGCCGCGACGGCGTTTTTATCAAATTTTGCCACGCGGCCGTAAGCTCTTTTTTCATAATCTCGCCTTAAATTTTCATCCTCAAGCGCTTGCCTCATCGCGGCCTCCATAGCTTTTTCGTCGTCAACGGGCGCTAAAATGCCGTACTCATCGTTGCCAAGAAGCTCCCTAGCACCGCTTTTATGATCGGTGGAGACGATAAATCTCTCGCAAGCAAGCGCCTCTAAAAGCACGTTTGAAAAACCTTCAAACCGCGAAGCGCAGACAAAACACTGCGCGTTTTTGATAAATTTAAACGGATTTTTATCCGTGCCTAGCAGTTTTACGCGCGAGCTTACGCCAAGCTCGTCGATCAAATTTTGAAGCTCGCCTTGCAAAGGCCCTTTGCCGAGTATCCCAAGCGTCGCGCGCTCGTCGTTTAAATTTGCGATTATTTTTATTAGCATCGCTTGATTTTTACCGCTATCAAGCCGTCCGATATTTAGAAAAAACGGCTTAAATTTATCCTCTAGCGACTCATCGGCAAGAGTTTTTATCGCCGCTAAATCGACCGCGTTATATAGCACCTTAGTTTTTGCGGCATCGCAACCGAAATTTCGCACGAGATCATCGGCGTTTCCCTGCGCGTTAGCAAGGATAAGATCGGCCCTAGGATATAGCGCCTTAACTAAAATTCTATTGGCAAACCCGCTAAGGCCGCTCTTATATATGACCGACGGACAGCTGCGCTCGCTTATCACCATCCGCCCTTTTACTCCGGCGATCCTTGCTAAAAGCGCGATGTAGCAAGGACGGTTCATTAAGACAAAATGCAGGTCGATAGCCAAATCGTCGCAAAGTTTTTTATAATTTAAGGCTAAAAACGGAAACAAAAGTCCCAAACGAAAAAGCTTTTTTACGCCGCTTTCGTAGGGATCTGAGCGCTCGAGGAAGTGGATTTTTACCGCGCTTGGTATCTCGTAGGCTACGACCTCGCTCATTAAAACGAGATGAACTTCGTATTTTTCGCACAGAGCCGGGAGCAAATTTGAAACCACGCGCTCTGCGCCGCCCGGCCCCATAGAGTAGAGAAAAACGGCTATTTTTTTCATTCGCCGCGCGTTTTTTTGTATATCCAAACGCGAATTTTAGTTAAAAACAAAATCATCGACTTTGGAAACGGGCTTAAAATCAGCATCGCAAGCGCTTCTTTTGTAAATTTAAATTTGAGGCTTTTAAAAAGATACTCGTACATTTTTTTGTATTCGCCGCCAAATTTTGCATAGTACGCCGCCATTTTATATAGGATCGCGATATGAGCATCGTTTACGCGAAATTTCGGCTCGGCCGAATTTGCTCCGTTCGCGCTAGCTTGAGCATTTTTCTCGGCGATCTTTTGTAAAATGAGCTCCGCAGTCATCGCGTAGCCTTTCATTATACAAAGCGGGCGTTTAAACGAGTTTATCGTGACGCTGTCGCTGCGGTGAAAGCGGTAAATACGCACCGCATCGTGCAGATAGTAAGCAGGAAGGTCAAAAAGATAGATCCAAAGCGTATTTTCGCTACCGTAAAGCCCCTTTTCAAAGCGCCTCTGTCCGATCGCGTCGCGGCGAAACATTATCAAAAACTCGCCCGTTATCTTGCCGTCGTAGTAGTCCTGCGGCGAAATTTCCCCGCTTTTACTTAGTCCAAATCCCGAAAATTTCGTCGTCGGCTCGCCGTCGATCTCAAAATAACAGTTCGCCCAGACGCTGGCATACCCCTGCTCTAGTACGGCCGCCATCTTGCTTATGGCGCCTTCTATCAGCAAGTCATCGTCGTCTAGTATCACGAAAGCATCGCCGCTAGCGTGATCAAAGCCGTTATTTTTATTGCCGTTTGGGCCGCGGTCGTAAGTTTGGTTTAAGACGTATTTTACGTTGTCAAATTTAGCGACGTAACTTTGCGCAAGCTCGCGCGTGCCGTCGTTTGAGTTATCGTCGCTGATTATGATTTCTTTATTTTCGTAGTCTTGAGCCAGCGCGCTTTTTAGGGCGGCTTCAAAAAGCTCTTTGCGGTTGTAGGTCGGGATTATTATGCTTACTTTTAGCATTTTAGCTCTTTATATTTTGCGTGATAAAATCCATCCATTTTTGATAAATTTGATCGGTTTTAAAGGCGTTTTTGCGCTCGTTGGCGTTTTTTACCAGCTCTTGTCTAAGCTCCTCGTCGCGCATTAAAAGTTCTATTTTACTTCCGAGCGCTTTTACGTCGTCTATCGGCACTAAAAATCCGTCCTTGCCGTCCTCGATGAGCTCTTTTGCGCCGCTTGTAGCAGTCGCCACCCTGGCGCAGTTAAAAAATACGCTCTCGATTAAAACATTCGGCAAGCCTTCGGTTTTGGAGCTTGAGACTAAAATTTTAGACCTTTCGTAAAGCGAGGCGACGTCGCTCGTTTGACCGATAAATTCAGCATTTAGATGCAGTTGCTCATGCGCGATGAGCTCTAGTCTTTGCCTCTCTTCGCCAGCGCCCGCTATCACGATTTTCCAGTTTTTTAGAAGCTCTTTATCGACTAGGCTCATAGCCTTTAAAAATACGTCGCAGCCCTTAAGCGAGATGAGACGACCGACGAAAAGGATGATATTTTCCTTCGGCAAGCCCTGTTTTTTGGCTTCAAACATCGGATTGTACATCACGGTTTTATTTTTTACGAAGCTATAGTATTCGTAGTCTTCTTTTGTAAGTACCGTGAGTCCGCTAGCTAGCGGATAGAGCATACGGCGCAAAAACAACCAGCCGCGCCCTTTGAAAAAATCGGCGCTTGAATGCTCGCTGATAAAAAGCGGCTTACCGATAAATAAATTCGACAAAATCACGTTGATATTGGTGCTATCCATAGAGGAGATAACGACGTCAAATCCGCCGTTTTTGATCAAATTTCGCTGATAAAAAAACTTTTTCACGCGCCTTATTAAATTTGCAAAAAAGCCCTTTTTCACCATCGGGAAAGGCAGATCTATCAGCTTTATCCTCTCGTCTAGCTCGTAAAACGGCGGTTTGGTGTCAAATTTTAAAAGTGTCACGTCGTGAAATTTCGCAAAATAGCTCGCCAGCAAGCTCATCACGCGCTCGGCGCCGCCTGCTTGCAGGGTCGAAATTATAAATAAAACCTTCATTCTCTCTCCAAATTTTAATCGATGCGCGAAAATTTAATAAATCTTCAAAATTATTGATTTTATAAATTTTGAGCTTTATAATCGCTTAGTTTCTTATCTTTTAAATATCCGCTCATAGCCTAAAATTGCCGCTTCAAAGCGCGTTGCGGCGACATATTTTAAGCTATTTAGACGGGCTAGCGGCGAGACTTTTGCCTGCGCTCTTTGCACCCGCTCGGCTTGGATATTTGAGTCCGCTAAATCGGTCGGATGCGCAAAAATATCGCTAAAATACATCTTTAAGCCGTTTTGCAAAAGCAAAATCTGCCAAAAATCGGCCACGCAAAGCGCCTTTTTGTGCGTTTGTAAAATCGCTTCCGCCGCGCGCCTATCAAGCACGTAGGCCGCAGCTCGGTAGATCGTGCCGTAAGAGCGCTTTGAGACAAGCCAAAAATCCTCATCCAGCTTTTTGCCAAATGCGCTAAATCGCCCCTCTAGCCCGTCTTGCGCGCCGCAAATGAGCACCGAGCCCGCCTCCATCTTAGTAGCCGTTTCAAACGCCTTTTTTACGCCGCTTTCATCGCCGATGACGTCGTCTTCTAAAATGAGCGCAAAGCACGCGTCGCTTTTTAAAAACTCCTCGTAAGCGCGCACGTGAGAGAGCGAGCAACCGACCTCGGACGGGCTTAATAGCCTGCCGTAAGCCTCAAGGCTAGGCAGCGCGTAGCCGTAGTACTCCTTTGCGCTCATCGCCCTGCCGTCGGTTGCCTCGACGAGCCTAAATTCGCCGTAGTTTTTAAACCGCTCTTTTAGCTTTTCACGGCGCGCCTCATCGCTTTTTAACGAAATAACGAATACTAAATTTTTCATCTTTTAAACTTCGATTTGATTTTATTTATCACGACTAGTTGCTCTCTTTTGTCAAATATCAAAAACAGGCTCGCGGCGTATCCAAGCGCAAGCAAAACCGCCGAATACGCGGCAAATTCGCCCCAGCTTGAAATTTGCACAAAATTTCGCAGCCAAAAAAACAGTCCGCAAACGGCTGCAAAAACGGCTAAATTTTTAAAATAAACGCCGTAAAAAGTAGTAAGCGGCAGGCTCAAATTTAACGCGGCGTTTATGAGGTCAAATCCCAAAATGCGCACCGAATAAAGCGCGGCGCCGACGGTAACCATACCGTAAATGCCGTAAGGCGTAAATTTAAGCACGGTAATCTGCGCCAAAATCGTGCCCGCGCCCAAAATAGTGTTTGCTATCGCGGGGCGTTTTAGTTTATTCGTCGCGCCGTCGAGATTAAAAAGCGAAAAAACGTAGCTGATAAATATAATCGGCACTAGAGTTATCATCGAAAGATTATAGATTTGACTTATCTCGTCCGCGCTTTTAAACGGCAACCAAAGCGTGTAAAATTCGCGCCCGAAAGCCACGAAAATGGCCGCCGGCACGCTCATGACAAACGCCGTAACTCGCATCGAAAATTTAGCCTCCGCAACAAGCGCGGTCAAATTTGATTTAGAATAGTGCTCGACGAATTTTGGCGCAAATATCGCGCTAAGCTGTGCCACAAAGCTCTCTAAAATGATCGGAGCCGCCTTTGAAACGGCTAAAATTCCCGTTGCGTTGCCGCTTAAAAATATGTTGCAGATAAACAGATCCATACCGCTCATAAGTACGCGGTTTAGGGCGTTAAAGCTATTATAGACGCCAGATTTCAAAAGCTCTTTTATCCTCGCAAAGTCAAATTCTCGCGGGTTGAATTTAAGCCCCGGCGTGATGCGGCGCGAAACCCAAACGCTCGTAAAAAAAACAAATAGCGACGCGACTAGAGCGGAGATAGCGATATATGCAATCATCGGTCTGAAAAAATAAAAAAGCGCTACGATGAGAGCGGCCAAAATGGCGCTAGATGCGGCGTTGCGAACGGAGATGATGTAGAGCTTGTTTTTGATAAACATCGAGACGCTGATGACGCCGTTAAAAAGTCCGACGCAAAAATTTATAAAATAAAACGCAAAAGTAAGCCGCACGTCGCCTAGCAGCGCGTCGCTCACGTTTAGCACGCTTTGTAAATTTAAGATAAAAACGCCCGCGCCAAACAAAATAAGAACGCAAAAAAAGATATTTACGACTAGAACCGACGAGTAGTAGGCGTTAGCCGCGCGGACATCGTCTCTGTGCCACTCGTACGCGACGAAACGGCCGCTAACGGAGTTTATCGCAGCAGTCACGACTAAAGCGTAGGCCACGATAGCGTTTGACAGCCCGACAAAGCCGTAGGCTTCGTTGCCTAGGCTCTTTAAAATGTAGGGCGTGAGGAAAAAATTTATCCCCATCGAGACGATAAAAACGACGATGGAGCTGATCAAATTTACGAGCATTACAGCCTTGCGTCGGCGTTTTCGTAGACGTTTTTGATATCGTAAACGAGAGCTTTGCTAAATTTTAACCCTTTAAATTTATCGTGAGCGACGGCGATCACGACGCAGTCGTAGTCGGCCTCGTCAAAGCTTTTTAGCGGCGTCAAGCCATATTCGCGCTTTACCTCCGCTTCATCCGCCCAAGGATCGTAGACGTCCACGCTGCAACCAAAATCCCTAAGCTCCTCGATCACGTCTATCACGCGCGAGTTGCGGATATCCGGGCAGTTTTCCTTAAACGTAAGCCCAAGCACTAAAACGCGAGCCGAATTTATCAAAACGCCCCTTTTTATCATTAGTTTTACGACCTGATCGGCAGCGTATTTGCCCATATTATCGTTTATACGGCGTCCGGCTAGGATCATCTCGGGATGAAAGCCAAGCTCCTGCGCCTTGTGCGTGAGATAATAAGGATCCACGCCGATGCAGTGGCCGCCCACTAGCCCGGGACGGAAATTTAAAAAATTCCACTTCGTGCCAGCCGCCTGTAAAACGGCGTTCGTGTCGATGTTCATCTTGTTAAATATCATCGCAAGCTCGTTCATAAAGGCGATATTTATATCGCGCTGCGTGTTTTCGATGACTTTGGCCGCCTCGGCGACCTTGATAGTAGGCGCTTTGTGCGTGCCCGCCGTTATGATCGAGCGGTAGACTTCGTCGACTTTTTCGGCTACCTCGGGCGTCGAGCCGCTAGTGATTTTTTTGATTTTAGTTACGGTGTGCTCTTTGTCGCCAGGATTTATGCGCTCCGGCGAGTATCCGCAGAAAAAGTCCTCGTTAAATTTAAGCCCGCTTTGCTCAAGCAGCGGCACGCAAATCTCCTCCGTAACGCCCGGATACACCGTGCTTTCATACACGACGATATCGCCTTTTTTTAGCACTTTAGCAACGCTTTGCGTGGCTTTTATAACCGGCGTTAGGTCCGGGCGCTTGTTTTTGTCTATCGGCGTCGGGACGGTAACGATAAAGAAGTTGCAATCCTTTATATCGTCCAAATTTAGGCTAAATTTCATACCGCTTTCGATCGCTTTTTTCATCTGCTCAGCACTTAGCTCCAGCGTGCGATCATACCCGCTTTTTAGCTCCTTTATGCGGGCAGCGTTTACGTCAAAGCCCGTAACTTCGTATTTCTCGCTAAACGCCGCCGCCAAAGGCAGTCCGACGTATCCTAGTCCGATAACGGCTATTTTCATTTATCTTTCCTTTTTAGTTTTTTTGATTCTATCTTTTTTACGCGTTCATACACTCTTATTTCCGCGCCTACGCCTTGCGGAGTTATGATTTTAATAGGGCTAACGCCCGGTAAAATTTGAGTGAACTCATAATAAACCCGCCTCTTTTTCCTTCCGTCCTTGCAGATCATCATCGTTTGCGCTAGCTCGTCGCCGCCGCTAAATTCGTAATAAATCCCGCGCGCATCCTCTTTTTCCTCGAGCTTTCCGCCGAGTAAAAAGGCGAAGTTGCAGTTGGTTTCTATCTCTTTAAAAAACGCGACTTCGTATTTAAAATAATCAGGCGGCATCTTTGAGATAGGTAGCTCGAAAATATTTTCCTCGGTTTTTGTCGCATTTTCGCCTGCAAAAAGCGCAAACGGCAGCACGCAAGCTGCGATAAAAAGTAAAATTTTCCTCATGATTTCACTCCTATTTGGAAATACTTAAAGCCTAAATTTGCTAAATTTTTCGCGTCGTATTGATTGCGCCCGTCAAAGATCACGGCGTTTTTTAACCGCTGTTTCATCTCCATAAAATCAGGCGATCTAAATTCGCTCCACTCGGTCACGAGCGCGAGTGCGTCGGCGCCGTTTAGCGCGTCGTATTTGTTTGGGGCGAATTTTAAATTTGAGTTAGGTAGATATTTTTTGGCTTCGTTTGCGGCTTTTGGATCGTAGGCGACGACGTTTGCGCCCGCGTTTTCTAGCGATTTTATGAGCACTAGCGAGCTAGCCTCGCGCATATCGTCTGTGTTTGGTTTAAACGCTAGCCCCCAAATCGCCACTGTTTTGCCGCTCAAATTTCCGCCGAAAAATGCTGAAATTTTTTCAAAAAGCACCGTTTTTTGCGCCGCGTTTCTAGCTTCCACCGCGCTTAAAACCTTCGGCTCAAAGCCGTTTTGCCTAGCGGTATATATGAGCGCCTCGACGTCTTTTGGAAAGCAGCTGCCGCCGTATCCGCAGCCCGGATATATAAAGCTATAACCGATGCGAGAATCGCTGCCGATGCCTTTTCGCACCAAATTTACGTCCGCTCCCACGCGCTCGCAGATACCCGCGATCTCGTTTATGAAGCTGATTTTAGTCGCCAGCATCGCGTTTGCGGCGTATTTGGTCATCTCGGCCGATTTTACGTCCATAGCGATAAATCTATCGTGATTTTTCATAAACGGCGCGTAAAGCTCGCGCATGACGCTTTGCCCCCACTCGCTGCTAGCGCCCACTACTACGCGATCGGGTTTTAAAAAGTCCTCGATCGCCGCGCCCTCTTTTAAAAACTCGGGGTTTGAGACGACTTCAAATTTGACGTCCAGGTTTCTTTTTTTTAGCTCGCTAGCGATCACTTCGGTTACCTTCTCCGCAGTGCCCACGGGAACGGTTGATTTATCCACGACGATTAGCGGCGAGGTTAAATTTTGCCCGATGCTTTTTGCGACTTCTAGCACATAGCGCAGATCGGCCTGCCCGTCCGCGCCCATAGGCGTGCCAACCGCGATAAATAGCACGCTAGCGTGCGCCAAGGCTTCTTTTATATCGACGCTAAATTTGAGCGCGCCGTTTGCCCTGCACTCGGCCACGATTTCAGAAAGTCCGGGCTCATAGATCGGTATGATGCCGTTATTTAGGGCGTTTATCTTTGCTTCGTCCACGTCTACGCATATGACGTCGTTACCCATTTTAGCTAGGCACGCGCCGCTAACTAGCCCCACGTAGCCCGTGCCTACGACTGCGATCCTCACAGCCTTTTCTCCCACTCAAGCGCGGTTTTTATGATTAGCGCGAGATCCTCTCTCCTAGGCCGCCAGTTGGTTAATTTTCTTATCTTTCCCGGCTTTGCGATGAGGCATGCGGGGTCGCCTTCTCTGCGAGGCGCGCTAACTACTTTAAAATCAACCCCGCTTACTTTTTTAGCCGTTTCTATAACCTCTTTTACGCTAAAGCCGCGGCCGTAGCCGACGTTAAAGATTTCGCTTTTTTCATGCTCGTTTAGATACTCTAGCGCGCTTAGATGCGCGTCGGCTAGGTCGCTCACGTGGATGTAGTCTCTCACGCAGGTGCCGTCTGCGGTCGGATAGTCGCTACCGAAAATCCCCATGCTTTCGCGTTTGCCAAGAGCCGTCTGCGTCGCGACTTTGATTAGGTGCGTGGCGTTTGGATAGTTTTGCCCGATGAGCCCATCCTCATCGGCGCCCGCGACGTTAAAGTACCGTAAAATCGCAAATTTGAAATTTTCATTTGAAGCGGCGTAATCTTTGATGATCCACTCGCTCATTAGCTTGCTTCGGCCGTAGGGATTTATCGGATTTGCCGCGGTTTGTTCGTCAACCTCGCCGATTTCTGGCTCGCCGTAAACGGCTGCAGTGGAGCTAAATATAAATTTATTTACACCGTATTCTTTGCAATAGGTCAAAATTTTAGCTACGTTTGCGGTGTTGTTTAGGTAGTATTTTAGCGGCTCTCGCGTGCTTTCAAAAACCTCTATAAATGCGGCAAAATGGATAATCGCGTCAAATTTGCCCTCAGCAAAAATCCCGCTTAAATCATCCTCTAAATTTGCCTTTACGAACTTAAATTTACCGATTTTCTCAAGCGCGTCAAGCGCCTTTGTGGTGCCCTTGCAGAGATTATCCACGACCGTTATCTCGTGCCCGCCTTGCTTTAAAAGCGCCTTTAGCACGTGAGAGCCGATGTAGCCCGCTCCGCCTGTTATTAAAATTTTCATAAATTTACCTTTTGAAATTTTAGATTTTCCGATTTTATCATAAAAGATAAAAAGGTAAAATAAAAAATGCGGCGTTCCTAAACCCGCACGTTAAATTTAGCCGCCCTATCGCGCGCTTAGCGTAAATTTACGGCGCCGACCCCAAAGCGACCAAGCGGGCAAATTTGACCGAAACGGCCGAATTTAATCCTCTCTAACCCGCAAAAATACCGGAAACCTCGGTACTCCTTTCGCGGTTAAATTTTGATATTTATAGGTTATTATCGAGCCAATTTTAGGCGGGTTTGCGCGATCTTCGTCGCTAAAGCCCGAGCCAATCTTAAATTTTACTCCGCTAGCGATTTGCTCGTCCGAGCTTGAGCCCGCAGCGCTAAGCGCCTTACAGGTTACCGAGCCCATGAGACCCGCAAATTTGCCCGTGCCCGCGTTTACCGCCGTTACCTCGCACTCGGCGTCTTTAAATTTTTTGTATTTCAGGGCATTTTTGCTTCGTTTTCGCTCGTAGGGCACGTTTGGTTCGCGCACGACGGCACCCTCACCGCCCTTTGCGATGACGGCCTCTGCAAATGCCTCAAATTCGGCGTTATCTTTTACTTTTACCTGCTTTATTATCTTTAAATTTTGCCCGGCTTGCGGATTCTTTGCGATAAATTTTTCAAGCTCGCTAAGCCGCTCTAAAAGTCCGCCGCCTGCCTCAGGTACGTCAAAAACGTAAAATTTGATCTCGCTCCACTCCGCGACACTCGGCGTTTTATCCATCACTATCGACTGGATTTTTTCAAATTCGCCCTGCGCGGTGTAAAGCTCTCCGTCAAGCGCAAAAGGCGGAAAATGCGCGCTCCAGCCACCTGGCGCGGCTAAAATTTTGCCGTTTCTAGATAGCAAATTTCGCCCATCCCAGTAGGCGCGTACGCCGTCAAGCTTCTCGCTAGCTAGCCAGCCGCCGACGTTTTGGCCTTTGTATTCGCTAAGTTTTAAAAGCTCAAATTTAGCTTTTTTAGCGGCATCTGTGCTAGCCGCGCTACTTAGATTTTCGCCCTGCGCCGCCGAAGCTAAATTTAAAAAGGCAGCCAGCAAGAGCGCAAAAAATCTCAAATTTTAACTCCGTAAAACTCGCAGTACCACTCGATAAACCTAGCCACCCCGTCATTTACGCTAGTTGCGGGCTTATACTCAAAGTCCGCCACCAGATCGCTCACATCCGCAAAGGTCGCAGGCACGTCGCCGGCTTGAAGCGGGAGGAAGTTTTTTTCTACCTCGCGGCCGATTTTTAGCTCGACGGCCTTGATGTAGTCCATGAGCTCGACGGGGCTATTGTTGCCGATATTATAGACCTTAAACGGCGCGCTTGACGTGGCGGGATCTGGATGCTTCGCGTCCCACGCGGGATTTGGTTTTGCCGGGTTATCGACGCATTTTATAATGCCCTTTACGATGTCGTCCACGTAGGTAAAGTCGCGCTTCATCTTGCCGTAGTTAAAGACGTCGATTTTCTTGCCCTTTAGGGCGGCGTCGACGAACAAAAACAGCGCCATATCAGGGCGTCCCCACGGACCGTAAACGGTGAAAAATCGCAGCCCCGTAGTCGGCACGCCAAACAAATGCGAATACGTATGCGCCATCATTTCGTTGCTTTTTTTGGTCGCGGCGTAGAGGCTGATCGGGTGATTTACGCCCTCGTGCGTAGAAAACGGCATATTTTCGTTTAGGCCGTAGACCGAGCTAGAGCTTGCGTAGACTAGATTTTTAGTTTGGTTGTGGCGGCAGCATTCAAGGATATTCATAAAGCCCGTGACGTTGCTGTCGATGTAGGCTTGCGGATTGATGAGGGAGTAGCGAACGCCCGCCTGCGCGGCTAAATTTACGACGCAGTCAAATTTCTCTTTCTCAAAAAGCTCTTTCATCGTCTGTGCGTCGGCTAGATCGGCTTTTATAAATTTTAAATTAGGCTGCGTTTTTGAGCTTATCAGCTTGCCTTGTTCGATCTCGCTCGTCTCAAAGCCGGCCGTTTTTAGGCGCGCGAGCTTTAAATTTACGTCGTAGTAGTCGTTTATCACGTCGTATCCGACGACCTCATCGCCTCTTTTTACGAGGGCGTTTGCCAAGTGAAATCCGATAAATCCCGCCGTTCCGGTTACTAAAATTTTCATATTTTTTCCTTTGTGATTTGACGCTATTTTAGCATATTTTAAAAATCAAAGCTCGTAAATAAAATTAGCACCAACCCTACGAACAACGCGCTAAGCCGAGCAAACATCCAAGTCCCCAACCTACGAAAAAAGTACCGTAAAAAGCCGCCCCGACTACAAATACGGCGGGGAAAGCCACTATCATCCCCGCGCTAGCGACGGGCAAACCCACGATCATCGCAGCACCGCCGAGATCTATCCCCGCGCCGCCGCTGCTTGCGCCTATTTTTTCGCAATCTACATTCGTATATACTTTGATTGGATTTTGAAATTTACCCGAGGTTAAAATTTCTTTTCTTTTAGCATCGCTTATATTTGCCGTACTTCCGCTTAGATAGTAATAACCGGTTATATATCCGGACTCCAAAAAGCTTTTTATAGTCTGAGACCCTTGCGTATTTTTGTTTGGGTCAAACATCTCAAATGACGCTTTTAGCGCAGCGTATCTCTCATCCGAAAATAGCTTTTTATCAAGAAAAACGACATATGTTCCGACCATCTTTTTATCGTAGCCGTATATGCAAATAGACGCGAAATCGTCTTTTATGTCATTTGCAAATTCGCTAGCGTAAAAGCGTTTGGCGTCGTCTATTTTTGCCGTTTCGTTTAGCCTAAAGCTATATTTATCGCCGACGACGTAGTATCCGTCGTTATACGCATAAAGCCCTTGTATCTCGTCTATCTTTTTAACGCCGGCACTTTTTTCTGCGCAACCGGAAAATAGCAATGCAAATATCGCCGAAAAAGCTACGATTTTTTTATACATAGGTTATCCTTTTATTTTATAAATATCAAATTATCGGTACTTGCTGAAATTAAATTACGCTTTAACAAAAGCGAGCCGTTTAAATTTAGCCAAACTAGCAAAATACGCTAAATTTGCGTCCGTTCTCACTGCTCGTCCAAATTTATCTCGGGCATATTTTCTTCGGTGTAGTACTCCTCTGTCCCGGCCTGCTCGTCGTCGTCATTAAGCTCCGGCTCATCCTCGTAGTTTTGCGTTTCAAGGCGCGCAAGTTCGCGATCGACCGCGTCGCAAAAAACCGGCGTATAGCCCATCTGCGCACAGTTTGCCGCGAGCCACTCGCTCATCACCGAGATGTCGTCCGCGTAATCATCAAGCGCCAAATTTCCGCGCAAAAGCTCGTATTTTAGGAATAGCCAGTATGTGTTTAGCACGTCGCTTTCGCAGTATTCGTTGATCTTTTCGATCTTACCGTCAAAAAACAGCTCCATCACCTGATCGCCGTGCACGTCGTATTTACCGGGCAAATTTAGGCTCGCACAGAGCGTATCGAGCTTTAGCCCGCGCACGGAGCCAAACTCGCTCACGTGATCAAGTAGATCAAAGTGAAATTTACCGCTGTACCTGTCGCGGTAGTTGCCGTCCCATTTGCCTTTGCCAAGCTCCTTGTTTTCGACCTCGTAAAAACTCGGAAACGAGATGTTGTACCTCATCGCGCGAGTTAAAATCATCGGCAGATCAAAGCCCCGTCCGTTAAAGCTCACCAGGCGCGGGTTGTGCGAATTTACGAAACCGATAAATTTATTTAGGATTTCTCGCTCGTTTGCGCCCTTCATCGTGCTTACGCGCAAAAATTTACCGTATTCGTCCGCCATCACAGCTGAAATCGCCACGACGCGGTGAAACATCACGGGTAAAAACTCGCTTCCGCTTGCTGCCTTTTGCGCGGCAAACGCCTGCCTCGCCACCTCCGCATCGCTTCCTTCATACCCGTAAATTTTACGCAAAAGTGCGGTGTCCGGCACCGTCTCGCAGTCAAAAACGCAGATATAATTTTTAGCCATTTCAAACCTTTTTTAGCTATTTTTGCCTAAAATGATAGCTAAAAATCTTTATAAAAGCGGTAAATGAGTAAAAATTTAAGCCCAAACATCGCCGTTATCAAGCTCTCCGCCCTGGGCGATATCGTCCATGCGGCAACCGTGCTGCAGTTTATCAAAAAGCACTTACCGCAAGCTAAAATTACATGGTTTGCCGACGCTAAATTTAGCGAGATTTTGTTCCTTTGCCCGCAAATTTCGCGCGTCGTATCGCTACCGCTAAAAAACGGCGAATACAAAAAAAGCTTGCAGCTGATCGCCTCTGCTAAACAAGAGGGCGAATTCGACTACGTCATCGACTTGCAAGGGCTTATCAAATCCGCCGCGGTTGCGAAACTTCTTGGCAAAAACGGTTACGGATTTGATAAATTTAGCGCCAAAGAACCGCTTGCGGCGCTGTTTTATAGGCATAAATTTAGTTGCGACTACGCAGAAAATATCATCTTACGAAATTTAAAACTTACGGCTTTTGCGCTGGGATTTAGTTTTAGCGAGGATGAAATTTTATCCAAACAGCCTTGTTTTAGCGCCTCACAAAGTAAATCGCAAAGCTTAAAAAAGAAAATTTTGATAGCGCCTTTTGCTAGCGAACCGAGTAAAATTTACGATAAATTTGGCGATGTTATCGCTCTGCTAGACGAGCCGCAAAATGAAATTTTCGTCTGCTTTAACGGCGAAAAAGAGGAAAAAGAGGCTCTAAATTTGATAAAAAACTCAAACGCGAAAACTCTAAATTTGGGCCTAAAAGAGCTCGTGAGCTTCATCTCGTCCTGCAACCTTGTTATCGGCAACGATAGCGGCGTGACGCATATCGCCTGGGCGCAAAATCGCCCCTCTATCACGCTTTTTGGTAACCGCCCAGCAGAGCGAAACGCCTTTGCTAGCCCCATAAATTTAACGCTAGACGCTGGCAAAAAAATAGACGCGAAAAAGATAGATAAAAGCGACTTTTGCGTGCGAGATATCGCGCCGCAGACTATCGCAAACGCGGCAAAAAGGCTACTTGATGCGTGATTTATTTTACCTTTGGCTTTATAGATTTTTTAAATTTATCTTTACCGTTACGCCCGAGTTTTTGCTGGATCCTTTTTTAAATTTCATCGCATTTTTGTTTTATAAATTTGACGCCAAACACACAAAAATCATCAGAGCAAATCTAAATTTCGCCTACGCTGGCGAGCTAACGGCCGCGCAAAAAGAGCAGATCGTAAAAGACACGTACCGCAACTACGCCAAATTTGCGGTAAATTTTATAAAAAACCAAAACGCGAGCAAGGAAAAAATCCTAGAAAAAGTCGAATTTAAAAACGAGCAAATCTTTCAAAACGCGCTTGCTTCGGGCCGCCCGATCATCGTGCAAACGGCGCACTACGGGCAGTGGGAGCTCTTTTCTCTGGCGATGGCGGCAAAATTCGGAGGCGTTAGTATCGTCGGGCGCGCGCTTGATAGCGCGGTCATGCAGCGTATTTTGGCGGCAAACCGCACCCGCTTTGATATCGAGCTAATCGACAAAATGGGCGGCGCCAAGCAAATTTTAAAAGCGGTTAAGGCGCGCCGATTAGTAGGCATCCTAGTCGATCAAAACACCGCCAAAGAAGAAGGCGTAGAGGTTAAATTTTTCGGGCGAAAAGTCCTGCATACGCCTGCGGTTAGCATTTTCGCGCAAAAAACGGACGCGCTCATCGTGCCGGCCTTTATCCGTGAAAAAGCACGCAACCTCAGCGAAATTTGCTTTTCCCCGCCGATTGACGTTAGGGATTTTGACAAAGAAGTCGCCGTGCTAAAGGCCACGCAAGCTCAATCAGACGCCACCGAGGCCGCCGTGCGCGAGAAACCTAGCGAGTACTTTTGGTTTCACAAACGCTTTAAGCATTTTAACGAGGAAATTTATAAATGCTAAGCATCGTAATCCTCACGCTTAACAGCGAAAAATACCTCGCCGAGGTGCTAAAAAGCTGCGAATTCGCAGACGAAGTCGTCGTGGTCGATAGCGGCTCGCAGGACGCCACTGAGCAAATTTGCACTGGGTTTAAAAACGTCAAATTTCACAAGCAAAAATGGCTGGGATTTAGCGCGCAAAAGCAGCTGGGCGTCGATCTAGCGCGCAATCGCTGGGTTTTCGTGCTAGATAGCGACGAGGTGATTTTGGAGCCGCTGAGAGATGAAATTTTGCAGGTTTTACAGCGCCCCGAGTTTTGCGCATACGAGGTAGCTCGCGCAAATATCTTTTTCGGTAAAGAAGTGCGCACTATGGGGCTTTATCCAGACTACACGGTCAGGCTGTTTGACAAGACGCGGGCGGAATTTGACGGGCGCGAGATACACGAAAAGGTCGTTTTAAAAAGCGCGGCAAAAACGGACGAGCAAATCTCGGCGGACGGCGCAAACGGCGCAAATTTAACCGCCGCTAAAAATCAAATCGGCAGGCTAAAAAACCACTTTAAACACTATGCCTACGACAGTATCGAGCAGTTTATCGCCAAGCAAAATCGCTACTCAAGCCTTGGTGCAAAGGACAAAAAATCAAGTAAATTTAAAGCCGTTTTAAATCCCGTATGGACGTTTTTTAAGCTATTTTTTTTAAAAGGCGGCTGGCGCGAAGGCTGGCGCGGCTACGTGATAGCAAGGCTTTACGCGCAATACACATTTTGGAAGTACGTAAAATGAAAGATAAAAAAATCAAAATCCTAGTTATGAAATTTAGAAACATCGGCGACGTGCTGCTCACGACTCCGCTCGTCGAAAACCTGCGCCGCATCTACCCTGACGCGCAGATAGATTTCGCCCTAAACAAGGGCACCGAGGCGATGATCGAAGGCAACCCGAACATCCAAAACATCCACGTTTACGACCGCGCAAATATAAAAGAGGTAGGCTTTTTCAAACGACTTTGGCGCGAGCTAAAGTTTATCCATAAAATCAAAAAGCAAAAATACGACATCGCCGTGCAGACCACCACAGGCGACCGCGGCATCATCGTCGCCAAATACGCCAAGATAAAAACCATCGTGGGATTTGAGGGCAAAAACAAGACCGTAAATAAAATGATAACGCACAAAGCCCCTAAAATAGGCGGCCTGCGCCACACCGTAGATCGAAATCTAGACGCCCTGGCCGCGCTAGGATTTGAGCCTAGCGGCAAACGAGTCAGCGTGTATTTTGATCCAGACTGCATCAGCCATCTAAATTTACCGCCTAAATTTATCCACGTGCACCTAACTAGCCGCTGGATGTTTAAGTGCGCGGATGACGAAACCATGGCGCATATCATCGACTTTTGCGAGAGCCTTGGCGTGCGAGTGGTGCTAACGTCCGATAACAACGACGCCGAGCTAAAAAAGCTGGACGACGTGCTGGCGCTATGCTCCTCTAGCCCCGTAAATCTAGGCGGCAAACTCACCCTAAAACAAACCGCCGCGCTCTCAAAGCGCTCCGCGATGTTCATCGGCGTAGATACGGCAATCATGCACCTAGCCGCGGCCAACGACGTGCCCGTGATCGCGCTGTTTGGGCCTAGCGGGGCGTTTGAGTGGGGGCCGTGGGACAACGATCTAAACGCAAACGGCTACACTCAGCGCAACGGCAACCAAACTATGGGCAAGCACGCGGTATTTCAAAAAGACTGGGACTTCGTGCCGTGCGACAAAGAGGGGATGATAAAGCACGGCGTGGAGCGAACGCTGATGAGATTTGAGGGCGAGGAGCTGGAGGCGATAAAGAGCAAAATCAGGGAAAATTTGAGCCAAGGCTAAGTAGGCTTTGTAAATTTTGGCCGCTTTGGCTAAAATTTATGAGTAAATTTGAGCCGCGAGCGGTAAGTTTGGTTGCTTTGGTCAAATTTTACGATCAAATTTATCGGCTCGGATTTTGTAAAGTCAAATTTGATTTGAACGCTGGTCGTTAATTTTGACCTTCTTGATTTTATAAATTTGGGCGCTTAAATTTGACGCCTAGGCCTTCTTTTCATTAAACATATACGAAATCGCGAAAACGATCAGACAAACGGGCGCGAACGCAAATGCGAACGCCACGCTCCAGCCGGCGGCACACTCGCCCCAAAAAATACCCCGCCGCGAGGCATGACAAAAACCCGCCGTAAAAAGCGCCGAGCGATAAATTTTCTACAGTAAAAAGCAGCAAACTAAGATTTGGATTTTTTACAAACAGCTTGCTTGGCTTAAATTTTTATGCCTTTTGAATAAATACCAAAGCAGCGTGCAAGCCAAAATCGCAAATATTGCCGTAAAAACGGCAATCCTTAGCGCGCCCTCAAAAGGCAAAACCGCCAAAATCAAAGACGCCGCCCACCAATCAAGCAAGAAAACCATCGGCACCGCTAGTAAATATCTCGCCGTCCTGTGAAATTTATACCTTTGCTCTGCGTCCATCATATTTTTGCTTCTTTTTAAATTTTACGATCAAAGCTTTTCAGCCGCCTTTTGCTTCCCTGCTGCGTAAATAATATTCTTCCAATGGATAATTTAAATTTCCGCAGTTATCCAGCTCAAAACCTTGTTTTATATCAAACGACGCCTTGCTCCTCTCCTGATAATATTTTTTGATTTTTTCGGAAAAATTTATTCTATCAAATAGGTATTCAAAATGATTGCGTTGTATATAATTGCCGCTAAATATAACGAATTTATCAAGAAATAAAGCGGCTGCAACATCCTTGTAAATACCTTCAATAAGGACTATCGGCCTATCAAATCCAAAGCCTGCGCCGTCTGAAGATATTTTTAGGTATTTTTTGGATCTGTTTTTTTAGCCTTTAACTCTTTTATCAGTATCTCTTCAGTTGTTTTTCCATCCTTATAATACTTTTGTAATACTTCAAACCAATTAGATAAATTTATATTTTCTAATTCATAATATGCGATTTCATATGAGCTACGCCAAGGGCTACCATAAGTATAAGCCCTGTAATCATTGATCATTTGCTCTAGTTTTAGATCATAATCCAAATACTGCCCTATTGCTCTTTTATACAGCTCCTCTTTGGGTAAAATCCTATCCTCTTTTAGGCAGTATCCTTGCTTGTATTTGTTGTAGCCAAAAATAGTAACCACGGCGAAGCCTCGTGAAGTGGAGTAATCTGGTACGATGCGGATAAATGCGGCACAGAGTATCACCACTAGAAGAAGCGCCGCGGCTATGATTTTAAATTTAAGAGATTTGTAGAATTTCATAATGATCCTTTAAATGTCGCCAGCGAAGCAAACGCACGCCCTGCCGCCGCGCAAAAATACGCCCGCTACTTCACGTTTTTTAAATTTGAGCCGAATTTATAAACCCGTCAAAATGCCGAATTTTACTCAAATTTAAAGCAAATTTTACTTTTTTATCTTAGAGTATATCCCGCCCAAAAAGTCGTTTTGATAGATAAAAAGCGTGCGTTTTAGCCACGCGGCGTCTTTTTTAGCGGCGATGCGCTTGATAGTAGATAGGTCGCCGTCTGGTCTATTTATACCTCGCTGCGTCGTGAAAAACGCCTCATAGCCCGCCTGCCTAGCTAGACGCATCAAATTTTCGTCGTATTTGCCGCGCGGCCAACATAAAATTTTATCCTCGATACCCAAATTTGCGCGCATAAACTTGCGGCACCGAGCGAAATTTTCCTCAGGTGAGAGCGCGCCGAAATACTCGTCAAAATGCGTATGCGTATGCGAGTGAAAGTCAAAAACGTCCCGCATCGCAGCTATCTCGTCAAGGCTCAAAAATACGTCCTGCGGGCGCTGGGGGGCTGCTTTTTTGTATTCGGAGTGAGTTAGCTCGGTAAACTCTCCCCGCCCCATGCTCGCGCGCTCGATCCACTGCGTCACTAAAAATATGCTCGCCCGCAGCCCAAACTCGCGCAAGATAGGGTAGGCATAGACGTAGTTGTCCTTCCAACCGTCGTCAAAGGTGATGAGGACGCTTTTTTTAGGCACGGCCAGCTCGCCCTTTTTATAGGCGATAAATTCGCTCATCGCGAGCGTTTTGTAGCCCGCCTCGGCGAGAAATCTCATCTGCGAGGCAAAATCCTCCGCGCTAGAAGCGATAAATCCGCCCTTTTTTAAAACGTGATGATACATCAAAACACTAACGCTCAACGCCGCCTCCTTTAACTTCCGTCCGCGCAGCTAGCAAGACGAAAAATCCAAGCATATAAAACATATAAAGTATGCGTAAATTTATCGCCTCAAACAGCCCGCGCACGCCGAAATAACACGCTAGCGAGATAAAAATCGCCGCAAAAAGCAACTCGCGCGAGCGCAAAAAATGCCTAAACGCATACGCCAAAAGCGAGATAAAACCGCCCAGTAGCAACGCCGTGCCGACCGCACCGTAGTAGTAGTAATGCCCGATAAAAAACGGCTCGTCGTTAAACCAGTACCGCTCGCCGTTTGGCCTCGTCTGCATCATCGATATATGCGCGCCTTTGTCCGCCTCGTCGCGCAAAAATGCGTCGTACTGCTCCTTGCCGTATCCAAGCCCAGTTATCGCGCGCGGACTCGCAAAAAGCAATGGCAAGCGCTCCTTTAAAATCAAATCGCGCCCCGAACTAAAGCCCGCGCCCGCGATACGCTCTCTCATGCTCTCGTTTCCCAAATTTATATCGCTCACTAGCCCGATCTGAAAAAATTTATACATCGCCGTAGGCGAACTCAAAACCGCCGCCGACGCGCCCGCGACGCAAACGGCAAAAATAACGGCAAAGAGTTTAAATTTACGTTTCGCCTCGCCGCCAAAAATATACAAACAAAAACCAAACATAATAAAACAAGCCAGCATCGCGCCCCAGCTGCCTCTAACGCCGCTCAAAACGTCAAGTCCTACGGCCGCTAGACAAAGCGCGGCGCACGAAACTCGCGCCCAAAGCCGACTAAAAATAAAAACTCCCGCCAGCGCAAAAGGCAAAAATCTATCCACGTAATCAGCATACGCGCGGCGAACGACCCGCGCGTCAAATTCGCCCGCGCTGCCAAGCCTCTCAAACTCGCTAAAAAGCGGTGCGGCGTAATAAACGCTAACGAGCGCAAAAGCGGTTAAAATAGCGTAAAAAAAGGCTCTAGGCTCGGCCTGATCGCCGTTTGCTACGATATAAACCGCGAGCAAAAAAGCAAATCCGCGCCCAAATTCGCCCGCAGCGTTGCCCAGCGAGTCAAACTGCGGCGCGTAGGGAAAGGCCGAGATCAAAAACGCGTAAAAAGTAAACGCGATAAGACAGAAAGCGGGCGCGCGAGAAAGGCTGAAATTTACCCCGACCCTTGCTGCAAATCGCGCCCTATCGGTAAAGTAAAGCCAGATCGCGCAAACAAGTGCGAGATAAAGCGAGATGTTTTTCGCCGCCGTCATACGCGGAACATGCTCGCAGGCCATAAAAACGCAAACGAGGTATAAAGCGGCGTTTTGCAAGCGGTTTTGTAGCTTCGTCATTTTCTCCCTTAAATTTAAAGCGCCCATTATAACGATAAAATCATTAAAATCCAGTAAGCGGTTTTTGAGTCAAATTTTAGCCCGCGCGCTCTCAAAAAACGTCCGTAAATTTATAAATTTATGCTAAATTTGGGCTAAATTTTTACGGAATAAAGGCCTAAATTTTGATATATTTTCTCATATATTTGCTCATTTACCCATATCTTTTTGCTATAAAAAAGCTAAAATTTAAAGGCAAAAAAGGCAAAATTTTACTCATCCAAACCGCTAAAATCGGCGACTACGCAAACTCAAGCGTGATCTTTGAAAAGCTGGGCAAATTTGACGTGCTAATCGACGAGATAAACCTAGCCTTCGCAAAACACGACAGCCGAATAGAAAAAATATTTACGATAAACGGCGTAAAACGTAAAAAAGCCTCAAAAATAAGACTCGCGCTCAAGCTTTTTTCGCGCAACTACGAGAGCGTCTACGTGCTGATGCCAAACGGTCTAAATCTCTTTTTAGCGCGCTGTACGTTAGCTAAAAACATCGTCGCCGTGCATCACTACGCGGTATCTAGCGACTTTGCCCTGCTGGCGCTCGGCATGAAAAAAGTGCCGCATGCCTTGCAAGACCTCACGCTGCTAACCTACCTAAAAACGGTCGGCGAAAGCGAACTAAAATATGAAAAATGCTTGCAAAAACCGCTCTTTATCCCGCAAGAAAATCTAATAAAAAGCGGCAAATTTAAGATCGGCGTGAGCCTGAGCGCGGGCAATAAAATGAAAACGCCGCCAAAACATACTTGGGAAAAAATCTTTGAAGTTTTTGCTAAATTTGACTGTGAGGTTTATATTTTCGGCGTCGGCGAAGAGGCCGCGCTGCTAAAAAACCTGCTCGCTGAAAATGCGGACGAAAAACGGGCAGAGAATTTAAACAAGCCAGAAATTTGCGCGGATTTAGCCGGTAGCGATACGAGCGAAATTGACGGCAGTCTTGAAAATGCAAACGCCAGGCAATCAAAAGCTCAAATTTGCAGCGAAAATGGCACTAGCGACGGGTCAAATTTTAGCTCGCAAATTTGCGATAACTACGTAAAAAGATTCGGCCAAAACGAGCTAAAAATCATCTCTTTAATCGATAAAATCAAGCTTGAGGAGCTGCCGTTTTATCTCTCGCAGATGCAGCTTTACGCGAGCTCAGACACGGGCAACTACTACGTCGCAGATAGCGTGCGCACGCCTACGATCTGCCTTATGGGGCCTTGTTTTGCCAGCGAGCAAAGGGGCGTCGCCGACTCGCTCGTGATCAGCTCGCATTTGCCGCCCGTTAGCTCCGTGTTTAAAACCGTGCGCGACATCGACGCGAGCGCATTTTTCGAGCTTAGCGAGCAAAAACTCGCAGACATCGAGGCCTTCGTCAAAGTTCGCTATATATCCTATCTATCCCGCGAAGATAATTTTCTATGCTAAATGCCTTTATAACGGCATCGTCGGGGCTTTTTGAGGCTGGCTTACGCAAGCTCTCAAAGCAGGCTAAAAGCGCGTCCGAGCTTCTTTGAACTATAAAAAAATCTTGCTTTTTCGAGGAAATTTCATAAATCTCCCTTATGACGGCGATATCGGAGTACACCACGCCAAGCCCGCAGCCAAGCGCCTCTATGACGACCCTAGGTAGCCCCTCGTCGCTGGAAAATCCAAGCACGTAGTCGCACGCTGCGTAAATCTCGTCCATCTTGGAAACAAAGCCCAGATACTCGGCCTTACCTGATCTTATCAGCGCATCAAATTTGGCTTTAGCGCCCGCTTTTAACTCGCCTCCGCCTGCAAAATAGGCCTTTATATCGCTTCTTTTTAAGCCCGCAAGCGCGTCAAAAACTAGCTCGTGCCCCTTTAGCGTCAAGAAATTTGCGGGCATTACGATATTTATTTTTTCGGCATCAAATTTGGCTTTTAAATTCGCGTTTTTGCAGGCGGCTTTGTCGTTTTTGGCGGCGATTAAATTTGCTTGCCGCGAGATTAAATTTAGCTCGCAAGGCTCTTTTTTTGCGGCGTTTTGGCCACCGAATTTTACTTTTTTTCTATCTTTATAGCTGCTTAAATTCGCCAGCTGCAAGTCCGAGCTTTCTTCGGTTTGAAACGGCGAATTTGTTTTAGCGAAGTCTAAATCGGCGCGATTTTTATCGCATGAATTTAGCGCGTCCGAGTTTGCTTTTACCTCGGCTTTTTCGCCTAAATTTTGCTTTATTTCGCAAATTTGAGGCTTAAATGCAGCCTCGCCGTTTGTGTTTTTTTTGCCGCAAATTTTGCTAGCTTCCGACGTATCGGCGCAAATTTGCCCCGCACCGCTAGCTTTTGAGCCGTCAAATTTAGCGCAAATTTTATCCGAGCTACCTGAATCGTAGTCGCCCTGCGCGAGAGCTTTTAAAGCCGAGTTAAAAACATCGCCGTGGTGCGTATCCGCCGCAATCTCCGCAAAGGCCGAGCGTAAATTTTTATCGCTCCGCCACGTGTCCGAAATTTCTTCGCGCTGCAAATTTTCCGCGTATCGCCCTGCCAAAACAGGCGCCTCCACGGGATTATAAACCACGTTTTTAGGCATTTTTATCTGCGCGGCGTAAAATTCGTAAGTCGCGTTTGAAACGCAAACGGGCGTAAAATTTAGCCTCCTTAAAATTTCAAGCTTAAAGGGCTCGACGGCCGAGTTTTTGCGCAGGTGCTGCACTACCGCGATATTTAGGGCGTTTGCGGCGGCGATGTAGGCGAGATTGGTTGAAAAGTGATTATTTAGATGAAGGATATCGGGACGCACCTGCCCAAGCAGGCAAAGCGCATAGTCGTAGTCTTTTTTGTAGAGGTATTTTGCTAAAATTTGACCGCCTAACGCGCGTAAAAGCTCTTTTTTTAGCTTTGAGGGCTGCTTTTTTGGCGCAAAATTTATAAATTTAGCCCCGGCTTCCTCGATGATTTGCGAGATTTTGCGTCCGCCCGCCTCGTAATCAGTCTCAAAAAACGCGCAAAGCTCGTATTTTTGCTGTGCGGCAAGCCCACGCAAAAGATACAAAAAACTCTTCGTCCCGCCGCCGTATTCGCGCCCCGTATCGACGAACAAAATCTTTTTCAAATCATTTCCTTTAGCATCTCCCAAACCTCGTGCGCCCCTATTTGCAGCATGCACTCCTGAAATTTGCAGTTTTTACCGACGCAAGGCGAACAGGTGCGCGGCTTTTTGATAAATTTATGAATATTTTCGTCAAAATCCGGATTTGAGTTTACGGGCGAAGCGACGGCAAAAAGCCCGATCGTAGGCGTTTTTAGCGCGGCTGCGACGTGCAGCGGGCCGGTGTCTGGCGTCACTAACACGTCAAGCCTTGCTATAAGCGCCGCGGCCTCTCTCAGGCTAAATTTGCCCGCCGCATCTATCACGCGAGAGCTTCTTAACTCCTCGTCTAACTGCGCGGTCATCGCTCGCTCGGCGGGGCTGCCCGTTAGCACGATGACGGCGTCCGTGCGCTCCAAAATAATTCCCGCCAGCTCCCGCCAACGCTGCCAAAACCACTGCCTGGAAACCGTGCTAGCCCCCATCTGAAAGCCGATAAATTTGCGTTTGCCGTCTTTTTTTAGCATTTCATCGACGCGGATAAAATCCTCATCACGCAAATACAAATTTAGCCTCGTGTCGCGACTTTCTACGCCGACGAATTTAAGCTGCTCGAGGCGGTTTAGCACGACGTACCTCTCGTCTCCGTAGGGCTCTGGCGCGTTTGAGTGAAAGGGGCTAAATTTACTGCCTGCATTTGGTAGTTTAAAGACGTATTTGGCCCCGCTTAAAACCGCTAGCGGCGTAGCCTGCGGCTCGTTTGAGTGCAGGATAAAGATGACGTCGGGTTTTATCTTTTTTAGCTGCGATAAGGCGCACAAAAAGCCGCCCTTTTTGCCGTCGTAAAGCAAAATTTCGTCGATATTCGGATCGGTTTTAAAAAGAGGTGCGGTAGATGGATTTAGTAGCACGACAGTGCGTACGTGCGGGAAATTTTGCCGAAAAACGCGAAAAACGGGCGTGTTAAAAATCGTATCGCCAAGCGCGGTGTTACTAAAAAAACAGACCGTTTGTACGGGCTGCGTAACCAGCTGCGTTTTGCGCACGCTTTTAAAGCGCAAAATGAGCCGCGCCGCGCTCTCAAAGAGCTTCATACATCGCTTCCGTCTGCGCAACCATCGTCTCTATCGAGAAGTTTCGCACGATAAATTCCCTCGCGTTCGCGCTAAATTTCGCCCGAAGCGCCGCGTCTTCTATCAGAGTTTTTAAGGCTGCTGTGAGCGATTCTTTATCGCCGTTTTTAAACAAAAGCCCCGTTTCGCCGCTACTTATCGCCTCGCCGATACCGCCCGCGTCGCTACCGATGCAAGGCACCCCGCACGACTGCGCTTCAAGCAGCGCCGTGCCTAGCGCCTCCATCTTTGAGGGCAGCACGAAAACGTCAAAACTACCCAAAAACTCGCTCACGTCGGTGCGCGAGCCTAGCATGTAGATGTTTGGCGTCTTTATTTTTTTTAAATTTTCTTCCTGCGGACCGTCGCCGACCACGACTAACACGGTATTTGGTAGATTTAGCTCGCTAAAAGCCTCAAATAATAGCTGATGATTTTTCGCGGCGCGCAAGACCGCCACGATACCGACCACGACGCAGTCTGCGCTCAAATTTAGCTCCGTTTTTATATTTTTAGTAAAATTTGGATTAAACCGCGCCGTATCCACGCCGGTATAGATAACGTCTATCAAATTTCCCCGCACACCCTGCGAGACGAGCTGGACTTTTACGGCGTTTGAGACGGCTACGATTTTATCGTTTACGTTGTAGCTAAATGCTGATCTGATCGGCGTTTGCAGATGCCTGGTGCGCACGACCTTAGCGCCCGTTAGCTTTGCTACGATCGCGCCGATGTTGCCGTCCTTGCCAGAGTGCGTAGCGATGATCGAGATATTTTTTTCGCGCACGAAACGGCAAATTTTAAAAATTTCAAAAATATTATAAACCTTGCTTAGGTTAAATTCCACAAACTCGCAATCAATAGGCTTTTCAAAGCTTTTTGAGCCTGGATTTAGCGCGTAAAATACCTTAAATTTATCCTTGTTTAGTCCGTTTATGACGCGCTGTGTGCGGTGCTCCTGCCCGCCGAAACCCAGCGAGCTTTCAAGCTCTAGGATGTTGATTTTATCTGTTTTTTTCATATATTTTTGACCGCCTCGTAGATTTCCTCGTCCGCTACGTCCTGCGCCCTTTTGCTAGCGCTTTGCAGCACGGTGCACGGCGCGCCGCCGTAAATGGGAGCCCAGCGAGCGGCGTCCGTTTTGCCAAGCACGAGCACCGTTTTTACCCCAAGTGCCGGTGCTAGGTGCGCTACGCCTCCGTCAAGCGTGAGGACGAATTTAGCCGCCCAGATGTAGCCTGCAAGTTCATCTAGGCTCGCAGTCGAGGCAAACTCCACGCCCGCCTCTTGCGCTACTTTTTCGCCAAATTTTACGTCCTCTGCGCTAACGGCGACGCGTCCGAAATTTTGCTTTAAAAATCCCAAAATCCGTAAAATTTTAGCCTCGTCCATGCGGTTTTGCTCCACCCTCGAGGAGACGTGAAAAAATACGAAATCCTTAAATTTCTCGCTTTTAAAGCTCGGTACGTAAAGCGTCTTTTCTCCGTCAAATTTTGCCCCCAGCGGTGCGACTAGTTCATAGCAAAGCAGCACCTCGTGAGGCGGAGTATTAAAGTTGAGTTTATGTGTTATTAATGAACCGGCCTCGTTTTGCTTTGCCGCTCCTATCGTCGTTTTAGCTCCGGCGGCTCTAGCAAATATCGCGGCGGATGGAGAATAAGCGCTTCTAAAAATCACCGTCGCATCGTATTTTTCGCGGCGAATTTGAAGCAAAATTTTACATTTCCCCCAAAACGCCCACACCTTTGCCGCCGCTCCTTTTACGTGCTTTGGTTTGGTGTAGATATAGATTTTGTTTAAAAATGGATTGCCGCGAACGACGCATGCGTTTAGGCTATTTACCACGATGTCGATCTGTGCATGCGGATGAGCTTTTCGCAGCGCTTCAATCGCCGGCGTCGTACAGATGAGATCGCCGATATTATCGTTTCTAACGAGCAAAATTTTCACGATTTTCCTTTTTTTGCGCGATTATACCTATTTTACGCTTATACTTATTTACGCCCTCATCCCTCGCACCGGACATAACCTAAAATTCATCAAAAAACTTATAAAATACCGCTAAATTTTAAAGGCGAACATGAAAAAAATAGTATTTTTAAGGCTCGATCTAGACGCTATCGGCGGGGCACAGAGATATCTCTCGCGGCTCGTTAAAGCCCTAAAAGATTCGGGCGTTGCGTGCGAAACGCGCGGATTTAACGGCAGCAAAAAGCTAAGCTCGTGGATCAAAGCCCTGCTTTTTAACTCGCAAGCAAGGCGGCAAAAGGGCGCGGACGAGATTTATTTTAGCTTAGAGCGCATCACCTGCGCCGACATCTACCGCGCGGGCGACGGCGTACACAAAGTCTATATGAAAACCAAGCCGTTTTGGTTTGTAAACCCCCTAAATTTCGTCATTCCGTACCTTGAAAAGCACACTTTTAAAAATAGCAAAAAAATCATCGCCAACTCAAATTTCATAAAGCGTCAAATTTGCGAGACTTACGCCATCGCCCCTGAAAAGATCGCAGTCGTCTATAACGGCGTAAATTTGCCTACTCGCGTGCAAAAAGGCGCGGCAAAGCTTGCTCTTTGCGAGGAATTCGGGCTTGATTTTAACCTACCGACGCTACTGTTTGTAGGAAGCGGCTTTAAACGCAAGGGCACAGAGGAGTTTTTACGCATCGCGGCTCGCCTAAAAACCCGCGTAAACTGCCTGATCGTCGGCCGCGACAAAAACGCCGCCCGCTACAAAAATCTAGCCAAGGAACTAGGCCTAAACGCCGTATTTACGGGCGCGCAAAAAAGCACGGCGAGATTTTACGAAGGCAGCGAGATGTTTTTGTTTCCGACGGCGTACGAGCCGTTTTCAAACGTCGTTTTAGAGGCGCTTAGCTACGGCTGCGTCGCTATCACGACCGCTCAAAACGGCGCTGCGGAGATACTGCCAAACGATTTTGTGATGAGCTCGCCGCAAGACTACGGTATCTGCGCTCTGATCGATGAAATCCTAAACGACGACGAGCGGCTAGCAATGCTGCAAGAGCGAAATTTGGCGCTTGCTAGCGAGTTTAGTATCGAAAAAAACGCGAACGCGACGATGGAGATAGTGCGTGCGAATCTTGATTGAACTGCCGACCTGGCTGGGCGACGCCGTGATGGCAAGCGCGGCGGTGGATGCCATTGCAAAGCACGCGGCGGCGTTTGACGCGGGGAATTGGGCCGGCGAATTTGAAAACGAGCGAGATTTTAGCTTTTCGTCGCAAAATTTCGGCTCGGTAACGCAAGAGATTCAAATTTTTAAAAACGATACGCCAAATTTGGACGGTAAATTTGAAGCTGACCGCGGCGCAAATTTGACGGCAAACGCGCAAGAAAATCAAAATCCACAAAATTTACAAAAAGAGGCACGAGAGCAAGTCAAAATCGTATTTTTCGGTTCGTTTGCGGCGTGCGAGCTTTTTAAGGCTCATCCAAACTGCGAGCGCGTCATCGTTGATAGCAGCAAAAAGGCTAAATTTAGGCTTTGGCGGCTATTTTGGCAAGCAAGAAATCTCGGTAAATTTGACGCGGTGTTTAGCTTTAGAAGCTCGTTTGCGAGTAAAATTTTACTTTACGGAGCGCGGGCGCGGCGAAAATTTATTTTCCAAAAAAGCAACGACGGCGCGCATCAGGTGCAAAAATACCTAAAATTCGTCAAAGCGGCGTTAAATTTCAAGCAGGCGAACGACGAGCTAAAGCTTTACTTTGAGCCGCGTAAATTTGACGCGCCCGTGCTCGGGCTAAATCCGGGCGCTAGCTACGGAAGCGCCAAACGCTGGTATCCTGCTTACTTCGCGCAGGTGGCGCTGCATTTTAAAGACGAATTTAAGATTATGATTTTCGGCGGCGCGGGCGAGCGGGATATTTGCGAGCAGATCGAGCGAATTTTACGCGAAAACGGCGCGGCGTGCGAAAATCTAGCGGGTAAAACGAGCGTGAAGGAGCTTTGCGAAAATATCGGCGGCATCGGACGAAGCGGTGGAATATTTGTCACGAACGACAGCGGCCCGATGCATATCGCAGCAGCCTACAAGACGCCTACGATCGCGCTTTTTGGGCCGACGAGATTTACCCAGACCTGTCCGTGGCGCAACAAAAACGCCCGCATCCTGCATCTAAATCTAGAATGCATGCCCTGCATGAAGCGCGTCTGCCCGCTAGGCACCCACGCCTGCATGAAAGACCTCTCGCCGCAAGCCGTCATCCAAACGATCGAGCGAGAGTTTATTAAAAAACGCGAAAAAATAAATTTTTAAAAATAGAAAATTGCGTTTTAACTCTGCTTTTTAATCAGCACTTCGTCATTTTAGCGCTAAAGCGTCGCGATACTTACAAAAAAGCGGTTCTGTGTAGCTATAACGTCAAAAGTAAGCCGCCCAAATTAATGAAATTATCAAGAGCTCGCATTAATTTAGAAGTAACAAAAAGTAAAGTTATCGCTAACGGACTCGGTTATTTTCTTTGATATTTAAACGGTAGATACTTGAAGATTTTTGAAACGACCGCGTAAATTCGAGTTTTAAAAATAAAAAATTCGTATCGGTATATTCATAGATTTAATTAATTATTTTTAAATACATATAAACTAACTTTAGCAAAGCTAGAATATCCGCACGCGGTTTTATGTCCAATTCGCCTCGCGCATGCCGTTTGCCGTCTCTAGTCCGCCGTGGCGCGCTTTACGCAAATCTTAATTTTACTCAGAATCTATCGGTTTATGGGCCGATTTCGTATCCGCGGCTCGTCTATCGCTTACTTTTTTAGACTCTTTTGGAGCTAATCCCAGATCATAACCGCCTGATTTGATTTACGTCCATTTTGCCGCATTCGCAAGGTCGGCTTATCGTAAACGCCGCGGCGGATTTTGCGATTTTTCCAAAATTAGCCGAAAGTAGCCGACTTAGAGCCGCGATTTAATTAATCGCCGTAAAAATTACGAGATTTATTAAGATTACGCTAAGCTATAGCTAATCCTACCGACTCATCCTTCTGCCGATCAGTGCAAAGATCACGATCACGCCGGCGATCATCAACCCAGCCTTCACGTAAAACGCCCTCCTCTCGCGCACGGCTTCTGGCGAGCTGGTTTTGAGCCGCACCTTGACGCTAGTGCTGCCCGCCGTTATGCTTAGCGTATCGCCCGCTAGGCCTTTTAGCTTCATGCTTAGCGTGTTCGTGCCGCTTTGTTTTATTTGCGCTTCGGCAAAACCGGAGACCTTATAAACATAGCGCGTCATGAGGTCGTTGCAGTCTTTGGGGCGGAAAAATATCTCGTAGATCTTACCTGCATCCACGCCCAGCACGTCGCCGTCACGCGCGTCAAAATACGGATTTTGCGGAGTTTTGGTTTTAAAGCTCCACTTTATCTGCTTTACCTGCGCGCCAGTGCTTTGGGCGTTTGCTTGCTCGTAGCTAAAAACCGCCTCGTACTGCGCGCCGAAGTCAAAAACCTCGCGCGAAAAAACCGCAAACTGCCCTTTGCTAAATTTAAAATTTACGTCATTTTTACTCGTGACGACGTGCAAATTTTGAAGTTTTCGCCCGTCTTTAAATATCTCAAAATCCTTAAATTTTATCTCGCCCACATTTGCGTTAAACTCGATACTGACGGGATTTGCCGTGATCTTGCACTCGGGGAAAGGATCCGGGATCTCGCCGCTAAAATATGGCGTCACGGCGGTGGCGTCGGGAAATTTAACGAAAGGCTTGCTAGAGCCGGTGAAATTATCGAATTTAGCGTCTTTTATTTTTAGGTTTTTATCGGTGCAGACGTTGGTATAAAACCGTCCAGCGCCCGTATCGCTCGCACCTCTGGCGCAAAAGGCGTTAAGGCGCGAGTTGCCCATTTCAAAGACGAAGGCATTAAATTTATCCTTAGACGCGAGCGCGTAGCCGACCTCATCGACGCTTAGATTTAGAAACGCAAATCGGTGATAAATCGCCGAAAATAGCCCGTCCACCGCCTCTTTAAAGTCGCTTTTATAAGCGATATTTTCAAGAATATGTCGCGATTTATACCCGGCTGCGATAGCTCTACTAACGGGGTCCGCACCGCTAAATTTAGCCCGTCCGGCCGTCTCATCGTGCCCCATGTATTCGTTTTGGGCGCTATACTCGGCGTGATTTTTGGCGGCTTGGCTTAAAATTTGATTTTGTTTTAGACCGGAGAGTCCCGAGCCTCGGCGGTATTCGTTTAGATACGAGATCGCATCGGAGTCAGAAACGAAAGAAAACTCGGGCTGCTTGGCGGACTTTAGCGCAGAGTCTTTATCCCGTCCGCCCAAGATATCGCAACCCGCAAGAAAAAAGGCGCAGGCTAAAAGGCTAAATTTAAGCCCGCGTTTTACAAAGTAAAATTTCAAGCCCGCGCCCTTTAAATTTAAGCTTTAGGGCCTGCTTTTGCGTATTCTACGCCCTCTTTTACGTCCTCGTAGCGTTTAAAATTTGCCTCAAACATACCCGCTAGTTTATCGCGAGTCGTAACGTATTCGTCCTTGTTCTCCCACGTGTTGATCGGATTTAGCAGCTTCGTCTCGACGCCTGCGAGCTCTTTTGGGATCGCTAGGTTAAATTTTTCGAAATTTTCAAATTCGCACTTTTTGATACTGCCGTCTAAGATCGTGTTTATGCATGCGCGAGTGGCTTTGATGCTCATTCGCTTGCCCACGCCGTACGCGCCGCCGCTCCAGCCGGTGTTTACGAGATAGACGCTGACACCATGTTTGTCGATCTTTTCGCCGAGCAGCTTAGCGTAAACGGTCGGATGCAACGGCATAAACGGCTCTCCGAAGCACGCGCTAAAGGTCGCCACCGGCTCGGTGATACCGCGCTCGGTGCCCGCAACCTTTGCCGTATAGCCGCTTAGGAAATAATACATCGCCTGCTCTTTGGTTAGCTTTGCGACCGGCGGCAAAACGCCGAATGCGTCGGCGGTTAAGAAGATTATGTTTTTGGGATGGCCACCCGCGGAGCTTGGCTCGTAGCCCTCGATATGATAAATCGGGTAGCTGACGCGGGTATTTTCGGTCTTGCTACCGTCTTTGTAGTCCACGACGCCAGCCTCATCCGCGACCACGTTTTCAAGCAGCGCATCGCGTTTGATCGCGGCATAAATTTCAGGCTCGCTGCTCGGGTCTAAATTTATGCATTTCGCGTAGCAGCCGCCCTCGAAGTTGAAAATGCCCTCATCGTCCCAACCATGCTCATCATCGCCTATTAGCTTGCGGTTTGGATCTGTAGAGAGCGTCGTTTTACCCGTGCCGCTTAGACCGAAAAATAGCGCCGTATCGCCATCCTTACCTACGTTTGCAGAGCAGTGCATGCTTAGCTTGCCCTCAAGCGGCAGCCAGTAGTTCATCATCGAAAAAATGCCTTTTTTCATCTCGCCGCCGTACCACGTGCCGCCGATAACCGCGACGTTTTCCTCGACGTTAAAGATAACAAAAACGTCGGAGTTTAGCCCTTGCTCTTTGCACTCTTCGTTTTTGCATTTGCACGCGTTGTAAACGACGAAATCAGGGCTAAATTTAGCTAGCTCGCTCTCGCTTGGACGGATGAACATATTTTTTACGAAATGCGCCTGCCACGCGACTTCGGTCACGAAGCGAACTGATTTTTTGCTCTTTTCGCTCGCGCCGCAAAATGCGTCTTGGATAAAGATTTCCTTGCCGCTTAGCTGAGCTTTAGCTTTGGCTAAAAGCTTGTCAAAAAGCTCTTTTGAGATGGGCTGATTTACCTTGCCCCAGGCGATGTATTTTTGGCTGGGATCTTGTTTTACGAAGTACTTATCCTTGGGGCTTCTACCCGTAAAGATGCCGGTATCTACCATAAAAGTACCGTTGCTTGACACGCGTCCCTCGCCTCTTGCCTTTTCAAGCTCGAAAAGCTCGTCGTAGCTTAGGTTGTGGTTGATTTTTTTGATGTCCTTAAGCCCTAATTTTTCTATTTCGTTTACCATTTTTCTTCCTTTTTTAGATTAAATTTTCGCTAAAATTTGACCGTTTGCTACGGTTTGTCCTTGCTGTACCTCGATAGACGTCACCAGTCCGTCTTTTGGAGCGTTTACGTCTATTTCCATCTTCATGGCCTCCAGCACGAACATCCTTTGCCCCTTTTTCACGCTATCACCCACTGCGACTAGGATTTTAAACACGTTTCCAGGAAGCGTGCTTTTTACAGGTTCGCCGCTGCCGCCGGTCGTTTTAGCCGGCGAGAGCTCCGGAGGCGGCATGTGCGCTACGCTTGCGGGTTTTACGCTTTTTATCTCGGCTTTGCCGTCTGCGTCGGCGACCTCGACGTCAAATTTCTTGCCGTTTACGGTGACGCTGTATTTTTCGTTTATCGGAGTTTTCGCGCGAGGGGTCGGTGCGCTCGTTTCGCATGCATTTGTCGATTTTTTACGGATATTTACCTTGCCTTCGCCTTTTAAAAACGCGATGCCTTTTTCCTTGCACGCCGCAGCGATAAAGATATTTTCCTCGCTAGGCTCGATGCCCTCTTTTTTAAGCAGCTCGCGCGTAAATTTAAGCGACTTGCTCTCGTCTTTATCCGCGATATCCATGGCGTGTTCTTTAGTCGGTTTTAAGCTTAACTGCTCGCTAGCTAGCTTAACTACGCTCTTGTCGGGTTCTACGGGCGTCTTGCCAAAGTACCCTAGCACCATTTTACCGTAGCCCTCGGCGATCTTTTTCCATGGACCGAACATCACGTTATTAAACGCCTGCTGGAAATAAAACTGACTCACAGGCGTCACGCTCGTGCCGTAGCCGCCCTTTTGCACGACTTCGCGCATCGCTAGGATGACTTCGGGGAATTTATCCAAGATATTATTATCGCGCATCATTTGGGTATTTGCCGTTAGCGCGCCGCCGGGCATCGGGCTAAACGGGATGAGCGGGCTAACCTGCACGGCTTCAGGCGGCAGGAAATAATCTTTCAAGCACTCATTTAGCACGCTTTCGTATTTTAGAATTTTCTCCACGTCAAGTCCGCCCAGATCGTAGTTTTTGCCCTTAACGGCATGCAGCATCGTTAAGATATCTGGCTGGCTAGTGCCGCCGCTAACCGGGCTTGCGGCTAGATCTATGCCGTCTGCGCCCGCTTCTAAAGCGGCCATATAGCACGCGACGCTAACGCCTGCTGTTTCGTGAGTATGGAGTCTGATGTGGGTATTTTGAGGGAGGAGTTTGCGAGCCATTTTGATGGTCTCATATACTTTTTGCGGACTAGAGGTGCCGCTGGCGTCTTTGAAACAAACGCTGTGATACGGGATGCCCGCGTCTAAAATTTCGCGCAAAATCCGCTCGTAAAACGCCACGTCGTGCGCGCCCGAACAGCCTGCTGGCAGATCCATCATCGTCACGACCACTTCGTGCTTCAGGCCGTGATGAGCGATACGCTCGCCTGAAAATTTTAAATTTTCCACGTCATTTAGCGCGTCGAAGTTTCGTATCGTGGTCGTGCCGTGCTTTTTAAAGAGCTTTGCATGCAGATCGACCAGCTCGCGGCTGCCCGTATCTAGAGTCACGGTGTTTACGCCGCGGCTTAGAGTTTGCAAGTTTGCCTCGGGCCCGACCGTTTCGCGAAATTTATCCATCATCGCAAACGCGTCTTCGTTTAGATAAAAATAAAGGCTCTGAAACCGCGCCCCGCCGCCAAACTCAAAGTGCGTTATACCGGCCTCTTTAGCCGCGCTAACCGCGGGCAGAAAATCAGCCATCGCCACGCGCGCGCCGAAAACCGACTGAAAGCCGTCTCTAAAGGTAGTATCCATAACGTCTATAAATTTTTTCGCCATTTTGCCGCCTTATAAAATTTCAAAATCGTGCTAATTTTACCTTGTTTTAGATTAAGTGGATATAATAAATCAAAGCATTATCACAAAAATGTTTAGCAAGGGGAGTAAATGCAAGAGCGCACGCTAGAAGAGCTTTATAAAAAGCTAAAAGAATTTGATAAATTAGCCGATAAAGAAGAGTTTTTATTTAACGAGATAAGAGACGCCGTAGAGGCGCAGGATTTGGCGTTTGCCGCGCAAATTTGCGACTTTGTTTTAAACGACGAATTTGAAAAATTCGGCGCGTTTTTAAGAACCAGAGCGTTAATGTGGCTCACGGACTATATCGCGCAAAATTTAAAAGAAAACGAGAGCGAGTATCCGAATTTTGACGACTTTGTAGACTGCCTGTGGAAATTTAAATGGATCGTCTCGGGCGTCGCCAAAAGCTCGGCGATAGAAAAAGAGCTCATAGACGAGGCAAACGAGGCGATGGCGTTTTACTACGAGCGCATGAAGCTCTCGCTGGCGGCCTACTACAAGGCCTTGATGAATCAAAACATCGACATGGGCGATGCTAGAGAAGCAAAGGCAAACTACGAGCTGTGGAAAAAGCTCGCCAAAGACGATATGGCCGACTGCGAGGCGTGCGAGGCATCGGGCGAGATCGCGTATCTGTGCTTTGTCGGCGAGTATGAGGCCGCGCTAAGCCTAGCCGCGCCGATACTCTCAGGCGAGCTAACCTGCGCCGAAGTGCCGCACGCGACATACGCGCCGATACTTTTTAGCATGATTAAAACGGGCAAGATAGAAGAGGCAAAAGCCCTTTTACCAAAGGCCGCGGCGACGATCGAGTCAAATCCTCGCGTCATAAACGAGATCGCCCCGCTCATCGAGATCGCCGTTAGACTGGGCGAGCGCGAGACGGCGCTAAATTTGGCGCGCAAGCACTCCGCGGCGATCTTAGATGGCAACGACGATCTAAACGACCTGCGATTTTTCATCGCTGTTAGCGCATTTGGCGACGAGAACGACTACAAGATAGCCCTAGAGATAGCGGGCAAATTTGACGCTAGAAACGGCAATACCTACTACTCGGACTACCTGAACGAATTTTACGCCGAGTTTGGTTTTTAGCATTTGCGGGTTAAATTTTATGGATAAATTCGGAGTTAAATTTATAAAATTTGACGCACCGAGACCCGTACCTTGAAAACTCAAATTTAAACCTGCGACGCTTTGTGCAAGCAAAGCAGCGTCGCCACCTATAACGTGCAGTGGTGTTAGAGAGGGCTTGGGAGAGGAAGGGGCGACGCTTCGTAAGTAGAAACCCCTTCCTCTCCCAAAGAAAAGAAAGCGGATAAATCTCCAAGGAGCTCTTTTGCTTCAGCTTTACCTCGCAACTGCAAGCAGAGCGCAATTCAATCCCCTCCCCCCCCCCTTTTTTTTAACAAGAAAGATTGACGTGCACAAAAAGTTTAATTCATAACGATAAATCTGACTAATTCAAATTTAGCTCTTTAAAGATGAGGGTCTCGGTGCGTCAAATTTGAAGTCAAATTTACAAATTTGTAAAATTAGCCTCAAATTTGAATACAAAACGACAAGGCGAAGTATCGTGAGATGATTTTGGGGGTTGTGTAGATAAAATTTAGCGTAGGCTAGACGTGTAGTCTGCCGAGCTAAATTTTATCAAACTCCGCAAAAAGCGCTCGCGAGACAAGCCGAAGCAAGCAAATTTAGCTAGATTTTGTGCCGTTATTTTCCAGGCCTAGTAAGCTCATAGGCGAAATTTATCTCCTTGCTCTCGTTTGGCTTAAGCGCAAATTTCCACGTCACCTTGCCCTCTTTATCCAGTTCGCTCTCTTTGGGGTCGTTTTTCATGATTACGCTTACACTCTCGTGCGCGCTAACGGGCGCTCGCTCCTGTAAGACCACGTCCCATGCGAGTTTAGAGCCGTTTTTTACGGTAAATTTATAGCCCTGCGAGATTTTATTTTTCGAGCCGAAAAACGACTCTTTCGTAAATTCGCCGTTATTTTCCTTTTTTACGGTCACAAGCTCGTTTTTGCCGAAAAACTCCTCGGCCTCCTCGCCTGCAGCGTAGCCTACGTATCTTTTGCCGATATTTACGTCGCCGATTTTAAACTCCGCGTCCGAGCTCTCTACGCTTCGTTCAGGCTTAAATTTAGCTCTAACGTATGCGTTTGCTCCGCCGTATCCGTCGATAACTAGGTCAAATTTCGCGTCAAGGCTTTGCTTGTCGTAGCTAAAGCTCTTTTCCTCGCCCGCTTTTAGACTTACGTTATCGATGCGCCAAGTATTTGCAAGCTCGTTTTGGACGTTGCTAGCCTCCGTCTCTTTAGCATAACTATGAGATACTTGCTTTGCCTTTTTCATCGGCGTAACTACGGCTCTATCGTAGGCCTCCATCGCTACCGGAGCCGCTGCTAGCAGGGGCTCTGCCTTGCCCTCGTACCACGGATAAAAAGGCTCAGGCGTCAAATTTGACGAGTAGTAAAACGGATAAAGCGCGATCGTAAGGTTTGATAAATCCGTATCGAGAGGATTTTTTAGGGTCAAATTTTGCGAGATTTCGACCTTGCCTTTTTCGACCAGGGCGGAAATTTTATTTTTTAAATTTACACTAACGCCCACCGGATAGGAGATTTTGACCTGTTTTGGATCGCATTCGAATTTAAGGTCAAGTTTTTGAAAATTTACGACCTCTCTTTCTAGTTCTTGCATTTTTAGATTCGCGTCGTTAAGCAGCTTTTTAGCCTGAGAGGCTTCGGCTAGCGCTTTTAGCGTTATATCGTAAAATTTATCCGCATCGGCGCTCAAATTCTCGACGCTTTGCTCTTTGAAAGCCGAGAAATTATTTAAAAATTTGTTTTTCGCGTTTAGCGCGCCTACCTTATTTCCCAGCTCCTCAAACTCGTTTTGAGCTTTTTTAAATTTATCGTATCTTTCGTCTTCTAACGGTTTTGGTTCGTTTAAATTTAGACTGATTAGCTCGCACGACGCGCTCACGTCGATATCCTCAAGCGCTACGAACTCGGGCAAATTTAGGCTAAATTCGCTTTTTTGATCGACGAAGCTTTGGTGGATGAAGGACTTGTTTTTGTAGATTTCCAGTAGATTGCTCTGCGCGCTAGCCAGTGCGGCAAGCGTCGAGATCAGGGCTATTTTTTTCATTTTTTTCCTTTGGATAAATTTGAAAAATTATAGCCCAAAACGTTAAATTTAAATCTAGCTCAACAAAATAACGGCAAAAATCGCTAAGACCAAAATTTGCAGTCCGATAAAAGGCACGACGCCCTTGTAGATATCAGAAGTCTTAATCTCCGCAGGTGCCACGCCTTTTAGATAAAAGAGGCTAAAACCAAACGGCGGCGTGAGGAACGAAGTCTGCAAATTCATCGCGATAACGATGGCAAAATAGAGCGGATTTATGCCTAAATTTACCGCAATCGGCGCTAAAATCGGCAGCACGATATACGAAATCTCGACGAAGTCTATAAAAAATCCCAGCGCAAAAATCGTAATCATCGATAAGACGATAAAGCCCCATTTTTCGCCAGGCAAATTAGACATCACTTCCTCAACTATCTCGTCGCCGCCGGTGTAGCTAAACACCATCGAAAACGCTGTCGCTCCGATAAGGATAGTAAAGACGACGGCCGTGGTTTTGACGCTCTCTTCGAGCGCTTCTTTTAGCATTTTAAACGAAAAAGTTTTATAAAAAACCGAAAGCAAGATCGCGCCCACGCAGCCAAACGCCGAGCTCTCAGTCGGCGTAGCTATGCCTTCAAATATCGAACCAAGCACCAGCACGACGAGCACTAGCGGAGGCAAAATCGCGAGGATAGCGTTTAAAATTTGCTTTGATTTAGGCATATCGCTCTCTACTACGACGGGCGGCGCGTAGTCTTTTTTGACGTAAGAGACGATGAGGATATAAGCTATATAAGCGCCCACGAGCGCAAGACCGGGATATATCGCCTCGCGGAAAAGATCGCCGACGGGCACCGTAAAGACGTCGCCCAGGATAATAAGAACGATAGAAGGCGGGATAATCTGTCCAAGCGTGCCCGAAGCGCAGATAGTGCCGCAGCCTAGAGCTTTGTTGTAGTTGTACTTTAGCATCACGGGCAAGCTCATAACGCCCATAGCTACGACGCTAGCGCCCACGACGCCAGTAGATGCGGCTAATAGCGCGCCAACTAGCACGGTGCTAATCGCCACGCCGCCTCGAATCTCGCCGAATAAAAATGCCATGCTCTCGAGCAATCTCTCGGCTAGCTTGGTCTTTTGTAAAATAATGCCCATAAAAACGAAAAGCGGCACGGCGATGAGGATTTTATTTTCCATTATCGAGTAGATGCGGTAAGGCATGAAGTTAAAAGTCTCTTTAAATATCTCAAGCCCGCCCATAAAGCCGTTACCGTCGCCAAAGCTCTCGACCATACCGCCGATGAGTCCGAAAATAACGGCTATCGCGCCAAACGTAAATGCGACGCTAAAACCGATAGCAAGCATAAAAAGCGCGGCTAAAAACATTACTATGCCGGTCATTTTCCCTCTCCTTGTTGCGCGGTTTTGCTTAAATTTGCGTCAAATTTGCCCGCCTGGCTTAAATTTGACCGGGCGTCCAGATAGACGTTTAGCCACTTTATAAAGTAGCCGACGCTAAAAAATATAAGTAGCCAAAAGCTAAACGGTATAAAAGCCTTGATAACCCAGCGATACGGTAGACCGCCCGGATCGGCGCTACCTTCGCCGCTCTCATACGCCTCTACGACGTAGTCCCAGCTCAGCCACGCGACTAAAAGCGCAAGCGGCAGGATAAAAAGGATAACGCCCGCCATATTTATGAGCGCCCTTTTCTTTACGCTCATCTTTTCGTAAAATATATCCACTCGCACGTGCGTATCGTCTTTTAGGGCGTAACTCATGCCAAGCAGGATGATGACGCTAAAAAAGTGCCACTCGAGCTCTTGGATGCCTACGTTGCCGTATTTGAAAAAGTATCTCGCCGTGACGTTAAAAAAAACGTCCGCGATCATCAAAAACATCACGAGTATACAGACGTAGCCCACTACGTTACCGAATTTATCGAAAAATCTCTCTACTTTTTTTAAATTTCGTTCCATTTAACTCCCCAAAATTTGTCTTATCATTATAGCTAAAATGCAAATCGGCGCGACGAATCGCAGTAAAAAATACCAAATTTCAAAAACCGCCCTACCCATATACGGCAAAAATAGCTCCTCCAGGCTGCCTCTTTTCATCGCGTAGCCGACAAATACCGCGATCACGATACCGCCAAGCGGCAGCATGATATTTGAGCTAAGATAGTCTAAAACGTCGAAAAATCCCTTGCCGAAAAACGTGAGCGCGTCTTTAAATTCTGCGATGTTTGAAAGCGCGCAAAGCGTGCCTAGGCAATAAACGCAGACGCCAACGATCGCGATCGCGCCTAGGCGAGGTATCTTAAACTCGTTTATGAGATAAAAAACGAGCGGCTCGACCATCGAGATAGCCGACGTAAGTCCCGCAAAAATAAGCGCGGTAAAAAAGGTAAAGCTTAGGACGTTTCCCATCCCTCCTAGCTTAGCAAACAGCGTAGGCAGCGAGATGAAGGCAAGTCCTACGCCCTGGCTAGGCTGCTCGCCGTACTCAAAAACAAAGGTAAAAACGATGAGTCCGATGACGACGCTAACGATGATGTTTAGCGCGACGACGTAGAGCGAAGAGGTAAAAAGATTGGTCTTGTCATCTAGGCTAACCGAATACGTCGCGATCGCGCCGATACCCACGCACATCGTAAAAAACGCAAGCCCCAAAGCTACAAACACCGCCTCGCTCGTGATCTTAGAAAAATCAGGCACTAGCAAAAACTCCGCCGCCTGCAAAAATCCGCCCATCTGCGCCGAGTAAATCAACATAAAAATAAGCAGTAAAAAAAGCGTCGGCAAAAGCCATAAATTTATCCGCTCGATGCCGCCTTTTATGCCCTTTGAGAGGATGAAAAAATAGGCCGCAAACGCGATGCTAAAATATAAAATTTGACCCGAGATATCAGAGCTTATAAATTTGCTGAAATTTTCGCCCGAAACCGCGATACTTTGCGGAAGCTCGCCAAGCGATAAGACCGAGTACCTAATAACCCAGCCGATGATGACCGTATAAAACGACGCAACTAAAACGCCCGTTATCATTATGACGCCGGCGTAGCCCCAAAATTTGCCGTTTTTAGGAGCGAGCGAGCGAAAGGCGTTAACGGGATCGGCGTTTGAAATTTTACCCATCGCCATCTCGGCAAAAAATATGCTAAGCCCGACCGCAACGGCAAAAACAAGATACAAAAGCACGAACGCCGAACCGCCGTTTGCGCCGACCATGTATGGAAATTTCCACGCATTACCAAGTCCGATCGCAGCACCCACGATGGATAATATAAATCCGATTTTAGAAAATTTATCGCTTGACACGGTTAGCCTCTTAGCGCATTTATCGTGATGATGACGATGCTGATAGGAGCTACGAACCTAATCATAAAATACCAAATTTCAAAAACGGCCCTGCTCATATACGGCCCAAAAAGTATGTAAAGCGCGTCTTTTTTGATGACAAAGCCCACAAAAATCGACACCGTGATGCCGCCTATTGGCATGATGATGTTTGAGCTAAGAAAATCAAGGCAGTCAAAAAAGCTCTTGCCAAAAAACGTCAAATTTTCTTTAACGCCTTCGATGCTTGAAAGTATGCACAAAATGCCCATGCAGTAGATGAAAACGCCGATTAGCGCGAGGGATTTTTTACGAGAAAGGCCGAATTCTCGGATGAGATAGTGCGTGAAAGGCTCTAGCATCGAGATAGCCGAGGTAATGCCGGCAAAAAGCAGAGCCGAAAAAAACGCAAACGCAAGCACGTGTCCGAGCGCGCCCAGCTTGGCAAACAGCGTAGGTAGCGAGATAAATACGAGTCCAGCGCCCTGACTAGGCGTCGCGCCGAACTCAAACACGAAAGTAAAGATAACAAGCCCCATCAAAATGCCCATCACGACGTTTATCACGACGATGACGATCGAGGAGCTAACGAGATTCGTATTATCGGGCAAGGATGCAGAGTAAACGATGATAACGCCGACGCCAAGAGATAGCGTAAAAAACGCCAGCCCAAGCGCGGTTAGAACGCTGCTCACGCCTAGTTTTGAAAAATCGGGAACCAGCAAAAATTTAGCCGACTGCACGAAGCCGTCCATCGTAAACGAGTAGCCAAGCATGATGATAAGCAAGATAAGAAGCGAGGGCATCATCCAGACGTTTACGCGCTCTATGCCGCTTTTTATGCCCTTTGATACGATAAAAATACAGAGGAAAAACACGATCGTAAAGTAAAAAATTTGAGACGCGGCGTCGTTAGAGTAGAAATTTCCGAAAATTTCCTTTGAAGCTTCGACGTCTTTTGGAAGTTCTGTTATTACCATTACTGCGTATTTTAGTATCCATCCGATGATGACCGTGTAAAAAGCGGCAATTATGATCGCTCCTATCATCGTAAAACCCGCAAATTTCCACGTTTCTTTGCGCTTTAAAGCAAGCTTTTTAAAGGCATTTACGGGGTCAGACTCCGAAAGCTTACCGATAGCTATCTCGCCGAAAAATATCGCAAGTCCGACGAAAAAAGTCATAAAAAGATACAAAAGCACGAAGGCCGAACCGCCATTTTGACCGACTAAATACGGGAATTTCCACGCGTTTCCAAGCCCCACCGCAGAGCCTGCGACGGCTAAGATAAAGCCGATTTTTGAAAATTTATCCTGCGCCAATTTTAACCTTAGTATTTAAAATTTCAGAAGCGAGGCTAGCATAAAAAAGCTTTTAAAATTCTAATTTTTAAATAAATTCGTAGAAAAACGAAACACGGCTGAAATTTTTTGTAAATTTGTAGCACTACTCGGCAGCAAATTTGACGAACGGAAAATTTATGAAAAATTTTTTCTATTTTAAGTAACTCAAAGCTAAATTTTTATAAAATGCGCTCTAAAAGCTTCAAAGTAGGGGTCTGATCCGAAATGGCTTAAATTTACAAGGAGACTTTATGAAAAAAGTTGTTTTTTTAATGATGGCTCTTGCTAGCTTTGCGTTTGCGGGCGACGGCGAGATGCTAAGATCTTACTCCGTTCTTGCGGCAGCAGTCGGTCTAGGCCTAGCGGCTCTTGGCGGCGCTATCGGTATGGGAAATACCGCCTCTGCGACAATCTCAGGCACGGCTAGAAATCCAGGCGTGGGCAGCAAGCTAACTACGACGATGTTCGTTGCTCTTGCGATGATCGAAGCGCAAGTTATCTACGCGCTAGTTATCGCGCTAATCGTTCTTTACGCAAATCCAATGTTTTAATATCGGGCGGGTTCGTCCCGCTCTTTTGTTTTTTAATCTACGTGCGACCTTGGTGGAACGGTAGACACGCTACTTTGAGGTGGTAGTGCCGAAGGGTGTGCGAGTTCAAATCTCGCAGGTCGCACCATATACCTTGCCTACGCTCAACAGCCTAGCGCAAACTCCCAAAAATAGGTCCTCTCGAAAAAAACAGCTACGATAAACACCGGCCGAACGGCAAGCTACGTGACTATTTTTATCTGACTTGATAAAATTTAGTCATATTTGTCAAAATTCAAAAAATAAGCAGTCCTGCAAGTATAATTAGTTATGAAAATTCATAAAAAAGGATTGCAAAATGGCAACACAAATGCTTCCGCTAATTAGCAAAGCCCCGCAGTTTCGGGTAGACCCCGACAAATACCTACGAGAATATCGTCTTCCTTTCGAGAAAAAGACGTTAAGGCAGACGTTGACCCCCGACGGATTAGCCGTTAGATTTATCAAAAAACCCAAGAAATACGTCAGAGAGTATTATTTCGTGCGCGGCGGCTCAATCGTGGAAAAAATAGGCTCTTGCTACACAACGAGCTATAAAGACGCGCTAAAGAAGCTTCAAGAAATCAGAAATAAGCGTCTCGACCCGCAAAACCCGCAAAAATTAAAGATAACCGTAGCTCACGTTTATGAAAAATACGTCGAAGCTCAAAAAGCCGCTTGGTCGCCGCGAACGTTGAAGAAAAAATACGAAATATTCCGCAAAATAAAGCCTTTGCACGAACTAAGTATAAAAACTATAGACAAAGAAAAGCACCTTCAGCCCATCGCACAAAGCTTATATAACCGTGAGCTTTTCGCGGCTCTGCGGGATTTTTCGAGCTTTTGCTCTATGTTTTTTGCGTTTGCGAAAAGGCGAAAATTCATTTCCGAGCCGATTTTTGAACCGAAGGAAACTTTATTGAGCGATATGGCTGTCCCGAAGTCTTATGGCTTTCCGTGGATAGAGGAAAGGTCTGTGGACGATTTAAAAACCCTCGCCATCTACGTCAGCAAATATCCTGAACTAGAAAGCGTCCGAAATGCCCTTGTGTTCGGCTTTTGTACGGGTTTGAGAGCCGAAAACGTCCGATTTTTGACGGGCGAAAACCTAAAAATTGACGATAATGGCGAATATTACCTGCATTTTACGGATATAGAAATGAAGGTCAAAGAGAACGGCGATGAATACATCGGTCTACCCAAAAAGCTTGGGTTCTGGCTTCAAGAAAAAATAGACGCAAATTGCGGCGGCCTCGCGTTTCCGTCACGAATGGGCACGCCTCTCTCGGACGGCACGCTGGCTAAAGCGTTGCATAGATGTCCGATTAAGGAAATAAGGCCGAGAACAGCGCAACATCTCGTATTCCATTCGTTTAGAAAAATAATTACGACGCAAGCAAATCATCATATGCCGCATAACGGGCTAATGGACTACGAGGTAGAGCGTGCGCTGAGCCACAAAGTACTAAAAAATAAGAGCAAAACTAAAGTAGAGGCTTCGTATAATAAATCTACGAGCGAGCACGTGACGAGAAAGGTTTTAAGCTGGTGGTTTAACTATGCTGAAACTGTTTTGGGGTTAAAATTATGAGGATAAAAAAGAAGCCAAGACCGTCGAAAAACCAACGGCCATTCCTCGCGGAACGACGAAATTATAGTGCAGTTTTGGTTAAACTGCACTTAAAAAACGCAATCAGAGCCCATCGCTGCGGGAAACGTCGATAAATGAGTTTCGCTATACACGCCCCCGCACCGGTAACCACTGAAAAAGCAGTCGAAGTCCTAGAAACAAAGCAATTACGAGAGGCTACGGCCTCTGCCCCCGCCGTAGTCTCTAAAAAAATAAGCATAGCGCCGCTTTTGCGCCGATTAGGGTTTAGCGCGGTCGGGATAACCCTGACCGCTAAAAATACGCGAATGGAGCAAATGAAAGGCGGCCGACATACAAATCCCCAAATAGCCGAGCATTTGGCGCAATCTATCCGCGAGCTTTTGACGTTTCTCGACTCGCTAAACGCCGCGTGCCAAATATGCTGGGTGTATGAAAAGCACGAGAACGGAAGCCCGCACGCGCACGCAATCGCGTTTATTCCCCAAGCCCTAAAGGGACGCGTAAGCGAGAAAATAGCCGAATACCTAGGCGGCGGGGAGGCTATCTCGCGAACCCCGCGCACGGCCTACCTTTTGAAGCAGCTCACGCACTCGCGCCGCGTGAAGCTCGATTTAGGCCGCAAGACAAAATACGCAGAGGACGGCAAACGCTACGAATGCGCGAAAATCAAGGGGGTGCAGGCCGAGAAAAAAATCAGGTACGCCCAAAATACGCAGATGACGCGTAATTTCAAGGAAACCGCCCAAAAATTGCGAGAGCTAATGACGAAAATCGACGAATACGGCCGAAAACATCGCACGGGGAAACGCCGCAAAGCCCATACGGCGCTTAGGCAAGACGCCGTGACGTTGTTTGATTTTGTCCTATATCCGACATCAGAAGCCGAAAACAAAGCCCAAGCGCGAGCAAAAACTACGCACGCGCGAGCCAAAGAGACGGCGGAAGCTAAACGCCTAAAAATCGGCGAGATAGGCGAGGACGGGCAAATAAAAATCGCCAAAAATCCCAAAAAATCCGCGCTCAACGTACATTTACGCGCCGCAAACGGCGAAAAGCTCCATATTTCGGGCAAAAACATCAGTGTATCGGCCGAAGAAGTCGCCGTAATAAAGCGCAAATGCCGAAAAATGCGGAGCAAAAAGCAGATGATGAAGCTCGCGCTAGTCTGGAAATCACAAAAAGCCCAAAAAATAGAAAATGAGGGCGGCTCGTATGATGAAACTTTTTTTATGAGCCTCGATTTTGAATCCATAACGGCCGCAACAAGCGAACCGCCGCCAAAAATAACGTAAAAAAGGAGGCAAAAAAAACAAAAAAATTTAGCCCCTAACGGGGCGCAAATAGCCCATATTAGGGCAAGTCACAGTCTAAGCCGTTTTCTAAGTCGTTTAAACCCATACAAATAAGTCATCGTCTCACTATAATTATATTAAATCAAAGAAAAAATTTAACCAAATAAAGGAGACTAAAAAATGCTAACTGACGAAAAGATAGCAAACGAGCTAAAAAGACGCAACGCAAAGGCGCTTCGCGACCTAGTGAAAAAAGTAACTACGGCGCAAAACATAGACAAGCAAATCCGAGCGACGAAAATTAAGCTCGAAAACCTAATCGAAACTAGAGATAAAATCTATAAGGAATTAGAGCTCGTTTCGGACGTAAATGCCCCCGACATAACCGACTCGGACGACGAGTTCGAGGGCGCAAGCGAAGAGCCGTACGCCTCGTCCGTTTCCCACACCCTTGCGGTGTGAGAAACCATACTGCGGTCGGAGAATCCGACCAAACAGTATGCATACTATTGGGGCAAAATTGCCCCTAGTATGTTTTTCCGCCCCACGAGGGAGCGGAAAAAGAAAGACGAAATCACTTATTTTTCTCACTACAATTAAAGGCTATAAAAATGAAAATAAAAGATAATAACGCAAAGGCCTCAATTAACTTCCAAAAAGCCAATATGAAAGTGGCCGCATTCCACAACGCCAGAGAGGCTTTTGCCCCCAAAAGTTCACACGCCGAATTGGCAGAAAAAAATGAATGCTCTTGCTCCGCTTTGGCCGCGATAAAAAAAATCCAAAAATGGGACCAGCAAGCGGACGTAAATTACGCCAAAACTCACGGCGGCCGCCGAAGCCCGGTAAAAGAGACCAGCAAGGTTTGGGAAGCGGTCGTGAATCTAAGAGAAAACCATACTATGAAAGATGTCCGAAAACTCGTGAAAAAACTAGAGCAAAAAACGGGTTACAAGGCCGCCCAAATCGCGATACACCGGGACGAAGGGCACGTGAGCGACGACGGCGACTTCATTCAGAACATACACGCGCATATCCTATTCTATGCCCGCGACCCGAAAACGGGGCTGTCTTTGTCGACGAAGCATTACGGCCAGACCGAGTTTTTCGAGGAGATACAAGACCTAGTCGCGGACGAACTCCAAATGGAGCGCGGCCGTTCAGCCCGCGAAACTGGCGCAAAACACGAAAATATGCATAGCTACAAAGCCCGCAAGCAAGCCGAGCGCGCGGAAAGGGCGCAAAATAAAGAATGGGAAGCCAAATTAGAGGCAAACAACAAAGCGTGGCAAGAAAGACAAGCCGAATGGGAACGCAAGCAAGCCGAGAGAGAGGCAAAACGCGAGGAGTGGGAGCGCAAAATCCCCGAGATTATGGCCGCTCGCCGAAGGAACGAGCAATTTTTAAACGACAAGGTGGACTGGGAAACGCTCAAAACCGCCAACCGCGCCTTCATCGCGTGGCACGATATTTCAACGGATTTGCTCGGCTACCCGAACCCGAACGGAAATCTACTCGTCGAGCAGGCGAAGGGCTCGTTAGCCTCGATTTTTCGGCTTTTTGGTAGCGTTTCGCAACTCGCTATTTTCCTATTGACTAGGACGGAAGCGCGGGAGCTAAAATTACAAAACACCCTCAACGTATATAAAGTGAGCGAAAATCTCCAACGCGCGATAAATCTCGTAAAAAACGACACGACGAACGACCACGTCAAAATCGTGGAAAAAATCCAAAATGTCTACAATAACCTACCCGTAGACAAAAGGCAAGAGCTCATAGAATTGGCGATTTTGCACGCCCCGAACGCCGAAATACGCGAGGACATAAAAGCAGTTGTAGAGGGCAGATTTTCACATATAGCGCGAACCGAGCAAGCCCAAAAAAGAATCGAAAACCGCGACCTGCGAGCCGAGCTCCGCGAATTCTCCGAGGAAATCCGCAAGCTAAAAAACGAACTACGCGAGCTGGACGAAGAAAACAGAATCCTGAACCTCGCGGAACGCGCCATTTTGCGCGAAAAAGGCGCGGGGCGTGCCGAATACGCCGAACAAGAGGCGCAAAACCGCGAGAGAATCGAGGATATACAAAAGCTCAAGGACGAGATAAAAGACCTTAAAAAGACGATAGACGAGCAAAAACAGACCCAAGAAAAAGACGCGGAAACCATAAAGCGGCAAGCCGCGCAAATCAAAGAGCTAAACAAGAAAATCGAGGAGTTGACGGACAAAAACGCCAAAAACAAAAGGAGCTAGAGGCCGAAAAAGAGGCCGCCCGCCAAACCGCGCCGCAAACGCTCGACATATTCGACATAATCGACGAGCAAAAACCCGAAAAAATTGAGCCTAAACCCGAGAAAATCGAGCCCGAGCCTAAGCCCGTAAAACCCGAACCCGAGCCGATAAAAAAAGACGACAATCTAGGCATATACGGCTATTCGCGCCCGCAAATCGAACCCCGCCGCAGATTTGACGACTACGAGCGCAAAACCTACGACGACCGCCCGAGATACGAGCCCGAGAAAATCGAACCTGAACCCGAGCCATTCCGCGACCCGTGGGCGGAAATCACGGACGAAATAGAAAAATGGAAAAAAACGGACGGTGAAGTAGAGAAAAAAATGCTCTCTATGGGTATTTTGCAACGCCTAGATAGCTACGAAAAGAGCGGGTGGGACATACCGCCGCACAGACAATTAACGATAGATAGTTTTCGCCGAGCCGCTAGTTACGACCCCGCCGACGCTATCCATCGCGAGCGCGAGCGCGAGCTAGAACGCGAACAAAAGCGCCAACAGGCTGAAATGGCTATAAAATACGAAGAAGTCAAGACAAAATCGGTCAAGCAGCAAGAAGACGACGCGCGGCAAACGGCGTTGAAAAAGAAAAAAGACGAGCTGGAAATGGGTTAGCCTGAAAACGAAAAAACAAAATGTGCGCGCGCCTAAAATACGGGCTTGCGAGCACTTTTTGCGCGTTTTCTTAATTAATATACATATCGCGTACGCGCGCGTGTAAAGTTTGGCTATAAGCCTTGACTTTTGGAGCAAATCCGGCTAGAATACCCTCATTATCTAGCTATGAGCTAGCGATTGTCTAAACCAAAACAACGCAACTAAGAAAGCGTTCAACCAAAACAAGACAATCCCAACACGCATCAAACCACAAAGCGGAAAGAAATATTTATCCCACGCTCGGTTCCCTCGCGTGTTAAGATTAGAGGATTATATATCTAGCGTTAAGCTAGCCCCGTAAAATACGATACATTGAAGTTTAGAAGATAGCTAAACTCTACTACGTCAAATAACTCATTTTGAAGTTTATTAGGCTATTCTAATCAAAGAGAGTAGCCTTTTTTCATACGTTCCCTTTAGCCCCTAGCTGTGTGAATAGCGAGCTTGCGGGCTTTGTTAGCCTGCCGTAAGCCTAAGAGCTTGACATTTTCTTTAAAAAGAGATAATATTTCAAGCATAAAAGCCAAGACTGTTAGAAAAATTAGAAAAAGCGGTCGCTTAAGCTTAAAAACTTAAACGTTTAGAAATCGTTTAAAAAAGTAACCCGAAAAGGCTTAAGTTTATCCCCGATTTTCCTATTTTTCCCCTTGATTTTTTGAATTTTCTTAAATTGCTAAGTCAGACGCCCACATATTGTGACTGATTTTTCGCGAATAACCTATTTTAGGGGCTTCAAGCGGCTTTACAAACCCCGCAGGTCGCACCATAAAAATCCCCAAAATAGCCAAATATATCAAACCCATCGACGGAAAATCTATCAAAAAACCACCAGCTAACTGACCAAATTTACTGACTAACCAAATTTTAGTCAGTACTTGTAAGTATAATCTAAAAGCCGCCTTCTAAAATATTATTATGATTATTTAATATATCTTGGCTGATTTCCAATTATGTCCGATTTTTAAACCTCATTAAAAACCATAAACCGTAATTTAGCGATAATTTTGGACTTCGCTTAGTAATAAGCCTCAATAGTTATGCTTTATTTGGAGTCGAATTTAGTATGTTATCTCTTGGATTACGATATTTTAGCCCTGCTTCAAGCTAAATTTAGATTTTGGAGCTAAATTTAAGCCATAAATTTAGCTCCGATTTTACCTTACATAAATACCGGTATCGTGGTATTTTGTAAGAAGTACTTGGTCGTACCGCCTAAGAAAATCTCCCTAAAGCCGTTTTCTGCATATCTAGCCGCTACGATTAGGTCGAAATTTCCGTCCGTCGCGGCTTTTAAAAGCGGTTCGCCCGGGACCGAAAAAGTTCCTACGACCTCAAAATCCGCATTTATGCCGTGCAGCGCGAAGTATTCGTCCAGCCTCTTTAAGCTAGCCTCACTTTGATCGCCCAAATTTGCCTTTGAAGTGATGCACTTTACGCGCTTAGCCTCTTTTAAAAGCGGTAGCGAGCTGGTAATGGCGCGCGAGCTCTCAGGCGTACCGGTCCAGCTTACCAGGATATTTTCCGCGCTAAATTTAGTAAGTTTTCTAGGGATCGCGATAACGTTTTTACCGCTTTTTAGTACCGCCGCTTCAAACGTACCCGTGATCTTGCCGTCAAGCGGTACGGCTGCTACGACCATATCGCAAAATTTAGACTCTTGCTCGACGATTAGGCTTCTTTTGCCGCTTTTGGTTATAAATTTCGCGCTCGCCTCGCCTTTTATCGGAGTATCGCTGACGCGTACGCCAAGCTCGGCGCAAAGCTTATTAAAAATAGCCTCATTTTGCTCGTGCTCAAGCCCCAAATCAGCCTTAGCAGCCTTTAAAAACTCCTCGTAAAGCACGCCGCCTCGAAGCGTCATTTTCATATTATAAACGACGCTAGGATCGAGCTGGCAGGCTAAAATTTCGATGTGTCCGCTAAAGTATTTAGCCACTAGCAAAGCCCCTTTTATACGCTCTTTGACATCGTCGCCGGCACCTATAGGGAAGAATATTTTTTTATACTGCATCGGTTCTCCTTTAAATTTATTGCGCCAAAGAAAGGGAGATTTTGTGCCCTTTTTGCTCGCTGATTTTTACTTTGACCTTATCGCCGGCTTTTAGTGGCGTTTTGATCTTTGAGATGTGTAAAAGTCCGTCTACGCCGCCCGGAAGCCCGATAAAGGCGCCAAATTCTACCACGCTCTTTACTTCGCCCTCAAATTCGTCTCCGATATTAAATTCAGGCGTCTTGTGAGGCTTGCCGTCTTTGCCGCCTCTTTTACCGCCAAAGCCCTTGCCGCCGTCTTTTGAGACGATTTGTATGATGTAGTCTTTAGCCGCATCTACGCTTGATTTTTGCGCGCCGGCGATCTTTACCTCGCCTTTTTCGCGGTCGAGGTCGATGGCGACGTCAAATTTTTCGATGATCTCTTTTATCGTTTTGCCAGCTTGTCCGATGATGTCCACGATCTTGCCCGGATCAACGCTAAAAAGCTCTAGTTTAGGCAATATGTCTTCGTTTACGGAGATATTTTCGTTTGCTTTTTCCATCAAATTTAATATATGCAGCCTGCCCTCGCGCGCCTGCAAAAGTGCCTCTTTTAGTACATCAAGGCTGATACCGCCTAGCTTTATATCCATCTGAAGCGCAGTTATGCCGTCTTTGCTACCTGCGACTTTAAAGTCCATATCGCCGTCGTGATCCTCTAACCCCATGATGTCGGTTAGTACGGCATGCTTATCGCCTTCGAAAATTAGCCCCATCGCAACGCCCGCGACTAGTTTTGGCGTATCGACGCCCGCAGCCCTTAGCGCTAAAGAGCCGCCGCAAACGCTAGCCATCGAGCTTGAGCCGTTACTTTCTAAAATTTCGGACACGAGTCTGATCGTGTAAGGCGAATTGACGTCGATGCTTGGCGCAAGCGCGCGTTTAGCGAGATTGCCGTGACCCAGCTCGCGTCTACCCGGAGCCTTTAGCGGGCTAGCTTCGCCGACGCTAAAGCCGGGGAAGTTGTAGTTAAACATAAATTTATCCGTCACAGCGCCTTTTTCCGTTAGCATATCATACATCTGCGCATCGCCGTCGGTGCCTAGAGTGGCTACTACGAGAGCCTGCGTCTGGCCGCGGGTAAAGAGGCAGCTGCCGTGAGCGTTTGGCAGGATATTGGTCTCGATGCTAATCGGGCGAACCTCTTTAAGCCCTCTGCCATCGGCGCGAACGCCCTCGTTTATGATCTGCTCGCGGACGATTTTTTTCTTAAATTTAGCTAGGACGTTAGAGACGACCTCCTCCCCCCAGCCCTCTTTTTGAGCTACTTCGTCGGTCAAAATTTGCTTAGCGATCTTGGTTAGTTCGCTAGCACGCTCGCTTTTAGCCATCTGATTTATCGCGGCTTTTACGTCATTTTTATAAAATTCGTTTAGATAAACCGCGACGCTCTCGTTTTCGATCTCCGGTTTTAGCTCTAGCTGCACGTCTTCTTTTTTATGCTGGCTAAATGCTTCTTCATAAGCGTTTGAGGCGCGAAGTATGGCTTTGCCCGCCTGCGCGATCGCCTCTACGATGAGGTCTTCGCTAAATTCGTTCATATCCTGCATCGCTATAGCGCCGCTTAAATTCGGATCCATCATAGGATCAAGCGCGATAGGCACTATCTCGTCTTTTTCGGTCGGGATACTTCTCATCTCTATCATCAAAAGCTCGTCTTTAACGCCCGCTACGTAAAGATCGAGCGCTGAAGTTTTTAGCTCGGAGTTGCTAGGGTTTATCACGAATTTATTATCTATATACCCCACGCGTACGCCGCAAACTGGCGCATTTACGGGGATGTCGCTAAGATAAAGCGCGACTGAGGCTGCATTTAGAGCGACGATTTGCAGATCGACCTCAGGATCGCAAGATAACACCATCACGACGATTTGCGTCGGATACGCGTAGCCTTTTGGAAAAAGCGGACGTAATGAGCGGTCGATGATGCGCGAAGTTAGCGTCTCAAAATCTCCGGGCTTTGTTTCTCTTTTTACGTAGCCGCCCGGGATCTTGCCTGCCGCGTAGCTTTTTTCGATGTACTGCACCGTTAGCGGTAAAAAATCCTCGCTAACTTGCGTATCTTCGCGAGCGACGGTGGCCAAAACGACGGTATTTTTTACGCGCAAAAGCGCCGCGCCGCTAGCTTGCTTGGCGACCTTGTTTATATCGTAAATTTCGACTTGATTATTGACTTCTATTGAATACTGCATGCCCTGACGTCTCCTTGTTTTTGTAATGGTATATAAAACGGACTCTCCTCTAATATGGAAAGCACGGTTTCGGGTTTTGGCTCGATTTTGTTTTTGTAGTAAAAATCCACTTCGATAAAATTTGCGATCTTATGCACGGCGTAAATTTCATCCACCAGCGGCGCGATAGCCGCGGCTACGTCGGTAGCGATGAGCGGCGTAGCGTAGGTGACTGATTTTACCCGCTCGCGCATAAGCGTTTTTAGGCAGGTTAGCGCCGTGAGTCCCGTCTCGCAACCCTCGTCGATGAGCAAGATATTTCTATCCTTTAGATCGCCGATGAGATTGCCTTTTCTAAATTTATAGACGTTTTTTAGGATTTTTTCGTCGTACTTGCGGTCAGCCTCGCCGTAGACGAAGTCGTAGCTAATGCCAAAGCTCTTAATCAGCTCGTTGTTTAGCACGACGTCATCCTTTTCGCTAACCATAGCGATCTCGCATTCGGGGTTATTGGGCGCAAAAATACGCTCGCAAAATAAAATCTCATAGCTCAAATTTAGCCCGCGAGCTACGCTATCGACCATGATAATCGAGTCTATAGAGCCGCATATCATTAGATATTCGCCCGCGGCTAGCTCTTTTTTGGGCAAAATTTCAAGCAGTTTTTCGGCCGCCTCGAGCTGGTTTTCAAAGACCAAATCCTCGTAGCCGCTCATCAGCTACCCTGCGTCTGACCTACCGAAAAGTCGTAATGCACGCCACCCATCGGATAGAAATTTATAAAGAAATAAACGCCTCTTGATTTCTTTGCAGCCGTTCCGCTCGTGGTCGTAGTAGGCTCTAGCTCCTCTTCGTATACGAATGTATAATTCCAGCACTTTCTGCGGTGAGAGACGCCTAGCTGCCATTGCTTGTTGTAGTCTCGCTCGAGGTCGTACTGCGAACCGCCAAAAAGCCTATAGTTGTGCGGAAGCTCGACGTAACCGTTTAGGTGTAGATAGTTTTGCTTTTCTTGCGAGTTTTTCCTTTGCATCGTGTGCCAGAGGCTAGCGCCGAATTTATCGTGCGTATAGCTAGCTCCGCTTTGAATTTTTTCAAAATATTTATTGTCGTAAGAATACTCGAGTCTGTTATAAAAAGATAAATTTGCCAGCGGATACCAGCCGATTATATTTTTCAAATTCGAGCGCTTGTTCTCTTTCGTATAATACCCCTGCGAAATCGTATGTCGTAAAAATTTTCTTCCGTTTTCGTTAAAGAAATACTGCGTCGCTCTGGCTGAAATCTCGTCTCTAGTATGCTGCGGATTTATAAAGCTTTGGTATTTTCGTCCGAGCGTATCGTAGACGTATACGTTGCCGTCGTCCTCGGCAGTTTCGTATTTATCGGGCAGATCGCCCTCATTGTAGGCTTTTACGACGTAGTCGACGCCTAAATTCACGCTATGATAAAAGCTCTCGTAAGCTTTAGCCAGATCCGTATAAAGCGAGAATTTGTGATAGTTTTCTATATAGTTTGCGCTTCTATCCTCATCTCCGGTCGGGCGGTACATTTTCTTTGCGTAATCCACGTGAGTGGCATATAGATAGTGATAGTAAGAAAATTTAAGATAATCGTCCGCCAAAGGTAGGTGAAAAGAAACCGGCAGATTAAACTCATACTGCGTCGCTTTTACGCCGATTCTTCTCGTATAGTTATGCGAGCTTAAATCAACCGAGTAAAGCACGTTAGGCAAGATAAAGCTATCGGTAAATTTATGATACTGAAAGCTTGGATACTCTTGGAGCGTATCTTTGTTTTCGTTTGGGCTACCGATTTTTGAGGTATTTACATAATATCTCGCATATGCGCCAAAATAGTGCTTATCGCTACTTAGAAAATAGTTTAGCTTTGAGGTTACGAGAGGATTGTCGTCGCTACCAGCGCCGCGCTTTTTCAAATTTATATAGTCGATATCGTTTAGCGCCGTAGCATCAAGCCACAATCCCTCCTGCAAATCCTCGCTTATGAGGTGCTTAACGAGCCTGTCGCGCTCGTATTTGACCTCAGCGCCTTTATGCGTTTTATTTTTTAGCGGAAGTCTTAGCGAGTTTTTCTCGATCTGTCTTTGGCGATAACCCTCGGTATCTCTAAACGCGCCTAGCGTCACCGAGCCTCTGGAATACGGCGAATCGGCAAATCTAAACGTACCGTAGATACCCGTGCCGCGTCTAGTTCGAATTTGCGGATCAAACTGCAAGTCCCAGCTGTCGTATTCGGCGATGTAGATCGGTTGTTTGTAGTAAAATCCGTCGTTTTTGCCGTAGCCAAGCTCCGGCGGCAAAAGTCCGGTACGTCTGCGCGTATCGGTGGAAAAGCCAAAATACGGCAGATAAAACACCGGGACGTTTCCGACGTAAAATACGGGATTATAAAGGTGCAAAAATTTACTCTCACGGTTTAGCTTGCCGCTGCTAAATTTGATCTTCCAATCAGGGTCTTGGACGTTACAGCTTGATACGACCGCGCCATTTACCTCGTAAAATTTAGAAGTGCTATTGCTCTCGTCGCTTTGCATCCAGACTTCCATGTCGCGGTTCATCATAAATAGCGTCTCGTAGTTGCTGTCTTTGCTATTTAGGTCGATCTTTGCGTACGAGCAGCGCGAGATTTCGTCTTTATTTCTTATCAAATTTACGTTACCGAAAAGCTCCAAAATTTCTTTTTGCTGATCGTAAACGGCCCTATCCGCGCTCATCAAATAATCCTGCGAATAAACAAGTACGTTTTTATCCGCCGTAACAACGCCATTGTCGCGTTTTACGTCATCGGCCAGAAGCTCGAAATTTTGAGCCGCAAAGCAACTAAAAGCCCCAAACATTAGTAACGAAAAAATTCTAGTAAACATCTATAACTACCGTTTTCGCGGCCTTATCTTGCCACGTTTGAAATAATGGATTTGAAAACGCCCATGCAAAACCAAGAAAGCACAAGTTTTCGCTAACGATACGCATAAAGGCGCGGACTAAGGAGTTTAAAAAGCTCGGTTTATCGAGCAAATTTACGTCTACGCAGACGATTTTCATAGCTATTTTGCCCATCGTCGCGCCACAGTACCACGTAAAAAAAGTCTGATAAATCACGTCTAGCAAAACGATTTGAAGGGTTAAATTCGCAAGCAAAACGACGGTTTGCTCAAAGTCTATTCCGTCAAATTTATCGTAATAAATCACGAAAAATAACGCCGAAAGTAAAAATTTATCTATCCCCCACGCGACGGCTCTTTTGCCGACGCTAGCGAGCGTGATATTTTCGTTTTCGAGTCTGTCGATGACGCTTCTGCTCATTCGTGCCCTTTTAGCATTTGCCAGGCGATATCTTTTCGGTACTGCGCGCCGTCAAATTCTACGTTTTCGCAAAGCTCATAGGCCTTTTGTTGCGCTTGTTTTATACTTTTGCCAAGCCCCACACACACGAGCACTCGTCCACCGTCGGCATATATCTCGCCGCCCTGTTCGCTCACGCCGGCAAATGCTATGTGCGAGTTTTCAGGTACGTTTTTTACGCTGATTTTGGCCCTAGGCGAGCTTGAAAAAGGATAATTTTTACCGGCCATCACGACTCCGACCGCAAATTCGTCTTTTAGCTTCACGGGTTTTAGATCGCCTTTTGCCGCATTTAGTAAAATTTCGCCCAAATCGCCGTCGATTAACGGCATTAGCACTTCGCACTCAGGATCGCCGAAACGCACGTTAAACTCAAGCACGTACGGCACGCCTTTAACCACCATAAGCCCCACGAAAAGAACGCCGCAAAAAGGATTTCCTTCGGCCTTCATGCCTTTTAGAGTCGGTTTTACGACCTCTTCTTCGACCTGTTTTATTAGCTCGGGGCTTGCTAGCGGACTAGGAGCGTAGGCACCCATACCGCCGGTATTTGGTCCTTCGTCGTTATCTTTTAGGCGCTTATGATCCTGCGCTACGGGCAGGCTCACGAAATTTTCGCCGTCGCAAATCGCAAAAAAACTAAGCTCAAATCCGTCTAAAAACTCCTCCACGACCACGAGTTTGCCCGCCTCGCCGAAGCTCTCTCCGCTTAGCATACCCTTAGCCGCAGCCTTTGCTTCCTCGCTGCTTTGCGCGATTATCACGCCTTTGCCCGCGCACAGTCCGTCAGCCTTAACAACGACCGGAGCAGCAAGAGAGTCGATAAATTTAGCCGCAGCGTCGTAATTATCGGTATTTAGATAGGCCGCAGTTCGGATAGTATTTCTAGCTAAAAAGTCCTTCATAAAAGCCTTGCTACCCTCGAGCCTAGCCGCAGCCTTGCTCGGTCCGAAAATATTTAAATTTCGCGCCTTAAAGATATCCACGACTCCGTCACTTAGCGGCGCTTCGGGACCGACGATCGTTAGTTCTATCTGCTCGGTCTTAGCAAATTCTGCGAGCTGATTATAGTCTTTGGGGTTTAGATTCGTGCCGAGCTTTGAGGTAGCTCCGTTGCCCGGAGCAAAGAAAAGCTCGTGTTTGCGGGATTCTTGAAGTTTTAGAGCTATGGAGTACTCGCGCCCGCCGCTTCCGATTATCAAAATTTTCATAATTTCTCCAAAAATAAAAACCCAAGTGAGCGGTGCGCATATAAGTGGCCCGAAAATTCAAAGCCAACCTTGCAAATAGGCGGTTCCTTTAGGTCGCAACTTCTCGCGCTCGCACGCTCAAACGAAGCCGCGTCGCACGGTCGCCGCACATCTTCGCCGAAACTAATGTGTTGGACCCTATAAAAATACGCTGCCAAATCACTCAGGCAGGGCTATTATATAAAATTTTAGCTTAAAGTAGCGTTTTTGCGAGGCTTACGCAGGAATTTATATTTTGCTGAGCACTCACTGCGGGCGAGGTAAAATTTCCCAGCTCTTTTGCCGTCGTAAGCCCGATAGCGACGGCCTTATAGCTCTTATCCCAGCCGAAATTTCGTATGAAATTTCGCACCGCCGAGGGAGCGGTAAAAATGATCGCCGAGTTTTTGGACGGTTTTTGCTCTTTTTCAAGCGGCTTAAAAACGTTTTCGTAAGCGATTATCTGCGTCAAATTTACGCCGCTTTCCCGCAAAATTTCGCCCACGCTCGAGGCCGTCTCGCACGCTCTTAAAAATAGCGTTTTTTTGCCCTTTAAAAGCGGTGCAATCTCGGCGGCAAAGTCGTTTCCGTGAGCGTTTTGCGCAGTGTAAATTTGAGCAAAACCAAACTCGCTAGCCGCGCGGCTAGTGCTCTCGCCGATGGAGTAAATTTGCAAACTAGCGGGCGAAATTTGATTAAATTTTAGCGCGTTTACGGAATTTTTAGAGGTCAAAACCAGCGCGTCAAATTCGGCTAAATTTACGCTAAATTTATTAAATTTGATCTCGTTTAAAACCAGCGTCTTTACGCCCTCAAATTCCAAATTTGACCCGACTAGATAGATCATTTTCGCCCTTAAATCTATGATTTTGCGACCAAATTTTATCAAATTTGACGGATTATTCGCGCCTAAATTTTGTAGCGACGCGCGCGGTATTTTGCCAAAAATCCGTCCGAATTCGGCGCTAAATTTAAACGCCGAATTTGATCAAATTTAAGCCCAAAAAGCTTTTAGACGCGGTCTCATCGGCCGCTTGTTTAAGAAATACAAAACGCTAAATTTTAAAAACCGTAGCCAAAAACTACGCCAAATCTATTTCGCGTCGCGTCTGCTTAGATACTCTTTTGCCTTTTGTTTTAGCGCTTTATACAGCTTGCCGGCGTCCTGTGCGCCGTATTTTTTCACCAGTCCGTTGTGAAAATCGCCCAAATTTTTACTCTCAAACGCGATTTTTCTAATCTCTTGTTTTTTTGACTCGTCTATCTTGATCGAGAGCTGCGATTTTGCCGTATTTTCAGCTTTATTTTTTGCTTCGTTTTGCGGCGTAGGAGCTTGCTTTGATTTTTGCGGCGGACGCTTGTTTGATAAATTTTGCCCTTTTTCATCCGCTTTAAGATCCTCGCTAAAAGCTTTGTCACTTAAATTTTGCTCCGCGTCTCTCGGATGCTCGGTAGAACACAGATCATCGCTTAAATTTAACTCTACACCCTTGGCTTCTTGTAAATTTTTCTCCTTGTTTGCCGCCGCGTCGTTTTCGCTATCTAAAGGTTGCGGTTTTTTGGACTCCGAATTTTGAGCAATTTGCGAGCGATTTTCTAAATTTTGCTCTTTTGCCTGGGCGATTTGAGCCTGTAAAACCTCGTCGCTTAAATTTGACTCGATTTTCGATTTTTCTCGCTTATCAAATTTTTGCTCGTCGCCTTGCGTCGCCGGCCTAGATTTTGCAGAATTTGGCGCTGCGATACGCTTTACTTCGCCTTTTTGCGAGTTTTCTAGTTGAGGTTTTTTGTAAATTTTCCTCGCATCCTCTTTTAGCGCGTTATATACGCCCGCGCCGTTTTTGCTGCCGAATTTTGAGATAAATTTCATATGAAGCTCGCTGAGGCTGCCCGAGTTTCGTATCAAGATCGCGATTTCGTCTCGGTTTTCTTCGATGAGCTGCGCCGTATGCGAGCGACTAAAGTCAAATTTGAGTTTATGAAATTTGCCGCCGTTTTTATCTTGTTTATTAAAAAACTCTATCACGTCGTCGTAAAATTTATCGTTGCTGACGATGTAAATTTTGTCTTTTTTGCGCGAGAGTTTACCCATTAAAAACGTAATTATTTTATCGGCATAGTCCTTGTGAGCGCTTTGTAAAAGTATGATTTTTATTTTGATTTTTCGCGCCAGAAACCACGCCAAAACGGAGATGCTTAGCTTTTGTCTATCGTTTGTTACGATATAAATTTTATCTTTTTCTCCTAGCTTTTTTAGCGTCGCTAGATTATCTACGCTTATGTTTTCATCATCTATTATAAATCTTGCCATATATTTCCTAAACGAGTCGGGGCAAGCGCCCCAAGACTCTACATCTTATCTTTTGTCACGATAAGCAGCATTTTAAATTTTTCCGGGATCTTTAGTCCGTGCGGGATTTTGCCCGGAAGTACGATGGTATCGCCCTTTTTGATATCAAAATGCTCGTCGCCTATAGTTAGCTTCATCTCGCCGTCAAGCGCGATCAAAAGCGCGTCGCCCGGAGCCGCGTGAGTAGATAGCTGCTGGTCTTTTGAAAACGATAGCAACGACATCGAGCCGTTTTCGTTTTTGACGAGCGTTTTGCTCACGATTTTGCCCTCTTCGTATTCGACTGCGTCCACTAGGCTAAAAATAGCCGCCTTAGGTAAATGATCTATCATTAAGTCCTCCTTAAAATCGATTGAGACGTATTTCGTCGGTTCGCTAAATATTAATTTTCGCCACACTTTTTTCTCTATGAGGCAGGCCTGCTCGCTACCTAGATGCATTTGCCTTTCGCCGTAGTGCAGGCTCGCGCCGCCCTCTACGACCCAAGCAAGGCTGTCGCAAAATAGCATCTCGTGGTCTAGCTCCTCGCCCGTATCGAAAGCAAACACGTCGACGTGAGCGTTTTCGCAATCAAAAATTCTCTTGCTAACGACGCTTTTTGCGACGACTTTCGTATCGGCGTTTAGATTGTAAATTTTACTCATTTTTCTTCCTTTCGTAAATTTACGCGTCATTGTAGCGAAAATTTTCGGAGGATTTGTTGATAAGGGTTATCTGTCTTATAAAAGTTAGATCTATTTGACAGATTAAATCTTAGGAATCATAGTTGATAAGTCGGGAGTTTCGGAAGTTAAATTCCATGTAGATATTTTCATCTTTTTTATAAATTTCCCACTTCCATAATCTAGTAAATCTTCTCTCTTTAAAATGTTTAGTATTTTATTTAATGTACCTAATCCTGCCGAAGTCATTAAAAAAGCTTCTTCAGGTTCGATTAATTTACAGTATGACCATAATTGTCCTAAGTCCCTTAAAGTCAAGTTTGTTTTCTTTGCTTCAATAAAAAATAGTTTTACCGTATTTCCTCTTTTTGCTATTCCTAAAACATCTATTTGGAGATCTAAACCAACAGCAAGTTCATTCACTATATCATACTTAGCTAAAACTCTATCTAATCTTTCTGAATGGGTATCTACAGTGATGATTTTATATCCTTTGTAATTATCTTCCAAATACCCTTGCAACCAATTTTTCATTGGTAAATATAATTCCAATTCACTTTTTACATTTCTTTTACTCATGATAACCCAACTCTCTCGCTATTTCCGTCCATGAGTTGAAATGCTTACCCCTAATTGTTATTGGGATAAAATCATCATTTTCTCCTGGATGAGGCGGTTTAGTTTTATTCGGTTTTCTTTTTGATTCCCAAAAGTATTTATGAGTTTTCTTTTTTAAGTCTTTGCTAAGTTTTCTATATGCAGCAATTAATTCATCCGAAAACATATCCAATGCTTGTTGTTTGTGTATAATCCCAAAGCCAATTGGATTAAACTCATTTGCCCATATTTTTACTTGATGTTCTTTTTTCCAAAAATTAACTTGACCTGCATTATACTTTTTCAGATCTCCATCTCGCATATTAGGATGTGCCCAATCAATCGTTTGTACAGGAATATCGGTTGACTTCAATAAATTACATATATCTATTACCATTTGCCAGTTATGCGGTATTTCTAAATAAACTCTATGTTCATATTTATTAAAATACGCATTACTCCTCCTAATATACCCTGTAACATCTGCAAAACCTTTTAAAAATTGTCTGCGTTCATCCACACTACACTCAAAAATATCTTCATGGATTGATATATCATTATGTGATACAGCATTTCCAACAAACCTATTTATTTCGCGTATTAAATAATCCGTATTTGGTTTAGTGAAAGACAAAATAGTCGATGAAGGATTTTGAATAAAATCCAATCCTGCACCAATCAAAGGTTCAATGATATTTCTAATATCTGCAATACTCGCCTTGACATAAAGTTTAACATCATGAACTTCTTCTGTTTCCAATTTTTTATGTGGTATTTCAATAGATATTACAGTATTAACTGATGTCCTCTGAATTTCACCATTTCCACATATCATCCCCAAGAGATAAGCCATTTCTACATTCATAATTAATCTTATCTTTTGTATCCATATTCAAAAAATTTGATTTCTTCGTCATCAAAAATCTCATTCATTACCTCAAATATCAAATCTCTATCTTGATTAGAACCAGGAACAAACCCAATATAAAAACACGCTTCTATAAACCTACTTCCTGTAAGTCTCATTTTATCATCATTCTGTAATCTTCCTTTTAATTCAACAGGCATATTTCTTATAGAATTAAAATATATACGGTACTGTTTACCCCATTTCATGACATTTCCGCCAGATGTATAGCTGGTTGTTATCGGATAATTTGGTATAACTCTTAAGATTTCTGATATCTGTTCTTCTGGTATTTCTGCATCTATTCTTTGAACATGTCTCAAAATATAACCTATTGAATAACAAAGATCATTTACTGTTTTAAAGTAGATATCCTCTGCTCTATCAGTAAAAAAAGTTTGATAACCATAGCCTCTTTGTGATAAAACACTTCTTAATGTAAACATAATATCCTCCTATTTTATAAAATTATTATACTTTAATAAAAATTTATTTATACGACATTTGTAGGGCTAATATAAGGTTCTCATATTATTTACTCAATTATTATTCAAAACGAACTCCTTATTCTAATTGTATCCAAGTCTATATCCATTATCAAATAAATAATAGACTAATTGATTATCATCTAATCTATAAGTAAATTCACTTGATTTATAATTTCTGTTATGATATTTTCTTCCATCCCAATAAGAAGGAATATTAGAAATATTATTAAAATATATTCTCAATTCTATTCCCCATTTATCGACATCTCCTAGTAAACATATACCATAATCTCCAACAGAAACAGATTCATTATATTTACTATTGTACTTTTGAATGAAAGCCTTGATCTTATCTTCCCTTCCTTCAGCATCAATAAATATACGCTGCTTGCTACTGACTAAAAAATTATAAAACTCTTCATTGTACATTGCAAATCATCCTACTTTTTTATAAAAATCAATATATACTCATGGACCTTATTTATGCGATATTTGTATGGATAGCCTAAAGGTCTCATATTATTATAGTCTTGCTGTCTGTCCCAGATAATAATATCATCAAATACATACCCTTGTTTTTGTAATTCTGTCGCCAAATCGCTATGAAGAGGGTAAAAAACACTTTTTTTTCGAATATCCATAACATTTACCAAGCAATATGCCCCAGGTTTCAAAACTCTATTAACTTTAAAAAATAATCTTCCCAATTCATTTATAAAAGTACGATATTCAGATATATTCCCCATATCATTGGACTTTTCCGAATAGTTTATGCTCTGTTTCCCATCAGCACTCCGTTTCATATTTAATATGTCCCAATAAGGTGGTGATGTTAGACACAAATCAAATGAATTTTCTTCCAATTTATCCAATTCCGAAAAACTATTCCCATTAATAATTCTAATTTTTTTATCATTCCCAATCCTTTGTTCTGCAACCTTACAAAATTCCTGCGACAAATCTATACCAACAGCTTTACGGTCAAGATTATGTGCTGCAACAAGGCTCGAACCTACTCCATTGAACGGATCTATTATAAAAGCATCATTTTTTGAAAAAGTTTTTATAAGCTTTTCGCACAAAGAAACAGGATATGAAGCCGGATGCCCCATATCCTTTTCTTCTTTAGTCTTAGTCAAATTTCTCCATATGCTAAAAGAATTTTGAAGCCACTCTTTCCCAGTTAAATTATTACATCTTTTCTCTTCATTTATCATTATGCCACCTCTTCGACTGTATACTTTTCATTTGCAAATCTATGTGTAATCTTTCATTTTCAGATATATTATAAGTCTGATATATCAAATCATTTAAAGCTTCCATCATGTCAAACCAACTGTCGCTCATATATTCAATTTTTTCTAATGATTTAACAATGCTTATTATCTTAGAAAATGTATTATCTTTTATTATTAAAGGTAATTTTTTTAAGTATTTTGCATCTGTGTGCATTGTAAGTTTTGAATTATTATAACAAAAATTAAGCAAATAATAATTACATAAATTAGAATGTAAAAATCCCAATATATATCGACACATTTTTTCATCGCCATCAGTAAAAACAGTTACTGTCTCTCCAGCTTCAAGGTTTCCTGCAAAACTTGCAATTATTCCTGCTTCAGCACTATAAATATTCTGTATAAAGACTTTATTTCCCTTCTTAGGGACTTCAATATTTTTAAATGAAAATTTACGTATATCCTTTCCAACTATTGCTTTATCCGACTTCGACTTTCCTCTGCCTACATATCCAGTACACACATCACTAAATTTTTGATATGTACCTTCCAATTTTTTATAAATTGTAAAATCTTCTTCACTACCAAATAATAAAATTTCATCTTTGTAAAAGCTTTGAGGGACTTCTAGTTTCTTGACAATTTCACAATCTTCATACTTGTATATAGAAATATTATTATCATTCATAAAGCTATTTTCTAAAGTTAATACGATCTGCTCTCCCCTAACATTTTTGAAATACTTGCCTATATCTAAAATAGAAACAATCTGTTTCTCATTTAAGATTGTTTTTCTTAACATTGAATATGAAGCAACGTGAAGAAAGTTTTTAGGTATGATATAGGATATTGTTCCATTTGCTTTAATCAAATCAAATGCTTTATACATTGCAGCAATAAATAAGTTACTACCTGAATCCTTTACTTTTCTTAAAAACAAGTAATCAGATGTATCAATCATAATATCTTTTGCAATAGGTGCATACGGCGGATTTCCAATAATTGCATCAACCGGCTCTGATAAATTGAATTTATTCAAAATATACTCAGCATCATTGCCAAGCGTATCCAATGTTCTAATGTTGTTTGTGTCTATATTTTTTTTTGCTAACGAAATTGCACATTTATCAATATCAGCTCCGTATATTTTTTCATACCCTAATTCTTTTGCCACTGTAAGAAAATTTCCCGTTCCACAACAAGGATCCAGAATTATGGATTTTTTTGGCAAACTCAAAAATTCCATAATTTGACTTGCTAATTTTATATCTGTGTAAAAAATACCATTATCTTTTTTAAAACCTGCATTAAGAGATTTTTCGTAATTTTTACTAATACAAGAATAATGTTCTAATGATATTTTAATCATTTTAAATTAGCTTCATATTATATGGCATATAATCATTATACTACTCCCACTCTATCGTTGCGGGCGGTTTGCTCGAGATGTCGTAAACTACGCGGTTGATGCCGTCTACTTCGTTTATGATGCGGCGAGAGACGTTTTCTAACAGGTCGTACGGTAGGCGTGAGAAGCTAGCCGTCATGCCGTCGCTAGCATCCACTACGCGCACGCAAACGGCGTTTTCGTAGGTGCGATTGTCGCCCATTACGCCGACTGAATTTACATTTAAAAGCACGCAAAATGCCTGCCACGTTTTGTTGTACCAACCGCTTGATTTTAGCTCGTCTCGCAGGATCACATCAGCTTTACGTAGTAGCTCAAGGCTTGGCGTATTTACTTCGCCCATTATGCGGATCGCAAGGCCTGGTCCCGGGAATGGATGACGAAACACGAGCTCTCGCGAAAGGCCAAGCTCAAGGCCGAGCTGACGCACCTCGTCTTTAAAGATTTCTCGTAGCGGCTCGATTAGCTCAAAGCTCATCCAATCAGGCAATCCGCCCACGTTGTGGTGGCTTTTGATCGTCTTTCCGGCGCCTACGACCGAGCTTTCGATGATGTCGGTATAGAGCGTGCCTTGGGCTAAAAATTTGACGTTATCGTGCTTTTTGGCCTCTTTTTCAAAAATTTCGATGAAAGTTTCGCCGATTATCTTGCGTTTTTTCTCTGGATCCGTTATACCAGCGAGCCTTTCTAGGAAAGTTTTACTCGCGTCTATGCTAACTAGCTCGACCCCAAGCTTAGTTCTAAAAGTCGCCTCGACCTGCTCGCGCTCGCCCGTTCTAAGTAGTCCGTTATCGACGAAAACCAGGATCAAATTTTGCGGTATCGCGGCGGCTAAAAGCGCAGCGGTAACGGAGCTATCTACGCCACCGCTAACGGCGCAAAGGACTTTTTTGTTGCCGACCGTTTCTTTGATTTTAGCGATCTGGGTTTTAGCAAAACTGCCCATGTTCCACGTGCTTTCGCACTCGCAGATATATTTGGCGAAATTTTTTAAAATTTGAGTACCAAACTCGCTGTGTTGAACCTCCGGATGAAACTGCAGAGCGTAAAATTTGCGCTTTTCGTCGCCAAACACGCAATAAGGCGAATTTTCGCTAGTCGCGATCGCCTCAAAGCCGTTAGGTAGGTTTTTTACGAGGTCGGAGTGGCTCATCCAAACGGTTTGCTTTTCAGGCGTATCGGTAAAAAGCGGATGGGATTTTAGAGCGTTTAGGCTTGCCTTGCCGTACTCTTTGTGAGAAGCCGGAGCGACCTCTGCGCCAAATTTATGCGCCAAAAGCTGCATGCCGTAGCAAATGCCCAAAATCGGTAGCTTTAGCTTAAATACGCCCTCGTCGCAAAAATACGCATCCGGTGCATAAACGCTAGCTGGACCGCCGCTTAGGATTATGCCTTTTGGTTTTTTAGCCTTGATCTCCTCGACCTTAGCGTTAAAAGGCAAAATCTCGGTATAAACGCCTTGCTCGCGCAGGCGTCTAGCGATGAGCTGGGTATACTGCGAGCCAAAATCCAAAACTATTATCGTGTTATTCATGATTGCCCTTTAAAAATATAAATGAAAAATTTCAAACTGTATGTACCAGATCACGACCGATACGATATAGCCAGCAACCACGGTCCAAGCGTATTTCATATGCGCGCCGAATGTATATATGCCCTTTAGTTTACCCATTACGCCAACGCCCGCAGCAGAACCAAAACTTATCATCGAGCCGCCGATACCGGCAGTTAATGTAACTAGTAGCCACTGGCTTAAATTTTCGCCCACATCTGCGCCCATCATAGGATTTGCTTTTAGCACGGCGGACATAACGGGGACGTTATCCACGATAGCAGACAGGAAGCCGACGCCGATATTTACGGTAGTGGCGCCGAATTTATCGTAAAGAGAAACGGCGTAGTTTAAAAATCCAACGAAGTGCAGCGCGCCGACGGCGGCAAGGATACCGAAGAAAAAGAAAAGCGTGTTGTTTTCGATCTTTGACATATAGTGAAAGACATGCATAGGCTCTTCGTTTTTATTAGTTTTTTTGTAGATGTAGGTGTAGATGCTAAGAAGCGAGAAGCCAAACATCATGCCCCACATCGCAGGTAGGTGGAAAAGCTGATGCATCATAACAGCCGAAAATATCGTAAATGCGCCAAGTCCAATGACGACTTTGCCGCCTTTTTTGATGCTTACTTTAGGCTCTGTCGCAGGGTCAAAATGCGGACTGCCCGCAGGTACGATGCGCGCTAGTAAGAAAGCCGTAACTAGCCAGCCGATAATAGAAGCAGGAAAAAGTGCGAAAAAGTCGATAAAAGGAGCCTTGCCCGCAGCCCACGCCATTAGCGTCGTGATATCGCCAAACGGACTCCATGCGCCGCCTGCATTTGCGGCTACGACGATGTTGATTGCGCCTGCGACTAGGAAATTCGTGTTGTTCTTATCTATCGTTAAAAGAACGGTAGAAAGGATAAGGGCCGTAGTTAGGTTATCGGCGACGGGGCTAATGAAAAACGCCAAAACGCCCGTTAGCCAAAAGAGTCTTTTGTATGTGTAGCCTTTTGAGACGAGGTTGTATTTTAGCGCGTTAAACACGTCACGCTCGATGAGCGCTTCGATATAGGTCATCGCGACCATTAGGAAAAATACGATCTGCGAAATCTCTAAAATCAGGTGGTTTACCTCATTTTGCAACAAATGCACGTCTAGGCCGTTTGCTAGCATATAAAAGCCGATAAGCAGAAACATAAAAGTACCGATAAATATGGCCGGTTTAGCCTTATCGATGTGAAAATTTTCCTCCGTAGCGATGAAAAAATATCCCACGACGAAAATTATGAGGCTCGCGATACCCACCCACGTAGTCGTTAAATTTAAAGCCTCGCCCGCAGCGTCGCCGCTACCGAAGGCTAAAGCAAAAAACAGACTTAAAAGTCCGACGATCTTCATTTACTCTCCTTGATTTATAGTTTATTTATCTTTTCGGTTTTACTGTTTGACGGCTCGGACGGCGCTTCGTAGAACGGATCACCCTTGTGGCCGCAACCTGCTATAAAAATTAACAAAAAAAATGCTAAAATCACCTTATGAAAGACGCTAAGACTATTATTCGACATATTGTTGATAATCCTTTTTATAAAGAGTTAAAAAACCGTAGCGAATGCGGAGAATTTTTACAGCTTTTAAGCCTAAATCATCGCAGGCTCATCGCCTTTTGCTACGAGAAAAACGGTATTTTGTTTTTCGCCCTGTTTCATCCGCTAGGACTTCAGGAATTAAAAAGCGATAGTAGTATAAAAATGTTAAAAGGCTTATTAAAAATTTATTCTAGCGTAAATTTTGACGGCAGGCTCGCTCGCGTAACGGACGTTAAATTTTTTGTGACAAAGCATTTAAAATTTAAAAAAGCGACCGACCCATACGAAAAAAAGCGAATTTTTACTTACACGGAGCCTGCTAAAGGCGAGTTTGTAAATTTAGCCAAAAGCGAGCAGATTTTTGAGGGATTTGAAAAAATTCGCCTTGCTATAAAGCAAAATTTAGCCAAAGAATTAGATGAAGCAAGATAAAATAGAGCGAAATTTAGGCGCAGAGCACGCAAGCGCAGGGCTTTTAATTTATAAAAAACCATGCGGCGCAAAAACGCGTCAAATTTAACCTTGCAAAGCAAAAGCGTAAATTTGCAGAAGGGAGCTAAATTTTGCTAATCGACGAGATCCGCTCGCTGCCCGCACAGCCCGGCGTTTATCAGTATTTCGACAAGGCGGGCAAGCTTCTTTACGTCGGCAAGGCTAAAATTTTAAAAAACCGCGTCAAAAGCTACTTTTCGTTTACGCCCGCGCTCGCCCCCTCGCCCAAGCTGGGCCCGCGCATCCACAAAATGATCAGCGAGGCCATACACCTCGAGTATATCGTGACTCCTAGCGAAGCCGATGCGCTGATACTGGAAAACTCCTTCATCAAGCAGCTAAGGCCAAAATACAACATCTTGCTACGCGACGATAAGACCTACCCATACATCTACGTAAATTTGGACGAGGATTACCCGCGCTTTGAGATCACGCGCAAGATCGTCCGAGGCAAAAACGTCAAGTATTTTGGCCCCTATTTTCGCGGCGCGCGTGAGCTTTTAGATGCACTAAGGCTAAGCTTTAAGCTCGTGCAAAGCAAAAGCGCGCTCAAAGCCACGGGTGCCTATCTGCCCTATCAGATAGGTTACTCGGAAGCCCCCCTCATCAGCAAAATTTCGCCAGCAGACTACGCCAAGGTCGTAGAGAGCGCGATCGCAGCGCTAAATAATCCGCTTTCTATGCTGCCAAAGCTCGTAAATTTGATGAACAAATACGCCCAAAACGAAAACTACGAGCAAGCCGCCCTCGTGCGCGATAAGATCAACGCGATCAAGGATCTAGACGTCAAAATCGAGGTCGATCTAGCTAAGCTTGAGGACTTTGAGGTTTTTGCCGTGGGCGCGGAGCAAAATTTGCTTTGCGCGGTGCGTTTTAGCGTACACGGCGGCAAAATCAGCGGCGTGTATCAAAACATCACAAACGCCAAAATGAGCTCGCAAGGCGACCTAAACGACGCGTACAAGCAAATCGTTTTAGAGAGCTTTCCAGCTGGCGCGCCCGTCGTGAGCGCTAAAATTTACGCACTAGAAGCATTTGAGGATGCAGGCCTCGTGGAGGAGATATTGACCGCTCGCCACGGCCGTAAATTTAGCATCTCCGTGCCTAAAATCGGCGAGAAAAAGCGCATCTGCGAAATGGCGCTAACAAACGCGCAAGTCTTTATCCAAAAATACCTAAAAACCCACGACGACGCGTTTTTGGACGAGCTAAAGGAGTATTTCGGCCTAGCCTGCGCGCCGCATGTCATCGAGACCTTTGACAACTCGCATATGTTCGGCGCGGCCGCAGTCGGCGCGATGGTGCGCTTTGAGCACGGAAACTTCGCCAAGGAGCACTACCGCCACATGCACCTCTCTCACGCAAACGACTACGATCAGATGCGTCAAATGCTTACAGAGCGTGCTTTACGGTTTGACAAACTTAGTCCGCCCGATCTCTGGCTAATCGACGGCGGCCAGGCGCTGCTAGACCTCGCCTCGGATATCATCGCTAGCAGCGGCGCAAACGTCGATATACTCGCCATCTCAAAAGAAAAAATAGACGCCAAAGCCCACCGTGCAAAAGGCGCCGCTAGGGACAAAATTTATGCTCCTGGCGGCGTATTTACGCTACCCGTAGGCGACAGGCGGCTACAGTTTTTTCAGCGACTTCGTGACGAGGCGCACAGATTTGCCATCACCTTTCATCAAAAAACCAAGCGCAAGGAGGATCTGGGCGCTAGCAAGCTAGCAGACGCGGGCGTATCGGCGGGCAGTATCGCAAAGCTAGTTAAATTTTACGGTAGCTTTGAAGCGATAATGACCGCAACTAGCGAAGAGATCGAAAAGGTCACGAATAGGAGCGTAGCGGCCAAGATCGAGCAATTAAAAGAGAGTGAAATTTGATGAAATTTGGGGCTTATTTTGTAAAATTTGCCCTGAAATTTGAGCTAAATTTGACGTATTTGCTTTCGTTAAATTTGGAAGCGTAAATTTTGGCTTGCCGTTTTTGGATAAATTTGGCAGCAGTTATTTGCAAGTCAATCCGTCAAATTTGACGCAAAAAAGCGATCAAATTTGCGCGCTAAACCTAAAATTTACGCGAGCGATTACGTAGCGCAAATTTAAATTCCGCGTCGCCGCCAAGGTCTTCTTCGGCAAATTTAGCGTTTCGCGGCTTTTTCTATCGCTTCCGCGGCTTCGCAGCCATCTTTCCAGCCGTATATGCACGCCTTTTGCAGATAGTTTTTTGCGCTAGTTACGTCTTTTTCGCCAAGCATTGCGTTGTAGTAGAGTACGCCCAGATTAAAGCAAGACATACCGTCCTTTGCCTCGCAGGCTTTGCCCCATATTTCAGCGGCTTTTTGCGCGTCTTTTTTGACGCCGAGCCCTTGTTCGTAAAGCGAGCCTAAATTTGCACAACCCAGCAAATACCCGCTATCGCAGGCTTTTTTATAGAGCAAGACGGCCTTTGGTTCGTCCTTTTTAACCCCTTCGCCTTTGCGGTATGCGACGCCCAAATTTACGCACGCGCGCACATACTTCCCGTCGCAAGCTTTTTTAAACAACGCAAATGCCTTTTCGTAGTTTTTGTCCAGGTCGCACTCCTCAAGCTTGATGCCGATGTAGGCAAGGCCTAAGTTGTCGCAGCTTTCAAAATCGCCCGCGTCGCAGCTTTTTTGCAGTCCATTTGCGTCGCAAGGCGCTTTGTCCTCTGCCAAATCGCGCTCGCCAGCACCCAAAACAAAAACCGTAAAAAAGACTAAAAATACAATTTTTCTCATCGTTACCTCCGTGCGTTCGTTAAATTTAGCCCCAAAAGACCATTAGTTTTGATACGAACCGGTAAATTTACGCGCTTAAACAGGGAGGTTTTTGCCGCGCCATAGCTAGCAAAGACGGCGGCTAAAACCTAAATTTAAGTAAGCTGGTAAATCTGCCAAATCCGTCCAAGCGCTACGCAAATTAAGCCGCTAAACGTCAAAATCCTAAGTACGCGAAACGGCCGAAAAAAAATTAGACTCGTAAATTTGCTCCGGATTTAAATCCCAAACGAGCTTGCGCGGTAAAGCTTTTATCGCCCTAGCCGTTAAAAAATCAAAGCAAAATCAAAATAAATAGGCGGGTAATTCAGGCTAAATTTACGCCTTTTTGCCCTTTTTTTTGCTCTTTTTATCGCTCTCTTCTTCGCCCTTAAACCAGCCTTTTATCTTGTCAAAAATGCCTTCTTCCTCTTCATGCATCGCTTCGCCGCTTTGCACGCCGAAGCTTTCTTGTAGCTTGCGTAGCAGCGAAATTTGCTCTTCGTTTAGCTCTTTTGGCGTTTTTATCGCGATTTGCGCTACAAGCCTGCCGTAGCGCTTGGTATTTACGTTTTTTACCCCGAGCCCGTCAAATACGAACTGCTGCTTATCTTTTGCGCCCACGGGCAGCTTTAGCTCGGTCGTGCCTTTTAGCGTCGGTATCGTGACCGTCTCGCCCAGGATAGCTTGCGTGAAAAATACCGGAATCTCGATATAAACGTCGTTTTCGTGACGCACGAAGCGCTCGTCGGGCTCAACCTCGATATATACGTACAAATCGCCCCTACTCTCGTCTACGGAGACGTTACCCTTACCGCTTACTCGCATACGCATGCCGTCGTCGATGCCTTCAGGGACGTTTATCTTGACGTTTTGGCGCTCCTCTTTGTATCCGCTGCCGTCGCATTCGCCGCACTTGTCGCTAACGGTCTCGCCGCTACCGCCGCAATACGGACACTCCTGTGCAAAGCTCATAAATCCTCTTTGCTGCACTATGCGCCCTCTACCCTCGCAGTGTGGGCAAATGTGCGTTTTGCCGTCTTTAGAGCCCGTGCCTTTGCAGGTTTTGCACGGTTTTTTTATCGTAAATTCTACCTCTTTTTCCGCGCCGAAAACCGCTTCGTTAAATTTTATTTTTAAGGCTATTTCCAAATCAGGCGGATACTTGTCGATGCTTCTTTTGCGGCTTTGCGAGCTTGATCTAAATCCGCCGCCGAAAAACGAGTTAAATATATCGCCCAAATCGATATCCGCGCCAAATCCCGCGGAACTAAATCCGCCCCTGCCCTCAAGCCCGGCCTTGCCGTATCTATCGTATATCGCGCGCTTTTGCTCGTCGCCTAGCACCTGATAGGCTTCGTTTACTTTTTTAAATTTTTCTTCGGCATCTTTATCGCCTTGATTGCGGTCCGGATGATACTTTAGGGCAAGCTTTCTAAATGCTTTTTTTATGGTTTCAGAGTCGCTATTTTTGCTGATTTCTAAAATTTCGTAGTAGTCTATTTCCACAAAATCTCCTAAAATTTATATATTTAAAGGGGCGATTTTAGCTTATTATTTCTAAAATTTCAAAGCAAGGGAGAATTTTAAACGAGATTAGTAAATTTAGACGAAAATTTAACATTTTTTGGTTATAATCATTTTCGTTAAATCTATACTGAAAGGCCTAAAATGATTAATGTTTTAATGATTGAAGACGATCCGGAATTCGCGCAAATTCTATCCGAGTATTTGAGCGATTTTAATATCAAAGTAACAAATTTCGAAGACCCGTATCTAGGACTAAGCGCCGGGATTAAAAATTTCGATTTGCTTATCTTGGACCTTACGCTACCTGGTATGGACGGGCTTGAGGTTTGCAAAGAAATTCGCAGCAAATACAACATCCCTATCATCATCTCCTCTGCTCGAAGCGACATCAGCGATAAGGTAGTGGGTTTACAGCTAGGCGCGGACGATTATTTGCCAAAACCGTACGATCCAAAAGAGATGTACGCGCGCATCATGAGCCTAATCCGCCGCTACAAAAAGAGCAACGAAGTACAAGAAGAAGCGGTCGAGACGCTATTTAGGATAGACGAGCGCAGGCACGAGATCTACTACAATAACGAAAGCCTCACGCTAACGCCGGCAGAATATGAAATTTTAAGCTATCTCATAAAGCAACACAGCTTTTCGGTATCCAGGGAGCAGCTTGTTTATAACTGCAAAAGCTTAAAAGACAAGGACTCAAAAAGCTTAGACGTCATCATCGGCAGACTAAGAACAAAGATCGGCGACAGCTCAAAAGCGCCTAAGCATATATTTTCGGTACGCGGCATAGGCTATAAACTCATAGGATGAGATACTCCTTAACGACGAAAATTTCGGTAGTTTTCGCCATCGCGCTGACGCTAGTTTGCGTTTTGTTTTATACTTTTGCCAGCATCCAGCTAGATAATACGCTAGACAAGATAAAGCAAAAGCAGCTAAGCGCGATAAACTATCTCGTCGTATCGTTTGAAAAATCAAATCCTCCTAGCGATTTGACGGTTTATTTTAAAAATTTCGGGCTTACCTACGTTAAAAACGATAAATTTGCCGCCGACATCACAAACGGCGGCAAAGTAGTCTTTGCCAAGCAAACCCCGCTGGGGCTTTTTCAGTCGCTACTTTTTCAGGACGGACTTTATCTGCATATCAAAAATACGTCGTTTCAAATTTTACTCGAAAGCGACGACGCTAAAAACATAAACGACCCGATATGGGTAGGCTTTATCCTCACGACGGCGCTTTTAGTATCGCTTTACGTTTCGGTGATGAACTCGCTGATGCCGCTAAAAAAATTAAGCTCCGACATCAGAAAATTCGGTGCCGGAAATATGGACGTAAATATAGCCAAACCCGACTCCAACGACGAAATAGCCAAAGTCGCGATAGAATTTGACGCCGCAGCAAGCAAGATAAAAGAGCTGATTCGCTCGCGCCAGCTTTTTTTGCGCACGATAATGCACGAACTAAAAACGCCCATCGGTAAAGGCCGCATAGTATCGGAAATGGTACAAAGCCAAACGCAAAAAAGCCGCCTGATAGCGATATTTGAGCGGCTCGATATGCTCATAAACGAATTTGGCAAAATAGAGCAGCTGCTATCCAAAAGCTACGCGCTAAACTATCAGGAGTCCTACTTTTCAAATATCTTAGAACAGGCGCGCGATATGCTGATGATGGAAAAATTCGAAGAAAAAGTGAGCGTCGATATCAGGCAAGACGTCTTACTGCGCGTAGATTTTGCGCTGTTTTCGCTAGCGATCAAAAACCTCATCGATAACGCGCTAAAATACGCCGACGACAAAAAGGCGCAGGTTATCTGCGACAAAGACGGCATCGTCGTAAAAAACCTCGGCGAGCCGCTACAAAAGCCCATCGAGTATTATTTGCAAGCCTTTATCCGCGAAAAAGGCAATAAAAGCGGCGGCATGGGGCTTGGCCTTTACATCATCGACCACATCTGCCAGATGCATAAATTTAGCCTAAAATACTCCTACGAAGACGGCTACCACGCGTTTAAAATCTGCACCAAGCCGAAGGAAAGCGTTGAAGAAGGAAAGCGTTGAAAAGGGGGCTTGAGAAATTTAACGAGCTCGTGGCGGCATTCGAACGGTTGCCGGGCGTGGGTAAAAAATCGGCCCAGCGCTACGCCTATCACGTCTGCTTAAAAGATAACTTAGGCGGACTAAAACTAGCCCAAAGCATCGAGGACGCCGTAAGATTTACGGGTAAATGCCAAATTTGCGGCGGGCTTAGCGAGGATGAGATTTGCGATGTTTGCAGCGACGAAACTCGCGATAATGAGCTACTAGCCGTCGTCGAAAGCCCAAAAGATATCCTGGTTTTTGAGCAAAGCGCGATCTACCGCGGTCGCTACTTCGTGCTAGAAGAGATAACGCAGACGCAAACCGAAAAACTACGCGAAATCATCCGCCAAAACGGCGTAACCGAAATTATTTTCGCGCTAACGCCGGGACTTAGCAGCGATGCAGTGATGGTCTTTATCGAAGACAAGCTAAGCGATTTGGGCGTTAAATTTAGCAAGATAGCCCAAGGCGTACCAACAGGCGTAAATCTCGAAAATATCGACCTTCTGTCGCTTATGAAAGCACTTGATAGTAGAACCGAGCTGTAAATTTACCGGCGCCGACTCGCAAAATTTGGTATCAAACTCTTAAAAATTTAGTCTTTAATCTCGCGATTTTATTTGCGCCGTTATTTGTGCCTAGCTTTCCTAAAATAGACAAACTCGGCCAAGCCGCTAGCGGCTGTAAATTTTCGGGCGAGGTTTTAATTTTCGTCTCCTTTAAATTTAAGCGACTCTAAGCAAGTCGTCCTTACGGTTGCCTAGGTTTACCGCGTGCCGTTTAGCACAAATTTTAGCCGCGGCGCGCCGAATTCGGCGATAAATTTGTATCTAAGCCTTGCGCGATTTAAGCACGCAACCCGTACTTGCCGGTTTATTTCCGTCCGCCCACCCGGTCAAAGTTAAATTTACCGCCGCACGGTCGCAAGATTTCTAAATTCGAGTTTTGCCGTTTAAATTTAATCTTTAGCCGATTTTGGGATAAAGCGGGTCGTCACGGACGGCGAGTAAATTTAACTCGCGAGTTTGGATTTTTGCGGACAAACGACCTACAAAACGCTAGCAAATCTAAAAATAAACCAGCTGCGATTTGCCGTCCGCGTTTTAGCCTTACTTGGCGGCGAAGTTAAATTTTAGCAAATTTACTCATCTGTGGCTACGCTAACGTAAATAAATCCAAGTCGTTTAAAAAAGCGCGCATACGAAATAGCAAAAGATTAAAAAATAAAAAGACGCAAAATTTAAAAAGGATAGCCGCCCCGTTAAAAAGGGGCGACGAGAAGTTATTTTGTGGTTTTTTGGATATATGAGAACTCGGAAATTTTCGTCCACTCGCGAGCCTTAGCCAAAAACGCTCTTTGAGAGTCCAAAATCTCTTTAAATAGCGGATCTTTGGCCGCTTCTTCGTCTAGGATCTCGTCGCTTGCTTTTCTAAGCGCGTCCATGACGTCCTGCGGGAATGAACGAACCTCGATATCAGGATACTCGGCCTTCATCTTCGCCCAGTATTCGGCATTATCAAAGAACGAGCGACTATTTAGCATGCTAGCTACCTCGTTAGCCGCAGCCTCGATCACGGCCTGAAGGTCGGCAGGTAGCTTCTCGTAGGTCTTTTTATTTACGAAAAACTGAGTCTGACCGCTCGGCTCTTGCCAGCCGGTGTAGTAGTATTTAGCGATCTTGTGAAAGCCAAGACCCATATCAAACGCAGGGCTAACCCACTCGACCGAGTCGATCGTGCCCATCTCTAGCGCCATGTATAGCTCGCCTGTGGGGATCGTGTTTATCGTCGCTCCCACGCGTGCCATAACCTCGCCGCCAAAGCCCGGAATCCTGATCTTTAGGCCTTTTAGATCATCTACGCTTTTGATCTCTTTTTTAAACCAACCGCCCATTTGCGTGCCGGTGTCTCCCGCTAGAAAAACTTTGATATTGTATTTGTCGAATACCTTTTCCTCTAGCTGCTTGCCGCCGCCAAACTCATACCAAGCGCGCAGCTCAGTCGCGGTCATACCAAAAGGCACAGCGGTGAAAAACATAGTGTTTGCGTCCTTGCCCTTGTAATAGTAAGACGCCGTGTAGCCGATGTCGTACTGACCGCCTTTTACGAAGTCTAGGATACCAAACGGGGATTTGTGCTTAGAGGGATAGTCTATCCTCACCTCTAGCCTACCGTCGCTTAGCGTCTCAACGATGCGCTTAAATTCTTTCGCCGCATCGCCCAAAACAGGCGTAGTGCCCTCCCAAGTGCTAGCTAGCTTTAGCTTGTAGGTCTTGTCCGCGGCATTTGCGCCAAGCGCTAGGCCAAAAACGGCTAAGAGTGCTAAAAACTTTTTCATTTTTGCTCCTTAAAAATAGTTTTAGCGATTATACTTAAGCAAATTTAAAGCCGCTTTAAAAATATTAAAATTTCTTCTTTACCCAAAAAAACGTAAATTTATTTTCAAATTTGATGTAAAATGAAGCACTTTAACAAAAGGATCGAATTTGACGAAAAAAACTAAAATCCTAGCCACTATCGGCCCATCAAGCCAAAGCGAAGAGATCATCGAGCAGTTAGCGCTTGCTGGCGTAAACGCGTTTAGGCTAAATTTCAGCCACGGTTCGCACGAGTACCATAAAGAAACGATCGAAAAAATCAGGCGCGTCGAAGCCAAAATCGGGCGCCCGATCGGTATATTTCAAGATATCTGCGGTCCAAAAATCCGCGTAGGCAAGCTAAAAGAGCCATTTGGGCTAAAAGCCGGCGATGCGCTTGAAGTGTATAAAGATGAAATCTTAGGCGAAAAAACGGGCGAAAACAGCTACAAGCTAAGCATAAATCAGCCTCAAATTTTGCCGCTTTTAAAAGAGGGCGAATACATCTACCTCTACGACGGCTCCATCAGAGCCAAAGTAGAGCGCGCGGGCAGCGGCAAAAAAGACGAAGCGGTGCTAGCGCGCATCGAAAACGACGGGACGCTAAACTCCAATAAAGGCGTAAATTTCCCCAACACCAAAATCAACATCGACGTCATCACGCCAAAAGACCGCGAGGATATGAGATTTGGCGCGGCTAACGGCGTAGATTTCGTCGCTATTTCTTTCGTGCAAAACGCAAACGATATCGTAAAAGCGCGCGAGATTTTAGAAAATTTCGGTTCGCGGGCTAAAATTTACGCAAAAATAGAAAAATTCGACGCCGTAGAAAACATAGACGAGATCATAGAGGCTAGCGACGGCGTGATGGTCGCGCGCGGAGATCTGGGTATCGAGGTTCCTTATTACAAGGTGCCGACCATCCAAAAACTCATCATCAAAAAGGCCAACGAAGCCTCAAAGCCCGTCATCACCGCCACGCAAATGATGCTAAGCATGGCCGAACACGAAACGGCGACTAGAGCGGAAATCAGCGACGTAGCTAACGCCGTGCTAGACGGCACGGACGCCGTGATGCTAAGCGAAGAGAGCGCCATCGGCAAAAACCCGGTCGCCGTCGTGCAGGCGATGCGAAACACCATCGTCCAAACGCAGCAGATTTATCCGTTTAATAAATTCGATAAATTCGAGCGCTACGACGACATAGACGTGGTCGCGGCTAGCTCGGCTAGACTGGCCGTACAGCTAGACGTAGAAAGCATCATCTCGATAACAAGCTCCGGCAAATCGGCTCTAAAGATGGCCAGATACCGCGCAAACAAAGACATCATCGCTATCACGCACGACGAGGAGACCGCCCATCAGCTCACGCTGGCATGGGGCGTGACGCCTGCTTTCGTGCTGGGTAGAGACGACCTTAATCTACTCGTGGCAAACTCCATCAAAAAAGCCTCCGAGCTGGGATTTGTTAGCCGCGACAAGTCCTACATCATGACGGCCGGCTATCCTGCGGGAGTCGCGGGCAGCACGAACTTCATCCGCATCCTAAAACGCGAGCAGATCGACTACTATACCGAGCTGGCGCAAAAGCAAAAAGACGTAAAATAACAAATCCACGCGGGTTAAATTTGAGGTAAATTTAACCCGCAAAAGCTTAGGCGGCAGGTAAATTTGGGCTAAATTCGAGCGAGGCATGCTCGGCCCGGACTCCGGGTTTTAATCCGCCCGAGATAACCAGAGCCGAATTTGGTTTCAAATTTGACCTACCTAAGCCAAGAGGCGAATAAATTTAAACGAATTTGAGCGTATGTAGCTAGGCCTGACAGGCTTTTGCTTTAAATTTAACCTGTGCGATTTTAAGAGTAAGCGGAGCGAAAGACTAAATTTATTTGATCCGAGTAAATTTGACTCAAATTTACCAAGCGAAACCTAGCAAAATTTGCGCCGCAGCGGGTTAAAGTTGTTCATAAAATTTGATTTTTCAAGATAAGCAGCCAACGCTTGTTTAAGCTAAATTTTGCAGATTTCTCATTATTGACGATACGAATTTAAGGCAAATAGTATTTTTTAATCTCGTCGATATTTATATTTTTTCTATCTAAAAAGTATGTTTTGATCTCTACATATTTGTCTTTATCGAAAATAAAAATTATAAAATATTTTTTACAAAGCGCGTGATAATACGTAACGAATTTGACGTTTGGATAATGCGGCTCGTCTATGATAATAGCCGGAAAAGGCGTAAAACCGCTTAAATTTCCTTGCGTTGCCAGCTGGAAAAATATTTTTATGATTATATTTCCAAGATAAACAAAAATCACAAATAAAACAACAAACAGCAAGCTACCGGACATACCAAAAAAGCCGCATAATACTATTATATACAAGGCAATATCGCGTACTCCCTTGTTTGGCATACTGGCATCCAGCGGCTTGCAAATCAACTCGTCTAAATTCTTAAGCGATGAAGTATGCTTTAAAATGCTACTTTCATAAAATTTAACCGAGTCGTTCATAAAATGAACGATATCTTTTTTTCTTTATAACATAAAAGAAGTAGTTAATAATCATCCAGCACGCTATGCAGGCCAACGCTATGGCAAACGACAAGATGTTGTCTATGCTTTTATCTTCAACCCACCCCATAATAAAAATAGTTACGATAATGCTAAATGCCAGCGGCGCAAAAAATAGCGTTTCAACAAAGAAATCCTCGTAGTTTTTTACTATTATCGGCTCTTTGTCGTAGTCTCTTGCAAATTTATTTGAACCGGGATTTGTCAAATTTGAGCTTTGAGGATTGTAGTTTAAATTTTGCGTCTGATTGTCTTCCACTTTCCAATTTATCTCCTGGGCTCACATCGCAAAAATACTAAATTTATCGCCAAATTTGATGCTATATTTTACGATGTTTTAAATTTTTCTGCAAAAAACGGCTATTTTGACTTATCCACGCAGCGACGTATTTACACGCTGGACGCAACTTTACACAAATTTATCGCAAAGCAGTTTTAAGTTTGAGCAAATTTGACTGCCAAAATGCACAAGAAAACAAAAAATTTATAAAATTTAACGCAAAATTTACCCTAGCCTCAACACTTTTTGCATAGCGGCTTGGATTTTGGCCTCGTCAAGCGAGTCGTCAAAAAATAAATTTAGCGCCAGTATAGCCTGAAAAAGCAGCATCTCCGAGCCGTCTTTATGCGCGAGTCTGCTAGCGGCGGCTAAATTTAAAAAAGGCGTTTTTTTACCGTAAATCACGTCAAAGGCAAATTTAGCCTCGTCAAAAATAGGACGCAAAAGCTCGGTGGGCGCGGGTAAATTTTCATCTTTTAGCCCCGCTGAAGTCGTATTTACGACGAGGTCAAATTTGCCGCCTTTAAATTCGGCGAAATTCGCCCAGCTAAAATTTTCGTATTCGGCGAAATTTGCTAGTCTCCCCTCGCTTCTATTTAGCACGCAAACTCGCATGCCGCGGCTCTTTAGCGCGTAGGCGACTGCTTTAGCCGTCCCGCCCGCGCCCAAAACGAGAGCTGAATTTATCTGCCCAAAACTCTCTATCGCCCGCAAAAATCCAGGCGCATCGGTATTGTAGCCGTAAATTTTGCCGCCGCGAGAGACCAGAGTGTTTACGGAGCCGATTTTTATAGCCGTTTCGTCTGCGACGTCGCACTGCGCAAGCGCAGCCTCTTTGTGCGGGACGGTAACGTTGGCGCCGCTTAGTTTTAGTTCTTTAAATTTAGAGATGAGTTGCGAGCCGTCCGTTAGCTCGTAGCGAGTATAGAGGGCTTCGCTAGATAAACCAAGCTCGCCCAGAGCCGCGTTATGCAGTCTGGGCGAGATAGAGTGAGAGACGGGGTTGCCGAAAACGGCGAAAATTTTCATTTTATATTTACGATAAATGCGTTTGGAGCGGCATTTTGCTTGATCTTGGCTAACTCGCTTTTTAGCTGGGCTCCGCTATAAGGGCCGACGAGTACTTTAATGATCTCATCGCCGTTTACGTTCGTCCTATATAGCTTGTATGCGTAGCCTGCGGCTTTTAGCTTGCCAAGCTCGGGCGCTTTTTCGTTAAAGTGCTTTACCGCAAAAACCTGTATGTAGCTACCGCTGTGAGCCTCGTCGTCGCCGGAAGCTGGAGTTTGCTTAGTCGGCTTTTGCTTCGCGATTTTTTCTTTATGCGCATCGGTTGCTTTTGGTTGTTTAGCTACTTTTTCGTTTTTCGCCTCTTTTTGCTTCTGCTCTTTTGTTTTTACGACGTTTGCGTGCTGTTTAGACTCGGCTTTAGGTTCGCTAGGCTGAGGACTAGGAGCATCGTTTTGCTTTAGCGCGCCTTGTATGGTCGCAGGCTCTGTCGGAGGCGTAGCGGGATCGCCGGCTTGTGCCTCTTGCTGCTTTTTATCCTCTTTTTCCTTGAGCGACTTTACCATATCTTCAAAGCTATCTTGGCCTTTATTTTCAGGCACGATAGGCACTTGCTCAAAGTTATTTTGCTGCGGCTCCTGGACTAAAGGCTGGGTCGGCTCGGGCTGCGGTTGCGGCTGAGCTTGGGCTACTTGCTCCGGCGTAGGTACGTTTACTTGTTGCGGGATACTTCTAGTATTATCGGGTTCTGGCGGTAGAGTCATCCTAGAGTCGGGCTGGGCTATCTGGGCATTGGTTTCGGATGAATTTAAAAATTTCATCGCGATCAAAACCGCCAAAAATATAATAACGAAGACGGCGACTAGGACGAGTATCCTTTTGACGCTTTTGCTTTTTTTGTCTTCGTTGTTATCAAGCATGATGTCTCTTAGCTCGTTATACTCCATTTTTTCTCCTTACATGTGTTTTGACCAGCTTGCGCCGCGCTCTTTTTGATAGACCTTATACGGTAACGTCAAGATATTAAATTCTTTCGGTAGCTCCATCGTCGGAAACACTCTCCACTCTTTAACCAAACGCGAACTAAGCAGCATAGATAGCTTATTTGCGATCTGGTAGCCCTCGTTTAGCGTCGTATGGCCTTTATGCACGTAGAGGTGCAAGTGCCCCGGTGTCTTGCTCTCGTAAGCGGTAAAATTTATAAACCCCTCCTCGCGGAGCAAAAGCTGAGCTCGGTGCCAAAAGCGCTCGGGCATCCTGCCGTTGTAGTCAAATACGATATTTTCGACCTTGTCGCCCGGCAGTATCAGCGAGTGCGCGACGGTAATCTTGCCCTCGTCGTGATCTTTTATCACCTGATAGCTTAGAGGCTCGTTTATGAGCTCAAATTTATTAAAAAACGTACGCCCCTTGTACTCGATCTTGCTTACGATATTATCGCGTTTGATCCAGTAGTGGCTCGTGTTCATTTTGATTAGCGCGGTGTCAATGCTTTGCATCAATAAGTCGCCTTATCATAGATAATAAATTTGCTCGCAAGCTCTTTTAGCTCGGCCTTTACCTTGCTTTGAAGCTCGGCGTTACCGATATCGCTTAGCACATCGGCGATTTTGTTTGCGATGATTTCAAATTCGGCCTCTTTCATACCGCGAGCCGTAAGCGCCGGACTTCCGATGCGGATACCGCTCGTAACGAACGGACTTCTAGTTTCGCCCGGGACCGTATTTTTATTTACCGTTATACCTGCGTTTCCTAGCGCGATGTCAGCGTCTTTACCGCTAAAATCGCGGTTTAAAAAGCTCATTAAAATTAGGTGGTTATCGGTGCCGCCGCTAACTAGATCAAAGCCGCGTTTTACTAAAATTTCGGCTAGTTTTTTGATGTTTGCTTTGACTTGCTTGGCGTAAATTTTCCACTCAGGGCTTAGGTTGTGTTTAAAGCCTACCGCCTTTGCCGCGATAACGTGAACTAGCGGGCCGCCCTGGATGCCCGGAAAAATAGACGCGTTTATCTTTTTGGCGTACTCTTCGTTATTCGTCATGATGATACCGCCGCGAGGTCCGCGAAGCGTCTTGTGCGTAGTCGAGCTCACCACGTCGCAGTGCGGAAACGGGCTCTGATGCTCGCCGGCTACGACTAGGCCCGCAATGTGCGCTACGTCGGCAAAGAGTATAGCGCCTACTGCGTCGGCGATCTCGCGGAATTTCTTAAATTCTATCTCGCGAGTGTATGCGCTAGCGCCACAGACGATCATCTTTGGCTTTACGATTTGCGCGATTTCCATCACCTTATCGTAGTTTATGCGTCCGTCAAGCTCCACGCCATAAAAAAAGCTCTGATAAATTTTACCCGAGCTGCTTACTTTTGCGCCGTGAGTTAGGTGTCCGCCGTGGCTTAGATCCATACCTAAAATTTTATCGCCTGGATTTAAAAGCGCGCCGTAAACGCCCTGATTGGCCTGCGAGCCTGAGTTTGGCTGTACGTTTGCAAATTCGCAACCAAAAAGCTCTTTGCAGCGATCGATCGCTAGCTGCTCGATCTGATCGACGTATTCGCAGCCGCCGTAGTAGCGTTTGCCGGGATAGCCTTCTGCGTATTTGTTGGTTAGGATAGAGCCCATTACCTCCATTACTTCAGGATAGGTAAAATTTTCGCTCGCAATCATCTCGAGGTGGTCGCATTGGCGTTTTAGTTCTAAATTTACTAAATCAAAAATTTCTTTATCGTAGCTTTGCAAACTCATTAATTCTCCTTGGTTTCGTTTTTTTGAGGTCTCATCGCAGGGAAAAGCACCACGTCGCGGATGGATTTTTTATTGGTTAGTAGCATCACGAGCCTATCTATACCGATACCCTGTCCAGCAGTCGGGGGCATCGCGTAGCCAAGAGCCCTCACATAGTCCTCGTCCATCTCGTGAGCTTCGTCGTCGCCGGCATTTTTGGCTTCGATCTGCGAAGCGAAACGGCCGTATTGATCGATCGGATCGTTTAGCTCGTTAAAGCCGTTAGCCAGCTCGCGTCCCGCGATAAATAGCTCAAATCTCTCGGCTATATCTGGATTTGCGTCGCTTCTGCGAGAAAGCGGGCTAATAGAAATCGGATAGTCGATGATAAAGGTCGGATCGGTTAGTTTACTCTCTACGTAGTTATCAAAAAGTTCGGCCTGCAAATGCCCCAAATCAAGCTTGGCGTTTGCCTCGAAGCCGTCCGCTTTGAGCTTAGCTAAAATTTTATCTTTATCGTCAATGATAGTTTCGTCTAGCCCGCCGATTTCTACGAGTGCTTTTTTGTAGCTTATGCGTTTAAACGGCTTGCTAAAATCGATCTGCATACCGTCAAATTCGATAACTTTGGGCATATCTAGTTTATCAAGAAGCACGTTAAATAGCTCCTCGGTTAGCCCCATCAAATCGTGATAAGTATGCCACGCCCAGTAAAACTCGATGCTCGTAAATTCGGGATTATGCGTTAGGTCCATGCCCTCGTTGCGGAAATTTCTATTCATCTCGTAAACGGCGTCAAAGCCGCCCACGATGAGACGCTTTAGATAAAGCTCGGGCGCGATGCGTAAAAATCTCTCCACACCAAGCGCATTGTGAAAGGTTACGAAAGGCTTAGCGTTAGCTCCGCCGGGGATCGGGTGCATCATAGGAGTCTCAACCTCTAAAAAGCCCTTGTCCTCGAAAAATCTGCGAATCGTGCTAACGATAACCGAGCGACGCTTAAAATCGGCCCTAACCTCGGGATTCATTATCATATCGAGGTATCTCTGGCGGTATCTGGTCTCGATATCCGTTAGTCCGTGGAATTTCTCCGGAAGCGGCGAAATTGCCTTTGACGCCAAAGTTAGCTCGCTAACGTGCATAGAAAATTCGCCCGTTCGCGTGACGAAAGCATATCCGCGCACGTAGATAATGTCGCCTACTTCGATATTTTTCTTTACGACCTTAAACCAATCCGGATCAAGCGTCTTGTTGCTAAAATAAATTTGGAGATTGCCGTCCTCATCTTCGATATTAGCAAATATCGCCTTGCCCGCATCCCTGATGAGCTTAACGCGTCCGGCTAGGCTTACCAACTGGCCTTCGGCGCTCTTTTCCTCGGTGTCTATTATATGTTTAAATTTGAGCCTAAATTTAGCTATATCCATATCGCGGCGCAAAAAATGCGGATAGGGATTTACGCCCGCGTTTCGCAGCTCATTTGCGGTCTCTAGCCTTTGGATTTCCAGTTGATTTTCAAATATCACTTGCCGCCCTTTGCCTCTTTGGCGATACACTCCTTGCATACTCCGTAAAGCTGCATCATGTGTCCGGTTAGCTTAAAGCCGTGTTCTTTTGCTATGCTAGATTGTCTTTTTTCGATCGTTTGATCTTCAAATTCTATGATCGTTCCGCATCTGCGGCATATCATGTGGTCGTGATGAGGCTTAGTGGCAAGCTCGAATTTTTTCCCTTGCGAGCCGAAGCTGATAGAGGTTACCATCTCGGCTTCCTCGAGTAAATTTAGCGTTCTATAAACGGTCGCGATGCCGACGTTTAAGTCGGGATATGTCTCTTTAATAAAAAAATATAGTCTCTCCGGAGTAAAATGCTCGTCGTTATTGTAAAGCGTTTTTAACAAAACTTCGCGCTGCTGCGTGTATTTTAACCCGTTATCTCTTAAAATTTTTTTGAATTTTTCAAGAAGGGCGTCGTATTCTAAATTTTCGATAGTCATCTTTGCTCCTTAAATCGTCGAATTTAGCTCTAAATTCGTTTTATGCTCTTGTTTGGCGGCATCAAAAGGCGTCTCGATATTGCCTACTCCGCCGGCTATCGCCTTTACGTCTACGTTCATTATCCATTTACCGGTCTCTAGTAGCACGGGGTATAGTTTGCTTCCGGTAAAATACGGCTCAATCTTATTGTTTAGCACCTGAATATTGGATACCGTTACTATTAGCACCGCAAAAACTAGGAAAATTTTAGCGCTACCCACGACAAAGCCGCCTAGTTTATCTAAAAATCCAAGTCCGCTTAGACCGACTAATTTTGATAAAAATGCGCCTATGCCCAAGCAAACGACCCAAAAAACGATGAGCGTCGATAAAAACCCGGCAAAAAATACGACCGTGTCCCCGTCTAGCTTATAGACTTTGTCGCTAATGATTTGTCCGGCTTTTGCCGCAAATCTACTAGCTACCACGATACCGCCGATAAGCCCCACAAGCCCGAATATCTCCTTAATAAGACCGCTTATCACGCCTTTTATGCCTAATATCAGCACAAGCGAGACTACGACCACGTCAAATAGCGTAACAAACTCCATCACATCCCCAGTAGCGGTCCCAACTCTTGCTGGTTGGTGGAGTATCTCATTGCCATTTCTTTGCTTATTTGATTTGCTCTGAGTGCTTTCATTAGGGACTGAGTTTGAGTTATCATGCCGGTTACTTGCTGATTTAGCTGCATTTGAGAGTAAATTTGATGCACTTTATTTTCGCGTATGAGGTTTGCGATAGCGTTGTTATTTATCAAAATTTCATGAATCGCGATTCGTCCGCCGCTAGTTTTGGGAAGCAAGCTTTGCGATATAACCGCCGTTAGAGAAACCGAGAGCATATTTCGCACTTGAAGCTGCTCGCCGCCTTCAAAGCTATCTATGATACGGTTGATGGTCTGGATGGCGGAGTTCGTGTGCAAGGTTCCAAAAACCAAGTGTCCGGTCTCAGCCGCCGTAATAGCCGTAGATATGGTCTCTCTATCGCGCAGCTCGCCCACCAAAATGATATCGGGGTCTTCGCGAAGCGCGCTTTTTAGGGCCTTAGCGTATGAGTGAGTATCCGTACCGACGTTTCTTTGAGAAAAAAGCGCTTTTTTATTCGTATGCACGAACTCCACGGGATCTTCGATGGTTAGGATATGTTTTCTATGGCTTAAATTTATCTCGTTTAGCATCGCGGCAAGAGTGGTGGATTTACCGCTACCGGTCGGTCCGGTAACCAGTATCATGCCCTTTTCGCGCTTTACGACCTCTTTAAAAACGCCCGGGGCTCTCAAATCGTCAAGAGACGGTATGTCGGTAGGGATTATACGAAACGCCGCAGCCAGGTCTCCGTTTGAGGTGTAGTAGTAGTTGCCTCTGAAGCGGCCTACGCCCGGAAGCTCTATCGCAAAGTCAAGCTCCTTATCCTCCTCAAGCTCGCTTTTTTGAGTATCGGTTATCAAAGCGTAGCATATATCTTGTATATCGTGTCCGCTCAAAACTCCAAGCTCAAGCGGTCTTAACGTTCCGTCTATGCGAATTTGCGGTTCGCTTTTTGAAACCAAGTGCAAGTCGCTCGCCTTATTATGCACGACGGTTTTTAGAAGCGTTTCTAGGCTTACGTCTATTTTTTTAGGCTCGAGCGCGTCGCCTGCGCCCTCCTGTTTTATTTCTTCCATTTATATTTTCCTTATTCGATTATTTTCGGTACGACGAAAAAATGCTCGCTACTCATAGGAGCATTTTTTAGTATCGTTTCTATCACGTCCGAGCTTACGCTTACGTCTTCTCTTAGCGGAGTTCCGCCGTCTATGGAGCTTACGACCGCCCCCACGTCGCTTAAGTCTAGCTCGTCTAGTATATCTACGAAATTTAAAATTTCGCTAAGCTGATTTTCAATCTCTTTTCGCTTATCTTCGCCTATTTTAAGCGAGCTGAGCTTTTCAAGCTTAGCCAGCAGAGTGTCGTCTATTTGCATAAAACCTCGTTTAAATTTTTAAATTTTCTCGCATTATAGCACATTTTGTCTTGATTTTTATGGTGTTTTATAATTATTATGCTACAATTACGAACTTTCAATATCTAAATTTTTAAGGAAAAAGCTTGGCTATCAAAGACGATATCAACTCCATAAAAGAAGAGCTAAATACTCAAGAACAATTTTTAGAAAATATGATAAAAAGCGAAAGATTTTTTAAAAAATATAGCAAATTTATCATAACCGCGGTCGTTTTAGGCGCGATCGGCGCGATCGGATACTACGTAAACGACGCCTTAAAAGAAAAAGATTTCAAAGCCGCAAACGCCGCCTATGCTAAGCTAATACTTAACCCAAAAGACGAGCAAGCAAAAGCCGAGCTAAAGCAAAAAGACGCCTCTCTTTACGCTCTTTACGAATTTAAAGTCGCCGTCGATAACAACGACACGAGCGCGTTAAAATCGCTAGCAAACGAGCAGATCGATCCGCTTTTAAAAGATATCGTAAAATCCCAATTAAACGAGCCTAGCGGTCAAATTTTAAGTTCGTATAGAGCCGCGATTAACGGCTATGAGCTATTAAAAGAAGATAAAATCGACGAAGCCAAAAACGAATTTAAGAAAATTCCGTTAAATTCACAGCTACAAGATCTCGTCAAAAATTTAGAACATTACCAAGGAAAAACAAAATGAAAAAATTTCAGACTATTTTAGCCGCCGTTTTGTGCGCGGCCGTACTCGGCGGATGCAGCACGAAAAGGCAGTATTTCGAACCGACCGACGTGCAAAACGAAAAAATCTCGGAAAACAGGCTGCCTTCTAGCATCGCGACCGCGAGCCTAAACGGAGCGGTGCTAAAAAACGGCATGGTTATAACCAAAAGCGGCTTGCTTGCGCCGGAGATAAAGCTGCCAAAGGGCTCAACCTTGTTAAACTACGGCGACGGTAAATTTATCAGCTCGGATTTAAACGGAAATTTAGTCGTCGAAAATAGCTCCAACGAAATTTTATTTCAAAGAAGCTTTGATCAAGCCGTCGTATCGGCCGCTCTTGAGGGCGACAAGCTCGCTGCTTTAACCGCGAGTAACGTCATATATTTCATCGATATCTCGACAAACGAGGTTTTGCTCGAGTTTGAGAGCTCAAACGTCTATGCGCAAGACTCCCGCGTCGCAGCACCGTTATTTATGAGCTCGCTCGTCATTTTCCCTACGCTTGACGGCAAGATCATGATCGTAGATAAAAGCCAAGGCCGAATTTTACGCGACGTAATCGTTAGCAGCGAACAGTTTTTTAACAACGTAATATCTCTAAACGTCGTAAACGACACGATGATAGCTGCCACCGGCAAGCGTATCGTCTCGATAAATCCGGAAAAAACGGTTTATTTTAACGGCGAGATCAAAGACGTAGTCATAAACGGCGAACACGTATATATCCTACTAAAAGACGGCAAAATCGTGCTTAGCGACCTAAATTTGAAAAAAATTAAAGACGCATATTTTAAATTCGCCATCTTTTCAAGCGCCACCGTTTATAACGGCTCGCTTTATATAATGGAAAAAACGGGTTATCTAATCAAGACCGATTTAGCGCTTGATAATGCCAAAATTTACGAGCTTTCAGACGAGGTCGAGAGCCAAATTTTCGCCGGCGCGAAAGAATTTTATTACGACGATTACAGCCTAGAGCTTAAATGACGAAGCAAGAAATTTATCAAGTTCTGGAAGCTAAAAAGATTATCTTAAAAAATCTAAGCTGGACGGAGCTTGATAAATTTACCAAGAAAAAGACCCTTGTCGCGCTCACGGGCGTTGATATGAAGGGCTTTTATACGCTTATATTTTTTCGCAGCGCAAAGGCTAGATTTTTGAGCAAAGAATTTGAAGCGATTGATGAAATAGCTAGCAAAATCGCCGAGCAAACGGGTATAAATTTTAAGAAAAAGGCTATTTTTTATAGCTCGGATATCTGCTCAAAAACCGTAAATTTGATGAAAGAAAACGGCTACAAATATGACTCTATGTGACGTAGGCAACACTAACGCCACCTTTTTTGAAGACGGCAAAATCACCAAAATCAAGCTCGAAAATTTTAAAGATTTTAAAAGCGATGAGAGGATTTATTTCATCAGCGTAAACGACGAGATGACTCAAAGACTTCGCAGTTTATCTAAATTCGTAAATTTAGAGCCGTATTTTGAGCTAGACACTATCTATAGCGGCCTAGGTATCGACCGGATCGCTAGCTGCTACGCCGTAAAAAACGGCCTCATTATCGACGCCGGTAGCGCCATAACTATGGACGTAATGATGAACTCGATGCATCTTGGCGGCACGATAATGCCAGGCATCTCGCACCTTTTAAAAGCTTGCGAAGCGATTTCGCCCAGGCTTAAAATCTCGCTAAATTCGCAAATCGATCTTGATGCGCTCCCGCAAAAAACGGCCGACGCGGTAAGCTACGGTATCATAAAACCGATTTTACTTCTCATCGAAAATATGGCAAACGGCTCGAAAATCTACTTCACGGGCGGCGACGGCGAGTTTTTATCACGTTTTTTTACCGACAGTATCTACGACCGTATGCTCGTTTTTCGCGGGATGCAAAAATTAATCGAACAAAAAAAGGACATCTTATGCTGACGGTTGCTCTACCAAAAGGCCGCATCGCCGACGAAACGCTTGAGATTTTTAGGAAAATTTTTAATAGCTCGTTTGAATTTGAGGATAGAAAACTGCTGATGAGCGAGGGTGATTTTAAATTTCTAATGGTTCGCAACCAAGACATCCCGACCTACGTCGTAAACGGCGCTGCCGATATCGGCGTGGTAGGTCTTGATGTACTTGAGGAGCATCGTCCGGACGTCTTGCGCCTGCTTGATCTAAAGATCGGCAAATGCCGCGTCTGCGTGGGCGTCAAAGAGGGCGAGGAGCTAAATTTAAACGCGCCCGAGCTAAAAATCGCCACCAAAATGCCGCACATATCGCGTAATTATTTCGCCGCGAAGGCTACCGCGCTAAAAATCATCAAGCTATACGGCTCGATCGAGCTAGCGCCGCTAGTTGGCCTTGCCGATGCTATCGTAGACGTCGTGGAAACGGGCACGACGATGAAACAAAACGGACTAAAAGTCGCCCAGACTATCATGCAAAGCTCGGCGTACCTCATCGCAAACAAAAATAGCTTTATCATCAAAAAAGACGAAATTTTATCGCTTTACGAAAAGATCAAAGCGCAAATTTAGGCTAAAAATACCTCCTGCGCTATCAAATTTAGATAGACTTCCGTTAGGTTATAAACGAAAAACGCCCAAGCCCCAATCCCTCGCAGATTCGTAGCGTAAAATTTAAGTTAGAGCGACCAAGCCAAAAGATACGCGGCATCGGTTCGCACGCATAATCAAAGCCTTTTCAAAGATAAATTTAGCCTCGATTTATCCGCGCCAAATAGCAAATTTATCAAACCCGTGACCTTTAAAAAAGCAAGCTCGCTATTTTGCGAAGCTAGCAGTGCCTCGTTTGTAAACGCTGTGCGTCAAACTGCTTTAAAATACGTACCGATAATAGACAAAGGCGCTGCGCTAAAATATCATCTAAGAGAAACGACTAAGGCGATAAAAGCGGGCGGTACCCTTAAAGACTACGCAAAGGGCGGAGAAAAACGGCTCAAGCAAAGAGCAATCGATTTACGAACTTCGTCAAATAAGGCGCCGAGCAAATACGAACGACGAAGCAATAAGGCTTGGCGATGAAGGAAGGCGGATTATCCTATACATTTTTACCGAAAGTATAAATTATGTCTTAAAAAAGTAAAAATCGGCGAGAATTTAAACAAATAAAAACTTCAAGTAGGCGTGGTAAAAACTCGTATAAATTTACACGGCACCCTTTAGAACAAAAGCGGCTTTTCAAGCTCCCGTTTTAAAATCTCTTAATCAGAGCGGTTTTGCTAAGCGCTCTTAGGCCGCCGTCTTCACGGATTTTAGCTGATACGAGCGGGCGTAGGCGCGAGCAAATTTGCCGCGTAGAACGGTGTTTTACCGACCACCACTCCGGCTTTTTTGACGCGAGCGCATTACCTGGCGACCGCGAACGTACCGGACGGCGTTTTATCCGCCTTGTTACTCCAGCAGACTATCTCTCGGTTCGCCTAGATAAAAGCCCTGAAATTCGTCCACGCCCAGGCGCACGCAGGTATCAAACACCTCTTTTGAGTGGACGAACTCGGCTATTACGGTGATGTCTAGCTGATTGGCAAAGGCTATGATCGCGCTAGCTATCGCCCGAGAATCCTCGCTAGAGTCTATATTTTTGATGATCGAGCCGTCTATTTTGATATAGTCTGGCTTTAGCTTTAGGATATAGGAGAAGTTGCTATAACCCGAGCCAAAATCATCTATGGCGATCTTTGCGCCCATCCTTCGCACGCGTTCGATAAATGCGCCGATACGCTCGATATTTTCTATATTTTCATCCTCTAGTATCTCAAATATCACCCTTGAGGCGATCTTGTATCTGTTTAACCTCTCGATGATAAACGCGCTCACGTCGCCGTCGGTCATATCTCGTCCGGATAAATTTACCGAGATGATGGCGCTAGGCTTGTCTTTGATTAGCTTAAAGCTCTTTTCGATTAGCATTTTTTCGATATCGGTGTAGCGCTTAATGCGTTTTGAAACCTCTAAAAAGACGCTCGGCGAGATGATTTCAGAGCTATTTTGGATACGGATTAGCGTTTCGTATTTTAACACCTTGCCGTCTTTGTTAAATATCGGTTGATAAAACGGCACGATTTTATCGTTTATTATGGCGTTTCGTATCATATTCGATCGCTTGATTTGCTCGGCGTATTGAGGAGTGTCGTCAATGTTTTTAAAGTAGCAAAAGAAATCCTTGCCGCTTTGCTTTGCAAACTCAAGCGCCGTCATCGCCTTTTTAAACGTATCGGTCTCATCTAGCGCAAAGCCTACCGTACAGTAGATCTCTATCTCGATTTGCTCGCCGCCGTCTTTAGACACGTCTATGACCAGCCCCTTTATACTCTCTAAAAGCTCGCTTGCCAAATCCTCGTATCTATCTATAAAATAATCGGCGTTTTCGACTAGAGCAAACTGGTCAGGCCCCACGCGGTAAGCCGCCATGTCGTTATCCTTTGCGAATTTTCTAGCTATTTGCGCCATTTTTAGTAAAATTTGATCGCAAGCCTCGGCGCCGAAGTAGTTATTCATTTTTCTAAACTCGTCTATATCCACGACTACGATTTTAGGACTCTTCATAGTCGCTACGTCGCGCTCTAAAGCCGTTTTGTTAGGTAGCCCCGTTAGCGCGTCGCTATATAGGCGCTTTTGCATCTCGGAGTTATTGGCTAGTAGCCTAGCGTTGGTTTTCATTAGCGAAATTTGACTGTTTTTGATATTTCTAAAAAAGAGCCAATACTGAAACACGCAAATAAGCATCATAATAAGGGTAACTAAAACGGTATTTTTCATATTTACGGCAAGCCAAGTAAAAAAACGCGGGTCGTCAAAGCCTGAAATTTTTACTGCGTGAACCATATTGTAGCCCAGTATCACGCCGTCGGTTTTTTTAAAATAGCAAACCTCGGCCTTATTATCCGCAATCAGACGAATGCGCTTATAAATGCCCTTTTGCTCCAAATCCGTATGCGCCCTAGAGTCCATATCGCAAAATTTATAGGGCAAAATTTCGCCTATTAAATTAGGATGCTGCGAGCTGGCAAGCACCGTAAGTTCGTTTTTGTCTCCGGTTTGCTTAAATATCCAAGCAGGTACAGAATTAGCCGCTTCGGCATACCTTTGAAACTCGTTTATGTCGCGCTTGGCCACTTGTTTATAAATCATTTCTACTACGTTCATATATGCCTCGGCTTTAGCGTCTATGCCGATGTTTGAAGGGTAATTAACGGAGTCTTGAAATTTATTATAAAATATAAAACAAACGGCTATACACGAACATATCACAAGCACGACGATAGGTAAAACGAGGTAGCGCGTTGCTTTGCTCTTAGATTCTAAATTTTGCATCGACCTTCTTTTGTAATTTTATCGCCATTTTATCATTATTTATTTAAGTTAATCATTAAAGCCAAAATTTATAAAAATAATTTGCCCGGTAAAAAAGCAAAGCAAGAAAACGGGCGGGTAAAACGACTATGCGGACGGCTGATTTTTCGTCACTCTTTTTTGCTAGCTTTTAAGCGACTAGGCGCCGTCGCTAAATTTTAAAGCTCCAAAATTACAAAATGCTTAAATAGGCTTAAATTTAAAGCTACCGCACCGCAAATTTAAATTTGAGTTTTCAGGGTGCGGGTCTCGGTGAGTAAAATTTACAAATTTAACTTCAAATTTGACTCCAAATTTGAACGTAAAAAGATAAGGCGAAGTATCGCGAGATGATTTTTCGAGTTTTGAAGCAAAATTGAGCGTGCGCTAGGCATATAGCCTGCGGAGCGAAAATTTTGCGAAATCTCGGAAAAGCACTCGCGAGACAAGCCGTAGCAAGGCAAATTTACAGCCTTACTATCTGCGCTCCAAATCCCCCCTGCCCCGCCGGCGCGTCGAAAAACTCCTTCACGCTCGGATGCTCGCGCAAGAAGTTTTTGACCGCGTAGGCGAGCTTGCCCGTGCCGATGCCGTGATACACCTGCACCTCGTCAAAGCCCATCACTAGGCTATCTGAGATAAATTTATCCAGTTTTTGCACCGCTTCGTCGGCGCGCAGGCCATGTAGATCGAGCGTGACGCTAGCGTTTTGCGGCTTTTGCACGCTTAGATTTATACCTGATTTCTTAGGCGGGGTGGGCGTTTCGCCGCTGATTTTTAGCTGATTTATCGGTACGCGCATACTCACGTTGTCGGTTTGTATCACGGCGTCATTTTTGCTAAGGCTTACTACGACGCCTTTTATCTTGCCGTATTTTACGCGGTCGCCGACTTTTAGCTCGGGCGGGGCGGAGATTTCTGGCTTTTGCACGGCGCGTTTAGCCTCGTTTGCGCGGTTTAGGGCGCGCTGTTTTTCTTTAGTATCGTCAAGATTTATTGCCCGTCTAGCCTCGTTTATCGCCTTAAAATACTCCCGCTCTAGCCGCGTTATAACCTCGTGCTGCTCGGCCTCGGCTCGCTCTTTTTGCTCTTTTAAATTTTCGATGAGAGAGTCTAGCTTTTGCTCTTTTTTTTCGGCGCTTTCGAGTTTTTCTTTGAGCTGCACTTCTAAATTTAACGTCTTTGTGATGATTTCGTTTAGATTTTCTTTGTCCTCGCCGTAGATTTTCTTCGCCTGCGCGACCAAATTTGCCGCGATGCCGTATCTAGCCGCAGTCTCAAAGGCGTATGATTTGCCGATCGTGCCCTTTAAAAACTCAAATTTAGGCCGCGAGTTTTCCTCGTCGTATAGCGCGGCGACCAGCTCGACGTCCGGGTTTTTAGCTAACAACATAGCAAGGCGCTTGTGGTGGGTAGTGATGATCATCTTGATATCCTGACTCATCAGCCGCTCGATCATCACGCCATACAGGCTCGCCGCCTCCTCAAAGTCCGTTCCGAGCTCAATCTCATCGACTCCGATGAGCAGATTTTTCTTCGTAAAAAGCTTGGAAAAATGCACCATTCTCCCGGCAAAGGTCGAGATGTCGTTTTTCACGTTTTGCGGATCCTCGATGATGGCGTCAAATTCCTTGAAATTTCCGATCTGCGATTTTTGCGCGTTTATGCGCATCGGCAACAGATATTTAGCTAGAAAGGCTGCGGCTATCAGCGATTTTAGCAGCATTGATTTACCGCCCGCGTTCACGCCCGTGATTAGCAGTACCTTTTTGCTAAAGTCTATGCTGATGCTTTTTGGATTTTTTAGCGCGGGGTGGGCGAAATTTGCCAGCTTTAAATTTGACCCGCCGATTGGTAGCACGAACTCCAGATCCGCGCTTTTAGCCGTAAAAACCCGCGCGCAGTAGGCGTCAAATACGTCAAACGCTCCGTTTATAAATTTTAAAAACGGCAAGGTCTTGTGCATCGCGGAGCTAAAAATTTTACAGTGCTCATAGACGATCTGCTCCTTTTTATCCAGCAGCTCGCTTTGCTCTTTTTTGAGTTTTTGGATGTTTTCGGGTGCGACGTAGAAGTAGCCGCCCGAGCTTCTAGCTACGACCGTGCCCTTTAGCACGTGGTTAAACCCGCCTCGCACGAGCAGCGCCTCGACCGAGCTGATGTAGTGCACCTGCGTATCGACGAGATAGGGCGCGACACTCTTTGAGTAGATGAGGCGGCGCAGATCGGCGTCTATTTGAGCTCTTTTGGCGCTAAACGCGTCTTTTATACCGCCCAGACGCTCGTCTACTTCGTCTTTTAGCTCGCCGTTTTTGTCAAATGAATTTGCGAGCTTTAGCATCGGCTGCGGGATCTCGATTTTAGCGAGCCACTCGCCTAGTTTGCCTTCAAATTTGAGCATTTTTAGGTAGGTAAAGTAGCTAATTATCTTAGCAAATTCAAAAATCTCGCTCACGTGCAGCGTGGCTTGTTTGCTAAGGCGCATGAGCGCGTCGTCTAGATTTTGAGCCGGTGCGGGCGGGTCAAACTGCTTTTGCGAGAGTTCTAAAATTTTCTCGTAGTGCAACCTGCTGTCGCCCGCCATAAAAAGCGGCTTAGGGCGCGCTAAAAAGGAGTTAAACCTCTCCATATAGCCTTGCAAATCTAAAATTTTTATAAGCCGCTCAAAGCCCTCCGCGTTTGTAAATTCTTTTTGCTCGCGGTGCGCCGCAGCGTCCGAAACATCGCCGTTTCTTTGCTCGCGCGAGACGTTATTTTCCAGCCCGTTTGCCTCCCAAGCGCCGCTTTTAGTCAAATTTTGATTATCTTTAAAATTACGCAATTATTCGCCTTTAAATTCGCAGCCATCAAGCGCGATCTTGACGCTGTTTAGCTCCTTTGCCGCGCGTTTTGCGACGAAGGAGGACGTACCGAACTCGTAGTTAAATTTAGTATTATTTACGTCAAAATTTCCGCATTTTAGGTTTTTGCCTTGGTTAAAAAGCGCGACTAGCTCCAGCCTCTGGCTTTGCTCGCTTTGCAGGGCGCTCTCGTAAAAATATAGCGCCGCCGCGATAAAAATCGCCGAAAAAGTGATGATAAATTTCGCCTTTTTGCTCAGCTTCTCGTCGCTCACGCTAAATATCGCGATCGCGGCAAGCACGCCTAAGAGTACGATTATGACCCTCATGCGTCGCCTCTTAGCTGATAGGTGATGTCGCCCGCGCCAAATCCTATAACTAGCCCGTCATCAAGCAAATTTTTCACGCCAAACTCGTCCGTAAAGACGATGCTCTCGCCCTCGCGCGCGACTTTTTGCGTCATCACGGGATTGTAGCGCTTAAACTCCTCTTTTAAATTTATATCTATGGACGCCTCGCCCGCAGCGTAAACGGGTAGGATAACTAGCTCGTCTATGCCCTCAAAACACTCCTTAAAGGCCTGTAAATTTGCGCTCAGACGCGTAAATCTGTGCGGCTGAAAGATCGCTGTGATCTTGGTGATGCCTAGCAGTTTGGCGTACTCAAAGACCGATTGCAGCGTAGCCTTGATCTCGGTCGGATGGTGCGCGTAGTCGTCTATAAGTACGAATTTCCTGCTCGCGGTTAGGATATCGAAGCGCTTTTTGATACCTTTAAAATTTAGCAAATTTTGCCTGATTTGCGCCAGAGAGGTTTCGTTTAACGCCGCAAGTATAGCTAGCGACGCGTCCACGGCGATGTGCTCGCCCATGCCAAGCACTTCAAATTTGCCTAAATTTTTTAAATTAAACGCGGTATAGGGCACGAAATCGCGCACGATCATACTAAGCTCGGTGATATCCACGCTTGGATAAAGGCGCACGGCGTCGAGCTTTAGCGTACCCAAAAACTCGTCTTCGGCGTTTATCACGCGCACCTTGGCTCGCTCCAAAAAGCCTCGATACGCCGCGTGAAATTTCTCCAAATCATAGCCGTAGTGCTCCATATGCTCGGGCTCGGCGTTGGTCACGACGGCTAGATACGGGTTTGAGTTAAGAAAGCTGCTATCGCTCTCGTCGGCCTCGAAAATGACGTTGTCGCAGGGCTCGTATTTCATATTTGAGCCAAACTGCTTACTGATCGCGCCGATGATGACCGAGCCCTCCACGAGGCTAGAGAGCATCGCCGAGGTCGTGCTTTTGCCGTGCGCGCCCGCCACCGAAAACACGCGCTTGCCCTCAAGCACCATCGGCAGAGCCTCTTTGCGCGATAGGCACTTTAGTCCTTTGCTTTGCGCTTCGACGAGCTCGACGTTGTCGGGTTTTATCGCGGCCGAGTAGATGACGAAGTCCTGATCCTTGATCGCGGCCTTGCTGTGCGGCGTGATGACGTCGATGCCCTGCGCGGCCAGCTCGCGCGTGGTCGGGCTTTCTTTGATGTCGCTACCGCTGATGATGAAGCCTTTTTCGTGCAAAAACCGCGCGATCGCCGAGATGCCGATACCGCCGATACCGATAAAATGGACCTTTTTACGCTTCTTTGCGCACTTTATTTCATCCACGCTATCTGCTTGCGCGTTTAAATTTGACTGCACTAAATTTTCGCGACCCGAATTTGATGCCCCGCCCGCTTCTACCGTGCGATGAAGCCCGCTTGCTTGGTTTAAATTTCCTTGTTTTAAATTTTCCACTTGTTTTCCTTATCGGTTCCTAAAATACCAAATCCCGCGCCCCAAGTCTGCGGCTTTAGGCTTATTTTACTCGCAAACGGCATATCTTTTAGCGCCTTGATGCTTGCCGTTACGCTTAAAGTTCGCGTGATTTTTCTTTAAATTTATTAGCCCGATTTTAGCGAAAATGAAATATCAAGACGCTGAAAAGGCGAAATTTACGCGAGTTAGTCGTTTAAAATCGGCAAAGCACTAACCACCAGAATTTGGCGCAAAGGGTTTTGCGTTAAATTTAGCTCCGAATTTAGCCGTTTTCTAGCAAGCCTGGCTCGCCAAAACCATCAAAAGCGCTTAGCTAAAACGGGCTCTTTTAGGCATTTGACCTCGTCAGCTCAAAGCTAAGATCGATCAGATCCTCCACCTGCCCCGGCGCGATTTTGGAGCTTAAATTTACGCTGATCCAGTGCTTTTTATTCATATGATAGGCGGGCAAAATTTGCTCCCCGTCGCGCAAAATCGCCGCTAGATCGGGCTTGCATTTTAGATTTAGTATCTCTAGCGCCTCCACGCTTTTAAGCCCTAGCTTGCCGCCGTCCACGCGCATAAAAACGGCGAACCATTTTTGATTTTTCGCTTGGCGAAATACGGCGATTTCGGGGTGTTTGTCAAATATCCGCTCGCCCTGCGCGCCAATTTTCTCCTCGATGTAGCTAAAAATCCGCTTGCGTGCGGGCATCATCCGCATCCTTTGCAAAAGCAGGCGTCCAGATGATCGTCCACCACGCCCGCGCTTTGCAAAAACGCATAGACGCTCGTGGGCCCCAAAAATTTAAACCCGCGCTTTTTCATCTCTTTTGCGATAAACTCTGCAAGCGGCGTGGTAGCGGGGATCTGCTTTATGTTCTCGTAGTGATTTACGATGGGCTTACCGTCAAATTTGGGATCAAATTTAGGCAAAAGATAGTCCCAAAGATAGTCGTAAAAGCTGCCAAACTCGCTCACGACGGCAAGAAATGCGCGGGCGTTAGCCGCAAGTGAGTTTAGCTTTAGGCGGTTTCTGATGAGTGCTGGATTTTGCATAAATTTCACCGTCTGTTCCTCGCCGTAGAGCGAAATTTTGCGCGCGTCAAATCCGTCAAACGCCGCTCGCATCGCCTCGCGCTTAAGCAGCACGGCATGCCACGAGATACCGGCTTGAAAGCCCTCCAGCACGATGAGCTCAAAAAATTTCGCATCATCCTTTATGAGCTTGCCCCACTCCTCGTCGTGATATACACGCTCCAGCTCGCTTTTCTCCGCCCAGTCGCAGCGGATTTTAGGTTTTTGAGTATTTTGCAAATTTAAGCCTTTAGATAAATTTTAGAAATTGTAGCGAAATTTAGGTTAAGAAAGATGACGGGGAATCAAATTTTATCCGGCAAAATTTGATTTTTAAATTTGGTAAATTTTATACTTTAAATTTAAAAGTACCGCAAGCCGAATTTGCCTGCGATACAAAATTTAAAACGAATTATCGCGAGATGATTTTAAATGTTTTCTACGTCGCTACACTCGTAGCTAAATAGAAGAAGTAAATTTCGTCCCAAGACTAGACATATAGTCTGTCGCAGGGCGAAATTTACGTTCTGCTTACAGTTGCGAGTGCAGCGAAGCAAAAATCATTTAAAAGCGCTCGCGAGAACTTCGTTTTATGATTAGCCTATATTCTCTCCCGCAATCATACCAAACGTTAAGCAGTCTGCGATCGCCACGCTACCTAAGCGGCTAGCTCCGTGTACGCCGCCCGTGATCTCGCCTGCGGCAAATAGTCTTGGAATCGGCATCTCTGTTTGCAGCGAGATAACCTGAGCTTTGGTATTGATATCGATACCGCCCATAGTGTGGTGGAGTTTTGGCGTACCGCGCATAGCGTAGAAAGGCGGTTTAGAGATATCTACGCCGTTTGTAGTGGTTTTATCCATAGGTTTACCAAAGTCCTCGTCTTTACCCGATTTAACGAAGCTATTATATCTCTCGACGGTCTTTTTTAGCTCTGCGGCAGGGATTTTATAAGCCGCCGCTAGCTCGTCTAGAGTTTCAAATTTCTTTAGTACGCCTGATTCTAGCGGTTTGGTGTAGTGCTCAGGTATAACCATGTTTTTTACGCCATCGCTATCGCAGAAGTTGATCGGATAGATATCGGCTTTTGCGTCGATTACTTTAAACATAGCTTGAGAGCGGGTGCGGCGGTCTGCTAGCTCGTTCATATAGCGTTTGCCGGTTCTTGGATCTACTGAAATTCCGTAGCGGAAGCTTCCGTTTACGTTAAACATAGAGCCTACGCCAAAGCCTTTTTCGTCAGGGCATGCCCATGGGCCGAATTGTATCCAGCTTAGCTGAACAGGGGTAGCGCCGATCCTAAACGCCTCTTTCATAGCGCCTGCTGTTGCGCCCGGGTGGTTGGTGCTATCTGTGGTAGGCAGGATAGACGGATCTTGAACCTGTCTAAAGAATACGTCGCGGCAGAATCCTCCTGCGGCTAGTACTACGCCTTTTTTAGCTTTTATAACTTTTTTAGTTCCCGTAGTGTTTTCGGCGTCGTCTTTTTGGCTCTTTGGATCAAATTTATAATCCTCTCTGATGATCACTCCGTCTACGCCGCCGTCTTCGCCTAGGACGAATTCGTCAAATTTAGCTCTTTGTCTTAGCTCGCAGCCTTGTAGGTTTTTGAAGTATTCTACCATCGGTTGAACGATACCCGAACCCGAGCCGTTAGCGGTTTGAAGCGATCTAGGCACGCTGTGTCCGCCTGCGTGAGTAACTTTATCTATGTATTTAGCGCCGCATTTTAGGGTGAGCTTATATGCGTCTTGCGCGCGAGTAGCGATGGTGTCGATTAGATCTACGTGGTTTAGGCCGCGGCCGGCTTTTAGGCAGTCTTTGATAAATAGCTCGTTGCTATCTTTGATGCCTTCTGCTTTTTGTTTGTCGCTGTTTGGAACGGCAAATATACCGCCGTTAATAACTGAGTTACCGCCGACGCGTCCCATCTTTTCTAGGATTAGGACTTTGTTGCCTTTTTCGGCTGCGGTGATACCGGCTGCAAGTCCTGCAAAGCCAGAGCCCACGATAACTACGTCCCACTCCTCGTCAAATTTGACGTCTTTAGAGTTTACGGCTGCTTGCGCATTTACCGCACCTAGAGCCAAGGCTCCTGCACCTACCATACTTAACTTAACAAAATCTCTTCTTGAAACGTTTGAGTTTTTCATAGCTTCTCCTTTAAATTTATGTTAGCTATCTACCTGTAAATCTTTAATTTACGACTCTATACTAAATACCTTTATTACTTTTGGCGTCTTTGGCGTCCTCCTTGGGTTAAATTTTAATCATATAGTATGATTATATAACTTAGTTTTAAAATATAAGCTTAAATGAAGAAATAATTTATATTTTATTTGCTTGAATTTTGCCGAGCAAGTAAGATACTCGCGGTATTAAAAATCGTTATTTAAAACAAGCTTTAATTTGAGGTAATGTTTACGGCTGTATATATTTTTTGATCTGCTAAGTAGTCGGTTAAATTTAAAAGAAAGGACCCCGAGCAAAGGTCGCTCGGGGAATGGGGATAAAAACTATATCAACCGCCGAACTGAACGTCGTTGATAGTGATAGTTCCCTTTTCAGGATCTACGGTGTATTTTAGAGAGTCTAAGTTTACGCCCGCAAGTCTAACTATGGTGTCCTCTTGCCCTATAGAGTTTGCGACGCCTGCAGCAGTAGCCTTTTTATCATAGACTAGATACGTATCGCCTCTCCATGAGAAAGCATATAGTCTATCATTGTGAGCGTCGTAATATCCGTTATCGCCGCCACCCCAGTTGATGTGCCTTACGTAGCCGCTTATCGTTTGGCCCCAAGTAGTAGCACCGTTTTGATCGCTATAGTACGTAGCGCTAAATCTAAGACTGTCATCCGTAACCTGAGTGGTATCGTTCCACATTCTATTGTGAGCTATGGCGTGATTTACCGCTTGGACTAGAGTATCTAGGCCGGCAACCGTACTTAAATCAGTAAGTTTTGAGTTTACGGTTAGTTTTACGATATTGTGCGCATCATATAGAGACTTATCGCTACTGCTGATATTGTTTATATACTTATCGCTCGTGGTAGACGTCTCTATAACTACGGCTTTTCTTAGGTTTGTAACGGTAGGTGCCGTTGCGCCAGGTCCTATTTGTCCTGCTACGCCTGAGTTTTGTATTATCGCGCCGCTGCCGTGAGGATTTGCGATAGGAGTACCGCCAATAACCGCACCGGCAGTACCGTTAACGCCGTGAGCATCGGTGTATTCGTTAGAATATAGCACGCCATTCACGATAGTGTGTTGGTTTTGTGCTGTGCCAGTCTCATAGAATTTACCGTCGGTATTTAAACGCCAGTTGCCAGTACCTTGCGTAGGAGCTGCCGCATGAGTACTTGAAGGAGCATAATACTCTATAGTACTACCGTCAACTTTTGTTGCGATCCAAGTTACCCATGTAACGCCCGGAGTAGGGTGAGGAGTTGTAGGCGTAGTTCCTTGCGTCCATCCGGCAGTAGATACCGTTACGCCAGTGCTCTTGGTAGTAGACAAGTCAGCCGTAATAGGAGCGGAACCAGTCTCTACAAATGGTTTCGTATTGCCGTTTAGGAATGTTTCACTAATATACTGACCGTTAGCGTCTTTACCGCCCACGGAGATATTTTGGCTAGCGCCCGCTACGATAGTTTTGTTATTTGTAGCGGTACCCGTCTGCCATGCGAGGTCGCCGTATTTAGCAGTATATTCATATCTGTCGCCGCCGGCATGACCGTCTGTACCGGATTGAGCCACTACGCCTTTTTCTACGCTAGGAAGTACGGTAGGTCTAGTGTTTGTAGAGTAGTCATAACCGGTTACTTTACTGCTTGGAGGGGTTGTAGACGTATCGTTTTGTCCATTTACGGTACTGCCGGTGATATCTACAGGTTTATTGTACGCAGGAGTTATATGATGCACGTCTTTAGCTAATTTGTCACTAGCAACCTCGGTATGGAAATATCTACCGTTTGTAGCCGGGTTATTGTCGCCCGAAGTTCCAGGGTGGTCTTGTTTATAGAACGCTACCTTGATATCCGTGGCGTTTCTGCTATGGAACTGCGAATTTGTATAAACCGCATCTTTGTTGTCGCCGGTAGGGTCTTTAGGATCATAGCCGTGCGCAAACCAGTCGGCTAGCTTGATCTTATCGCCTGCTTCTATATTTTTGATGGTTACTATCTTGTTTACGGCAGCGTTAGTTTTAGCTCTACTTACGTCAAATAGATCCGCACCTCTACCGCCGTCGATAACGATCTCGGTATTATTTGCTAGCGTACCTACGTGTATTACGTCGTCTCCGTCGCCTAGGTCTACGTTTAGGCGTTTGATGCCGTCAGGGTTTGCCGCTACGCCGGTAGCCATATCGTTAGCTAGCAACACGACGTCGTTACCCTGCGTACCTTTGATATAGGATAGCTTAGTGTGTTGGTTAGCGCCTAGGTCACTCTTTTCTCTTACTAGTTCGGTAGATGGTCTCGTTAGACTCGTAGAGGTACCGTCGACATTTTTATGGCTCCACTTGGTGCCGCTAAATGTAGGTACGTCGTTACCGGTAACACCCGTCCTAGCACCGAAATCAGGTAAGGTTGAAGTAGCCTTAAAGTCATTCGCATGCGCAGTACCATAGTTGTCTGAAAGAGGATTCTTTAGGTTTGAGTTGCCTGCATTACCAAAACCTTGATTTGCGGTACTATTGTGCCAGCTGCTATATCCTTGATTAGTAGATCCGCTATGGCTCGTCGTATCCGTAGAGAATGCAACAGCAGATAAATTTAAGAAAGACGTAGAGCCTGTTTTTACGTCGCTTAGATCTATGGTTTCAAGCTTAGAGGTCGTACCCGTATTAAATTTACCGTTTACGATCAAATTTACATTTTCGCCGGTTGCCTTAAATGTCTTTAGATCATTAGGAGATGCGGTATTATCGTCAAATTTAACATAGACGTTAGTGTTGCCGTCAGAATTTGACTGAACGCCTTTCGCCTCTAAAGAGATAATGTCTTGGTTTGCTCTAGCGCCGCCGAAATTTGCTTTTATGGTATTCGTCGTAGCGTATGAGTTGTAGTTATCTTTGTCGCTCTTTAGACCGGTATCGATCTCTTCGCTATAGTATGTAGGAGAGTTAAATACGGCTGCTTTAAATTTGATATTTTGGCCAAAAAGCTCGCCTACATTATAGCTACCTGCTACCTGAGATAGGTCGATAGTATTATTGATGGTCTTGTCGTTACCTATCTTACCCACCCCGTTAGCATGCGGGTTGGAGACAGTCGTATATTGCCCGCCGCTACTAGCTAGGCTGACGTTGCCCCTAGCATTGCCTGCGCTGATCTCTATATCTCTTGCGATGATATTGCCTACTAGGAGGTTGGTAATATTGTTCGCATTTACCCTAAACGTCCCCTCGGTAACTACGGATGCTTCCGTAGTGCTCGCGCCATATTGGAAGTTGTGCGTAACGTTACTCCAGTTGTCAAAATGCGCTTGCATCGTATCGTTGGCAACAGTGTTGATACCGTTAGCTATCTCCGCTTGACCTTGCATGTCGTTTAGGTTAACGTTTATGTTACCTTTTGTGAAGATACCTTTATTGGCTTTAAATGAATTTAAATGCTCGGCTTTGATACCGATAGACTGAGTAGCATCAGCCGTTCCTGTAGCACCGTTGCCTTTACCGATGACGTTATCAGTAAAGAAGACTTTGCCGGTTTTGATATTGTTTGAAGCAAGACCACTAGCGTTAATCTGCTGTATAGCCTCGAATTTTCTATCGCCGATAGCCTCGAAATTTGTATCCGTGTTGATATTAAACACTTTTAGCTTTTCAAGGAAGGTGGCGTCAACGTTGCTTAGGATATTTGACTTTGAGTTTATGGTTAGCTTGTCAAATGCGCCGCTAAGGTCTCTTTGGTTTGCACCGGCGGTAGTGCTAAGATCGGCCAGAGCCACATTAGTTATGCTTATGCCGGTAGTATTTGCGTGGGAGTTACCTAAAGTACCCGGGGAGTTGAAATTTACGGTTATATCTTTAGCTCTAGGGGCGATGATGCCTATGCCTTCATTTGCATGCATTCTATCAGAGTTTACCCAGTCGCCCGCTATCTTTTGCGCATATACGTTTTTACCGATATTTACGGTTACTTTTTCGCTCTCGTCGGCAGATACGTATGCGGTTACCTTGCTTCTTAGACCAGGAACGGTAGGGTTTATGATAGCTTCGCCTACCGGATTTCTAGGATCTATGGTGTTTTCTACATTGATGTTTTCTAGATAGCCGTTTGTAAACTGCGTAGTACCATAAGGGCCGCTAGAAATAACGGGGTTGCCGCTCTCGTCAAGAGCCGGTTTATCTACGGTAACGCTTTTTATAGACGAATTTACTACTTTTAGATTGTCTTTAAATTTAGTAGTGTATAGATGAGTGACGTCTGAGCCGGTAAAATCTGCCGTAGCGGTGCTGTTGGCTACGCCGGTGTCCACTTTCTCGATGCCGACTTTTTCTACGTTTGTGATGTTGAATCTATTTTCGTTGGCTTTTAGATGTTTTACAATCACTTCGTCGTTACCCGCTCCGCCGTCTATCTCGAAGTACGGTCTAGCATCCGCGGCTCTAACGTCCTTAAAGTCTAATTTTATGACGTCTTTACTGCTACCGCCTTTGATAACGCTAGTAGCGCCGGAAGGAGTAGAAGCTAGAGCCTTATAAGTATAATCAAGAGTGGCGGTAAAGGCTGATGCGTCGAATTTTTCTATGCGGTCGCTTTCGGCTTTTACGGTTAGGTCGGTGTTGCCTTTTACGGTTATGTTTTTATAGTGATTTCCCGTACCTGCGCCGGATTTTATAGTTACGTTACTCTTCTCGCCCTTAGTAGAGATGTTTAGATTTTCGATATTAGGGATGTTGATACCCGCATCGTCGCTTCCCGTTACGCCGGTGATAGCATATTTGTGTAAATTTACCTTATCTAGGGTTAAATTTTGAGTATCGTTAACGCCGGCGATAGTGCTTGAGTTGTAATCTAGCTTAAAGCCGTTAGCAGCATTGCTAGTTACGTTTTGAAGGCTAATATCCACGATATTTTGCGGATTTAGTAAATTTAAACCATTTTGGCTATCTAGGGTTACTTTTTTAAGACCCTCTATGCCTCGCGCGTTAAAGGTCTTAGCCGTAGGCGCCGTAGAGGTTAAATTTAGATTATCGATATGCTTGATATAGCCGGTAGTCATGCCGTTAAAGCTATCGTTTACTCTAACGTTTAGAGTGTTTTCTCCGCCGCCGCCGTCTATCTTATCGGTAGGTTTTAGAGTAGCGTTACTTACGACGCTGTCGGCTACGGCGTTAAATATATCCTGACCTACGCTTCCTAGTATCTCGTTTGAATCCGTGCTTAGGTTATGTACGGTAGAAGCTGCTAGCGCGTCTATCCTAGCTTTTTGCTCGTCTAGGTTGGTAGCCGTAGTGGTTTTTATAATCTCCTGAAACTCTCTGTAATCGTAGTCTCCGGAGAGGTCTTGCCTGATATCGGCGATCTTTTGCGCCATATAAGAGGCTATCTCCGTTTTGTTAGCAAATACCGCCGCCGCTACCGGGTCTGCGGCTCTAGCTTCTGCAGAAGTGGCTACTTCAAATAGTTTAACTAGAGTGTCTCCTCTGCTGTGACCTGCGTCTAGGTGTCTAACCCATGCGTTGATACCGTCTGGGTCTCTTACATAGTCTTTGCCTAGGATGTTTTTGTAGATGAGCTCTACATAGCCTCTGTTTGTGCTTATGTCTATACCTAGACTAGCATAATAAGGCGCCGTAGCCGGAGATGCTAGCATCTCGTTGGCTATCTGAGCCTGCGTTTTAGTCGCGCCTGCGGCTACCCACGCTCTAAAGCCGTCGCCTTCCGGGGCTCTGTTAAATAACGCAACGTAAAGCTGCGCTACTTGGGCTTGTGTTACTGCCATTAAGGACTCCTTTATAAAATTACTTGATGTTTTTAGTGTTCTATTTACAGAAAACTATCGCCAATTATACCATAATTTTTATAAAATGAAGGGAAGCGTTTTTTAATTTAGTTAAGCGATCGCTACAAAAAACAATAATGTTCAAGGTGTATAAATAAAATTTTTGTCTTATGTTGCGGCCGTAGTAGCGTTAAATTTACCAATAATTTTTTAGCAATGCTTAGCCTGGTTTTTAGAAACTTAATGTATAGATTTGCCATGTTTAAACATTTTGCAGAACTTTTTAGCGACCAAAAACAAAGATGTGCTAAGCTACCGGCTTGCTAAATTTGCCATTTAAGCCGTATAAGCGCAGCAGTAAGCAAATGCGCACCTATCGCTATCTCATAGATTTTTTAATTTATCTTGAGCCTAAAATTTAAGCCGTATATAATAAAAGACTAAAATTTTACCATATTTGTCGGTTTTTAAAGAGCATACCGGTTCTTAAGCCGGTTTTGTTTTCAACATGGTTTATTTAAAAAAATTTAAAAAGCGAATAGTTTAGTCGTGTCAGAAATCGTACTAAGAAATTCTAAAATTTAGCCCTATTTGATAGTGTCAATGGCTCGCTTTTCTTTTTAAGCTAACCATAATTGAAATTACTACATAAATACGCTGTATACGTATTTCGAAGGCTTAAGGAAAGTCCATAAATTGGGGGTATATTTTATGTAGAATGGTGTCCCCAGCGAGATTCGAACTCACGGCCTCAGAATTAGGAATTCTGCGCTCTATCCAGCTGAGCTATGAGGACATACAGGTAATAAATCAACTAAATTTAACAGGTTGTCAAATTTTATTATATAAAAACACGACTTGCTCTGACTACGAGAAGTTGCCGCTAGTCGTTTAACTAATTTTAAGGCGAGGACTCGCATCCCCGCCAAATTCGGCTTAGCCGTTTCTTTTCTTGATAATCTCTTCGCTAACGTTCTTTGGAACTTCCTCATAGTGGTCAAATTCCATAGAATAAGTCGCGCGACCTTGCGTCATAGAGCGAAGGTCGGTAGAGTAACCAAACATCTGGGCTAGCGGGCAAAAAGCAGTGATGATCTTGCTTCCATTGCGCTCGTCCATAGAGTTTACTTGACCGCGGCGTTTGTTTAAGTCGCCGATAACATCACCCATATAATCCTCAGGCGTCTCAACCTCAACCTTCATCATAGGTTCAAGAATAACCGCACCCGCTTTTCTAGCGCCCTCTTTGAAGCCCATAGAGGCAGCTAGCTTAAATGCCATTTCAGACGAGTCGACTTCATGGTAGCTACCGTCAAATAGGGTAACTTTAACGTCCTCGACCGGATAGCCGGCAAGCACGCCGCTTTGTAGCGCCTCTTTGCAGCCTTTTTCAACCGCTGGGATGTACTCTTTAGGAACCACGCCGCCTTTAATGTCGTTAACGAACTCAAATCCGCTAGCCGCAGGTAGCGGCTCAAGGCGCAAGAATACGTGTCCGTACTGACCGCGACCGCCTGATTGTTTAGCGTATTTATACTCTTGCTCGACTGTTTTGCGGATAGTCTCGCGGTATGCGACTTGCGGTTGACCTACTTCGGCATCGACTTTAAATTCGCGTAGCATTCTATCTACGATGATCTCAAGGTGAAGCTCGCCCATACCGCTGATGATGGTTTGACCGCTCTCTTCGTCGGTGCCTACTCTAAAGCTTGGATCCTCTTGAGCTAGCTTTTGAAGCGCGATAGCCATTTTCTCTTGATCGGCTTTAGTTTTTGGCTCGACGGCAACGCTGATAACCGGCTCAGGGAAGTCCATCTTCTCAAGGATAACCTTGTCTTTTTCGCTTGCAAGCGTATCGCCGGTTAGGGTATTTTTTAGACCTACGACCGCGCCGATCTCGCCCGCGTGAAGAATCGAAATTTCCTCGCGTTTGTTTGAGTGCATTTTTAGCAAGCGACCGATTCTTTCTTTATTATCCTGAACTGTGTTGTAAGCATAGCTACCGCTCTCAAGGCTACCGCGATAAACGCGGATAAAGGTAAGCTGTCCGACAAACGGGTCAGTCATAATCTTAAACGCAAGAGCTGCAAATTCGCCGTTATCGGTGCTTTCTACCGTTACTTCGCTACCGTCTTCATAAACGCCCTTAATCGCCTCGATCTCATCAGGTGCAGGCAAATACGCTACGACCGCGTCAAGTAGGGGTTGGATGCCTTTGTTTTTAAATGCCGTTCCGCAAAGCATCGGAGTTATCGTCATTCTTAAGCAACCCGCTTTGATACCTTTTTTGATCTCTTCTTCGCTCAGCTCCTCGCCTGAGAAAAATTTCTCCATCAAGCTATCGTCGGTTTCAGAAACTGCTTCAATTAACTTAGTGCGGTACTCTTCTGCTTTTTCTTTTACTTCCGCCGGGATCTCTATCTCTTTATAATCAGTCGGCTTTTTGTCGTCTTCCCAAACGTAAGCTTTCATTTTAACCAAATCGACTACGCCTCTAAAGTTATCCTCTGCGCCGATAGGAATTTGAATAGGCACCGGATTTGCTTTTAGGCGGTTTCTGATTTGAGACTCGACATTATAAAAATTTGCGCCGATTCTATCCATTTTATTTACAAAAACGATTCTTGGGACGTGATATTTATTTGCTTGTCTCCAAACAGTCTCAGACTGGGGCTGGACGCCACCGACTGAGCAAAATACCGAAACGGCGCCGTCAAGAACGCGCATAGAACGCTCGACTTCGATAGTAAAGTCGACGTGGCCCGGAGTGTCGATCAAATTTATCTGGTGATCTTTCCAAAAGCAAGTAGTCGCCGCAGATGTAATCGTAATACCGCGCTCTTTTTCTTGCTCCATCCAGTCCATCGTAGCAGCGCCGTCGTGAACCTCGCCGATCTTGTGGCTCATACCCGTAAAGAACAAAATTCTTTCGCTGGTCGTAGTTTTACCGGCATCGATGTGAGCAGCGATACCGATGTTTCTAACCATATGTAAAGGGGTTTTTCTATCTGCCATACCAGCCTCCTCTTACCAGCGGTAGTGAGCAAACGCTTTGTTAGCTTCTGCCATTTTGTAGGTGTCTTCCTTCTTCTTGAAAGACGCGCCTTTTGAATTTGCCGCATCAAGTAGCTCGTTAGCTAGCTTATCGATCATAGTTCTTTCGCTTCTTTTTCTAGCAAAACCGATGATCCAGCGGATAGCAAGAGCTTGTTGGCGAGCCGGGCGAACCTCTACCGGTACTTGGTAGGTAGCGCCGCCGACGCGACGAGATTTAACCTCCATAAGAGGCTTAATGTTTTCGATAGCATCGTTAAATACGTCTATACCTTTTACGTCGCCGCTTTTTTTCTCGATAGCTTTGATAGCGCCGTACATGATCTCGGTAGCGACGCTTTTTTTGCCGTCGTACATAAGAGAGTTAATAAATTTAGTGATTACCTTATTGCCGTAAATTGGATCAGGCATTACTTCCCTGACGGGAGCTTTTCTTCTTCTCATTTGATTATTCCTTCAAATTTTATAAATTTTACTCAAACCTATGCCGCTAATGGCATGGTCTGCGAACCTAAATTTTTATTTCTTTTTACCTGCTGCGGCTGCCGCTTGACCAGGTTTTGGTCGTTTAGCACCGTATTTTGAGCGAGAAACCGTTCTTTTTGCAACGCCTGCAGTATCAAGAGCGCCGCGTACGATGTGGTATTTAACGCCCGGTAAGTCCTTAACACGACCGCCGCGCACTAGCACGATGCTGTGTTCTTGTAGGTTGTGGCCTTCACCGCCGATATAGCTGATCACTTCAAATCCGCTTGTAAGCCTAACTTTGGCAACTTTTCTCAAAGCCGAGTTTGGTTTTTTAGGAGTCGTAGTATAGACCCTAGTGCAAACTCCTCTTCTTTGAGGACACTCTTTTAGCGCTGGAGATTTTGACTTAAAAGTCACTTTCTTGCGCTCTTTTCTGACCAATTGATTAATGGTTGGCACAGTAATTCCTTTCGACTAAATTTATTAAAAAGACTTGATTTTATTTAAATTTGGCTTAATATAAGGTAAATTTCATCTTTAACGCTGAATTTTATCGCGCTAATCTTTTCTAATCGCGTACCTTCCGCTTCCGCTAAAGATAACGCAAAGCGATAAAGCGATGTAGAGATATAAAAATTTCGGCCCTAAAGCCGCCGACGTTTGTAAGCTCAAGTAAATTTCCGAGTCCGCAATAGGCGTACATTATCGTTAGGCTAGTACCTATAGCAAGCAATGCACCGATCCTAGTCGAATTTTTTATTTTTACTCTGAAATTTTAAATTTAAAGGATTGATTTTATCCGCTAGCTTTAAAACGATGCAAATTTAGCCCCGCCGAATTTGGCGAGGCTTGCGGGGTTAAATTTAGTTTTGTTTTAGCTTGATCTTTTGATCTTGATAAAGACCCGTTCCGACAGGGATCATGCGTCCTAGAATGACGTTTTCTTTTAGATCCTCGAGGTGGTCGATCTTGGCTGCGATCGAAGCCTCAGTTAGAACCTTAGTCGTCTCTTGGAACGATGCCGCAGAAATCACGCTATCGCTTCCGATAGCAGCGCGCGTAACGCCTAACAAAATAGGCTCGGCGATCGCAGGGTTGCCGCCCATTCGCATTATGCGCTCGTTTTCTTCCTTAAATCTAGTTCGAGATATCATGTCGCCGGTGATAAAATTCGTATCGCCGCTATCTACTATCTTGACCTGACGAAGCATCTGAGAAACTATGATCTCGATGTGTTTATCGGCGATCGCAACGCCTTGAGAGCGGTAAACTTGCTGAATTTCGCTGATTAAATAATAGTGTAGCGCCTTCTCGCCCAAAATTCTCAAAACGTCATGGCTTGATATTAGCCCGTCGGTTAGCTTCTCGCCGGCGTGGATAAATTCGCCGTCGCGAACCTGAATTTGACGAGTTTTATCTATCAGATACTCTGACGTAGCGCCGTCGTCGGCATGGATAACGATACGCTCTTTAGATCGAAGCGGTTTTTCGAATCTTACGGTACCGTCGATTTCAGCGATGATAGCCGTATTTTTCGGGCGCCTTGCCTCAAACAGCTCGGAGACTCGCGGCAGACCGCCCGTGATGTCTTTTGACTTAGCTACGGCCTTAGGCGTCTTAGCTAGGATATCAGCTTGCGCTACCGTAGCGCCGTCCGTTACAAATATCGCCGTTTTAGGCTCTAGTTGATAGCGGATCATCTTACCCTCGTCCGCGCTAATCACGATCGTAGGCTTGATGCCGGAAGGCAGATACTCGTTTATAACCAAACGGCTCTGACCGGTCGCCTCGTCATACTGCTCGGCGGCGCTGTATCCAGGTTCTATGTCCTCGTACGATACTCTGCCCGCAGCCTCGGCGATGATCGGCGTAGAGTACGGATCCCACTCGGCTATGACGGTTTTTTCATGGTTTTCAGGCTCAGATATGACCGCTTTGCTATCCACGGTGTCGCTATCGTTTGCTTTGATGATAGAGTTTCGCGGGATATAGTAGCGAACCGCCTCTCTATCGTCCTCGTCGGCAACCACGACGAATAGCCCTTTTTCGGTTACGATGTGACCTTTTTTGATATTTCTTAAGCGCTCTAAATAATCGCCTTTTAGGATATAAAATTTAAGCACGCCGTTTGCGCCCGCAACGACTTTCTTGGCGATCGGCTCTCCGTCTTCGACCTTTATCTCGCTGGCAAACGGAATACGATTAGGTACGTTCCAACCCTCTTTTATGACTTCGGCGATACTTTCGTTTTCTTTGACTGCGTCGCCGCTAGCATAAGGGATATAAATTTTACCCTCAACCTTACCGCTAACTCCTGCTAGCTCGTTAGGTTTAGCTAGGTCGCCTCTTCGTAGAGTATATTTAACCTCTTCTTTTTTGCCTTTTACGATGATATTTACGTCCTCGTGAGCGATCTCGATCTCGATCTTTCCGTCAAACGGGGCTTTGATCTTAGGCTCGACGAGCAAGACGGCCGAGTTTCTGCGATTTGCTACGATTCTTTTGCCTCCGTTTTCATAAACGTTTAGATTGTAGTACCTTATAAAGCCTTCTTTTTGCGCGACGACTTGGTAGTCTTGCTGCTCGGTCGATGCCGTACCGCCGATGTGGAAGGTTCTTAGCGTTAGCTGAGTTCCCGGCTCGCCGATAGACTGGGCCGAGATGATACCGACGGCTTCGCCCGGTTTTACCAGCTTTCCTTCGCCCAAATTTACGCCGTAGCATTTAGCGCAAACGCCTTTTGCGGCTTTACAAGTTATCGGCGTTCTAATGCTGACGGACTTTATGCCTGCTTCGGTTATGGCTTTAGCTTTTTCTTCGTCTATGAGCGTACCTTCGCTAAATAGCACCTCGTTTGCTATCGGATCGATCACATCATCAGCTAGCACGCGGCCCAAAATTCTCTCTTCCAAACTCTCGATAAGCTCGCCGTTGTCGGTAATCTCGGTAATCTCGACGCCCTCGTGAGTACCGCAGTCGTGCATAGTAACTTTCACGTTTTGCGCGACGTCGATTAACTTTCTGGTTAGGTATCCGGCATTCGCCGTTTTTAGCGCGGTATCTGCTAGACCTTTTCTAGCGCCGTGGGTTGAGTTAAAGTACTCAAGAACGTTTAGACCTTCGCGGAAGTTTGATATGATCGGCGTCTCGATGATCGAGCCGTCAGGCTTCGCCATAAGACCGCGCATACCGGCTAGCTGGCGAATTTGCGCCGCAGAACCTCTCGCGCCGCTATCGGCCATCATATAAATAGAGTTAAATCCACCCTTATCTCCCTGGATGAGCTTCATCATCTCGCCTGCGACGACGTTGTTCGTATCCGTCCAGATGTCGATGATTTTATTATATCTCTCGGAGTCCGTTAGCAAGCCCGCACCGTATTGATTTTGTATCTCGCGAACTTTTTTCTTGGCTTCGTTAATATATTTTTGCTTGCTGTCAGGCACGATGATATCGGCGATCGAGATCGAGATACCGGCCTTGGTCGCATATCGGAAGCCCAAATTTTTAAGCTTATCCAAAAATCCCGCCGTTACCTCAAGGCCGCCGTTTTTATAGACGTAATCGACCAAATTTGCGATATCTTTTTTCTTCATAACCCTGTTCCACATATTTTCAGGAACGAAATCAGGCAGAATCGAGCGGATGATCAAGCGACCCGCAGTCGTAAATAGAGTCTTGCCGCTAATCATCGTTTTGATTTTCGAGTGTACCTCTAGGCAGTGCGCTTCCTCAGCGATCATTACTTCGTCTACGGATGCGAAAATTTTATTAGCGCCCTTGCTGTCGGTCTTTTCTAGGCTTAGGTAGTAAATTCCCAAAACCATATCCTGGCTAGGAACAGTGATAGCCTTACCGCTTGCAGGAAGCAAGATATTCATTGAGCTAAGCATCAAAATTTTGCACTCGGCGATAGCTTCCTGAGATAGCGGAACGTGAACGGCCATCTGGTCGCCGTCGAAGTCCGCGTTAAATGCGGCGCAAACTAGCGGATGTAGCTGGATAGCCTTGCCCTCGACGAGTACCGGGTGAAACGCCTGGATAGATAATTTGTGAAGCGTCGGAGCGCGGTTTAGCATGACCGGGTGATCTTTAACGACCTCCTCCAGGCACTCCCAGACCTCGTTCGTCTTATCCTCGATCATCTTTTTAGCTTGTTTTACGGTCGTAGCGTAGCCCTTCTCTTCGAGGCGAGCCAGCAAATGCGGCTTAAACAGCTCAAGTGCCATTCTTTTCGGTAATCCGCACTGATCCATGCGTAGTTTTGGTCCGACCACAATAACCGAACGACCGGAAAAGTCGACGCGCTTACCAAGCAAATTTTGACGGAAGCGGCCTTGTTTGCCTTTAATGATTTCAGAAAGCGATTTTAGAGGGCGTTTATTTGCGCCTTTTACCGCATTTGCGCGTCGTCCGTTGTCAAATAGCGCATCCACGGATTCTTGAAGCATACGCTTTTCGTTTCTGATAATAATCTCAGGCGCGTCAAGCTCCATAAGGCGTTTTAAGCGCGCATTTCTGTTTATAACGCGGCGATACAAATCATTTACGTCAGAGACCGCAAATTTACCGCCGTCAAGGCTAACAAGCGGGCGAAGATCCGGCGGAAGGACCGGTAAATTCGTAATCATCATCCACTCGGGACGGTTACCGGAATTTAAAAAGCTCTCGACGACTTTTAGTCTTTTTACTATGGTTTTTTTCTTGGCTTCAGAATTTGTCGCGCTGATCTCATCTTTTAGGGTATTTAAAAGCTCGACAAGATCGATATTTGCTAGCAAATCGCGGATAACTTCGCCGCCCATCCTAGCTCTAAATCCGCCCTCTTCAAAGCGAGAAGCTAAAGAGACATACTGCTCTTCGTTTAAAACGTCGAAAATTTCTACCTTTTTGCTATTTTCGGTATCATAAAACGCGTCGCCTACGCTCTCGACGATATACGCCTCATAATAAAGCACGCGCTCAAGGTCTTTCATCTTTATGCCAAGCAGCGTTCCTATGCGGCTTGGGAGCGAATTTACGTACCAGATATGCGCTACAGGAGTCACGAGCTCGATGTGGCCCATTCTAGAGCGGCGCACCTTTGAGCTGGTTACCTCGACGCCGCATTTTTCGCACTTGATGCCTTTGTAACGCATTTTTTTATACTTACCACAAAGGCACTCGTAGTCGCGAATCGGACCGAAAATTTTAGCGCAAAATAGACCGTCGCGCTCAGGTTTTAGCGTGCGGTAGTTTATGGTTTCGGGTTTTTTGACCTCGCCGTGGCTCCATGACTTTATCCTCTCAGGGCTAGCCAAACGAAGCTGAAACGCTTCAAAATCGCGCGGTCTGCGTTCTTCTTTTATCTCAATAGGTTTTAACTCACTCATTATTTTCATCCTCATCGTATATCTCGACATCAAGCGCCAATGATTTTAGCTCGTTTGTTAGAACGAAAAATGTCTCAGGAATGCCAGTTTCAGGCACGTTTTCGCCTCTAGTTAGGGCTTTATACGCAGACAAGCGTCCTTCGACGTCGTCTGATTTGACCGTTAGCATCTCGCGAAGCGTATGGGCCGCACCGTATGCCTCAAGCGCCCAAACCTCCATCTCTCCGAATCTTTGTCCGCCAAATAGCGCCTTACCGCCGACTGGCTGCTGAGTAACAAGGCTATATGGGCCAGTGCTTCTAGCGTGGACTTTTTCGTCGACTAGGTGATGAAGCTTTAGCATATACATACATCCGACGTTTACGCGCTCTTTGATTTTTGAACCCGTGCGTCCGTCGTAAAGCTCGGTCTTGCCGTCCATATCGATCTTAGCTAGTTCAAATAGTTTCATCAGCTCATCGACCCTAACGCCCTCAAATATAGGCGTAGCAAATTTGACGCCGTTAGCCCAGTCTCTAGCGTAGTCTAAAAGCAACTCGTCGCTCATTTTACCTAGAGTCTTTTTGGCATCCATAAATTTAGACGCCGAAGCTATCTCGATCATTTTGGCTCGTAGCTCTTTTATCCACTCGCCCTTTTTCTCTTGGAAAATTTGATTTATCTGCTCGCCCAAGCGGTAGCCGACAAGGCCCAAGTGGCTTTCTAAAATTTGACCGATATTCATACGGCTAGGAACGCCTAGCGGATTTAACACGATATCGACCGGCTGACCGCTCGGCAGATACGGCATATCGACTTCTGGGACGATGTTTGAAACGATACCCTTGTTTCCGTGACGACCCGCCATCTTATCGCCCACCTTTAGCTTGCGCTTGGTCGCGATGTAGACTTTAACGAGCTTAACTACGCCGCTTGGCAAGATGTCGTCTTTTTCTAAAATTTCCATCTTTGCGTCATGCTCTTCTTTGAGCTTTTTCTTCTCGTTTTGGAAATGATTTTTTATGTCGTCGTATGATTTTTGAACGTCTTTTGAAAAGCTCTTAACGATCGCGCTTAGCGTAAAGCGGTTGATGTTTTCAAACTCCTCTTTATCGATCTTTTCGCCTTTTTTATAGGTTTTTTTACCGATAGTTTGAGCCGAGCTCAAAGGCGTTTTGCAAAGCAGAGCGCCCACTTTTAGCATCTCTTCGCGGTCTAGCATCAAGAGTCTATCGTGGTGTTCTTTTTCAAAAGCCGCTTTTTCTTCTTCATAGACTTTATTTGAGCGGCTATCTTTTTCGTGGCCTTTTTTGGTAAAAATTTTAACGTCTACGACGACGCCTTCCATAGAAGCCGTCGCGTAAAGCGATTTATTTACCACGTGGCCGGCTTTTTCTCCAAAAATCGCGCGAAGCAAGCGCTCCTCAGGCGTAGGCTTAACCTCGCCTTTTGGAGAAACCTTGCCGACTAGGATCATGCCGGGTTTTACCTGCGTACCGATTTTTATTATACCGCTATCGTCTAGGTGAAGCAGATCTTCCTCTTTGATATTCGGAATATCCTTGGTGATCTCCTCTACGCCGTCTTTTAGCTCGCGGGCTTCGATCTCTTTTTCGTAAATATGCACGCTCGTAAATGCATCCTCTCGGATCATTTTTTCGCTGATTACGATGGCATCCTCGTAGTTATAACCGTTCCACGGCATAAAAGCTATAAGGGCGTTTTTACCGATAGCTAGCTCGCCGCGCTCCATAGACGGACCGTCGGCGATGATCTGCCCGGCCGCTACGCTTTCGCCTTTTTTGACGATAGGGTGTTGGGAGAACGTCGTGTTTTGGTTGGTTCTTAAATTTTTCTCCATCGAGTAGTGATCGATATACGGACCCGCCTCGTCTTCGCCGAGGATAAAGATGTTTTTATTGTCTACCTTTTCAACTACGCCAGCACGTCTAGCCTTGATAGCTTCCCATGCGTCGCGAGCCACGGTACTCTCCATGCCCGTACCTACGATAGGAGCGGACGAGCGAAGTAGCGGTACCGCTTGGCGTTGCATGTTTGATCCCATTAGCGCGCGGTTAGCGTCGTCGTGCTCCAAAAACGGAATAAGCGATGCAGCAACGCCCGCTATCATGCCGGAGCAAAGGTCGATAAGTTTAACGTCCTCGCGCTTAGCTAGTATCATCTCGCCGTCTTGTCTAGCTTCGATCAGATCCTCTACTATATAACCGCTTTCATCAAGCGTAGTAGAAGCGGGGGCGATAACTAAATTTTCTTCCTGGGTTGCCGTTAGATAAACGATCTCATCGGTTACCTTACCGTCTACGACCTTTTTATACGGCGCCTCGACAAAGCCTAGATTATTTACCTTTGCGTAAGTTGAAAGCGTGTTGATAAGGCCGATGTTTTGGCCCTCCGGAGTCTCTACTGGACAAATTCTACCGTAGTGAGTCGGGTGAACGTCGCGCACTTCAAAGCCGGCCCTATCTTTAACAAGACCACCTTCGCCCAGCGCTGAAAGTCTGCGCTTATGCGTAACTTCGCTAAGCGGGTTGGTTTGATCCATAAACTGGCTCAACTGACCGCCGGTGAAAAATTCCATTATCGTCGTGGTTATCATTTTTGGATTAACCAAATCGTAAGGCATAATCTCTTCGGTATTACCCAGCGTCGTAAATTTATCCCTGATGGCTTTTTGCATTTTTACAAAGCCCAGGTGAAGTTCGTTCGCCAAAAGCTCGCCGATAGAGCGGATACGACGGTTGCCGAGGTGATCGCGATCGTCTATATGTCCTTGTCCGTTTTTGACCTTTATCAAATATTTTGCCGTTTTTATAATGTCTTCATTGGTCAAAACCGTTACGTATTCAGGTACTTCAAGCGCTAGCTTGTGGTTCATTTTCATACGACCGACTCCCGTCAAATCGTATCTTTCGGGATTAAAGAACAAATCATTTACGAAAGCGCGAGCAGCGTCTTTAACGACCGGTTCGCCTGGACGCATAACTTTATAAATTCTTATCGCCGCAAGATCGTTTTCGTCATCAACGTTTTCGGTTTGACGTAGTAGTTTGAGCGTCTCGTTATCGGCGATAAATGAATTTATGATCGCATCGTCCACGCCTGCAGCCAGGTCGTTTGCTATCTCGATACTTTCTTGATCAGCCAAAATTTTAACCAATTTATTTTCATCAAGCTGGGCAAGAGTATCATAAAGCACCTCGCCGCTGTTTTTGTCGATAACCGGGTGAGCTAAAAACCTATTTACCAAAATTTCAGTCGGATATTCGACGAATTTGACGCCGTCGGCGATAATCTTATCGGCCTTTTTCTTAGTTAGTCTTTTGCCGGCCTCGTGTAAAACGTTACCCTCTTCATCTTTGATATCGTATTCGACCCTGCCTTGATAGTCGTCAGGACTAAACGGGGTCAAAAATTTATTATTTTTTATCGTTAAAGTTTGAATCGGATAAAATAGTTTAATAATATCTTGCTTTTTATATCCAAGCGCTCTAAATAATATGGTTACCGGTACTTTTCTGCGCTTGTTTATGCGAACATATAGTACGTCTTTAGTATCATACTCGAAATATAGCCAACTACCGCGATCCGGGATAATCTGGGCGGTATAAATTAGCTTGTTTACGACAGTCGGACTTTCTTCTTCTTTAAAAATAACGCCCGGGCTTCTGTGAAGTTGATTAACCACTACGCGTTCGACGCCGTTAATAATGAATGAAATTCTATCCGTCATTAAAGGAATTTCGCGAACAAAAATTTCTTGCTCTTTTATATCTTTTATACCGATCTTCTCGCCTGTTTTTTCATCTCTTTCGTGAACGATCAGCCTTACTTTCATCTTTAAATTTACAGAATAAGTAAGCCCGCGCTCCATGCACTCTCTGATCGTATATTTTGGTTTTCCGATTTCAGAGCTTACGTATTCCAGGCTTAAGCGGTTTTGCGGATCATGTATAGGAAATATCGATTTGAAAACTTTTTCTATACCGCTTTCGCCTTGATTTTTATCTACGTTTAAAAACTGGTCAAAACTCTTTTTTTGTAATTGTAGCAGGTTAGGAACATCGATCTCTTTGGCGACATTTGAAAAATCAACCCTAAGACGATTTCCTGAGTATAAACTATTTAGCATATTCTACCTCATTGGTATAAGTTTGAAAGAAAGTAAATAACCGCACGTCTGCGGCATCTTTATAAAAATTAAATAAGGAGGCGTTGCCTCCTCTGTAAAAATAAGTGAAATTATTTAAGTTCGACTTTAGCGCCAGCTTCTTCAAGCTCTTTTTTAGCTGCTTCAGCCTCATCCTTGCTAATGCCTTCCTTAATAACGGAAGGAGTTTGCTCGACTGCATCTTTAGCCTCTTTAAGACCAAGGCCAGTAAGAGCGCGAACGACTTTAATAACGTTGATTTTCTTGTCGCCGCCGTCAACTAGAACAACGTTAAATTCTGTTTTCTCCTCAGCTGCGTCTGCTGCGCCGCCTGCTGCTGCGCCGCCTGCTACCATTACCGGAGCAGCGCTTACGCCGAATTTCTCTTCAAATTCTTTTACTAATTCGCTTAGCTCTAATACTGAAAGATTAGAGATAAATTCTAATACGTCCTCTTTAGTAATTGCCATTTCTTATCCTTTTATGCTGATTTTTCTTTTTTCTCTTTAAGCGCATTTAGTCCAATAGTGAAATTTTGGATAGGCGCATTCCAAACTTGCAAAAGCATCGCAAGCAACTCATCACGGCTAGGCATCTTAGATAGAGCCTTGACTTTCTCGACGCTTGCAACTTCGCCATCAATATGAGCGGTCTTGATTTTGAATAGTTCGCTATTTGTTTCTTCAAATTTAGCCGCAACTTTAGTAGCTGAAAGTTGGTCGCCCCAGATAAAGATATTGGTATCTTTCAAAACCATACCGGATTTTCCGATATTATTAAGAGCGATATTTGCAAGAGTATTCTTTACGATTTGAACTTTTACGTTTAAAACTCTGGCCGCATCTCTCAAAGCCTCTAGCTTTTTAGTACTAAGACCGCGGTAATCGCAAACTATAATCGCTTCATTTTCTTTAAATTCCGCTTCAAGCTTACTGATTATTTCAGATTTTTCATTTCTCGTCATCTAGTTTTTCTCCTTTCCGACTAGCGATTTCAAGCAGAGTGGCATAAAAGCACGATTAAGCAAGAGCCTCTGCTATCTCCAATCTAAGATAAAAATTTATTAGCTAAAAATTAGCGTAGATCCATGAGTTCTTGAGTCTCGAGTAGAACAGAAGGGCTCATAGTTAACGATAAAGCAGCACTCTTAATATATCTGCCTTTTGCCGCTGCAGGTTTTTGTCTATTTACCGCTTTAATAAGGGTTGAAATGTTATCGTTTAGTTGCTCTTTTGAAAAGCTAACTTTACCGAGACCGGCATGTATGTTTCCTTGCTTATCTACGCGGAAATTAACTTGACCGCTTTTTGCATTATTAACCGCTTGGGCTACATCCATAGTAACAGTGCCTGTTTTTGGGTTTGGCATAAGACCTTTTGGTCCCAAAATTCGTCCTACTTTACCCACTAGTCCCATTAAATTTGGAGTGGCAATAAGAACGTCGAAATTCATAATTCCCTTTTGGATATCTTCAACAAGTTCATCGCTACCGACTATATCGGCGCCAGCAGCTTTTGCTTCGTCAGCTTTTGCATCTTTTGCTATAACAGCTACGCGAACGGTTTTGCCGGTTCCTGCAGGAAGTACAACAGAGCCTCTAACCATTTGATCTGCATGTCTTGGGTCAACATTAAGTTTCAAAGCAATTTCAACGGTTTCGTCAAATTTTGCACTTTTTAGTTGTTTTATGGTATCAATAGCCTCAGCTAAAGAATAATTTTTAGTAGCATCAACTTTTTCAAGCAGCTTACTAAATCTTTTTGTAGTTTTTTTTGACATTGATTTCTCCGCATTTACAATTTTTATGCTTCCACATTGCTAAATTTAAAATACACGCGCTAAATTAGATATTAGCGCATGCCATAAATTTAACTTCAACAAAACCCTTATGTGGTAAAAGGATTAATCTACTACCGTAATACCTATTGAACGAGCCGAACCAGCAATAATTTTAGCTGCTTGCTCTCTATCTTTAGTATTTAAGTCGGCAATTTTTTTCTCAACAATTTCAAGTACCTGAGCTTTTGTGAGCTTAGCTACTTTATTTTTTAACGGATTATCCGAACCTTTTTCTATGCCTGCAGCTTTTTTGATTAGGTCCGTTGCAGGTGGCTGTTTTGTGATAAAAGTAAAACTTTTGTCTGCATATACTGTAATAACGACCGGTACTCTAAATCCAGCCATATCCTTAGTTCTTTCATTAAAAGCTTTGCAAAATTCCATAATATTCACACCCTGCTGACCAAGAGCCGGACCTACTGGAGGACTCGGATTTGCTTTTGCAGCAGCAATATGTAATTTAATTTCGCCTACAACCTTTTTAGCCATAAACTTCTCCTTATACTATCTTCTCAACTTGTGAATACAAAATTTCAACTGGAGTACTTCTACCAAATATTGAAACATTCAACTTTAACTTGCCGTGTATCATATCGTACTCTTCTACTATTCCGGTAAAATTTGCGAAAGGTCCCTCGGTAATACGAACGTTTTCTCCATTATCAAAGAAAATCTTTGGCTTAGGAGCAGCACGTTTTTGAACCTTTTCCAAAATTAAATTAATGTCTTTTTCGCTCAAAGGCGTAGGCTTTTTAGCCTCACCTATAAATCTACCTACTTTAGGAAGAGATTGTATCTTATGCCAAAGAGCAGTATCTAAATCAAGATACGCAAAAGCATATCCAGGATAAAGACTTCTCTCATTTATTTTTTTCTTACCATTTTTTATTTCTATTACGTCTTCAGTAGGAACTATAATTTCTTTTAGTTGTTCTTCAATGTGATTATCTCTAACCAAATTTTCAATAGCTCTTTTTACACTCATTTCGCTACCGGCATAAGTTTGAATTGCATACCATTTATGTGCCATACATTCAACCTTAAATAAGTTTTGAAACAGAAAAAGACATAATGATGTCAACAAGAGCTAAAAAAAGTGAGACAATAGCTACTACAGCAAAAACCGTTATAAAAGCATTCCTGATTTGCTCTTTGAGTGGAAAAATTACCTTTTCAATCTCCGCACGAGAAAGCTTAATATAGCTTATTATTTTTTCCATTTTCAACCTTTTGATGGCAGGGCAAGAGGGATTCGAACCCCCAACCATTGGATTTGGAATCCAGCGCTCTACCGTTGGAGCTATTGCCCTAAAAGCCTTAGCTCTTTAATTTTACTTCTTTATGAATGGTATGTTTTTTTAGTCTTGGACAATATTTTTTTAGTTCCAATTTTTCAGTTGTCGTTTTACTATTTTTTACTGTAGTATAATTTATATCACCTGATTCAGAACATTTAAGACCAACTTTTATTCTGTTACCTTTTGCCATAAATTCCCTTCAAAAAAGCGGAGAAAAACTCCGCCAAAATATAAAATTAAATTATGCTAGAATCTTAGAAACAACGCCTGAGCCGACTGTTCTACCGCCTTCACGGATCGCAAAGCGAGTTCCCTCTTCAAGAGCAACTGGCGCAATAAGCTCAACAGTTATCTTTAGGTTGTCACCAGGCATAACCATTTCTGTTCCTTCTGGAAGAGTGATAGAACCTGTAACGTCAGTCGTTCTTACATAGAACTGCGGTCTATAGTTGTTAAAGAATGGGGTATGACGTCCGCCTTCTTCTTTTGTTAAAATATAAACCTCGCCCTCAAATTTAGTGTGAGGAGTAATTGATTTAGGTTTGCAAAGAACCATACCGCGTTCAACATCTTCTTTTTTTGTACCTCTTAGAAGAACGCCTACGTTGTCGCCTGCTTCGCCTTGATCCATCTCTTTTCTAAACATCTCGACACCGGTAACTGTAGTAGTTTGAGTTGGTCTAATACCTACGATTTCGATGGTATCGCCTACTTTTACCACGCCTTTTTCAATTCTACCAGTAACAACCGTACCGCGACCAGAAATAGAGAAAACGTCCTCGATAGGCATCAAGAAATCTTTATCTGTTGCGCGAACCGGAGTTGGAATATACTCATCAACTCTAGCCATAAGCTCAAGAACCTTTGCAGACCACTCGCCGTCTGTTCCAGCCTTAGCCTCATTAAGAGCTTGTAGAGCCGAGCCTGCTACGATTGGAGTATCATCACCAGGAAAGTCGTACTCGTTTAGAAGCTCACGAATTTCCATCTCAACTAGCTCAAGAAGCTCCGTATCGTCAACCATATCAGCCTTATTCATAAATACGACGATATAAGGAACGCCTACTTGGCGAGATAGTAGGATATGCTCTCTAGTTTGAGGCATCGGACCGTCAGCAGCAGATACGACTAGAATCGCACCGTCCATTTGCGCTGCACCTGTAATCATATTTTTAACATAGTCGGCGTGACCCGGGCAGTCAACATGCGCATAGTGACGATTTTCGGTTTCATACTCGATGTGAGAAGTAGCAATGGTAATGCCGCGCTCTTTTTCTTCAGGAGCGTTATCGATATTATCATAGTCTTTTAGCTCTGCAAGACCTTTTCTTGAAAGAACAGCGGAAATCGCAGCTGTCAATGTTGTTTTACCATGGTCAACGTGACCGATAGTACCAATGTTTACGTGTGGCTTGTTACGTGAAAATTTTTCTTTTGCCATCTCTTCCTCCGTAATGATTTGTTTTTAACTCAAATTTATGTCTAATTTCTCTAAAACCATGGAGCTCATAGCGGGACTTGAACCCGCGACCTCTTCCTTACCAAGGAAGTGCTCTACCTCTGAGCCATATGAGCGTAATATCGCTTGGCATGAGAGATAATAAAAAACATAAACAACTAAAAGGAAATTAAAAATAGAGCTACAGCAAATGTATAAAAATTTATAGAGACTTTTATCATTTTACAGCTCCCAGTTTCATTTCCAAAATTCTGGAGCGGGAAACGGGGCTCGAACCCGCGACCCTCAGCTTGGAAGGCTGATGCTCTAGCCAACTGAGCTACTCCCGCATATAGCATGGTGGTGAGACGTGGATTCGAACCACGGAAGACATAGTCAGCAGATTTACAGTCTGCCCTCGTTGGCCGCTTGAGTATCTCACCCTAATTAATTGTAAATTATAAATGCTTAATGGTATTTCTGGTCAAACACTGTTATGAAATGGAGCTGGTGAACGGACTTGAACCGCCGACCCACTGCTTACAAGGCAGTAGCTCTACCAACTGAGCTACACCAGCATCCTGATTTGTGAAAGTTGGATTATAGCCCAATTTCTTCTCAAAGTCAAGACTTTTGCAAAAAATAGTCGCGTTTTATATTGTTTTTATAAAAACATGCCTGTAGTTCGAATTTTTCTTTAGCCCATAGGCTCCGGAGCTTCTTTAAATTTTAAATCTTTTCTAAGTTTTGAACGCGGGTTCGTAGGCGGTTTTTCATCGCTTGATTTTTGCTCTACGATATCTGTTTGAGCCTCATCTTCTTTGGCTACTAGCGCATAAGCCTCTTTAAATCCAGCCGCCTTAATCTTTTGCGTCAGGACCTTAATATCGTTTTTATTCATAGCCTGCGTTTTGACCGCTATAGAGCGGTACCTACCGAATCTACCGCTAACTACGGCTTTTACGCCGTCTATCTTAGCGACTTTACGCTCTATATCGGCTCGCTCGCGTTCTATGGATTCTTGCGTCACGTCGTCGCCAAATGCGCTTACGAAAATATTATATTCGCTATTTGCGAGTAAAACGCTGCAAAGCAATAAAAAAACAACGACGATTTTTTTCATGCTTCTCCTTTTTGCTTGCAGCAAATTTAACTGTTTTGGATTATATACGACAATGAATAAAATTGCGATAAATTTGACCGAGCGCCTTACCCCAGCGCTTTTGCGATTAACTCTATCGGATTTTTGCATTTTACGTCTGAACCGCCGATATGTAGCGCATTTGAAATTTGCATTTTACAGGCGCTACACTCCGCGCTTACGATCTTTGCGCCCGAATTTTTTATCATCTCCGATTTTCTTTGTCCGGCCGCGCGGCTTAGGTGATATTTTTCAGACTGCATCGTCACTCCGCCAAAACCGCAGCACTCGTTTGGATCGCTCATCTCCGTTATTTCGTAGTTTTGAGCGAGCAGTTTGCGAGGCTCTTTAAAGACGCCTTGCATTTTTCTAGCGTGACAAGGGTCGTGATAGGTTACGGAGGCTAAATTTTTGCCTTTTTTAGCCAAAATTTCGGCCAAATTCGTAAATTTTTCAAAGTACTCCGTCGCCAAAAATATCTTCTTACTCACCGCTTTTGCGCGCTCTCGCCACTGCTCGTCCACGTGAAAAAAATGCTCGTAGTCGATCTTCATCATCGCAGAACAAGTCGCCTCGGGCACGATAATGGCGTCTAGTTCGTCCAACATTTTTTCAAAATACTCGATATTTCGCTTTGCCAAAACCTCGACAGTCGCAAAATCCCCCGTAAAATACGCCGGCGCGCCGCAACAGGCCTGCTTTTTCATCAAATTTAAATTTAGCCCTAGCTCGCGCGCGATCTTAACTAATGCCTCGCCGATGCCAGTATATGCGTAGTTTCCCATACAGCCGATAAAAACTCCGATAGTTTTTTCTCCGCCGTTGTCGATAAACTCGGCGTGCGAGTTTAAAAAGCTCTTTTTGCCAGCAGCGGGCAAAAGCCGCTCTTTTTTCACCATCGGTAGGCTAAATCTCGGACTCATCGCGCCTTCGCGGATCTTAAACGCGCAGCTTTGAAACACATAGCCAAGCTTTGCCGCCAAGTCCATAACCGCACGGTGGCGCAGTAGCCAAAAAAACGCCTTTTTATACCATGCGATGCCAAATTTATCGGCAATGTCGCGACGGACGTTTTCTATCGCCGTGTCCACGCGCAAGGAGTTTGGGCAGACCTCGACGCAGCTCGTGCATAAAAAGCAGCTCTCAAAGATATTTTTAGCGTTTTTATCAAGCTTTAGCTCGCCGCGCTCGTAGGCTCCGACAAGGTCTAAAAAGCCGCGCGGAGAGGTCGTTTCGTCGGGGTTTACGTGATGGATCGTGCAGACTTGGATGCATTTGCCGCATTTTACGCATTTATCTGAAATTTCGCTAAATTTAAACATTTTCGCGTCAAACCGTTTTAGAAAATCGGCGTAAATTTTCCGGTATTTTTTTCAGATACGCGTCGAAGCACATCGCGATATTGCGGATGATTAGCGTGCCCGTCTCGTTTACGCTGATTTTTTCGGGCGTTACGGTTACGAATTCGCTTAAATTTTCAAGCTCGACCAAATCATCCTTAAAATACTCGAAAAATTTGACGCCAAATTTAGCCTCGACCGCCTTGATATCAAGCGCAAAGTTGCTCATCAGGCTCATGATCACGGCTTTTCTGATTAGATCGTCATCGTTTAGATATATGCCCTTGCAGTACGGCAAAACGCCGCTATCTAGGGCTTTTTCGTATTCGTCCATGTCCTTGAAATTTTGCGCGTAGTATCTTTGCCCCTCGCCGATACTAGTTAGTCCGATGCCGATTAGATCGGCTCCGCCCTTGGTCGTGTAGCCTTGGAAATTTCGATGAAGCGTGCCGTTAGCAAGCGCGCCGAAAAGCTCGTCGCCGGGCTTTGCGAAGTGATCCATGCCGATCATTTTGTAGCCGTTTTTGATAAAAAACTCGGCCGTGTATTTTAAAATTTCAAGCTTGGTTTTGGGGCTAGGTAGCGTGGCTTCGTCAAATTTACGCATAGATTTTTTTATCCACGGCACATGCGCGTAGTTAAACACCGCCAAGCGGTCGGGAGATAGCGTCAGAGCCTTATCTAGCGTCGCTTTAAAACTATCTAGCGTCTGATACGGCAGGCCGTAGATCAAGTCCATATTTATCGAATTTATGCCCTTAGCGCGCGCCATATCTACGGCGTTTTTGGTGATCTCGTAGGGCTGGATGCGGTGGATCTCTTTTTGCACGCGCTCGTCAAAATCCTGCACGCCGTAGCTAACGCGGTTAAAGCCGTGAGAGACTAGCACGTCAAGCTGCTCGCGGGTTAAAAATCTCGGATCTATTTCGCAGCTGATTTCAGCCTCGGGCGAGAAGTTTTTAAATTTAGCCTTTATCATTTTGATGATTTCATCTAGCTGATCCGCACCGTAAAAGGTCGGAGTGCCGCCGCCAAAGTGCATTTGCAGCACGGGCGCGCTCGTGTCGAGATTAGCCGCTAGCAGATCAAGCTCTTTTTGCAGGTACTCCATGTACCGCGTTTTGCGATCCTCTTTGCTCGTATAAATCACGTTGCAACCGCAAAAATAACAGGCGCTGCGGCAAAACGGCAGGTGCAAATAAAGCGATAGCGGGCGCGAGGCGTCGCGGTTTTTTAGCTCGGCTAGATAGTCCTCGTAGCTAAATTTATCGCTAAACTCGGGCGCGGTCGGATAGCTCGTGTATCGCGGTCCCGGGCGCGAATACTTCACGTAAGCGTCAAAATCTATCATAGCGTTTTATTCCTCGCGTTTTTCATTATATTCTGCATATCGACGAACAGATTGGGATGCTGCTTTTTGATATCCTTTACCAGTTTTTCCAAATTTACGTCGATGCTTTTTTTCTTTTTGCTTTTTGCGGCGATCTTGCGTATCTCGTCCATCGCCACGACCCAAACGTCTGCAAAATCTATCGGCACGTTCTGCCAGATCGTCTTTTCAAGCCTTAGCTCGAAATTTTCCCTTTGGACGTTGCGGTAGGCTTCGATGAGTTGCGAGAGCGATTTTAACGAAACCATCGTATGCAAATTTTGATTTTCGTCAATGCCAAACCACGGCTCCACCCCATCCCACGAGCCGCTTTTTAGGCTGAGGCTCATTTGACTCGGATCGCTTGTCGGCACGATCTCAAATATCGTTTTCTCGCCCTCTTTTATCCCAAGCTCGCCCGAAATTTCGTCGATTTTTTCGTACGTTTTTTGTAGATTTTTTTCTTTCATTTACTTCCTTAACTTACCCGTTTCGATGCCTATCAAGCCAAACCATCACGCCTTTTTGCGCGTGCAAGCGGTTTTCTGCCTCGGCAAAAATCTCATCCGCATGCGCCTCAAACACTGCCTCGCTCACCTCGTATCCGCGGTACGCCGGCAGGCAGTGTAAAAATATCGCGCCGGGCGCGGCTAATTTCATCAAATTTTCATCCACGCAAAATCCGGCAAAATCCCTCAGGCGTTTTTCTTTTTCCGCCTCTTGTCCCATCGAGACCCAGGTGTCGGTAGTGACGACGTCGGCGCCCGAGACGGCTTCTTTTACGTCCTGAGTTAGATAAATTTTAGCTCCCGAAATTTGCGCGTTTTTCATCGCTAAATTTAGGATTTCTCCGTCCGGTTCGTAGCCCGCGGGTGTCGCGACTCTTAGCTCTAAGCCAAGCTTTGAGGCAAGTATCAGCCACGAGTGGGCCATGTTGTTGCCGTCGCCCACATAAGCTACGCATTTGCCCGCGTCAAATTCCAGCATCGTGAGGTAGTCCGCCATAAGCTGCACCGGGTGAAATTTATCGCTAAGGCCGTTTATCACGGGGACGCGGCTAAATTTGGCAAATTCCTCGAGCGTCTCGTGGCGATTTACGCGAGCCATAATGAGATCGCACATTCGCGAGATCACGCGCGCAGTGTCTTTTATCGGTTCGCCGCGCCCGATCTGGATATCGCTCGAGCTAAGAAACAGCGCATGTCCGCCAAGCTCGTTCATCCCCACGTCAAAGCTTACGCGCGTTCTAGTCGAGCTTTTCTCAAATATCATCGCCAATTTTTGATCTTTGAGATACGGTTTAAAATCTCGCGCCTTTGCCTCTTTTTTTATCTCGCGCGCCAAATTTATCATTTCTAAAATTTCGTCTTTACCGAAGTCGTTTAGCGTCAAAAAGTGTCGCATTTTACCCCCTTATTCCCAAATTTGCCCACAAATTTTTAAGGCGAAGTATCGCGAGATGATTTTTCGAATTTTCTGCTTCACAAGCTCGCAGCTGCAAGCAGAAGAAGCAAGATTGAGCGTGCGCTAGGCATATATAGCCTGCGGAGCGAAAATTTTGCGAAATCTCGGAAAAGCGCTCGCGAGACAAGCCGCTATTTTCTTAGTAAAGCGGCGGCTTCTTTAGCATGATAGCTTATTATTAAATCCGCCCCCGCTCTCTTAAACCCGACTAATGTCTCCATCATCACGCGTTCGTAGTCGATGACGCCCGCAATTGCTGCGGCTTTTAGCAGGGCGTATTCGCCGCTCACGTTATACGCGCAGATCGGAAGCCTCGTCGCTTCGCGTAGATCGCGGATGATATCTAAATACGCAAGGGCGGGCTTTACCATCAAGATATCGGCGCCTTGCGCCTCGTCTTCCAGGCTCTCGCTCACGGCTTCTAGGCGGTTTGCGCTATCCATCTGGTAGCTTTTTCTATCGCCAAAGCTTGGCGCTGATTCCGCTACGTCGCGAAACGGCCCGTAGTATGCCGAAGCAAATTTGGTCGAATACGCCATAATCGGCAAATTTTCGTATCCGCTCACATCCAGCACCCCGCGCAAGGTAGCGATGATACCGTCCATCATACCGCTTGGAGCGATCATATCGGCGCCGTTTCTAGCGTGGATCAGAGCTTGTTTAGCGGAGATCTCCAACGTCGCGTCGTTATCGACGGTCTGATGGACGTGATCTAGGATACCGCAGTGGCCGTGATCGGTGTACTCGCAAAAGCAAAGATCGGTTATCACGACGAGGTCTGCAAATTTATCCTTTATCGCTCGAAGCGCCGTCGCTATGATACCATCGTCGCTTAGAGCGTCGCTGCCTACGCTATCTTTTAGGCTCGGGATTCCAAACAATATCACCGCTTTTATGCCCAAATTTCGCACGATTTCGCACTCTTTTAAAATTTCGTCCAAACTCATCTGAAAGACGCCCGGCATCGAGCTTATCTCTTTTTTCACGCCCTTGCCTTCGACGACGAAAAGCGGATAGATAAAGTCGCTCGCGCAAACGCTAGTTTCGCGCACCATCTGCCTGATCGCGGGATTTATCCTGAGTCTTCTAAAACGTTTAAACATAATTTTCCTTTTACTTCGCTACAATTTACGCTTAGTGTAACATAATAGGAGTTAAAAATTTATGAATATCGAGCTTTCAAATACGGCGAATTTACCTTCTCGTTTCGGGATATTTGAGATAAAGGCCTTTAAAGAGGGCGAGAAGGAACATTTAGCGATTTACAAAAAACCTTTTGGCGAGGTCGTAAACGTCCGCATCCACTCCGAGTGCCTAACGGGCGATGCGATCGGTAGCCTAAAATGCGACTGCCGCGACCAGCTCGAAGCCAGCCTAAAATACATCGAAGAGTACGGCGGTATGGTGATCTATCTGCGCCAAGAGGGGCGAAATATCGGCCTGCTAAACAAAGTAAACGCCTATCATCTGCAAGACGAGGGCTTTGACACCATCGAGGCAAACCACCAGCTAGGCTTTAAGGCCGACGAGCGCACGTACGAGATCGTGGATTTTATCTTGAAGCACTTCGGTATCGAAAAGATAAATTTGCTAACCAATAATCCAAAAAAATTATCCGGACTAAAATGCGTACAGATCATCTCTCGCGTACCGATCGTCATACACGCGAACAAATTTAACGAAAACTACCTGCGCGTGAAAAAAGAGCAGATGGGGCATATGCTAGATGAAAATTGACCTGCCGAGGGATTTTGACGCGCAAACGGCGAAATTTAGCGAGATTTTGGCTAAATTTAACCGCGTACACAGCCTAACTAACTACAAAAATTTAAACGAGCAGATCGCTGACAGCATAGCTCCGCTTGAAATTTTCCCGCAGATTTTGGACGCCGAAACGGCGATTGATGTCGGCAGCGGAGCTGGCTTTCCCGCGATATTTCTCGCGATGATTTTAAGGGAGTGCCAGTGGCATCTCTTTGAACCTAGTCCGAAAAAATCGGCGTTTCTAAGCTACGTCAAGGCTGAGCTAAATTTAACCAACGTCCGCGTAAAATCTTGCAAGATCCAGGACAGCGAGGCCTTTATGGCGCAGCTAATCACGAGCCGCGCACTGATGAAAACGAAAGATTTACTTGGGGTTTGCGACGGCTTTTTTGACGCGCAAACTCAAATTTTACTTTACAAAGGAAGCAGCGTGCAAAGCGAGCTAGACGGGCTCAAGGCTCAAATTTACGGGCGCGGCAACCGAAATTACGTATTTATAAAGGGTGGCGATGTTATTTAAAATTTTAGCTTTCTTAGCGGTTTTAATCGCGATTTATATGATATTTTTTAAAACCCGCGTCAAAAGAGGCGTAAAAGGCGGCGCAAAAAAAGAGGACAAAGAGGCCCAAAATTTCGTCGAGTGCGCCAAATGCGGCACTTTCGTCGAAGCCAAACAAAGCGTGCTAAGCGGCGGGAAATACGTCTGCAAAGAGTGCATAAAGGAGAAAAAATGAAGATTATCGGACACGAACTCGTGCCTTACGAGCCGTTTATATCTTGTAAAAATTTAGCCCAGCTCGCGCAAAATTCAGACAAAAACGTACTCATTAAATTTAACGACACACTCATTAAAACCGCCGTGCAAAACGGGCTAAATTTTGGCGTTTATGCCTCAAATTTGACCCAGTTGCTTTTAGCAAATGCATGCGGGGCGAAATTTATCATCGTGCCAAAAAGGATCGCCAAAGAGGCGGCGGATACGGCGCAGGAGTATCTTTTTGACGCTCAAATTTGCGTGGTCTTGGACGGCGAGAGCGAGCTTGAATGGCTTAGCAAAACGGGCGCGGACGTGGCGATATTTAAGGAGGGAATAAAAAATGGAAATTTTTAAAACGGCGTTTTTGATGGTCGCTTTGATGTTGCTTTTTATCGCTGTTGGCGGCGCAGTCGGCGGTCAGCAAGGCATGCTCATCGCATTTTTAGTTGCGCTTGGGATGAATTTCTTTTCGTATTTTTTCTCCGACACGCTCGTGCTCAAGCACTACCGGGCCGTGCCCGTGGACGAGGCGCACGCGACGGGGCTTTATCAGATCGTACGCGAGCTTTGCGCGAAGGCAAATTTGCCGATGCCAAAGATCTACATCATCCCAGAAGCCGTACCAAACGCATTTGCCACGGGTCGCAACCCGAGCCACGCCGCAGTCGCCGTGACCGAGGGACTGCTAAATATACTAAACAAAGACGAGATCGAGGGCGTGCTAGCTCACGAGCTAAGCCACGTGCGCCACTACGACATCCTAACTGGCTCGATAGCAGCGGTTTTTGCGGGAGCGATCGCGATACTGGCGAATTTCGCGCAGTTTGGCGCGGCAAACCGTCAGGGCAAGCAAAATCCGCTAATGCTAATCGCCCTAGCCGTTATCATGCCACTAGCCGCCACGATCATACGCATGGCGATCTCGCGGGCGCGGGAGTTTGAGGCCGACAGGGGCGCTGCGATGATAACTGGCAAGCCCCAGCACCTAGCAGGCGCGCTGCGAAAGCTCGAGGACTACGCGCGCGGACGCGTGATGGCAAACGCCGACGAACAAAGCGCGCACATGTTTATCGTTAATCCATTTAGCGGCGTAAAAAGCGCTCTGGGCTCGCTGTTTCGCACGCATCCAAGCACCCAAGATCGTATCGCCGCGCTAGAAAATTTACGCTCGCAACTAGATGGCGAAAACGGCGTGAAAGAGTATTTTAGAAAGTAAATTTGACGGGCAAATTTAAGCTTTCGTTTTGCCGTCAAATTTAAGCGCAACGGCTTGGCTTCGGGCGTTAAATTTAACACCAAATTTAACCCTGCGCCGCATCAAATTTGACCGCACGCGTCAAAGCAAATTTATCAAAAAGGCAAAATATGAAAATAGCCGTAAACGGCGCAATCGGATTTATCGGCGGCGAACTCTGCCGCTTTTTTAGAGCCCAGGGGCACGAGGTCGTAGCCATACCGCGAGCTGTCTACGCCGACAAAGATGCGCTCAAAAACCTCATCAGTGGCTGCGATGCGGTTATAAATTTAGCCGGCGCTTCTATCGCCGCGAGGTGGAGCGAGGACTATAAAAAGCGTCTTCGCGCAAGCAGGATAGAGACGACGCGCGCGCTGGTAGGCGCGATAAACGAGCTAGAAAATCCGCCATTTTTCATCAGCGCTTCGGCCGTCGGGATCTATGAGAACGGACTTGGTCACGACGAGAGCTCGGTCAAATTTGACCGCGGATTTTTGGGCGAGCTAGCATGCGAGTGGGAGAGCCAGGCCGCTAAAGCGCGGACGCAAACGGCGATATTTCGCCTAGGCGTGGTGCTGGGGCGAGGCGGCGCGCTAGCTAAGATACTGCCCGCATTTAGGCTCGGTCTTGGCGGCAAGATCGGTAGCGGCGAGCAGGCGTTTTGCTGGATTCACATCGCTGATTTGCTAGAGGCGTTTAAATTTGTCTTACAAAACCGTCAAAGCGGCGTTTTTAATCTCGTTTCGCCGACTCCTAGCACCAACGGCGAATTTACTCAAATTTTAGGCGAGGTTTTGAGGCGACCGACGTTTTTAAAAGTGCCTAAATTCGCGTTAAATTTGATGCTGGGCGAGGGATCAAGCGTACTGCTTGAAGGCGTGAAAGTCTATCCCAAAGCCTTGATAAAAAGCGGATTTAGCTTTAAATTTGGCGATCTAAAAACGGCGCTTCGGGATATTTTGAAGTAAATTTAAATAATTTTGCCTGCTTAGCCGAATACTCCGCTTCGGTTTTTGCAAAATGTGGCTCGCGCCAACCCAGTGTAAATTTGACCTAGCTACGAAAATTTAGCCGCGGCTAGAATTGCTCCGGTTTTACCGCAAATCATAATTTTTAAAAACGCAAGCATAGAGGCATAAAAGCAAATACGGTAGCGCTTAAAATATAAAATACTTTGTCTGCGTAGATGTCTGGTTACAAATCGGCAAGCAAAATTTAACTAACCTGGCGCTTAGGCAAAATCAGCGCGATCCGTCAAAAAAGGGATAAATTCAAACAATGTCTTAAATTTACAAAACCGCGGACCGATATTAGGCAAAATTCGGCGTAAATTTGAATCAGACGGCAAATTTGCACTTTTGAAGATAGCAAACTAAGCTCATAAATTTGGAGAGCTAACTTTTGCCACTAGTTCTGCGCACAGAGCTTGCCATCCCGCGCGCTCAAGCGTACTTGCGAGAAGTTTTACTCAAACCGCCTCAAGATACTAGGCGAGAGCTTGGTCAAGACGTCATAACTGATCGTGCCGAAAAAATCCGCCCAAACGCTAGCATCGTCAAATACGCAAATTTTATCGCCCGCGTCTTCGCAGCAAAAGCTATCCATCGACATTTTACCGAGCAACCGCCGTCCGCAGGCAGTCTTTAGCTCGCCCTTGCCCGCGTAGCGCAGCAGTCCGTCGCCGTAGCCTAGGTCGTAAACGGCGATTTTCATATCCTCGCTCGCGCAAAATTTAGCGCCGTAGCCCGCGCATTGCCCCCTTTTTAGCACCCTGCCGCTAACCTTATGCGCCCAGAGCGACGCCACGCGCTTTAGCCCCAAGCTCTCGTCAAACTGCGCGTAGCCGTAGGCGGCGATGCCCACACGTACGCACTCGTCCGCTAGCTCGCCGAAACGCTCGGTCGCAGCGGAGTTGTGCGAGTGAAAGACCAAACCCTCGCCGCAAATTTCGCGCGCTACGGCTTTTGCCGCGGCGAAATTTCGCCTCTGTACGAAATAATCGCTACTAAGCTCTTCAGCGCTTCTAAAGTGCGTAAATGCTCCGCAAATTTGCAGTCCATGTGCCAAAGCCGCCTCGCACGCCGCACGTACTTCGCCCACCGCGACGCCGTTTCGGTGCATGAGCGTATCGACGGCGATATGTACGCGCGCGCCTTGTTTAATTTTAGCAATCAGCGAAATGTCGTTTACCGCGTAGATAAATCGCTCGCTCTCGCCGCCGTGCGGGATATGCGAAAGGATAAGAATGTGCTCGAAAAAGGGCTCTAGCTCGCGTGCCTCGGCTTCGTTTTTGACCGCGCAAAATTTGATGCCGTAGCTTGCCGCCTCGCGCCCCACAAGCGCCGCTCCGTGCCCGTAGGCATTGTCTTTTAGCACCAAAATCACACGGTCTTTGCCGCCGGCTTTGGCGCAAATTTTAGTTAGATTATGGATGTAGGCGGATCTATTTAAAACGAGTTCAGACATTGAAATTTACGCCAAACGCCTCATAAACGTTAGGAAGCAGCTTTCTGATATTATAATCATAAGCGTAAAATTTAGCGTAAAGCGTCTTTAGATCAGCCTCTTTGACCGCGGTAAAGTCAAACACGTCCGTACCCGCAATCTTTGGCACTTGGCGGTCCAGCTCGGCGAAAAACTCGCTCCTAGCCTTTAAAATTTCCTCGATCTGATTTTTTACTATTTCTTTTTTTTCTTGCATTTACTTCTCCGTTAAGATTTTAAATTTATCTTTATCTAGCCGCACGTAGAGCTCTTTTTGCCCCTTAAATTCGTGACTGGGCGCGGCATAATCCTCGTCAAAAACCACTCTAAAAAGATTTTGCCCTTTAGTGTTCGGGTACGGCGTCACGCTAAAATTTGAAACTTTTATGCTCTTTTTTTCGTTTAGCGCGAAAATTCTCTTTTTATTTTCGGCAAATTTAGCCCTCGTTAGCGCGTTTTTGCCCTCTATCTTTACAAATTCGTCCGCATAAAAGCCCAGGTAAATTTTAGTTTCGTTATCTCGCCACGCCTGCAGCCACTCGTGCAGATGCGCCAGCACGCGCGCGACGTCGTCTTTGCTAGCGTCTACCTTTTGGCTTTCGCTGATTATCACGACGCCCTTGTTGCCGATCAGTCGGCCGAATTTCATCAGCGCGTCGTTGTTAAACGCCACGCAGCCGCGCGTTTTTACTTCATCCTCGCGTTTGCCTTTCATCGGCAGTCCGTGTATCCAGATGCCTCCGCCCGTTTTTTGCGCGGCCTTATCGTGGGCGTTTGGATACGATAGCGACATCGCAAGCGGCCCGTAAAAGGGATCTGGCGGCGTAAATTTGTCCGTGACGTCGTAAACTCCGACCGGCGTTTTTAGGTCGCCTTCTTTAAATTTATCCCCGCTTTTGCCCGTTATCACGCTTTGCGAAAAAATTTTCTCCAGCGCGCCGCCTGCATACTCGAAGCTTTGCAGGGTTTTTTGCGCTTTATTTACGACGATGATTTTAGTTTTAGCCTCGTAGTAACCGTATCTGACGTCGGCTGCGTCTAGCTTTTCCAGCCAGTATTTTGCGCCCGTCAAATTTGCGTCCGCTAAAGCCTCGGCGAGTAAAATTTGAGAAAAAAAAGCATAAAAAATAAGTAAGCCGAGTAGTTTTTTCAAAATTTTCCTAACGTTGAGTATTTTCGTAATAAAGGCCAGAATTATATTACATTTTCTCTTAAAAATTTTAAAAAGCTTTTATTTTGTGTTACAATAGCGAATATCAAAATTATACGTAAAGGACGCAAAAAATGAAAAGCAAATTTTTAGCTTTATCTCTAGTAGTCGCCTCTTTGGGCTTTGCAAACGCCGCAGATATCGAGATCTCAGATATCTACGCTAAAGCCACTCCTCCGGGCGCTAAAAATACGGCTCTGTTTTTTAACGTCAAAAACAACACCGATAAACCGGTAAAACTAATCGGCGCTAGCTCTCCCGCAGCCGCTACGGGCGAGATACACACGCATAAAGACGTAGACGGCATGAAAAAAATGGTGCAGATAGAAAACATCGAAGTGCCTGCGATGGGCGAGGCGAATTTAAAACCGGGCGGTTTGCACGTGATGCTGATGAACGTAAAAGCCCCGATCAAAGAGGGCGACAAACTAGACGCTACGCTAGAGTTTGACAACGGACAAAAACTCGAAGTAAAAGACATCGTCGCAAAAGCGGTCGTTAAAAAAGACGGCGAACACGGACACGATCACGGCGCGCACGATCACGGCGAACATCATAAGCATTAATGAAAAAATTTCTCATCGTTTTGGTTGCGCTAGTCGGGGTTTTTGCGACCTCGGCGTACCTGTTTTTTAAACCGCAAGCGCAAGAGGACTTTTTGAGCGCAGAGGACGTGGGGGCAAATTTAACCCCGCTTCCTTGCGATATGAACGCCGAGCACTCCTGCGGCGTAGAGTTTCGCGGCAAGACGGTTAAATTTAGCCTCTCGCCAAAGCCAGTTTACACGATGCAGCCGACAATCGTGCGCATCGAGGGGCTAGAAGGGTTTAAAGACCCGAGCCTTGAGATCCACGGCGTAAACATGGATATGGGCGTGATTAAGGCCGAAGTCGAAAAGCGCGATAACGCCTACGTCTCAAACGTCGTGCTAAGCGCATGCCTGATAAACATTATGAGATACCGTTTCGAGGTGCTGGAAAACGACAAAAGAAGCGGGCTTTATATAGACTTCGACTTGCATCAATAGACGCAAATTTTACTTAAAAGGGCGGATGATGAAAAAGCTTATTATCACAGTTATACTGATTTTAACGGTTCTTGGTGTAGGTTATCTCGCACTCTACTCAAACAAATACGCCCCTAACGACCAAAGCGCAAACGTCGCCGAGGGTCAAAAAAATTACGATTTCACCGGCAAGGGCGCAAAAGGCGCGGTGAGTCTAAAGAGCTTTGAGGGTAAAAATAAGATTATTTACTTTGGCTACACCTCGTGTCCGGACGTCTGCCCCGCGACTTTAGGTATCTTAAGCGGCGTGTTAAACGAGCTTAAAAGAGACGATATCGTCGTGATTTTCGTCACTCTCGACCCGGAGCGCGACGAGCCAAAAAACGTGGACGAATACGCAAAATACTTTTATCCGAACTCATACGGCATCGTGGTAAACGACCTACCGAGGGTTGCTAAAAACTACGGCGTAAAATACCAAAAAGTCCTACTGGAAAAATCTGCCATGGAGTACTCCGTCGCGCACAGCTCCTCGCTATACGTACTAGACAAAAACGGCAAATTCGTAACCGAAATATCAAATTTAACCCCGCAAAATATCAAAAAAACGTTGGAAAATTTAGAGAAATAGCGGCTCGCGATTTTATAAATCCCGTGTTACGTTATAACGCAGATTCATTTTTATATATCAAATTATTACGAAAGTTGATTTAAGTCAATATTATTTTAAGCTCGCCCGCTGTATAGTTTCATCAAATTTCAAAGAAGGAACGATTTGAACCCACGCACGCTAGCGAGCGTTTTTTATCTACTATTTTTAGTCGCGGCAAGCTACGGTTTCGAGCCTAACGCCGATGTAAAAAGCTATGCCTTTAGCGAACTTAACGGCGGAAAAATAGCCCTATACGACGCAGCAAACGAGCTAAAAATCATCGATGCGGCAAATCTGCGACCAAGCGCGCAAAGAACCTTGGCCGCAGACGAGATAACCTCGCTTGCTTTTGACGCGGGCGAGCTATACGCCGGGCTTTCTAGCGGAATAATCGTTAAATTTAGCAAGGATTTAAACTCCAGAGAAGTAGTGCTGGACGTCTCAAGCCTCGGTCTTGATACGCGCATAACGCATCTAAGCATGACAGGCGGTAAATTTTACGCCGTGGCGGGAGAAAATATCTTCCTCGTCTACGACCCGTCCGCCAAAAAGCTCTCCGCCGCGCGCCTTAGCGGCGTATACCGCGTATCAACCTGCAAAATCATAAACGGCGCCGCCGTAATAACCGGCTGGGATAGGTCGGTTTTTAGGTTAAATTTGACCTCGATGGAGGTAAAAAACCAAGGCAAACTAAATGCGGTAGCCTTAAGTGCGGCGCAGACGGGCCAAGATATGCTTTTAGGGCTAGCTAGCGGAGAGATAGCAAGCGTAAAATTTAAAGCCGAGGAAGATTTAGCCCCTAGCGAGCGTATAGACCCAAAAACTGCTCAAATAGGCGCGGTAAATTCGCTAAGCAAACAGTCGTTAAACGCGGTTAAGGGCAAAGCCGCCCAGGACGGCTTTAAAGCAAATGCGGCGGATAAAACGGACGTAAATTTAAGCCAAAACGCAGTTTTGCCGCAAGACTATGGCAATAAACTCGAGGCGAATTTAACAGATAAAACCGCAAAAAACGAAGCGGACGTAAATCTATCGCGAAAAAAAACGAGCGTAAATTCTTTAGATACGAAACCATCGGCAAATACGCGCGAGATCGCCCCAGAAAGCCTAAACGCAAAAATTTATAAAATCTCGAATTTACGGATAAAAAGCCTGTTATCCGTGCGGGATAAAATTTATATCGGCCTTGATAACGGTGAAATTTGGCGCGCAAGCGCAAATTTTACGGATATAGAAAAGCTCGGGAAAAATTCGGATGCGATAATAAGCGTTTTTAATAATAATGAGGATATAATAACCGTAAGCATAAACGGCGAAATTAAAATTTATAAATAAAATCTTAAGAAAGGAGATTTTTAATGAACAAAATTTTTAGTTCAGGCATCGTTGCGGCGGCGTGTATGGCGTTTGCAGTTAGCAGCGCGTGCGCAGCAGATAGCGACTTGCAAGCTATCATGAAAGCGCGCGGGCTAACGGAAAAAGACGTCCTAGCGGCTGCTAAAACGTATCAGCCAAGCGGTAAGAAGGATGATTATATCGTCTTTTCCTCGGGAGGCCAAAGCGGACAAGTGATGGTTTACGGCGTACCTTCGATGAGGATTTACAAATTTATCGGCGTCTTTACGCCCGAGCCTTGGCAGGGATACGGCTTTGACGAGGAGTCTAAGGCCATCCTAAAAAGCGGCGCGATTAGGGGCAAGGAGCTTTCGTGGGGCGACACTCACCACCCTGCTCTAACAGAGAAAAACGGCGAATACGTCGGCGATTATCTTTTCATCAACGACAAGGCCAACCCTCGCATCGCGGTGATAAATTTGCACGATTTTGAAACTACGCAAATCGTCGTTAATCCAATCGTAAAAAGCGAACACGGCGGCAGCTTCATCACTCCAAATAGCGAGTACGTCATCGAAGCGGCGCAGTACGCGGCTCCGCTAGATAACGGCTACCACTCGATAGACGAGTACGAAAGCGCATACCGCGGCGCGGTAACGTTTTGGAAATTCGACTATCCAAAAGGCAGGATAGACGAGAAAGCCTCCTTCTCGCTTGAGCTTCCTCCGTATTGGCAAGATCTAAGCGACGCAGGTAAAGGCGAGAGCTTTGGCTGGGCGTTTTCTAACTCGATAAACTCAGAGATGTACACCGGAGGTATCGAAAAGGGCTTGCCTCCGTTTGAAGCGGGCGCTAGCAGAAACGATACGGACTATTTGCACGTTTATAACTGGCAAATTTTAGAAAAACTAGCTCAAGACAAGAAAAACTACAGAGAGATAAACGGCCATAGAGTAGTTACCATTGACGCCGCGGTTAAAGCCGGAGCGCTATTTTTGATACCTGAGCCAAAGAGCCCGCACGGCGTAGACGTTAGCCCGGACGGCCGATATATCGTTATCGGCGGTAAGCTAGATACGCACGCTACGGTTTTTGACTTTAGAAAGATCAAAAATTTAATCGACAAAAAAGAATTTGCCGGCACCGACTCTTACGGCATACCGATTCTTGATTTGCAAAAGACCCTACACGGACAAGTAGAACTCGGCCTTGGACCTCTACACACGGCATTTGACGCGCAAGACGGCGTACTTTATACCTCGCTTTACGTAGATAGCCAGATCGTAAAATGGGACTATAAAAATTTAAAAGTCCTAGATAGGATCAACGTCCACTACAACATCGGACACCTAGACGCGATGGAGGGAAAATCGGCCAAACCTAAGGGCAAATACGTAATCGCTCTTGACAAGCTATCAATCGACCGCTTTAACCCGGTAGGTCCTCTCCACCCGCAAAACCACCAGTTAATCGACACTACTGGCGCTAAGATGGAGCTTTTATACGATATGCCGATACCTCTTGGCGAGCCTCACGACGTTATATCTATCGAGGCTAGCAAGCTAAAACCGGCTACCACCTACGCCATGGGAACAAACTCTCGCACCGGTAAAGAAAGTCCGTTTGCAACTCTTGCCGGACAAGAAAGAGTCGAGCGCAACGGCAAAAACGTAACCGTCTACGCTACGATGATCAGAAGCCACATCAACCCTGAGCATATCGAGGTAAATAAAGGCGACAACGTAACTATCCACCTAACGAACCTAGAGCGCGCACAGGACGAGACTCACGGCTTTACCGTGGATCTTTACAATATCCACGCCTCTTTAGAGCCGGGTAAAACCGCAACCGTAAATTTCGTAGCGGACGAAGAGGGCGTATTCCCTTACTACTGCACCGAATTTTGCTCTGCATTGCACCTTGAGATGATGGGCTATTTGCTAGTTAAAGATCCGAATAAAAAATACGAATCAGCAAAAGCAAATAGGCTAAAAACCCTAAGTCCCGAGGCTCTAAAAGCCGAATACGATAAAGTAATCGCTACAAATAAAGCTACCGACGAAGTTATCCAAAGCGTCGTAGCCTACCTAAAAGAAAAGCATTACGAAAAATATCCTAAGGTAAAAGAGCTGGTTACCGACGCGCTGGATCAATACGGCAAAATCCCAGAGGCTAAAGCAAAAGCCGACGAAGCCTATAAAAAAGGCGACGTAAACGGCGCGATTCTATGGGAGTACCAAGTATGGCAGTATATGGTTAAAACCGCGGACGTCGGCCTAAGAGCTAAAAACAACCTCGCTAAAGAGATCGCTACGCCTATGAGTCCGGCTGCTGCTAAAGGCGAGGCCGCATATCTAAAAGGCGGCTGCAACGCTTGCCACGTCATCGGTCAGGTTAGCTCGGGCCCAGATCTAACGGGCGTTCTTTTGCGTCACGAAAATGGCGAGAAATGGGTGTTTGACTTTGTCAAAGATCCGTCTAAATTTTACGGCGACGAGTATATCAAGTCTATGATCGATTACTTTAACCTAAGAATGCCTAACCAGCACATGAGCGATCAAGAGATCAAAGATATCATCGAATACCTAAAATGGATCGACGAAAACGCGGGAATGTAGTCTAAATTTGAGCTTAGCGGCTCAAATTTAACCGCTAAATTTAAGGCTCGGAGCGCGTAATCCGAGCCTTTTTCGTTAAATTTAAAAAGCCTTTTGCGAAAAATTTTTTAAATTTAATAAAGGAGAAACGATGAAGAAGTATCAAATTTACACTATTATCGCGTTAGTCTTGATGACCGTTTGTTTTACAATCCCGGTTCTTGGATGGTTCGGCGCGAAGGCTAAAATCGCAGCCGGCGAGCCGATTGCCGGGTATTCGTATAAAATTTACGACCTTTACACCTCGTTTCAGTACAAAAATCACTTGATGCCGGACGACGTAAAAGCCAGCCTGCAAAAAGCGATTGAACAAAAAGCCGAGATCGGCACGCCGTCTTTTCCTATCTGGTACGTCGCGCTTGAAGCGCCAAACTACCCAAAAGACGCCTTTCCAGACGGTATCCCGGTTTATTTCCACGTTGACGGATACGGCGGCGACGTGCACGAGATGAACACCATAAACCACTACATCGGCATGTATCCGATGGAGCACGGCGGCAACGTCGAGCGCGCTATTGCGCCTTATTATCTGCTCATTTCCACGCTTTGCATGCTAGCCTTTTTATACTACGACGGCAAATTTAACTCCCTGCTCATGGTGCTTCCGACCATCGCTCCGCTGCTTTTTATGGGCGCGTTTGCGGGTTGGCTTTATTGGTACGGGCACAATATGCAAGAGTGGGGCGCGTTTAAGATAAAACCGTTTATGCCGACCGTGCTTGGCGACGGCAAGGTCGCGCAGTTTACGACGCACTCGTATCCTAGCATAGGATTTTGGGTGATGATGGCCATGAGCGCGCTTTGTATCCTAGCCGTATTTTCAAAGAAAAAAGAGCTCAAAGACGCGAAATGAAATTTAAGCTTTTGCTCTTTTGCGCGCTAAATTTGACGGCCTTCGCCGGCCCGCTGCAAGACGCTATAAACGCCGCCGAACCGGGCGACATCTTGCGCCTAAACGACGGCCTTTACGAGGGAAATATAATCGTCGATAAGCCGCTAACGATAATAGGCAAAGGCAAGAACGCCGTGATACGAGGCGACCGCAAATCAAGCGTGATAAAAGTAACGGCAAAAAACGTAAAGCTTATAAATTTAAACATCGAAGGCAGCGGCACGAGTCAGATGAACCTAGACGCGGGCATAAGCTGCGCAAAGGGCAATAATATTTTAGTCGAGAAAAACCGCTTTAAAGACGTGCTTTTTGGTATCGAGCTATCAGAATGCAACCAAGCCGTCATCAGAGATAACAACATCACCTCAAAAGAAGGCTTTGACGTGCCTAGACGCGGCGACGCCGTGCGCGCGTGGTATTCGCACGAAAATTTGATCGAGCGAAACTACGTCTATAACAGCCGCGACATCGTGGCGTGGTTTTCTAGTAACAACATAATCCGCAAGAACTACGGACAAAACAACCGCTACGCCGTGCATACGATGTACTCTGCGGGCAACCTCATCGAGGACAACGAATTTAGCGGCGGCGCGGTAGGGATGTATTTTATGTTTTCTACAAATTCCCTCGTGCGCCGAAACGTGATAATCAACTCAAACGGAGCGTTTGGCGTGGGTATCGCGCTAAAAGACACCTCGGGTTTTACCGTGAGCGAAAATACCTTTTTGTATAACTCGCGCGGCATCTACTCCGACCGCTCGCCGCTAAATCCAGGCACCGTAAATACTCTCGAAAACAATCAAATTTTATACAACGTCATCGGGCTGCAAATGCACGCGACGCAGGAAAAAAGCGTGTTTAAGGGTAATGATTTTATCGGCAATATGGAAACGGCTATCAACGATACTCCTGGCTCAAAGATCGAGCTAAACGAGTGGAGCGGCAATTATTTCGACGAATACGAAGGGCTGGATCTAAACCGCGATGGCATCGGCGACACGCCCTACTCGCACTTTATTTACGCCGACAAGCTTTGGCAGTATTATCCCACTCTGCGCTTTTTCTACGGTTCGACCGTGATTAGCGGGCTAAATTTTCTAGCTAAGCTTGCCCCTTTTTCCGAGCCGCTTAAGCTTTTAGAGGACGGCTCTCCCAAAATGCGCCCCAATAACGCCCAAAAGGTCGCGCTATGAATAGACGAAATTTTATCGCCCTAACGGCAGGCGCGGCGGCGGCAGGATACGGCATCGGATATTTTTTACCCAAAACGCGCGCGGACGAGCTTTTTTTACGGCCTCCCGGAGCGGTTAAAAATTTTGAGTCGCTTTGCATAAAATGCGGCCAGTGCGTGCAGGTCTGCCCCTATCACAGCATCGGGCTACTAGACATCGCGCAGGGCTACTCAAACGGCACGTCCTACATAAACCCGCACGAGCGAGGCTGCTATCTGTGCGACCTTTTTCCTTGCGTTTTAGCCTGTCCCAGCGGCGCGCTAGATCACGCCACGACGCAGATTAGCGACGTAAAGATGGGCGTTGGCGTGCTAAGGGAGCATGAAGCCTGTCTTGCCTATAAAAACGAAAACGTAAATTTAAGCGGCGTTACGAGAATACTCGAGCGTAAAATTTACAACGACCGCGAGCAAGCCGTAAAAGACGCCGTCCAAAATAGCATGGATAAGCCCTGCGATCTGTGCGTTAGCCTCTGCCCCGTCGGAGAAGTCGCTATATCTATGGCTAAAAGCGACGGGCGAAATTTGCCCAAATTTAAACGAGGCTGCGTCGGATGCGGAGCGTGCGCCGAGGTTTGCCCCGTACAAATCATCGATATAGCGCCAAACCGTAGCTATGACGAAATTTACAAAGGATAAAAATGAAAAATAAAATTTTAGGCTGTCTTGTCGCTCTCGCTGCCGCCGCGCTAATAACTGGCTGCGAGAGCAAGGATGATAAAAAAAGCGCGACGCAAGCGGCAAAAACGCAAGCGACGCCCGCTGCCGCAGGCGCGATAGAGACGCAAAAAGCGGACGCTAACGCAACCGCGCAAAAAGACTACGATCAGTTTATGAGTTACGATATAAACGGTAAAAAAAGAGTCAAATTCGGCCTAGACGACGAGGAGAGCGAGACTAGCCGCTCAGTGGGCGCGCTAGCGATGGTGCGAAACCCGCTGCAAAGCATAAATTTAAAACTCGTAAAAGGGCGCCTTAGCAAGGACTTTATCGTAAAATGCTCCGCCTGCCACGACGACTACGCCAACGGTATCATCGGCCCGTCGCTGCTAAACAAAACCTCGGATCAAATTTACGACATGATTTTTGCGTACAAGAACAAGCAAAAGGCAAATCCGCTGATGAAAGATCTAGTCCAAACCCTAGACGAGGCGCAAATCCGCGCTCTAGCAAACGAAATCAGCGAATTTAACGAGCAGTTTAGAAAAAAATAGGAGGCTAAAATGGGAAAGAAAATAGCGATAATCTTTGGGGCTTTGGTCTTGGTTCTTATGATTTTTATGCTGACTAGCCAGCCCTCGGCACCCATAAAAGACGCCAGCAGGCCCGAAATAAAACCCCAAGACTTCGCCCCTAAGCAAGAGCGAAACGAGGAGCTAAATCTACAAGACGCCGAGGAAATAAAAAAGATAAAACAGCTGCAAAATAGCGTCGCAAATCAGCCTAACGAAGGCGTTAGCAAACGATACCTAACCTCCTGCGCGCCTTGCCACGGAGCAAACGGCAAGGGCGTAATGGCGCCTAAAATTTCAGGCAAAAGCAAGGACGAAATTTTAGCCAGACTAAAAGACTACAAAGAAAATAAAGTACCAAACAGCCTAATGAAGGGACTTTTAAACAACGTAACGGACGAGGATTTAGGCTTGTTAGCGGATGAAATTTCAAAATTTAAAGAGTAGCGGATGGATAAATATAGCACGCGCTGCACGGTCTCAAAGGTCGATTTCTTCGATACGCTGACGATAAAAAACGGCGAGGGCAAAAAAAGCCTCAGCTGGCGAGGACGCCGCCTCGTCGTGATCGCGCTAGTGCATATTTTGTTCGTGCTTTCTTACCGCGCGGATATTCAAATTTTAGAAGGCGACATCAGCGGATCAAGGATTTTGGGATTTCACTTGACCGACGCTTTTATGAGCTTTCAGGTATTTGCCGCGACGCACGAGTTTCCGATAAATCTCATCATCGGCACGGCTACAATTTTGCTTTTTTACGCGCTTGTAGGCGGGCGGGCGTTTTGCGGCTGGGTGTGTCCTTATACTTTTTTGGGCGAGATCGGCGAAAAAATACACGAAAATTTAGCCGCCAAAAAAATCATCAAACGCCGCGAGTTCGATCCCAAATGGCGCTACGTCTTTACCGCGCTTTTTATAGCGATGAGCTTTGCTAGCTCGCAGCTCGTGTTTGAGATATTTAGCGTGACGGGCATCGTATCTAGATTCGTCATTTACGGCTACTTTCACGCGATTTGGTTTGCCCTTTTCGTGCTTTTAGTCGAGATTTTCTACTCCCGCAGAGGCTGGTGCCGCTACGTCTGCCCTATCGGCGCGACCTACTCGCTGCTAACCCGCACCAACGCCGTAAAAGTCAGCTGGAACAAGGACCGCTGCGACCACTGTTTAGTATGCATCGATACCTGTCTCGTGCCGCACGTACTTGAAATCACGAAGAAAAACGCCAAACTAGACGGCGACGAAAACAAAAAAGAATTTCGTCTCGTGGGCGGCGACTGCACGCTTTGCGGGCGCTGCATCGACGTGTGCCACCACGACGCGCTAAAATTTGACAACGGCTTTAAAAAGCTCATCTAAAAGGATAAATTTGATAATCTTAAAAGACATCACCAAGGCTTTTGGCTCACAAAAGATACTGCAAAATGTAAATTTGAGCATAGAAAAGGGGCAAAAAACGGTCGTGCTAGGACAAAACGGCGCGGGCAAAAGCTCGCTGATGCGCATAATCCTGGGCGAATTTAAGCCAAACAGCGGCGAAGTGCGAGTAAACGGCTTTGATCCCTTTACCGCGCGCAAAGAAGCCCTTAGCGTGATATCTTTCGTCCCGCAAACGCCGCCGCCGCTTAAATTTAATCTAAAAGAGCTTTGCGAATTCGTCTGCAAAAGTTCAAACGTTGCCCAGGAAAACATAGAGAAATTTTGCGAGAAAATGGAGCTTGATCTAAAAGGGAATTTTCACAAGCCCTTTTACAAACTCTCAGGCGGCATGAAGCAAAAAATGCTAATCGCAATCGCCTTCGCTAAAGATACCCAGGCCATGATGTTTGACGAGCCGACGGCAAATTTAGACCCCAAAGCCAGGCGAAATTTTATGGACTTGTTAGGCGAGTTCGCGCGCGAAAAAACGCTGGTTTTCATCTCGCACAGACTTGATGAGGTGCAGGGCATATCAAACCGCTACGTCGAGATGGATCTGGGGCAGATCATAAAAGACGAGCTAATCTCTCAAGGAGGCGCGCATGCGTAACCTGCTACTCATCGCCAAACTAGACGTCGCCGAGTCGCTGCGCTCGCGCTGGTTTCTCATCTATATGCTAGTTTTTATGGGGCTTATCGTTACGTTTATCTTTAGCGGCGTGACGGACTCGCGGGTGCTGGGCTTTAGCGGACTTACGCGGCTTTTGCTGCTTTTTATCCAAATTTGCATCGTTATCGTGCCTATTTTTATCCTCATCTCGACCGTGCGCAGCATCAGCGCCGACCGCGATACGAATCTGCTTGAGTACATGCTTAGCTTTCCCGTTAGCCTGGGCGAATACTATTTCGGCAAGGCTTTGGGGCGTATTTTCGTTATTTTCGTGCCGCTTTTGCTCTCTTTTGTTTTAGCCGTAGTTGCCGGTTTAGTTAAAAAAATCGAGATCCCGTGGGATATCCTAAGCCTCTACACCGCCCTACTTTTCGCGCTTAGCTTCGTGTTTTTGTCGTTTGGATTTCTCATCTCCTCGGCTATCAAAAATCAAGAAATGGGTCAAGGCGTCGCGTTTTTACTCTGGCTTATCTTGTTAGCGTTTTTGGATCTCGCGCTGATGGGCTTTTTGATGAAGAGTAATGTGCGCGAAGATATCATATTTTTTATCGCGCTCATTAACCCCATCGAAGTCTTTAGGATTGCGGCGATTAGCCTGTTTGATCCGAATTTAGCCGTTATCGGCGTGGCGTCGAATTTCGTATTAAACAACTTTAGCGTATTTGGCTTCGTGCTTTACTCGATTTTTTATCCGTTGATTTTAGGCGCGATTATGCTTGTGGGCGGATATTTCATCTTTAGCAGTAGGGATTTGGTGTAAATTTAGCTAGTCTGCGGTAGCCGTTTGGCGTTTAGGCAGGCTAGCTTTTATCAAGCAAATTTAACCGCCCGCACGGCTAAACCGCGATGAAAGGGCGTTATTTCTACGCTATCCATAACCGCAAAATCCAAAATTTATCATCACGGTGAGGCGTATTAAATTTAAACTAAGACTTAGCCCAGAGTTTTGAATAAATTTTAGCAAGATGTATAAGATAGAATTTATAGCGCTTTGAGGCGAGGCTAAATTTAAGCCCCGCCCCGGAAAATTTAAAGCAAATTTAGCGGCGCCGACCCATCGCCTAGATCACAAAGACCAGCCGTCCTCTCCGCCTTGGCTCCAGCCGCTCATCATTATATTTTTTATTTGCGGATCGTTTTCGCCTGCTTGATTTTCTTTTAGATACTCGCTTATCTTTTGCATGGTTTCATTTATCTTTTTAGATGTTATATAGCTGCCGTCATCAAGCTCGATGCCTTTTATTTGATTGCTTTGATTTAGCGCGTAGTTTATGAGTAGCGCGCTATCGTTTTGCGAGTAACTCACGCGCAGATGATTATTTTCGTACTTAAATTTAACGTCTCCGGCCTTTACCGCGTTTAAGATTAGCTTATCGCTAGAGTCGGTATATAAAGTATCGTTGCCGTCTCCGGGATTAAATTTAAACGTATCAGCGCCCTCCTCGCCGTAGATAGTATCGTCTCCCGCACCGCCCGTTATGACGTCGTTACCTTTACCGCCAAATATCAAATCATCTCCGGCGCCGCCGTCTATCTCGTCGTCTCCGTCTGCTGCATAGATATAGTCGTTTCCTTCCTTGGTGCTTATCTTATCGTTTCCGCCTTTTGCGTATACGGTATCGCTAAATTTAGTCCCGACTATTTCGTCGTTAGCCTCAGAGCCGTTAAGTAGCTTTTGTAAATTTAGCCCGGATACTATCTCCTTAAAGCTAAGCGACGTACCGTCGGCAAATTTTACCTTTTTAAACGCGGCTTTTTCGTTGTTTAGCGCATCGTGAGCGATGATGCCTTCTTTGGTATTTTTTAGTTCTATCCTTAGACTCTCAAAGCTTGCTCCGGCTACTTTAAACTCCACATCATCCTTGCTTATACCCTCGCCAAGCTCGATGACGTCGCCGTTACCCGCGTATATTAGATCGTTGCCGTCTCCGGGATTAAATTTAAACGTATCCGCGCCCTCCTCGCCGTAGATAGTATCGTCTCCCGCACCGCCCGTTATGACGTCATCGCCTTTTCCTCCATAGATTTTATCGTTGCCCGCGCCTGCTTCTATGCGGTTATTTTTCTCGTTGCCTTTTAGGACGTCGTCTTTAGCTGTTCCAGAGTTTATAGAGTCGTATATCGCATCGGCTACAGAGTAATCTCTCGCATTGTATTCTTCTAGATTTATAAATTTTCCGCCCGATTTTTGGGCCAGTTCTTTAAAATCACTGCTAACCTCCTTACCTCCACCTGTTTGTATGGCGTATACCTCGATAGCTCCTCTACCTACACCAGCCGTAGACGTCGAGCCGCCTGGAGCGGAGCCTGAAATCATGGAGATATTTTTACCGCTTAACGCGTCTAGAGCCGCTTGTTTAAATTCCTCGTCTTTTGCCGGAGCGTCGCCAAATACAAAAAGTCTTTTGACCGATTTTTCGCTCCAGTTTGACATGGCTGCGTTATATACTCCATGCCAAGTCATCTCCGGCCAGTCTCCTCCGCCGCTAGCGTACAGGGAATTTATGGCTGATAGTACCGCGTTTTTGTCGTTAGTTAGATGAGTGAAGGTCTGCACGCCCGGGTCATTATAACCAAAGACGCCTATCCTAGCATTAGCATCGCGCGAGAAAGCTAAATTTACAATATCCATAGCCTGAGTCTTAACCGAATCTATCGCCAAACCCATAGAGCCGGTCGTATCGCTCAGTATCGCTATCTCCTCTAAAGGCGCTTGAGATAGCTCTATACCTAGAGATTTTTTATCTTTGGAGTAATTGTCTATAATGACGGTTTTGCCGCTTACGATATCTTTTACTATTAGTGTCGTTTCGTTGCCGCTTAGATAGTATTTTAGGGTTTTATCAGGGCTAAGGTATGCATTTTGGTTTTCGTCATAGATACCGCCCGTTAGCTCTTTATTTTCTAGCACTACCTTACCTTTACCGTCGCTATCAAAGATGACGTCCTTGTCTCCTACGTAGTAAGTGTCAAAGCCATCTCCGCCGTAGAGCTCATCGCGTATATTATCATCTATCATAGAGCCAGTATGACCTACAAGAATATCATCGCCTTTACCGCCGTATAACTTATCGCTTCCCTTACCGCCCACTAAGGTATCAGTAGCCTCATCATCATCCTTTCCTTCTTTATCGTGCCCATATAATATATCGTCGTAATCGGTTCCAGTTATACGATCGCTTCCTGCGCCGCCGACGTAGGTTATGCCGTTAGGGATATGTTTTTTATAGTGATTTAGGAGTAAGTCGGCAGCCGCATCGGGAAACCAATCTGCATCTACATTGTCTGAATAATCAAAGTTTGCAGCCTTTGTCCCTACCATCTTATCATTTTCATTGCCTCTAAACATTACTATTTTGCCGTTCTCGTCAAGATAGTCGATTGCTTTGCTTACTTCTTTGATACGATTAAATTCATCAAGGAACTTTGCATATTTCACCATCTTAACTGAAAGCTCATTATCTATAGGAGCAGGAGGATTATCTACGCCCAATTTTGTTTTTAGATCTTTCCAATCCTTTAAAGAAGCATAATCTTCTTTCGTTATATTTCCCGCATAAATTTTTGCCTCTTTATCAAATTCTAAATTTACCTTTTTCCCTATACCGCTAGGGTCTGCTATCTGTCTTAAAATTTTATTGACTTCTTCGCTTCCTTCGCCGCCTTCAAAATCAAAATCTCCCAGATCTAGCTTATATCTTACATTTTCAACTGCCAAAGGATTTAGGTTTTCATCCAAAACATAACGGATATTAGAGGTATCGAGCCCCAATTTAACGCTTCCAAACGCAAAAGCGATCTTGGCAAAATTAGGTTTTAAGATATTTCTATCGTAAAGAGATACAGAGGCGGCATTGTTGTCATATGGGCGCAATGCAATATCATACACATCTTTTTTTAGTTTTTTACTATCATAAGGCTCTTTATTATCTTTATACTCCCCATAAAATAAGTCAGCAAAATGGGTTCTTGCCTGTCAATCCATTCACCACTTCTCAATTCGGTTGGTTTAGGAGCCTCTGATTGACCCCATAAATACCAGCATAAAATCTCTGTAGTAAAGTCAAAACCGGTTAATCCTAAGTCAATGTTTTTCATTGTTTATCCTTTATATGAAATTTTTGATTTTAAAATCTTTAATGAAATTTATATAAAACTTTTAGCGCATCTCTATATCTCTACCTCCCAAATAATATTCTTCCAGCGGATAATTTATATTGCCGCAGTTATCAAATTTAAAACCTTTTCCAATACCGACTACGGCATTTTTTCTCTCTTTATAGTATTTCTTCACGATAATAAAATTTTCTCTCGTATCGTACAGATACTCCGAATGGTTAAATTGCATATAATTACCGTTAAATATAGCGAATTTATCAAGGAGCAAAGTACCAGCAATAGCCTTATCGTCGCCGTCAACCATAACTATCGGTCTGTCAAATCCAACGCTCGTATCATTCAAATTTATTTTTAGATATTTCTTTGGATCGGTTTTTTTAGCCTTTAGCTCTTTCATCAGTATCTCCTCGGTCGTTTTTCCCTCTTGATAATATTTTTCTAATACTTCAAAACAATTTGATAAATTTATATTTTCTAGTTCATAGTATGCAACCTCGTATTTACTGGACCAAAATCTACCGAAGGTTTTCAACCTATAATCATCAATCATCCAATATAACTTTACGTCATAGTCCAAATATGCCCCTGCTACTTTTTTATACAGCTCCTCTTTTGGTAAAATTCTATTCTCTTTGAGGCAGTATCCCTGCTTATATTTGTCGTAGTCGGAAAGGGAAACTATCGCAAAGCCTCGCGAGGTGGAGTAATCGGGAATTATGCGGATAAATGCGGCGCCAAGTATCGCCGTAAAAAGCACGACTGACCAAACTATCTTTTTAAGTTTGCTACCGAAGAGTTTTTGTTTTAAATTTAAGTTCAAAATTTGCCTTGTTGTTTTATTTTCATTATGATTATATTGTGATTAAACTTAGGTGTTTATAAGCGGGTATCGCCGTTTTAAAATTTAATTTTGCAGGGGCCTTTTGCTAGAGCTTAGACGATAGGCAAATTTGACGACCTAGCCGCCAAATTTGCCTATCATAGCGTAAATTTAAGCTTCCTCCGCCTCGCCTAAATTTCCCTCGCCGGCAACCAACTCGGCCGCTAGCTTTTTGCTTGATTTAAAGTCCACCTTGCCCGTTCCTAGCACCGGTACGGCTTCGACTTTAAAAATCTTTGAAGGCTGCATGATGGACGGTATCGCAGAAGTCCTGATGCGCGCGGCCACGTCCTCCTCGCTTATCTCACCGCTAAAGAGCATGACGACTTGCTCGCCCTTTTTCTCGTCGGCGACGTTGGTGCAGACAAAGGTAACCTCATCGCCCAGCACGCCTGAAATTTGAGCCTCGAGCGCGCCTAGGCTGATCATCTCGCCGCCGATTTTAGCAAAACGAGATAGCCTATCCGTGATCGTTAGGAAGCCCGCCTCGTCTAAAAAGCCGATGTCGCCGCTATTATAGTAGCGCACGCCGTCTAGCTCGACGATCGCCTCTTTCGTGCGCTCCTCATCTAGATAGTAGCCCTTCATCACCTGATGGCCGCCGATTAGGATTAGGCCGGCTTGCCCGTTTTCTAGCTTTTCTAGGCTTGTAGGATCGCAGATTCTTATTATCGTGCCGGCTGTCGGTAGACCCACGCTGCCCTCTTTTGAAAAAACGAGCTCTTTAAAAAACTCCGGTTCTAGCACGTTTGCGGTATTTACGCTAACGACGGGCGAGGTCTCGGTCGTGCCGTAGCCCTCGTAAATTTCGACGCCGAATTTCATCTTAAACTCGCGCTTAACGACTGCGTTTAGCTTCTCAGCGCCGGCGATCGCGTAGCGGATCGTAGAAAACATCAGCGGATTTAGCTTTTTGTTTTTGGTGTAGAGCCTAAAAAACGTCGAAGTGCCAAACATTATCGTCGCGTGGTATTTAGCAACCATCTTGCCCACGGCAAAGGCGTCCGTGGGATCAGGCACGTGAGCCGAGGCGATACCCTCGCTAAGCGGGAAAAAGGTCGCCGCGGTAAGCCCGAATGAGTGAAATATCGGTAGCGACGCTAAGATAACGTCGTTGCCGCCCGTATTTACGATCTCTGAAATTTGCTTGATGTTAGCCATTATGTTTTTATGCGTTAGCACGATGCCCTTTGGCGTGCCTTCGCTGCCGCTGCTAAAGAGTATCGTAGCATCGTCGTCGATGCGAACGTCGCGAAAATATATAAGCTCAAGCAGCCAGCGCGGCATCAAAACCGCCTTTAGCATCGCGCAAATTTTATCGGCCTTGCTTATGCCTTGTGCGACGTCTTCGAGATAGATGAGCCTGCCTTTTAGAGATTCTTCCAGCTCAAAGCCGCGAGCCTTTAGCTTGGCGATAAACTGGCGCGACGTGATTATGCTTCTTAACCCAGCCTTGTCCGCGCAGCCGATCAAATTTTGCTCGCTAAGCGTGTAGTTTAGATTTACGCTTATCTTGCCTCTGATAAATAGCATCAAATTTATAATGCTACCCATCACCGAGGAAGGCAGTATCACGCCGACGTTTCGCTCTTTTAAAAACGAGAATTTAAATTTAGACAAAAACACAAGCACCGTAGCGATAACCTTGAGATTGTTTAGATCAGCGCCCGTGCTATCTACCATCGAGCGTTTAAATAGATCTGCTTTAGCGTGTTTTAGCCAGCTAAACTGCATAGGCTCTAGAGTTTTTAGATACTCGGCCCAGCTAAAAAACGACAGCTCGACGACCTTTTCGCGTACCTGCGGAGCTTTGGTTTCAGGCGCCAAAGGCGCGCCGAAGCTCACCCTGATAGCGCGCTTGCCGTCTACTTTACGGCTGATTTTTTGGTAGTATTTTTGAGCGCGCGAGAAGCTCGAACCCCAAAGACCGCGTAGATAAAACGGCACGATGACGGAGTTCGTATCGCTTGCGGCTATCTCGTAACCGTGCGCAAACTCGTCTATCTGGCCGTTATAGCTGATATGCCCTTCCGGAAACAGCGCCACCACGTCGCCTGCATCTAGGCACTCGCGGATCTTTTCTAGCGCGCTTTTGCTTGCTCCCGCGCCGATAGGGATCACGTCAAATAAATTTAACAGCCATTTTAGGTACCAAATTTCATAAAAACTCTTATGCATCGCAAATCTGATCGGGCGCGGAGAGGCCATCTGCAGCACCGCCCAGTCTATCCAGCTCATGTGGTTGCCAAGCAGCAACACGCCGCCTTTTTGCGGGATATTTTCGACACCGTCGACGTTGATCGTATAGCCGATCCTAAAAAACGGCATGATAAGCAAACGAGCAAAAAGATGCGGCAGGTACTTTATCGCTACCAGCGCGCAGATAAGCACGCTAAAAGAAGTAATGACGAAAATTTCGGGTGTGCTAACGGCAAATATACTAAACGCCATCGCAAGCAGCAAAAACGCCGCCATAAAGATGTTTTGGATAAAGTTACTGCCCGCTAGCGTGCGGCCCATCTGCTCTTCAGAGGTAAAAAACTGGATATTTGCGTTTAGCGGCACGATGAAAATGCCACCGCTAAAACCAAACAAAAACGATGCCAGCGTCATAAACGCAGCACTTGAACCCTGCGCAAACATAAGTAGCGAAACAAAAAGCCCAAGCGCGCCAAAAGGCACGATGCCCATCTCGATGTGGTTTTTCGAGTAACTGCCCGCTAGCGCTGAGCCCACGACCAGACCGATGGTGCTAACGGCTAAAATCGCCTGCACGATCATGACGTTATTATCCGCGCTCATAGCCTTGTAGTGAGCGGGAAAAACGGCGATAACCAGCTGCGCCACCGCCCAGAAAACAGAAAGTCCCAGCGTACATAAAAAGGCGTTTTTGTTGTTAAAGATGTGCTTAGTGTTTTCTTTTAGGTAGCCTAGTTTAAAGTACTTTTTCGCGTCAAATTTAAGCTCCGCATCGGTTGCTTCAAAAAACGGAATTTTAAACGTAAAAATCGTCTCGGCTACCGAGCAAACGAAAAGTATCGCGCCGATAAACCAGACCGATTTTATCATCTCACCGGCATCCGTGCTAGCAGCGGCGTAGCTCTCGAAAATAGCCGAGAAAACAAACGAACCAAGCAAAATCGCCACGATAGTAAAGGCCTGCACGATACCGTTTGCAGCGCCAAGCTTTTCTGCGCCCACGATTTTTTTGATTAGTCCGTATTTAGCGGGGCTATATACCGCGCTTTGCACCGCTAGCAGCAGCGTCGTGCCAAACGCCACGTAAAACCAGCCGCAAAGGTAGCTCACCGTTATAAAAAGCGTGAGTAAAATTTCGCTCGCCGCCGCGTATCTAGTGATGCGGGTGCGCGAAAATTTGTCGTTTAAAAAGCCCGAAACGCTAAAAAGCATGATGTAGGGCAGCAAGATTAGCAAATTTACGAGCGAGGTCAGGATAATCTGTAAATTTTCATCCTCGATGCTCTTAAAAAGTATGTTTTGGATCGTGATTTTGTGGCCAAGATCGACGACCGCGTTGATAAACATAACGATCAAAAAGGGCAAAAAGCCCCTAACCGAAAAAACGCCTTTCATTTGTTCTCCTTTTTGTAGGCATCGAATGTGTGAAAATTTAAGATGTAGGGTTTTAGGATCAAGATATTGTCGAAAACGAGCTTTAAGGCCGCGTTTTTATCCTTTGCTTTCGCGTAAATTTCGCGCGCGCACTCGGCTTCGATTTTGGCCATTTGTTTGGCTAAATTTATATAAGTCCGTAAAATTTCCCGCCCGTGCTCGCTCTTTTGAGTCTCTAGCACGATTTGCAGGATCTCGACCTCTTTTTCCGTTAGCTTACCGCCTCGCATAAAGATAAATCCGTCTTTTATAAATTTATCCAGCTCGGCCTGGCTGATACCCAGCCTCTCGCATGCCTGCTCGGCGCTTAGCGTCTGGGCGAAATTTGACCCCATAAAGGTATCGAGCGAATCAAAAAGCGCCTCGTAGCAGCGCTTAAAGCTAAAACCCTTTTGCTGCGTGAGCGCCTTGACCTCCTTTAGGCTGAGGTGGAAGTTGCTTTGGACGTATTTGATGAAATTTAGCATCAAAAGCGTGTCCTCGCCGTACTGATGCACGTTATCTTTTACCTTCACGGGCTCGGGCAAAAGCCCTTCCTTGACGTAAAAGAGTATCGTTGATTTGGGCGTTTGCGATAGTTCGCAAAGCTCGCTCATCTTGTAGCTCATCTCTTTCCTTTCGTTAAATTTGACGAAATCTTACGCAAATTTAGCTTAGAAAATCATAAAGCGTAAAGCACCACTTGACACTTTTTAAAATTTAGGCTATGATTTCGCCAAATTTTAAAAAGGAGAAACGATGTTTCGAGATAAAATTTATGCGCCAAGGTGCGAAGGTTTCGGCATTTTAGCGGTGGCAAACGGGTGCGGCACGCGGGCGGATTTTGTAAATTTGACAGGCGGGAGGAATTTAAATTTGACGCCAAATTCGGCAAGCTCGAATTTTCATCTAAATTTAGTCGGCAAAACCGCGACGAATTTGAAGCGGACAAATTTAAGCGCGCCCGGTGCGGCATTTAGGCAAAACGAATGGGCAAATTTAGACTCAAATTTAAATACCGGCAAAGCGGAGGCAAATTTAACTCGCGCAAATTTAACCGAGCGGAACGTGCGGGTAAATTTGAGCTCGAATTTGAGAGCGAGCAAGACGGCCGCACCAAAAACGCTCTGGTTTTGCCAAAACGCGGCGAATCAAATTTACGCCAAAGATAAATTTGCCAAAGCGAGCGTAAATTTGACGACAAACGAAGCAAATTCGGGCGGGTTTTCGCGGGGTAAATTTAACGAAACCGCCGTGCATGAGAGTGAATTTGGCGGCTTGCAAAGCGCAAATTTAACGCAGATAAAAACCGTCGATATTCACTCGCATTTGCTTAGCGCGGATGTGAAATTCGACCGATTTTACGACAAGCTAGCGCTTGCGTTTTTCGCTAAGAAATTCGACATAAACAGGCGCGAGCTTATTAAAAACGGCTTTGAGGGCTATAAAAGCAACTTCGCGCGGCTGATAAAAAGCTCAAATTTCGTCCAAAAATCCGTGGTTTTTGGCGTCGATGCGAAATTTGACGAGAGCGGAAACCTCGTACACAAGGACAAAACCGTCTGCGCCTCAAACGAGGAGGTTTTTGCCTTTTACGAGCAAAATCCGAGCGAAGTCGTGCCGTTTTTTAGCGTAAATCCAAACCGCAAAGACGCGCTAAATTTGATCGAAAAGTACCACGAAATGGGCTTTAAAGGCGGCAAGCTGCTGCACTCGTACTGGGAGACGGATCTAAACGACAAGCGCTACGAGCCATATTTTAGGCTACTTAGCGAGCTTGGGCTGCCGCTGGTGATCCACGTGGGCGACGAAAACTCGCTAGCGTCAAACAAGGCGCTTGAGAGCATCGAACAGCTAAAATCTCCGCTAAATCTTGGTTGCCGCATCGTCTGCGCTCACATGGGCGCCTCAAGCGACGGCGCTTTCACGGCGCTATCGCGAGATCCCGAGAAATTCGGCGCAAACTACTTCACGCTACTTGGTTGGCTGCGCGAGTTTGACGGGCTTTACGCCGACGTTTCGGCGCTGCTTTGCATAAACAAAGCTCGTATCCTGCCGCACCTAAAAACCCAGACGCAAATCCACGACAAAATCCTTTTTGGTACCGATTTTCCCGTGCCTTTTAGCGTGATTTTAAGCAGCTACGACCTGCCGTTTTGCGAGCGACTGGCGCTAAACCGCATCCAAAATCCGCTCGATCGCTACGTGCGCGCGATGAGTTTGTATTTTGGCGAGGATTCGCCGATTTTTAGTAACTATAAAAAGATTTTGGGGGAGATTTGAGCTTGGGTTGGGGTGCAAATTTAATAGTGGGCGCGAAAATTTGAGCACAGCTGGTAAAATTTGCGCACGTTTTGACGGCGTAGCTTAAATTTCAAATTTTAAGTGCGTAAAAAGCAAATTTAAGCCGCCGCCTTAAGATAAATTTTGCTAATCCGCTTGATTTAGCGTTGAGTTTTCGTTTTCTGCTCCGCCATTGTATTTGTTTATAGTTTTTTTGTATTTTTCGGCTTCTTTTTTGCCCGACTTTGCTAGCCATATTTCAAATTCCATTGAAGTAAGCCGCCTGAAATCCTCTATCGGGTTGCCGCTCGCGTCAAAGTCGGCTCTACGCACTCTACAGCTAAAATTTTTCGCCGCTTCTTGCGGTTTCTTGGCATCTAAAAGACAAAAGCTTAAATTCGGCTTGCGTATATTTAAAATCGCGTTCGCACATCTGCACGGGCCCACTATCGGCTCGGCTTGCCCGAGCGGCCAAAGCGAGCGCACGAGTATGCCGCCATAGTCCTCTTCTGAGCTCTCAAAACAGATATCAAAGCCGAAATTATGAAAAAATATGTCGCCGGCGCTCGACACTCGTTTGTAGGTGTTTTTATCCGCACTCGTATAAATTTCAATCTCTGCAAAAGCGAATTTTTCGCCCGCAACCTCTAGCACATAGTTTTTCAGCAAGCCCTGCATAAAATTTTTTATCTCTTCTTGAGTCGCCTTATTTGGGTTTAAACTCGAAAAAAAATCTTGCATTTTTTTATTGCCTTGCATTTTTACTCCTATTTTTATTTTACGCTCAATGACAAATTAAAATCGCGCTTTATCGAGGTCGCGCTAAATTTGATTATTTTTTTGAATTACTTAAATTTGACGCTAAATTTGAAAGCGACAAACTACCACCTGCCGCTAGCTCCGCCTCCGCCAAAGCCTCCGCCTCCGCCGCTAAAGCCGCCTTCCGAAGAGCTTCTGCCTCCGCCGTAGCCGCCAGAGTAGCCCGAGCCTCCCGAATTTGCGCCAGAGCCGGGTTTTATATTTTTGGTCAACCAAAAAAATAGCACAAAAAGCGCGAACATAACTACGCCTCTAAGGGCGAAATCTTCTATACTAAACGCTCCGGCGACGACGGCTGAGGTAAAGCCCGATAAAACCGCGCAAACCCCGATACGCACGAGCGCCGCACCCAAGATCCCCGACGCGAACAGCAGCGCCATGCCAACTACTATCCCGTAGGCTTCCACAGGCGTTTCGTCCTCTTTGTCCAGCTGCCGTTTTACGCTCTCGTCGCCCTCAAGTACGGCTAAAATCTTTTGCGCGCCGATCTTTACGCCGCCTTCTATATCGCCTTTTTTAAATTCGGGGATGACGTAGCGGTTTATGATAACGCCGCAAAGAGCGTCCGTCAGCACGCCTTCTAGGCCGTAGCCAACCTCGATACGCACCTGCTTATCGTTTGGCGCGACTACTAGCAGAGCACCGTTATCTTTGCCTTTTTGCCCGATACCCCAGCGTCTGCCAAGCTCTAGCGAATACTCCTCTATCGCCCTACCGCCTAGCGACTCGGTCGTTACGATAACTAGCTGATTGGTCGTATTGTTTTCGTGAGCGGCGAGCGCGGTTTCAAGCTCTCGTTTTGCCGCAGGGCTTAAAACGCCGGCTTGATCGACTACTCTACCGCTTAGAGCCGGGATATCGCCGCTTTTTTCGCTTATCTCGGTAGCTTTTTTAGCGAGCGCGTTTTGCTCGCTTACCGTCTGCTGGGCCGATAAATTTAGCGTAAAGAGCCCGCAAATCGCGCAAACGCAAAATAAAGCGGATAAAACGCGTTTCATCGGCTTACTTGGCAAAAGAAACTTCAGGCGCGCTTTGCTCGGTAACGCTCGCCTCAAACGTAGCGCGCGGTTTTAGCTCTGGATATAAGGCGGCGGCGATAAATTTACCTGGGATCTTGCGCAGCGCGACGTTATAGTCTTTGACCGCTTCGATATAGTCTTTTCTAGCTACCGAGATGCGATTTTCGGTGCCTTCTAGCTGACTTTGCAAGGCCAGGAAATTTTGATCGGCCTTTAGCTGAGGGTAGCTTTCGCTAATAGCCATCAGGCGAGACAGCGCGCCGCCGAGGCTGTTTTGCGCGGCTTCAAACTCTTTTAGCTTAGCGGGATCGTCTATAGAGCTAACGTCGATCGTTACGGCGGAGGCTTTGCTTCTAGCTTCGGTTACTTCTTTAAACACGCTCTGCTCGTGGCTAGCATAACCCTGAACGGTTTTAACGAGATTTGGGATCAAATCGGCTCTGCGTTTGTATTGGTTTTGCACTTGGCTCCACTTTTCCTTGACTGTTTCGTCAAGCACGGGAAATTCGTTAGCGTATTTCATCGCTACCCCGACTAGGAGGAGGACAACTGCTAAAAAGACGAGTAAATTTTTCACGGCTATTCCTTTTTTTAAATATAAACGAGATTATAGCCGTTTAACGCTTATTTGCCCTTAATGCAAATTCGTTTTAGTCCTTTGCGCGGGCGATCCGGCTAAATTTGCTCGCCCCCGACTACCGCTTTAGCAATTTTAAGGCGATTTACCGCTTTAAATTTAGCCGCCTTTAGGGCTGTTATTTTGCAAATTTAATCATTGGCAAAAGGGCCGAATTTGGAGTTTTTTAAATTCTTATTTACTCTAGCGGTGCAAATTTAAGCAGACGAAATTTATCGAGACCGGCCGCAAATTTGCCCACTAAATTTCAAATTTGACGAATTCTCGCCAAATGCGCAAAAACCAAAACGGCAAAATTCCGCCGCCGTAAATTTAACTCTCCTAAATTTAACATAGCTCCGCCAAAGCCGACCAAAATCTCTGTCAAAAGCCCAAACAAAACTATAACAAATTTATCAAAAAGTTACGTTTGATAAATTTAGTTTCGATACGTAACACTTATCGCCTAAAATAAAAATATAAAAATAAATTTAAATAAAAATTTTTTCTAGGAGAGTTAATATTCAACTACAAAAATTTGACGAATAGGAGCCAAAATGAGCGAGTACATCGAAAAAACGATGGAGTGGATAAAAAAGACCAATCCGGGTCAAGGCGTCTTTGTCCAGGCTGCGACCGAGGTTTTAAACAGCCTCGAGCCGCTTATAAAAAAAGAGAGCAAGTACCAAAAGCACGCGATCCTAGAGCGCATCGTCATCCCCGAGCGCACGGTGATATTTCGCGTCACGTACACGGGCGACGACGGTAGACCGCAGGTAAATAACGGCTACCGCGTGCAGTTTAACTCAGCCGTCGGCCCATACAAGGGCGGTCTAAGGCTCCACCCTAGCGTGGATCTTGGCGTGCTAAAATTTCTAGGATTTGAGCAAATTTTTAAAAACTCGCTCACAGGCGTAAATATCGGCGGCGCAAAAGGCGGCAGCACCTTTGATCCAAAAGGTAAGAGCGAGGGCGAGATAATGCGCTTTTGCCAAGCATTTATGAGCGAGCTATACCGCCACATCGGCAACACCGTAGACGTACCGGCAGGCGACATCGGCGTTGGCGCGCGCGAGATCGGCTATATGTTTGGGCAGTATAAAAAGCTAACCGGTAGATTTGACGGCATACTAACGGGCAAAGGCCTAAACTGGGGCGGCAGCCTAGCGCGCACGGAGGCGACCGGATACGGGCTGGTATATTTCACGCAAAATATGCTGCAAAAAGCGGGCCTAGGACTAGAGGGCAAAAAATGCAGCATAAGCGGTAGCGGAAACGTCGCCATCTACACAGTAGAAAAGCTCTATCAAGTAGGCGCGCTGCCTATCACGGTTTCTGATTCAAACGGATACGTTTACGACGCAGAGGGCATCGATCTAGCGGTGCTTAAAGAGCTAAAAGAAGTCAAACGCGCGCGCCTTAGCGAATACGTTAAATTTAGACCTAACGCAAAATACGTAAGCGTAAGCGAATATAAAGAGGGAAGAAACGGCGTGTGGGACGTGCCGTGCGATGGGGCGTTTCCGTGCGCGACGCAAAACGAGCTACATCTAGCCGACATCAAGACGCTTTATGCCAACGGCTGTCGCTTCGTGGCTGAGGGGGCAAATATGCCAAGCACGCTTGATGCGATAAATTTTATGCTTGCGCAAAAGGATTTTTACTTCGCTCCGGCAAAGGCGGCAAACGCTGGCGGCGTCGGTACAAGCGGCCTTGAGATGATGCAAAACGCCGGCATGACCGCGTGGAGCTTTGAAAAGGTAGATCATAGACTGCACGGCATCATGAATCACATCTTTGAGCTTAGCTACGAGACTAGCAAGGAGTTTGGCGACGAGGGAAATCTGGTGCTTGGCTCAAATATCGCGGGCTTTCGCAAGGTGGCCGACGCGATGATAGATCAGGGATATGTGTAAATTTGCCCTTAAAGGCTCGTTTTACCGCGCTTTTGCAAACGAGCCTTTTTAGAGGGATTTTGCTTCGCTTTAGCAAGACTGCTTTAACGAAGCAAATTTTAATCATTTCCGGCGCGCGACGCGGTAGAAAAACAAAAACCGCCTAAATTCGCGAGCCTTAAATTTAACGCCGATTTACTCAAGGCGCAAACCCGTAGCCATCAAATTTACAGAGCCGCGCCAACTAAAACGAGCTAAAGCTCGGTCAAATTTTATCGGCCTAAAATTTGAGCTAAATTTGAGAGCGAATTTTACCAAATGACGGGGCTGCAATCAAAATTTGCAAAGCTGGCACGCACGCCTTGAGTCCCAAGGCGCATAAATTTACCCGCCCCGCCGCGTATCCCTGCCCGCGTTCTTTTTGATTTTGCCTAGCGCAAATTTACGCCGTTTCTCGCGCGCCGCAGTCAAAGCGGATACGTGAGGCAGCACTTTCTGGCTACTTGCTCGATGTACTTCACACTCAAATTTAACCCGTAAAGCTTGCTTAGTTGCTCGCTTTCTATGATTTCATCCACGGTGCCAAAAGCCACCTCGCCTCCGCCCTTAACCAACGCCACGTAGCCGCCCAAAAGCACGGCAAAATCGGGATTGTGAGTCGTTAGCACGATGGTGTAGCCTTGCTCTTTTAGCTGCTTAACGGTGCGCAGGAATTTATATTGGTTGCCAAAGTCCAGCGCCGAGGTCGGCTCGTCAAACACGATGATCTGCGGCTTTGCAGCCATCGCGCGTGCGATCGAGCACATCTGTTTTTGCCCGCCGCTCATTTGAGTGATAAATTTATCCTCAAGGTGCGTGATTTCAAGCTTTGCGGTAAATTCCTTCGCTATCGCCGTATCCTCCTCGCTAGGCCGCGCAAAGATACCCAGATGCGCCGCTCGCCCCATCGTGATAAACTCAAGCCCCGTATAATCGTACTCGCAGATCTCGCTTTGAGCGACGTAGGCCATGATTTTGGCGCGCTCTTTGTTGCTAAGCTCGGCGCTATTTTTGCCGCCGAGCCAGACTTCGCCCGAGTGCGGCGCCTGCGTGCCACTGATTAGGCTTAGCATGGTCGATTTGCCCGCTCCGTTTCGCCCCAGTATCGTTAATATCTCGCCCTTGCCGACGCGTAAATTTACGTTTTCTAGCCTACCTGCGCCGTTTGGATAGGCGAAATTTAGATTTTTAACCTCAAGCATCACGCAACCTTTTTATTTCGCCAGAGTACCCAGACGAAAAATATCGTGCCGATAAAGCCCGTAAGTACGCCCAGAGGCACCTCGCTCACACTGATCGTGCGCGCTAGGGTATCTACAAATAGCAAAAATATCGCGCCCATAAATATACTAGCAGGCAGGCTACGGGCGTTGTTTGCGCCAACTAGCATGCGCGCCAGGTGGGGCATCAGCAAGCCCACCCACGCCACGATACCGCTCACGCACACGCTGCATGCCGTTAGAAGCGTCGCGCAGACGATGATGACGCCGCGTTCTAGCGCTACGTTTACGCCCAGCCTAGCCGCGCTCTCGTCGCCTAGAGAGAGCAAATTTATCCTCCAGCTCATCGCTACGAGCAGCACCGCGCAGGCTATCATCACGGGCGCGATAAATTTAAGATTGCCCGCATCGATCTTAGCGAGGCTGCCTAGCTGCCAGTAAACGATGTCTGGTAGCTTGGTCTCGGGGTCGGCGACGTACTTTAAAAAGCCGATAACAGAAGCCATCAGACCGCTAACGATGATACCCGAGAGCACCAGCATCAGCGTACTAGAGCGCCCCATCAGACGCGGTATGGATAGCGTCATGCCTACGGCCGCGAGCCCGCTAACAAAGGCTAACGCCTGCACCCAAAAAAGAGGCATATCAAACATAATCGCAACTGCGGCTCCCACGCAAGCGCCCGCCGAAACGCCTAGCAGATCGGGACTAACTAGCTGGTTGCGAAAGACGCCCTGATACGCCGCTCCGCTGATGCTAAGCGCGGCTCCGACGAGGATAGCCGCGATGATGCGCGGTATGCGGATATTTTCGACGACGTTTTGGATATTTGCCGCGGTCTCCGTCTGCACGCCGAAAAAGCCGCCGATCACGCTAAGCACGTCGCCGGGAGCCACGTAAAACCTGCCGACGCCAAGCGCGACTACGCCGCAAACTACGGTCAGCACGACTAGCAAAATCAGCGTAAATTTAAAGCTAATATTTTTCATCTTTCTCCTAAAATAAAATCTTCGCCCGCGGCAGCCCCGCATAAAAATCGCTCGCAAAAGGGCTAAATTTGCCTTACCGCTAACTTGGCGAGCGAAGCTTTTGTTTCTTATTTGCGATCGCTGCTAAAACAGCGAGAAAAGGGCGGTTTTGTTTGCGATCTAGATAATCAGCACCAAGAGCCGAATTTAAGCCGCTTGGGTTAAATTTACCCGCCGTTTTGCGTTTAAGGCTTGGTGCTAACGATAAATTTGAGCCTGGCACCCCTTGCCGCGTTATCAAATTTAAATCTAACGTTTCAGCAAATTTTCGCTGCGTCAAATTTGAAAGCAAGCTTCCGCCGCGTCAAATTTAAGCTATTTTACGACGCGGTCGATCCATCTAAAAAGCTCGTCCAGATCATAGTCGCCACCGTGACCTTGCCCCCAAGGTACTGCAAAATCAACCGTTTTGCCCGCATTTTGTAGCCCCAGCGCCAAGATAAGCGGTATCGCTAGAGCCGTGTCGGAGTCGGCCGCACCGTGCCTGATACGATAAAATTTAGCCGCGCTTTTATTGCCCAGATAGCTCATGGCGTTTACCATTTTTATGATTTTAGCGTCGGCGGTTTCGCCCGTGCCGCGTTTTGCGCCAAATTCGGTAAAGTGCTTCGCCGCCGCGTCCGCATCGCCGAAAAAGTCGTTTTCGGGATTTTGTAGCTCTAATCCGTCAAACGCGGGCGTAGCCTTTGCGCGCGGCATAGATAGAACAAAGTCTTCAAATTTAAAATCATATCCGAGCGTGCAGCCCTGCGTTTCAAGCGTGAAAAACTCGGGCTTTAGCAGGCTTTTCTCGCGACTTTTTGCAGCCGCGAAAGAGTCTGAGAGCGTCTTTTTGACGTACTCTTTAAAGCTTCCCTCGCCGCTAGGCTCAAGCGTGAGCGCGCGGCCTTTGGCGTCTTTTAAATTTAGCGAATTTACGTAGGCGGGGAAGGCCGATTTTAGCGCAGCGGAGAGCTCTTTTTGCTCTGCGGTTAGCTCGCCTGAGACGGTTTTTGGTTTACCGCTTCGCTCGTTAAATCTAGCCGCATCAAACGCGCTAAAGTCCATTTTCTCGTATTTCGTCTGCGCGCCGAACATCCACTCGTAGGCTGCGTCGGCGTTTTCTAGGTTTGTAACCGGGCAATAGACTGAGGCGGCGTAGATCTCGTCGCTAGCCTCTGCAGCTCCGAGTGCGGCCAAATACGGCTCAAACTCGGGCGCGTTTGCCGAGACGCCAAGCAGCGCCGACATCGCTCCGCCCGCGCTCGTGCCGTTTGATACGATTTTTTTCGCATCGCCGGCCATCGCTGCGTCGTTAAATTTAAGATACCGCACGGCGGCCTTTAGATCGACGATGGCGGCGGGCGCTTTGCCGCTAAATTTGCCGTTTGCGTCCTTGAGCGTCCTACCTCTAGCTCCCGGCGCTGCGACTACGTAACCGCGCTCAAGCGCCGCTAGTACCGCGTTTGGCTTGCCGTTTTTATCAAGGGCGGGCGTAAAAGGCTTGCCCGGCATATATCCGCCGATGGAATTTGGCAAAAAGATCGGAGCGCTTGCCGCGTTAAATTTGCCTGCCTCGCTTTTGCTGCCTTCAAAATACTGCGCCGGGACGTAAAAATTTAACCTCTGATACTCGCTATCCACGGGATTTGCTACGTAAACTATCCCCTCGTGGGCTCTAAATTTGACCTCTTTCTCGCCGGATTTTATAGAGCGAGTTTCAAATTTATCCGGGTCAAATTTTAGATCCGCCGCCTGCGCGCTAATCGCCGCGCACAGGCAAGCCGCCGCGCCAAATGCAAGCGTCCTTTTTTTCATCTTTGTTTCCTTTTGATTTTGCCCGTTTACCGGCAAAATCGCTCAAATTTGATTATTTGCTGCCGTCCGGATTTAGTCCTTTTAGTATGTAGTCAAACTCTGCGTCGCTAAGGTCGTAGTTCATAAATTTCTTATAAAACGCTTTAGTTTGGGCTTTTACGTCGACGTCTTTAAAGAGCTCAGGCTGGATGATAGTAGCCGCCCATAAAATTTGCAAAGCCGACTCCGCGCCGTATCTATCCCAGCTAAACACGCCTTTTGGGTTGCCGTAGACTTTTTTGTCTTTGACTGCTTTTAGCCCTGCAAATACGGGATCGGCGTAAATTTTCTCAACCGCTTTTTGATTGTCCGCGCCGCCAACTATGATGATATCAGGATCCGCGGCCACGATCTCTTCAGCCGTGATTTCTATCATACTGCCCTCTTTTTGCACCGCGTTTTTACCGCCTGCGTATTTTACCCACGTGTCGATGATCGTTTTGGTGCCGTCGATTTTTAGCAGGTTTGCGCCGCCAACGATGTGTAGTATTTTAGGGCGCGCGGCGTCCTTTAGCTTGCTAGTTCGCTCGCTAACTAGCGCGATGTTGGCATCTAGATTTTCGTTTAGTTCTTTTGCCTTGCTAGCCGCGTCGCCGCCGATGATCTGGGCCGTTAGCAGCACGCTTTTTTTCATATCGTCGTAGTCGCGAAATATCAAATTCGCCGCGCTAAAACCGTTTTTAGTAAGGTTTTCTTGGAAATTTTTATTTGACACTATGACTACGTCGGGCGCTAGTTTAACTAGCTCCTCGATCTGGATGTCGTTGCCGTTTAGCGCAGCCGGCACCTCTGCGATGCGAGGGTAAATTTTAGCAAACCACTTGTTTTTCTTGATCTGATCGGTCGTGGTTACGATCTTATCCGCGCCGCCTAGCACCAAAATCACTTGGTTGTTTGCGTGCCAAAGCGCGGCTATCTTTTGCGTTTTGGCCGGGATTTTGACCTCGTTGCCCGTCATATCGGTGATGGTTTTGACCTCGGCTCCTAGCGCGACGATAGCGCTTAAAAACAGGGTCGTGAGAAGTTTTTTCATCTTTTGCTCCTTGTGAAGTATAAATTTATAATATTGCAAAAATGCATATTAAAATTTGTGGAATATTACAGAAAAGCATATTAAAACAAGATATATTTTTAAAATTTAATCAAGAAGCGAATTTAAAAGCTAAATTTAAGTAGCCCCGCCCGCGGTTTAGCAAGCGGGGCTAAAAATCACTCGTGGTGATAGTCGTCGTAGATAACCTTGTTGGTTTGGAATTTGATGCGTTTTAGCTCGCGAATACGCAAAAACTCCTCCTCCTCGATCCTTTGGATCTGGATGGCGGCCTTAAAGGTCGGAGTCTTACTGATGAAGTCCCAGCCGTTGCTCGTTAGCTCGTTGCAGCAGCTCTCCCAGTAGTGATAGGTCATCTGGATGACGCCGTCTGGGACGATGTCCGTGACGTCTGCTTTGATAACGATATAACCGTATCTACTCCATGCTTTGATGAAGTCTCCTTGCTTTATGCCGTAGCGCTGGGCTAACGCAGGGTTCATCTCCGCGATAGGTCCGATGCTGTCGCCGCCCTCTTCGATAGCTTTTGAGCGTCTAGTCATGACGCCGCCGGCGTACTGATAGACTTTACGCGTAGTTAGCAGCTGTATCGGATACTCAGGATCGGTCGGCTCATCCACGCTACCGGCCATCACTTCGTATTCGGGCGGCAAATTTACGCGCTTAGCAAACTCGGCTTTCGCCGGCTCGATATCCGCGACGCTCTTTACGTGCAAGCAAGGGATAAATTTACCTTTACCGTCGGGCGTAAAGAATTTTTTATCTAGATATAGGCTCTGTCCGCCCATGTCGTTTTCATCAGGGCACGGCCAGTGCAGTCCGTGATACTTTTTGATGCGGTAGTAGCTCATGCCGCCGTATCTTCTAGGGTCGCACTTGCGTACTTCTTCCCAAATTTCTTCAGGCGAGTTAAAGTTAAATCCCTCTGTCGCTCCAAGCCTTCGAGCGATCTCGCAGATGATCCACCAGTCTTGTCTGGCGTCTCCCGGAGGCGTGATAACGTGCTCGTTGTGCTGTACGCGGCGCTCTGCGTTGGCGTAGAGGCCTTCTTTTTCGCTACTTGCCACGCCAGGTAGCACGACGTCGGCTTTACGCGACGTTTCGGTTAAAAAGATATCCTGAACCACGTACATATCTACTTTAGAGATCGCTTTTAGGAAGTGGTTGGTGTTTGGATCGGTCATAACCGGGTTTTCGCCCATCGTCCAGAAAAAGTGCACTCTGCCGTCAAGGATGGCGTTTGGCACTTCTGTTTTATGGATGCCGATTTTGCCGTTTAAAGAGCCTGGCTCTAGATGCCAAACCTGCTCGAACCACTCGCGCTGTTTAGGATCGGTTACCGAGCCTAAATTTGGAAAAATATTCGGCAACACGCCCATATCGCAGCAGCCTTGGACGTTTTCTTGACCGCGTATCGGTAGGTCGCCGCTTCCTAGCTCGCAGATATTTCCGGTTAGAAGGAACAAATTTGATATATCGCAAACCGCGCCCACGCCGTGGTTAAAGTGCGTTACGCCCATACCGTGCGTGATGACGGCCGGACGGATAGTCGCGTACATGCGGGCCGCTTTTCTCACGTCCTCGGGATTTAGGTTGGTGTAGCTAGCGATGGCTTCAGGCGAATAGTCCTTAACCGCTTCGCGTACGTATTCCACGCCCTTGGTGTGCTCGTTTACGAAGTCCCAGTTAACCAAATTTTCCTCGAAAATAACGTAAATGAGCGAGTTTATAACCGCAATATTGTGCTCGGGCGCTAGCTGCAAATGCACGTCCGCTCGGCTGGCAAATTCCGTTTTTATCGGGTCTACCACGATGAGCTTAGCACCGCGGTTTAGCGCGCGCTGTATGTGCATCGCCGCGATCGGGTGGCCGTTTTCGGGGTTTGAGCCGATCATCAGTATACAATTACTATAAGGTCCGATCTCCGTGAAGCTGTTTGTCGCCGCTCCGTTACCGATTGTTTTGGCAAGACCTGCCACAGTCGGAGCGTGTCAAATTCTAGCGCAGTGATCGACGTTGTTCGTACCGATTACGGCGCGCATTACCTTTTGCGCGACGTAGTTGTCCTCTAACGTACAGCGAGCCGAGTAGTTGCCTACTAGCGCGTCCGGACCGTATTTTTCCTTTACTTCTTTCATCTTTGAGACGACTAGATCGAGTGCCTCGTCCCAGCTAGCCTCTTCAAAATCTCCGTCCTTGCTAAATACGCCGTCTTTTTTGCGAATTAGCGGTTTTGTTAGTCTGTCGGGCGCCCCAACGTAGTCCCAGCCGTAAAAGCCCTTTAAGCACAGATTGCCCTGATTTACGGGGTTATCCTGTACCCCAAGCGCGCTTCTTATCACGTTGTTTTCGACGTGAAGCTCGACCTGACAGCCCGTGCCGCAATACGGACATATGACTTTGCCGGTCTTCGTCATTTTTTCTCCTTTTTTATATGCAGATTTTGCATATTTATTAAATATGAAATATTTGCATATTTGTCCTTAAAAAATAATAAAAATCCTTAATACTTTAAATCAATATTTTGATTTAAGTTTCTATTAATTATTTTATTCAGTATACGGAACTCCAGGCGCCGCTATATCGTCATTTTGGCTATATCGTATTATTTATAAATAAGAATAACTTGAGAGCTTTTATTAAGATTAGAATTTGTAATAGTATTAACACGGCTTAAAAAAATAGTTTAATGCTTAATATAACTTAATCTGCCCGAAATATCCAAAATTCGGCCGCGAAATTTACGAGCGTAAATTTAGAAAACGCGTTTTTGCGCCGCTATTTTAAATCCCGCAAAGCGCCGGAAGCGATTTTACAGTTTTATCGCGCTAGGCGAGATAAATTTGTTTTTAGCGATTTTAAACGTTTGTTTTGATTTTCCGATGCGCTAAAAAGCTAAAACCGAGCTAGATAATCTAGCTCGGCCGAATTTGACCGCCGTTTATTTTGCGGGCGCAAACGCAAAATTTAAAAGTTAAAAACTGCCCGGTCATACGGCAAAGCGCGTTTTACGATCCTGCTGCATGCAAACTGGAGCCGTAAAATACGCTCCGATCAAGGCAAATTCGTCAAAATCCGTGCGACTTTTTTAGCTGCGGATCGATCGGCTTTTTCGCGCCGTCTTTAGTCACGCTCACGTAGGTCGCTATCGCGGATGTTACGTGTATGCGCTCGCGAAAACCGGCCGCGTTTAGCCGCAGCGCCGTGACTTCGATCTTAGTTTTGATCGAGGTGTTGCCCGCGGCGATGATTTTGGCGTAGCAGCTCACGACGTCGCCGACGAAAACCGGCTGCTTAAATATAATCTCTTGCATCGAGATCGTCACGACGCGCTCGGGCGACAGCTCCCGCGCGGCCTGCGCGCCGGCTAGGTCGATCTGGCTTAGTATCCAACCGCCGAATATATTGCCCGCCGAGTTCGTGTCCTTTGGCAGCGCGACTTGTTTTATACGCGGTTCGCCCATGCCTTCTAGCATTTCTTCCATTTTTTATCCTTTCGTTTTAGGTTCGTAAATTTAGCGACTATTTGCCGCGTTTGGCTTGCTTGTCCTCAAGTAAATTCACCGCGATTTCGTCAAATTTGGCTTTTTAAATTTTACGCCCGAATTTAAGGTAAATTTGATGCAAAGAACAAGGACTTGCGGCAAATTCAGCAAATTTGCAGGGCGCGACATACAAATTTATCCCGCAAAACCCGCATCCTAAAAATGCTAAACTTGGCGCCAAAAAGGTGCGGGTCTGGCCCGCTAGAAAAAGGCAAATTTGACGTAAAATTTGGGTCAAATTTGCATGCCGAAGCCGCCCAATCTAGCGCAAATTTGCCTTGGGCTACTTCTCTCCCGCTCGCCATTTCTCCCATTCGCCGCTCTCGTCAAGCTCGTTGCCTATAGCCTTGTAACGGGCGTAGTAGTGCTCTACAAAAGCCCTTGCCTGCGCGTGTTTAGGCAGGTAGCTTTTGTCCTCTTTATCGCAAAATCTCGCCAAAAACTCGCCCGCAGGAGCGCGCCTTGCGTAGTGAAGCGCCAATTTTTTGTAGTTTGCGAGGCAAATTTCTTTAAATTTAGCGTAGTGTTCGCGGTCAAATTTGACGAGCAAAGCGCCGCCATCAAAACTAAGCGCGCCCGAGTCAAACAGCAAGCTAAGATGGATAAGCCCCTCGCAGTAGTACGCGCGCACCTCATCGACCTCGCGCCACGCGATAAGTCCGACCGCGCGGGCGATCAGCTCGTGAAATACGCTCATCTCGTAGCTCGCATCGCCGCCGATAAAGAAATTTACCAGCCCGCCAGTGGTCGCCTTGTACTCCTCGATAAATTTAAACTCGCCGTCCGCGTTCATCGTCTTTTCCGTGTCGGTGCCGACGAAAAGTATGTGCCCAAACTCGTGGCCGATCGTGGAGATCTCGTAGGTTTTCTTCCAAATTTGCGGCTTTTTAAATAAAATTTCGCGCCCGTAGTCCAAAAACTCGCGTGAAAATATCTCCCCGCTAAGCTTCATAAACGGCCGCGCCTTGGCGCTCTCGTAAACGTGCTCGACGAAAGCAAATATCTTTTTGCCCCGCTCCTTGCTCACGGTTTCGTCGTTTGGCACGACCTGAGCCGAAAATAGTCCGTTTAGCTCGGCGCCGTAGTAGATCATCGGCACGCTGATGTAGGTCTGCGTTCTAGCGACGTTTTGTGTGACTTGGCGCGCGAGCAGGGCGTCCTCTATCCCGCACTCGCGGCAAATTTGCTCGTAGGCGCGGATGACGCTAGCTTTAAATTTCTCCTCGTCAAAATCGCTCGCACCCGCTAGCCTCACGTCCCACTCGAGTGCGACGGCGTGCGTGTAAGCGTCCTCGTAGTACTCTAGCGGATGACCGGGCTGCAGCGGGCCCTTTACCTCCATCCACGCGCGCTCGGCGTCCTGCCACGCGGGGATCGCGCGGTCGTTTTCTCGCTCGCAAAACGCCGCTTTTAGCTTTTCAAAGTACCTCACGTAAGCTCTTTGCTCGTCGCTTGCGGCTAGCGTTTTTAGATTTTTGATTAGCTCCTCCAGCGCGTCCGCCACGCGTTTTACTTCATTTTCAAAGGCAACCGCATACGGCGCGAAGGCGTATTTTTCGCCGTTTTTGAGGACTGCGCCGTAGCTTCGCTCGCCCTTTTGCCCGCCGTCTTTTTGATAGAGGCCGTTTTCGTCAATAAATTTGATCGCTTCGGCCATGCTTGCAAATTTAGCTTCGAATTCTTTATTCGTCGTTTGCAAAATTTGCCTGTCCCACGCGCTTTGCCACGCATTCATCGCTACTCCCGCGCCGTGCATGCCGCTAAGTAGCGCCAAGTAAAACTCGTCTAAAATTTTCTCCTCTTTTACCCGCGCCAAAAGCTTTTCAAAGCGCGCCTCATAAAATTCGCGCACTAGCTCAAAAGCTTCATCTTTTATGCGCCCTATCTCGGCCTCCTCGCGCCCCTGCTTTTTTAGTTCGTTTTCTAGCGGCTCCGTTTTTAGATCGACTATGCGGCGTAAAACCGCGACTTTTTCGCTCTTCTCACCTTTAAACCCTGCGATTTTTAGCATCTTTAGCACAACCTCGCTTGGGTTATCTAGCTGCCTATACATCGCATTTAGCTCGTCTTTACCTGCAGCTACTAGCTCGTTTAATCTTTTAAAATCGTTCACGTTTGTCCTTTTAAAAATTTGGCCTATTTTAGCTTAAAAATGCTGGGCGCTGAGTTAAAAACCTCAAGTCCGGCTAAATTTCGCGCTTTTAGCAAAAGCTTTAAAAATTGATTTATCTTGCGGCTTTATCAGCGAAATTGCGCTAAAATCGGACTAAAATTTAACGAAAAACCGAGAAGACGATGAAAACGCAAGAAGAAAAAACGATAAAAAACGAAAACGCAAGTTGGCTACAATACTTTCCGATTATGTTTTATACCGTAGTTATGGGGCTTTGCGGGCTGGCTCTTGCTTACGAACGACTAAATTTGATCTTTGATATCTCAGGCGCGGTTTTTGAGATTTTACGCGCTGCGGCGAGTCTAGCCTACGCGCTCATCTGCGTTTTTTACGCGGCAAAGCTAATAAAACACCCGCAAGCTTGCAAGGTCGAGCTATTTCATCCCGTGCAGGTAAATTTTTTCGCCGCATTTTCGATCGGCACGCTACTGGTAGCTACGCTTTGGAGGGATTTTGCGCCCGTTTACGACGCGCTTTTTTGCGCGGGCGTAGCATTTCAGACCTTCATCACGCTGCACGCTATGTCTTTTTGGATACGTAGCGACGTAGAGCCGCAGCACGCTAGCCCGGCGTGGTTTTTGCCTATCGTGGGCAACCTTTTCGTTCCGTTGGCCGCGCCTGCTACAAGCGAGTTTGCGTGGTATTATTTTTCGGTCGGGATATTTTTTTGGCCGGTAATTTTAGCTATTTTGCTCTATCGTCTCGTTTTTTGCGCCTTGATGCCGCCTAAATTTATCCCGACGCTTTTTATCACGGTAGCTCCGCCCGCGATGGCGTTTTTGGGCTATACGAAGCTAACGGGCGGCTTTGACGCGGCGGCTAAAATCATGCTTTACGTTACGCTATTTTTCGTACTTTTTATCATTTATATGTTTAAAAGCTTTCTTGGGATTAAATTTTCGCTTTCTTGGTGGGCGTTTACCTTTCCTACGGCAGCGGCAAGCGTCGCGTTTTTGCGAGCGTTCGAGCTTTGTGGGATTAAATTTTTCTTATTTGCGGGAGCGGCGGGCTTTGCGGCTTTGTGCGTTTTGGTGGGTACGGCTTGCTTTTATACAGTAAAAGCGATATTTAGCGGAGAGATTTTTACGGCGCAGAAGTGAGATTTTAAGCGTAAATTCGGCGTAAAAAGATGCTAAATTTAAGAGCTAAAATATCGCGCTATTTGCTTTAATGCGTGTTTTAGACGTTTGTCGCCGCGTTTAATTTAAACCAAGCGGTAAATTTAGCTTTCTTAAGTGCAAATTTAGATGGGCCGTAGCGACGCTTAACCGCGGTATTTTGCGAGATTTACGTCGCCTAGCCTATCCTAGCCAAAAAAGCGAATTATTTTAGCAATCCGCTTGATTTTAGCATATTCGTAATCTCTTTAACCTCGGCCGTACCCTTATGGCAAGCTACTTCTTGCTCCTCCTTGCTTAGCTTTTTTATGCTAGCGTAGTCGGCCTCAAACTCTTTTTTCGTCGCCTCCGCGCTAAATTCCTTGTTGCCCTGAGCTTTGGCTTGTTTTTCCATCGCGTCGATGAACTCGTAAGAAACCTTTTCGTACTCTTTGCAAGCAGCAGGAGTTTCCTCGGCCGCCAAATGGCCGGCAAATACGCAAAGCGCGACTAAAAATAACGATTTTTTCATGTCTTTCCTTTTTTAAAGATGCAGCGTATGGTAGCGAAATTTAGCTAAATTTTGCCTCGTAGCGCGATCATTTCGCTAAAAGTTATCTCGCGGGCGTAAAATTTAACTCCGAGCGAGGCGAGTTTGTCCTGCAGCGCTAGCGCCGACTCCTCTATGCCGCTAAATACGCAAAGCGGCAAATTTCGCGTCCTCTCTTTCGTATCCGCAAAGCTCCCATCTTCAAAAATTTTCTTTAAAAACACGAGCGTTTTTACCTTATCCGCACCCAAGTCCTCGATGAAAACGCTGAAATATTTATATCCCGGCTCCTCGCGCGCTTCGTCTTGCTGCGCGTAGTCGTCCGCCAGCTCGCGGTAAAATTCGTTGTTTAAATCGGCAAGCGGCGCGATCGCTTCAAGCGAGCAAGGCGCCTCAAGCGCGGCAAGGGCGGTTAAAATTTCTTCAAATTTAACGATGTCGTCCGCGACTTTGATCGGCTCCCAAAAGCCCGCGCCGTGATAGGCAAAATACACGGGCGAAGCGTCGCCAAGCGCAAAATCCACGAAAAACGGATCGTCCATACCGTTACGCGCGATGACCCGCCAGCTCTTGCGCCACTGTCCTGGCGCATCGTCTGCTAGCTCCTCGCCCGTTTTGCGGCTAACTAGCCTATATCCCTCCTGGAAACTCTCAAACTCGCCATCCTCGGGATAGAAAAACGGCAGTAAAATACACTCTGAAACAATGCATTTGCGGATAAAATTTCGGATCAAATTTGGGATTTGCAAGGCGCTACCTTTGGGTTAAATTTGAGCGAATTTTAGCAGAGTTTTTACTCCGCGCAAAATTTACGTTCAAATTTGACGAATACGAAAGAAGTAAATTTACGCTCAAATTTAATAAACTGCAAATTTGAACATAAAAAGACAAGCGGAAGTATTTTGAGATGATTTTTGTGGTTGCGACGTAAAATTTCGGCGTAGATAGAACGTATAGTTCATCGAGCCGAAATTTTACTAGCTCCGCAAAAAGCGCTCAAAAGACAACGCGCTATAAGGATTGTAGGATTTTAGGTTTGCTAAACGCTTGTATAGGTTTAATCTCCCCCTTAAATTTCTCGATTTGGGCTAGCACGGTGTGAGCCGAGTTGCTTTGCGCGAGTTTGGACGTGCCTTTGTCAAAAGTTAGCACGTTTACGCAGCCATGCTGGCAGAGGCTCTTTTCGCCCCATTTTTCAGGATCGTACCACGCGCCCTCGCAGATAGCTACGACGTGCTCAGGCACGATGTCGGTGACTAGCACGCCCGCTAGTATCTCGCCGCGATCGTTAAATACGCGCGCAACGTCGCCCGTAGCTAGGCCGCGCTCTTTGGCGTCTTTTGGATTTATTAGCACCGGCTCTCTGCCGCTAACTTCGGCGAAATTTCTAATGATAGAGTTATTTAGCTGGCTGTGCAGGCGGTAGCGAGAGTGCGGGCTAACGACGTGTAGCGGGTATTTTTTCGTCGCGTTGCCTAGCCACTCTTTTGGCTCGATCCACGTAGGCATCGGCGGGCAGTCGGCGTAGTTCATCTTCGCTATCGTCGGCGAGTATATCTCTATCTTGCCAGACGGCGTACCTAGGCGGTTTTTGGCAGGATTTTCGCGGAAGGCCGCTAGGCGCGTATAAAGCTCGGTTTCCGTGTTGTCTTTTTCAAATCTCACGTAGCCTTTTTCGTAAAATTCCTCAAAACTAGGCATGGTTAAGCTTAGCCCCTTAGCCTGCTCGGCCGCGTCGGCGTAAAATTCTTTCATCCAGCCTAGCTCGTCCTTGCCCTCGCTAAATACCTCGCCTCTACCCCAGCGTTTGCAAATTTGCTCGCAGATCCAAAAGTCGCTCTTGCTCTCGCCCATCGGCTCTATCGCAGGTTTATACGCCACGATGTATTCGCCTGTTGAGCCCGTTTGGTTGATGTCGTTTCTCTCGACCTCGATAGCTACGGGCAGCACGATGTCGCTTAGTCTTGCGGTGCTAGTCCAGTATGGCTCGGCGGTGATAACAGTGTCAAATTTACGCCACTGTTTTACGATGTTATTTACGTCCTGGTGGCGCGTAAACATCGAACCTGAGGCCATGTATGCGACCCTCATGTGCGGCAGCTTGATCTTAGTGCCGTCGTAGTCAATCTCTTTGCCCGGATGCTCTAGCGCCTCGATGCTGCGAGAGGACGGGATAGTGATGTTTTTAGTCGTTTTCCACGGCGCGCCGTCAATGTTTTCGTATTTCTCGTCGATACGCGTGCTTAGGCCTTTTAGTACCGGAGCGATCTTGTCCGTAGCGCCCGCGGAGTCGTATCCTAGGCTAAACTCAAATCCTAGCCCCTCCTTACCCACGTGTCCTAGCATCGCATTTAGCACCACTAGCGCCCAGAAAGGCTGCTCGCCGTGGTCGGCTCTTTGTAGCGCGCGGCCGATCAGTACGGTCGTAGGCTCTTTAGCCAGGCGCGTAGCAAACTGCGCTATCGTGCCCGCAGGTACGCCGCAAATTTTGCTCGCCCACTCGATGTCTTTTACGACTTTGTCCTGCGTGCCGAGGAAGTAGTCTTTAAATTTATTAAATCCGACCGTGTATTTTTTGATAAATTCCTCGTCGTAGAGGTTGTTCGTAAACAGATAATGACACATGCCGATGATGAGCGCAGTGTCGGTATTTGGGCGCACAATGATGTTTTCGCTGCCGTAGTAGCGCGCGGTGTCGTTTACCATGACGTTTACGCTATAGGTTTTGATGTCCGATTTTTTAAGCTCCTGCATACCTACGTAGCCGTCGTGAGTCGGGGGCACTGAGGAAATTTGGTTTGTTACGATAGGATCCGTTCCCCAAAATACCACGTTTTTAGCGTTTTTGACGATCGCTTTCCACTTCGTCGGCGCGTCGTAAACAGCGCTACCGCCTAGCACGTGAGGCATTATGACTAGACCAGCTCCGGTGGAGTAGTCGCCGCTTTCTTCCACGTATCCGCCTAGCACTTTTAGCATCCTGTGCGCGACCGTACGACCCCAGCTGACCTTACCGCTGCCGCCCCACCAGTAGCACTCGCCATAAATCGCCTCGGCGCCGTATTTGTCGAAGTTTTCTTTTAGAGCCTTGGCGGCTAGATCAAGCGCGACGTCCCAGCTAACGCGCACGAACTCCTCTTTGCCGCGCAGTTCGCTCTTTGCCGCACCTTTTGCTTTTAGATAGCTTTTGCGCACCATCGGATAGAGCACGCGGTTTTCGTTCTGCACGGAATCAGGCAAGCTATAGTTCATCGTATTTGGAAATTTATCGCCCTCAAAATCGCTAACAGAAACGATCTGCGATGAGTTTAAATTTGCCCAAAACGGACCGAATCTGTTTGCGCCGAACACCTTTTTGTTATCAAAAATCGTCTGTTTGACGCCCTCTATCCTACTAGCCTGCGCAGCCGTAGCCGCCAAGGCCGAAAATTTGATGAAATCTCGTCTTTTCATCGGTTTCTCCCTTATTTTAATTCTCGCAGGAGCAAGCCCCCGCATCTTGCGCTTGCAGTCGCGAAGTCGCAGACCCAAGCAAAGCCAAATCGCCGACACTTGCGGCACCGACGCGATTTGGCGACTCGTTTTCCGTTATTTGCTTTTAAAACCCGTATTTTGTTAGCGGCGCTCGCTTGTTTTCGCAATGCGCTTGTTTAGCAAGCAAGATGCCGCAAATTTAATCCGGTAGCGTTAAATTTGCCGCCGTCAAATATAAAATCCAAATTTAAAGAACAAACGTCGCTAAATTTTACGCTTCAAGCGACGAGCGAATTTAGCTAGGCGCTAGGCGCATCAAAGCCCTATTCTACGGCTTTTGCGTTATGCTGTAGGTATTTAACGATCAAATTTAGCTCCGTCTCCTCTAGCGAAACGTAGTTCGTATCGATCATCGACTGCAAATTTGCCGGCCACTGAGCCGCCGTGAAGCTGTTTGGCTCGTGCAAGCGGTGGCACGCCGAGCAGGTCTCCTCGTATTTTTGCTGAGCCTGTTTGTATAGCGCGTTTGCGTCGCTACCTAGCGCGTCTGCGGCGACTTCGTACGTGCCCTCGACCTCATACCAAAGCTCGCCGTAGTCGTCCTCGACCTCTTTTATTTTCTTAAAGTTCGCCTCGCTCTCGGTATCAAAAACCGTGAAAATCTCGACGTTTTTGACGCTTCGCTGTATCTGAGCCAGGTAGTTTGCCGAAACGGCGCCCTTTACCTTGATTTTAGCCTTTGCGCCCTCTTTAGAGACGACCTCGACCGGAGTTAAAACCTCGATCTTGCCGACCTTTTTACCGCCTAGCGATATATCGGCCGTCTTTGTTAAAACCTCGGCGTTTAAGCTTATCGCCGCCGCACAGGCCGCGACCAAAACGAATTTAAAACTTTTCATCGCACTTCCTTAAGAAAAATTATTAATGTAATTTTATAAATTTGCGGCTTAAAATTACATCACTATATTTTATTACGAAGCGGATTTTGTATATTAAAAATGGTAAAATTTGAGGAAAAGGGCGACAAACCGAGTCGAATTTGAGCTTTACTCAAATTTGCCGCGAGAGCTACGCACGCGGCGACGTGATCTACGCGCAGAAGTTTAAATTTTATCATTCTGCTGCGCGGCAGAGCGAAGCTAAACTGCTACGAAAACGGCAAAGAATTTATCTTTAGCTTCGTAAAAAGCGGCGCCTACGTCTGCCTCGATAAAAACACGAGCCTTGAAATTTTAAGCGACTGCGAGACGTTGCAGATCAATATCTCGGAGCTTTTCGAGCTGCTCGGAGATGAGTTTGCAAGCTCGATCATAAACGCGCTCATTAAAAACCTCCACTCGCAGCGGATTTTAATAAAAGAGATCGTCTTTGCGAAAATCCAGACCTGGATTTTAAATTTTTTAAATCACATTGCAAACGCCGATAAGATCGTGGAGCTTCCCTTTAATATAATGACGCTGGCAAGCCTACTTGGTGCGCCTCGTCAAAACGTCTCCTCAGCGATTACAAAGCTCGTTAAATTAAAGGGCAATAGAATTAAAATTTTGTAGTCTGAATCTGCGCGGCGGTCTAAATTTAAACGATGAGGGATATTTTGAGCCAAACCGACTCATAAAATAAAGGGCTAAACCAAAATGGAATTAGCCCTAAATTTAGGTTATTCGTGAAGCGATAGACGCGCAAAAGCTACGGTTTAAAAAATCGAGCCTCTGCTTGCAGGTCACAACGGATCGTCTCCAAAGCGGTTGCGTCCGTTAGTGCCTTGCTGTACGAAAAATACGATCAGTATGATCGAGCCTATTAGCGGGATAAGATTTAATAGATAAAACCAGCCGCTTCTATCGGTATCATGCAGGCGCCTTACCGCTACGGCGATAGAAGGCAAAAGCATTGCCAACAAAAAGATTAAGTTAATAAAACCGATCGTTTCGCCGGAACTAGTAACGGTATATGTGCCTAAAAAGCCGTCTAGTACCGACGTTACTATTCCCAAAAGTACCCCAAATAATGTGAACCACCAATACTCTGAACGCGGCGCGCGCCCCTCAAAGTTACAATAGTTTTCTTTCAGACAAGTTCGCACCGACTCCATAAAAGTCATTCTCAACTCCTTTTTAAAAAATATAGTAAATTATATAGCAACATGGCTTAAATTTATCTCTTATATTGATTAAATTTTAAAATTATGCCCCCCGAATTTAGGCGAAAATTAAAGACAAGCTCCGCCGCAAAAGCAAGCCGCATCAGTCCATAGGATCGTTATTCATCTGCCTTACGTGCATACCAAGATGCGCCAGATCGTAGTTGTTTCGTGAGGCGCGAAATTCCGTCGTGCCATAAACTGCGCCGATGCCGAATATCGCCGTGATCACCGAGCCAATATTGGATGCAAGTAGATAAAGCGAGGAATTTAGCACGCTTAAAGCGATATCTATGATGCTTAGCAGTGCAAATACGTAAAACGCTCGCAGATAGGTTTTTTCGCCCGAGCAGTCGGAAAGCTCCTTGCAAACCAAAAGCGCAAACGGCAAAAAAACGGCGGTACAAAAGGTAGCCAAAGCCGTTAGCAGCATAGAATTTTCGAAAAAAACGCGTCCTACAAGCACCAGAGCGTTTAAATACCAAAATACGCCAAATATCGTGAAGTTAAAAAGTAGCCTCTTTGAGCGCATGCTTCTGGAGGCGAAATACAATCCCACGGCAAAACAGATGGTAGCTATGAATGAGATATTGCCAACTTCCTCCGCCTTGACGGAATCAATATAATACGCCGCAACGTTTAATAAATTTAACCCAAGCGCGATGTAAAGCGGTACTTTGGCATTTGATAGACTCTCCGCGCTCCTATCGTCCCGCTCATATACGAAATCCACTTCGCCCAAGCCTAGGCGCGCATTTTGCTCCCGAACCATCGAGCCGAGTTTAAAAAAATCGCTAATAAGCCAGATCAAAAATATCACATTCGGCAGGAAAAACACCATAAAAGGATTTTTTAGATTTGCAGCTACCTCCTGCACATCCGAGGCGGTAATATTGGAATCTGGGCGTAGCTGAGCCATAATCTCGATAAACAAATCGCTTTGTATCAGTAAAAACGCCCCCGCAAGCACTGCCCATATTATAAACCCCAACCCTCCTAAAAGCTGAAATACAGCAGAGACTATGCGTCCAAGATAGAAGCGGTGCGCTCCAAAAGCGCCCAAAACGACGTAAAACGCATAGGCCTTATTTATATCGTAAGCCTTAGCCGCGATATTGGACGAGGCGGTGTATCCGCCCTCATAATCGCCGTTAAAATTTGAACCACCGCCGTTAAATTTTAAATTGCCGCCGCCGTTATTAAAATTTGAGCCATTGTCTGTGTTAAAATTTCCGCCGCCAACGCTTCCACCAAAATTTGCGCTACCGCCTGAAGCATTAAAATTTACGCTGCCGCTAGCCGCGGTAAAATTTGAACTTCCGTTTGCGCCGCCCAGGCTGCTGCCGAAATTCGAGCCGCCCGAGTTACCAAAAGCGCCGGAATTTGCGCCCGAGAAGCCCGTTTGTGACGAGGCAGCTTCTGCTTGGTCTAAATTTGCGCCTAAAATTTCATCGTTATAATTTTCGCCGGTCGAGCTTTTTAAAATTTCATCGCCCGAGCTTTGCTGCGCATCTTTTAGGTCAGAGCTTTCCTGTGCCGCAGCTAGCGGCTTTTGGGAGTTTAAATTTACTGCCTTTTTTTTGATATTCGCAAGGCAAGCGGGGTTAGTTTCGCCGCCCCAGATGTCATTTCCCATCCTAGCTCCTTAATTTTTGGAGTAATTTTACCCGAAATTTAAAGAATTTGCGTTACTCTACGGCAAATTTTAACGGAGGAAAAATGAATGAAGCAAAGTTTATGAACGAAACCGCGCCTTTTACCTTTATTTTGACTTTTGCGCCGTCTTTGGAGACGACCTCGACCGGCGTAAAACCTCGATCTTGCCGACCTTTTTACCGCCCAGCGATATATCGGTCGTCTTTGTTAAAACCTCGGCGTTTAAGCCTATCGCCGCCGCACAGGCCGCGATCAAAACGAATTTAAAACTTTTCATCGCACTTCCTTAAGAAAAATTATTAATGTAATTTTATAAATTTACGGCTTAAAATTATATCGTTATATTTTATTACGAAGCGGATTTTGTATATTAAAAGAGTAAAATTTGAAGTAATAGCGCGGCAAACCGGGCCGAATTTGAGCTTTGCCTAAATTTGCCGCGAGAGTAAAAGCCGCACGAACGGCGGCTAAATTTAACGAGCGTTTAGTGCTTTTTAAGTCCCATCGCAGCGACGTCTAGCGCGATCTCTTCGTTATTTATCGTGATTAGTCCGCGCTCTAAAATTTTGCTTGCGATCGCATGCGCTTCGTCAAGCGAGTGCATTTTATACGTGCCACACTGATACTTGTTTAGCTCGGGGATGTCTTCTTGGTTTTTGACACCTAGGATATCCTTCATCGACGCCGTCCACGCGGCCTTGACCGCCTCCTCGCTCGGCACGCCGATCACGCTCATATAAAAGCCCGTCCTGCAGCCCATCGGCGAGATGTCGATGATCTCGGCGCCCTTGCCGTTTAGGTGATCTCGCATAAAGCCCGCGAACAGGTGCTCTAGCGTGTGAGTGCCTTTTTCTGGCAGGATTTCTTCGTTCGGCTTGCAAAAACGCAAATCAAACACGCTTATATCGTCGCCTTTTGGCGTTTTCATCGTCTTTGCCAGACGTACGCCGGGCGCCTTCATCTTCACGTGATCGACGCAAAAACTATCTAGTAGAGGCATATTTTCTCCTTATTTTTAACATAAATTCGGCGTGATTTTAGCTAAATTTGCTAAATTTTAGCTCAAATTCAAGCCTATAAAAGCAAGTAGCCATGAAGCAGGCTTGACAAAATTTGCGTAACCGACGCGCGCCTAAATCGCCTTAATGCTGTAGCGCGACAAAGTCAAATTTGATATAAAAAAGAGTTAAATTTGAAAGAAAAATCGGGCAAAAGCCCGACTAGAAGTATTAAATTTTAAGCAAAATGAGGTTTGATCTGCTCTATCCAAGCGCTGATTCTAGGCTCGGTTTTTTCGCTTTCGTTATCGGCATCAAGCGGCAGACCGACGAATTTACCGCCTCTTACGGCTTCTGATTCGTCAAATTTATATCCGTCCACGGACACTGCGCCCACGACGTTTGCGCCCGCTTTTACGACCTCATCGTAAAGCTTGCCCATCGCGCCGCAAAAGCTATCCGAGTAGCTTTCCGCATCGCCCATGCCAAATATCGCAACCGTCTTTCCATTAAGCTTTAATCCGCGAAAATCAAACGCGTCCCAGTCGTCTTGCAAATCGCCCGTACCCCAGGTCGAAACGCCCAAAATCAGCTTGTCAAAGCCGTTTAGCTTAGCCGCGTCGCAGTTTGCTACGTTTAAAAGCTCGTTTTCTAGCCCCAAATTCTCGGCTAAAAAGCCCGCCGCTTCCTCAGTATTTCCCATACTGCTTCCAAAAATGATACCTATCATTTAAATTTCCTTTAAAAAATATGATGACTTATCGTGTAGGGCACCAGTCGCAGCGATCCGCCGCATCCGTACTCCCGCCTGACCTCGATGTAGCGCGAGAAATTCGCATTTCTCGGAGCTACGATGAACATCCTGTCAAACTCTCCGCCGCTAAGCGCCTCAAAGCCCCTAGCGATCTCGCAGTTAGCCAGATGAAACCGCTCTTTGGTTATCTCCTTAAAGCACGGCATAACGCCGAAAAGCTTGCGCCCGCCCTGCTCGGCAAAGATAATCCCGTCTTGAAAATAAACGTTTTTATCAAAATGTTTGGCGCGTATTTTATCATAAACAAACTGAGAAAACATTATGTCCGCGTCAAAACATATTCCGTTTTGGGATTTTAGCATGAGGATTAGCTTAGCAGCCGGGTGTTTGGGGGAGACGGCTAGCGGCAGGACGGCGTCAAATTTGCCTGATTTATAGGCGCAGATGACGGCGTTTGAGGCGATACAAAAGGTTGCAATTTTACTTCGGCTAGGATTTTTAAACTCGCATAAGTCCTCTATGCGTTTTAGAAAAATTCCCTCCAAATTTAAGCCTGAATATGCATAAGAAAGAGGGATTTTTAGCTCGCGACCTGCGCAGCAGTTGTATAAATTTATAAAAATTCGGGCTTTATTTACCGCGTCAAGCCCTGAAAAAATACTTGGAGTTATTTCTCCAATACCTGATAAAAAGCCGAATTTCATCTATTAGTCTTTTGCCTTGCAGCATCCAAATTCCTTATCTAGCCCAAAGACTTTGCAATACTCGCTAAATACACAGCTGACGCTTCTTTTGGCGCAGACGATCGGGATATTGCGCTTTTTGGCTTGGTTTTTTATCGTTTTCATCGTGTTGTGGTTTAAAAAACTAGTTAGCATCACGACGCACTCGGTATCTTGCGGGATAGGTTTGCGATTTACGCGGTTTTCGTTGCGCGCGTCCCAGTGTTCGATCGCTTCCGCGCCGAGGTCTTTTAGGACTGCTTTTATAGGCGTTATCTCGTCGGCTCCGATAACTAAAACTGACATTTCTGGCTCCTGTTTATTTGATTGTGATTATTATAAAATAGCTTAGCTAAAAAATAGCTTAGTTATGAGAGTTGTTATCATTTAAGTAGAAATTCGTAACGTTTATTAAATTTATTTGACCAGGTCAAAGAAATCGTCGCATAAAGCCGCCCAAACCTCGTTAAATATCGGCGAAATTAAGGCAAGCAAATTTAAGAGTTGCGATATCTCTAACGACAAACTTCTTTTTTATAAGCACGGCAAAAGCGGCAATGTATACGTCATAAACTACGGCGGCGACGCATTCGTCAAGCGATTAGAAAAACCTGATAAAGAAGGCTATAGCTCTATTTTTGGATGATAAAAAATACGAACCTATCTTAATAGACGGCGAAAAATTAGAAAATTGCGCTATTATAGGATGCGGCGCATGTCAAAATGACGTGATTTAAAGGGATTTTGAAGCTGTTTTTGAAGCTTTTGAGGCAAATTGAAGCTTTGGCTTTCAAAATGCAAAAAACCTAAATTTTGCAAATTTTACGTTTTTAGTTCTTATTTTTCCTTATGTTTCTATCTGCTAAAATAGCGTTTTTAACGCTGTTTGCTCCACATTTTACCCATTCTTGCTTTTACCTTTTATAAGATTTATCGTTTGCGGGTCTAAAAATACGATTAAAAATCGTAGCGCCAAAAGTAAAATGCCCTGCAAACCGTAAATTTACGCAAATTTATCTAAAAACGCAAAGCAAATTTAGCCCCTTTGCGTCCAAAAACTACGACAGCGCCGCCTCAACCGCCGCGTCAATGTGTATCTGCGTCGTATCAAAAAGTCGCATATCCGTATCCGCCTGCGATACCAGCATGCCTATCTCAGTGCAGCCAAGTATCGCTCCTTGTGCGCCGCGCGACCTAAAATCCTCGATGATACGCAAGAAATTCGCCTTTGAGCTGGGCGCGATTTTGCCGTAGCAAAGCTCCTCAAAGATGACGCGATTTACTTCCGTCATATCCCCCGCGCTTGGCAAAAGCACCTCCGCACCGCCCTCTATCAACCGATTTTTATAAAAATCCTGCGTCATCGTATAGACGGTGCCGAGCAGCCCTACCTTGGCGACGCCTGCGTTTTTTAGCGCTTTTAGCGTGGCGTCCGCGATATGCGCCACAGGCACGCTAACGGCGCTTTGCACGGCGTCAAAGCACCTGTGCATCGTGTTTGTGCAGATGAGGATAAAATCAGCCCCGCCGCCTTGTAAAATCCTCGCGTGCCGCGCCAAAATTTCGCCCGCGTCATCCCATCTGTTTTCGCGCTGGCAGGCCTCGATCTCCTCGAAATTTACACTGCTTAGCAGTATCTCCGCGCTGCTTAGCCCGCCTAGACGCTCGTTTATTTTGCGATTTATTTGCTCGTAGTACGTTATCGTAGACTCAAAACTCATCCCGCCGATTAGGCCGATTTTTTTCATTTTTTCTCCTTAAATTTCGGCGATTTTACGGTTTTAAATTAAATTTGCTCTAAATTTAAATTTCGTCCGCCGCGTTAAATTCGGCTGCAACCGCCTAAAATAACGAGCATAAATTAACCGCATAAATTTTTTAGCTTGTGCCGCAAAAGGGCGAATTTAACGAAATAAACGCGCTAAATTTAACGAACCGATGGGGCCTAATTTACAAAGAGAATTTAAACGCTCGGCTCAGAAGATGGTTTAAATGAAGAGAGTTTAAATTCGGCGCTTGCGATCCGAATTTGCGAGCAAATTTTCTTTTTGGCGCGTAAATTTTACCGGCTTAAAGCAGCGTTTTGATTACTTCGCACGGGCGGATTAAATTTACGATCTTTTGCGGTTTAGCAAAGCTTTGTCATTTTTCAAGAAAAACCGCCTGCGGATTTTATCTGTTCGCGTCCGCAAGTCTTGTGCCTACGTTTTTGGTGAGCTTCGGCATCTTTTAAATGCTAGCTTGACGCCCAAACCGCCTCTATTTTACGCCAGCAAATGCCAAAACCCGCGTTTTGCCGTCAAAATTTCGCCTAGATCCCGCCCCTTGCCGTGCAGACATCGTCGCTTTACGTTTTAGCGCTTTAATCTCGCGCCGTGAAATTTATGCGCCGTTTGCGCGCAGTCGTTTCGCGCGGTAAAATTTCTAAATTTTCGCGGATTTTTATCGCTTCACCGCTTTTTGGGCTTTGCGCGCCAGATTTCCCGCCAAAGCGGCACAAAGCCAAAAATCATGGCCTCAAAGCCAAATTTAAACGACGCGAATTAGCCCAGCAAATTTAGGTAAATTTACTCCCGCGGCAGTCCGTCTTTACCCGACTTATCGCTGATTAACTTACCTGCTTCGTCGTATTTTTTGGCGCGGATGAGCCTGCCGCGCTCAAACTCCCCTTCAGCCTCTAGTTTGCCGTTTGCGTAGTAGTGGCGCGCCTCGCCGACCTCCAGCCCGT
>CAURYE010000002.1:0-198381 GCA_963529235.1 uncultured Campylobacter sp.
TAAAACCGCTTGTTTTAAATAATGTATTGTAAGTTTAGAACTAATCTCTATCTCTAAATCCTTCCCCTGGATAAAACTAGTTTTAAATAAAGTATTGTAAGTTTAGAACGCCAAATAGAAATAGAGGAAAGCGAAATAGCTAAAGTTTTAAATAAAGTATTGTAAGTTTAGAACAGAGCTAACGAGCATCTTTTGGGCAAAGAAAAACTATCGTTTTAAATAAAGTATTGTAAGTTTAGAACCTCTCAAACGACGAGAGTCTGGGGGAGACGGTGAGTTTTAAATAAAGTATTGTAAGTTTAGAACCGCTCTCTATCGTCGTCCATGTGTTGCCGCATTTGTTTTAAATAAAGTATTGTAAGTTTAGAACGCGTCTCTGGGCAAGCGGTATATAACCTCGCAGTCTGTTTTAAATAAAGTATTGTAAGTTTAGAACAAACTAATAGCCGAGGGCGGCACGGCAATAGCCGCAGTTTTAAATAAAGTATTGTAAGTTTAGAACTATTATTCCTGCAGTAGTGTTTTGGGAAATGAAAAGTTTTAAATAAAGTATTGTAAGTTTAGAACGCGATGATTACGTTGAGCGTTTAATTAAAAAGTCCAGTTTTAAATAAAGTATTGTAAGTTTAGAACGTCAAGAGCAACAGCAGGCGGTGGAAAATGCCTGGTTTTAAATAAAGTATTGTAAGTTTAGAACAATTTTCAGGATTAAGTTTGCCTATGACGTGTCGCGTTTTAAATAAAGTATTGTAAGTTTAGAACGCCTTGAGCTCTCGTCCAGGACTAGCGCAACAAACGGTTTTAAATAAAGTATTGTAAGTTTAGAACACGAGCTAAGTGAGGATGAGATTTATATCGCTAGCGGGTTTTAAATAAAGTATTGTAAGTTTAGAACTGAAACTGGAGAGCGTGCTAGCGGAAATATCGGGCTTCGTTTTAAATAAAGTATTGTAAGTTTAGAACTCACGTGCCGCTTCAGTCCGTTTTAACCGATTTGAGTTTTAAATAAAGTATTGTAAGTTTAGAACGTCGAGGATGACTATTCTAAGCGTCGGTCTTAGGTTTTAAATAAAGTATTGTAAGTTTAGAACAAATTCGGACGATCGGGGTAGGTCAAAAACGCGTGTTTTAAATAAAGTATTGTAAGTTTAGAACATCCCACATCGCAAGGTCGCTCTCAAACGGGGACGGGTTTTAAATAAAGTATTGTAAGTTTAGAACAAGCGAGAGATAGAGGCTACGCAAAGCGGGCTAAATAGGTTTTAAATAAAGTATTGTAAGTTTAGAACGGCGCGCTTGAGATCGAGTATAAGGCCGTGAGGGCGTTTTAAACAAAGTTATTGTAAGTTTAGAACATGATAATCCAGAGGCGTTTGCTAAATCATCCTGCGTGTTTTAAATAAAGTATTGTAAGTTTAGAACAGCAGTCGCTTGATGAGCTAAAAGCGAAGTATGAAGTTTTAAATAAAGTATTGTAAGTTTAGAACAGCTGCTAGTATATCAAAGGGATAAAGAGGGCTTAGTTTTAAATAAAGTATTGTAAGTTTAGAACTAAACAAAGATATTACTGATATTGTTAGTGATACTAGTTTTAAATAAAGTATTGTAAGTTTAGAACTAGGCTACATTATACGTCAAATCCTCGAATATTTCGTTTTAAATAAAGTATTGTAAGTTTAGAACACACCGATACGCAGCAGTGCCAAAAATGCCCCGACGTTTTAAATAAAGTATTGTAAGTTTAGAACATATCACTTGCGCCACTATCGCCGTGCATAGAGAGTTTTAAATAAAGTATTGTAAGTTTAGAACAAAAAATAGCGGTTTCGGCTTCGCGTAAAAGACTTTGTTTTAAATAAAGTATTGTAAGTTTAGAACATGCCGAACGATCGGCGTCCTTTAGAAAGCGCGCCAGAGTTTTAAATAAAGTATTGTAAGTTTAGAACTGACTATAACAATTTTTTGATTGTTCTTGATGAAGGTTTTAAATAAAGTATTGTAAGTTTAGAACTCTTTTAGGTGTTCGCTAGAGCCGATGGCGTCGAGCTGTTTTAAATAAAGTATTGTAAGTTTAGAACATAAAGCTTTTGGACTCAGCTTGCCAAATAGCTTGTTTTAATAAAGTATTGTAAGTTTAGAACTCGCAGTAAGTATCTAAAGATATTGCGCTATCAACTGTTTTAAATAAAGTATTGTAAGTTTAGAACTTATGGGTGTTGAGTTTAAATATCATTGGCGCTTTTGTTTTAAATAAAGTATTGTAAGTTTAGAACGAAACCCTAGCCGATTGGATAAAAGATAATCGCAGCGACGTTTTAAATAAAGTATTGTAAGTTTAGAACGGGATTGATAAACCTCGCTACCGATGCCCAAAAACGGTTTTAAATAAAGTATTGTAAGTTTAGAACGGTTCGATAAAGCTCATATCACGCCCTCTTAGAAGCGTTTTAAATAAAGTATTGTAAGTTTAGAACGCTCTTTTTCAAAGAGTTTTACTTCGGCTTTGGCTGTTTTAAATAAAGTATTGTAAGTTTAGAACAAAGAAGTTTCAAAGAATAACGGTGCTAATATTTCGTTTTAAATAAAGTATTGTAAGTTTAGAACCTTTCTGATAAGTATAGGCAAATATCGCGCAAGGAATTTTAAATAAAGTATTGCAAGTTTAGAACTCGCGTAGATCAGCTCGTCTAGCGCTAGCTGCGCTTTGTTTTAAATAAAGTATTGTAAGTTTAGAACTTAGATTGACAAGGCGGCGCGTTACTTCGCGGGCGGTTTTAAATAAAGTATTGTAAGTTTAGAACGATAGTATGACGATTCGTATAGACAAAAGCCTTGGTTTTAAATAAAGTATTGTAAGTTTAGAACGCCACTGCTCTTATATCTATTTTTCGACTCATGCCGACGTTTTAAATAAAGTATTGTAAGTTTAGAACAAAGTTTTTGCTAGCAAAGCCGTGCGGATTTCATCCTGTTTTAAATAAAGTATTGTAATTTTAGAACGACTTTTAGTAAAATTAAAAATATCAAAGAGCTGGTGTTTTAAATAAAGTATTGTAAGTTTAAAACTGGTAGATAATACCGAAGAGAACATCAGAAAGCTTCGTTTTAAATAAAGTATTGTAAGTTTAGAACTCGCCGCTTTGGGTAGAGGCTATATTGTTTTTGAGTTTTAAACAAAGTATTGTAAGTTTAGAACCCATTTCTTCAATCGGCAAAGCGTAGTCGCCTTTTGTTTTAAACAAAGTATTGTAAGTTTAGAACACCTCTTTTATGTTATTTGATATTTTTCAATCTCCTTGTTTTAAATAAAGTAAGGTCATAAAGTAGATAAATTCTGGAGAATTTTCCTTATATGCAGCAGTAATATTTTTAATTACAACATCGGTAACATCTTACAGTATTTCAAAGTGTAATATAATGAGCTGTCAAGGCATCTTCGTCAAATCGATTTACGGTGTTGTATATATTATTTCCGCGTTTATACCCAATATCTATTGTTGTAAATCCATTAATGGGCATATAGACGATTTTGTTTGTTTTGTTTATTATGGTAGCAAATCCTGAACTCATACCCGCATCTGTAGTATTAGATTTAAATTTTACTTTTTTAATCCACTCGGCACACTCTTTTGCAATTGATTTTTGCGTCATTTCGTTGCGTAGCTTTAACTCAAATTCCGTACCGTAAAGGCTGTTTTCTCGGCTTAACCTCGGAATATAAAACTCGCGTTTTTGTTTTTCTGTTTTTTCGGTTACAAGCGTGGGTGAAGTAAAAATAAAACGACATTCATCTGCCGAATCTAACTGCTTTTTTAATTCTTGATAAGCATATATAGAAAAACAAGATGCTACGATAGATATCTTGCTGCCTTTTTTGATGGCGACCTTGAAATCGTCTCCAACAATATTATTGATGTTGTCAAAAACTTGCATAAATTTACTCCAAAACTATATTTGAGCACTAGCGGTTATATTTTTTGATTCGAACGTACGGTTTTAATGCTTATTTTATCATTTTTATTTTCAGAATACAAAAATATGCTCCAGCCCGCAACGTTTTTTGCCTATTAAAATAATATGGTTATAGTTATAAATAATGCTAATTTAAAGGAGAACCGATGCCTCAAATAGTACCTATAAGAGATTTAAGAAATACGAATGAAATGTCGCAACTTTGTCACGCCAAGGACGAGCCTATATTCGTTTTTGTAGCCTTATTAAAAATCTAGATTTTATCGTGTTAAAAATGTCTTATACTCTAGAGGTCTTATTTATTCCCAAGTTGCTAACGGGCGTATTTGCAAAAAGCTACTATTTGAGAATCGGCAAAGCTCATAATTTTTTCTAGTCCCTTATCCGCTTCGTTAGTTTTTTACGGAATTTACTTGGGTAAGCAAGGCTATTTTTGGGAGATAAATTTCGCCATATCTATAAGATTAGCTCTATTGCCCGGGATCTCTAGATGAAAAACTTGCGTAGTCATTGCATATCCTTTTTGTTTACGATTATAGCATAGGGTGGATAAAACCCACTCATACAGCCTCTCCGCCATCTCTCTCTTGCTGTCGGGCATATCTTAGAGTATGATTTGTATCGGAGTGCTTCATGAGTTTTTTATCGTTAGTATCGGAGTGTCCTTTATGGCAAGGTGTGAAGTGAACGTATGCCTAAGCGTGAGGATAACTACTCTATTGGTCGCATCACTAATATATAAATTTTTGATAAAAAGCTTATTAGGCATCGGCCCTTGCCGGAAGATCCCCCTGTATTGTCGCACTTTTTGTAGCTGAGATATTCATCTATTTCAGTATTCAAGATACGCCCATATAGCCGACTTGTCATATGCCGCAAAAGTCCGTCTTTTCTGGTCAGTTCATCTTACATTATTCCATGTAAAGTCCAGTATCAAGTGGGTTACGTCTTTTTTTATTTTTTTATTTTTTGGCTGCTATTTCATCCCGTTATTGCAAGACGTCTTATCGATTTTTAGCATAATATGATAAAGTACTTCTATGGAAACGTTACTTCGTGAGCGCTTGTCTTGTATCTTTATAGTTATTTAATCTAAGCTCTACGTTGTTACGATCGCTACCTATAAAAATAATGCTAGTTAGATTTGTATTCGGTTTTGCTGAGTCAAATTTATTTAATGCATCTTAATATATTTTGACTCTCTTTAACTTAAGCCCATAAAAAGGAGCATTAAGTTAAAGAGGGCCTAATATTTTACTACAAAGAGAAATTTGACGGTTTACTAATATCTTAAATACCCGTCAGGCAAAATCTCTATCTTAGAAAGATTAGATTTTAATGTTGCTGCTATTAGCAGCTATGCTATTTCAAATAATCCTTAAGCAAATTTTCAAATTTATCCTTCAAATTTAAAGGCTCGACTATCTTTATAAACGGTAGCCAGTATTTTACGACCCGCAATATCTCGTCATCGTAAGCTACTTCCGTGCTTATGATGATTTTGTGCTCATCCTCTTGCACTACTTCGTATTTTGGCAAAAACTCTTTTCTCTTAAAATACTCCATAGCTTCGTTTTTGATTTCAAGCGTAACCTTAAATTTATCATCCGAAAACCAGTTTGTATCGTTTTTCTCAATACGTTTTAAAAACTCGGCGTTTACAGAGAAAGTATCGCCCTTTATCTTTATGTGTTTTATTTTAGAGAGAGTGAAGTTTTTTAGTTTGCCTTCGTAGTCTGCTAGCAGATACCATATACCGCTATTGTTTATTAGTTTATACGGGTTTAGTTTGCGCTCTTTACCGCTATATTCACACTCTATGATACGGTTTTTTACTACGGCCGCACTCACGGCTTCAAATTCGTCTCTTGAAATTTGTACGTTCTCAAAGCCTTGATTTTTGATTAGGTAGGCTTTGTTTAGCTTCTCATTTAAAACGTCGCTGATAAATATATTGTCTAGCTCGGGGAATAGCGATCTTGCACCGATTAGTGCGGCAAAAGCTTTTATATCTTTAAAGCCTAGTTTACCAAGAGCGCACTCCTCTAAAAAATACTTGCCGTTTTCTTTTTGGATAGGCAGGATACTTAGTCGCTCAAAATCTCTCAAAATAGTTCTTTTATTTACGTTAAACTCTTCTGCCAGCTCATCTATGCCGAGTCTTGCTCTGTCATTTAGTTTTATCAAAATTTGAGCGAGTCTAAATGCTATCTTATCGTGAGAATGCATTTTTATCCTTTAAATACAAAGAGTCCTATTTTATAAAATTAAAAAATTATAGGATTAATATATTTATAGGGAGAATAACTAGTTCTCCCTATCTATATACCCACAATTGATGCATTGTTTGTTGCCATATTTCGTAATTTCCCAATTATGTTGCGCCTCACCAACTCTCCTATCCCCGCATCTACAACAAACCTCTATAATATGACATTTTGAATCCTTGCCAATTATATCATATTCATGATCTACTCGGCGCCTTGCTTCCCCACAATATATGCAAGTTTTTATGAGATCACATTTGCCTTCATGTATATATTGCCATTGTCCAAATCTATGCTTATGATCCACTAAATATTTGCCGCAATCTGGACAAATTTTAGAAAAATAACAGAGGGGCTTACCTTCTTCTTGGTGATATTCGCCGGCATGAATTCCGGCCATACATTTTGCACCAACGGCGGCCTTTTTAACCATATCCCACAAGCCCATGTAAAACTCCTTATTTATATATTTGTATTTATATCCTGAGCTACCAACAAAGATTGCTCAGTAACTCCGCCATTGTCATCTATAATAGGAGTATCAAGAATGGTTTTAACGCTCTTTACCAGGCTTACTGCTTTTGCTATCGTTTCTTGTTCATTTTCATCAAATTTTAAAAAGTCCCCGCCTTTAGTTGCTATGATATTTTCCATTTCATAAACAAGTGGAGCCAAATAACCATCAAGCTTCATTAAAAGCCTATTAAACATCTGGGCTCTTCTTGATATAGCATATGCCATTATTTCCATATTTTTTAAGCCTTCGGCTATTGTTTTAGCTTCAGCTAAATTTGCCTTAGCAGTATCAAGTTTTGCACTAGCCTTTGAATCCGAAACCAATCCGATAACTAAAAGCGCAGGTGCGGCCACCATTCCGCCTAGTACTGCCATGCCTCCGGCTACGCCAAGCCCGCCTGCTGCTATTGTGCCTCCGCCCAAAAATGCCAAGGTAGCGTTTGTAGCTACCACTCCATTTAATGTCGCTATCGCGGCTCCGGTCGAAGCTGCACCAAAAGCTCCAACTGCGCCATATGCCCCAAAAGCTATAGCTGCACCAACCACCGCTCCGCCTCCAACGCCTTGTATAATAGAGCTAGCTAAAATAGATATCTCTTTTATCTCTTTAAATTTGGCCTCATCAGCTATAAATTTGTTTAGTTCATTCATACCAACCGAATTTTGAAAATTTACGTTTTTTAGCTTTTCAAAAGATGCTATAAATTTACTTACGGAATCATTTAAAATATATAATTTCTTATATCCTAAATATTCTAGTGCGTTTGAGCATTGTTCTTTGGCGAGTTCCAAACTTTCCTTTGAACTATTTACAATATAACTTGCAGTATCATTTAACTTATCTGCTTCTTTGCTATTCATCACTGCCTTTGCTGTTTTACCAGCTCCAAAAAGGGCTGAAGCACCCATTGCTATGGCTATAGGTATTAATGGTAATGGCATTTTGTCTCCTTTTATTAATAAGCTATTCTGCTATTGTTTATAATATTAGCTACCATGGCAGCAACCAATTCTTCGTCTTTTTCTATTTCGTCTTTTACTATCTTTACTTCTTTGTATGGCTTATTCGTAGTTTCTATCCATTCGCTTTTACTTTCAAGACAAATAAGCGTTTTAGCGCAGTCTTTTAGCTCTTCAACGATATCTTCTTTAATTTCGTATTGTTTTGCAATGTCGTCAATAACTGCGTTTTCGTCATCGCTGAAATTTCCATCTGCGTAGGCTAAATTTATAAGAGTCCATATAATGTTAGTTATTTCCAACTTATTAAAATTTCCAATCCCCAAAAGTCTATTAATGGACTGCAAAGGCGTACCGCTAAAAATATCTTCACTTACGCAAACTTCGTTTATTTTAAATTTAATAATTACAGCAAGGTCGTCAAAATTATCGAATTTAATATTTAATTCAAGCTTATTTGCAAATTCTACAAATCTATCTTTTTCTCTTTGTACAAGCCCCTTGTCGCCCATTTTTAAAAACTGCAAGGCTATTGCCAACTGATAAAATTTGTAAAGTTCTTGATCGAACATACTAAACATTTTTTCTCCTTTAAAGATTAAATTTTTCTTCGCTACTCATAAAAGTTTTAAACTCGGCAAACGTTTCAAACTGCGTCTTACTTCCGAGTTTTCTAGTAATCTCGTTTGCCGCAAGTATAACTCCGTTTGCATCATTTAGTCCAAGAGCCCTATCGAGCCCATTAAAGCTCTCGTTAAAAAAGCCAAGGTGTTCGCTAAAATATCTTTCTATGATTTCCTCCATCTCCTTTCTGTAGTTTAAAATTTCGCTAAGTAAAAACTCACACTCAGCCTCTATCCTCATGCGCTCTATTCTTTGAATTTTTGCTTCCTTAAGCGAATCCATAACGCCTTGGTAAAACATAGAGTTAAGCATATAGCCTAGCATACCACCAATCATCGCTCCGACTACTGGAATAGGGATAATTGCCTGTGTTGCAGCTGCAAAGAGCGCAGAATTTGTAAGTCCAGTACCTTTTTCGCCTAAATTTTGAGCTAGCTGTACCGCATCTATATCGCCTTTAAAATAGCTATAAAAACTCTTTATGGTTTCAATGCTTACTGTAACTATCATAGATGGTAGAGAGCTTTTGCCAAGCGTCCTTACGAGTTCTTTTTCAGAATTTTGCATAAAAGCGCTTATGTATGAGCCACTAAATGCAGTAGCATACCCGATTGCACCCCCTTTTAGAGTATCAAAACCAGTATCTTTTAAAGCCTCTTTTAATTCTTTTTCATTCTTATATACGGCAAATAGATTTTTTACTAGAGAGACTGCACCGCCTATGCCTGCACCAAAAGTAGCTCCTTGTAATCCTGCCCTATGAGAAATTCCGATCATTTGCTCCCTGGTGTATTTTTCAGGATTTATTCTAGCGTCCATGGCTTGGGCTTTTGTGGAACTGGCTGGAACGGTTTTTTCTTTTATGAGTTTGTACTTTTCTAGCTGCTTTTTAGTTTTTTCTATAGCTTCAGGACTTACTCCTTTTTCTTGCATGGCTTGGATTTGTTCGGTTAGACTCTGTATTTCGCTATCACATAAAGCCTTCACTTCAACAAGATACTCTTTTGGGATACCGATAGTTTTTGTTTTATCGCTATAGAGATATTTTTCATAATCAGCTTTAGCTAACGTGCCTAGGCAATCTTTTGGACTATTCCCCACCATTTTCATTTGCATGGCGACGCTACCGTCTGTAGAGATAATATCTACGAACGGATCGTTTACGTTACCTGCATCATCGGTCCTGGTATATCTTATAGGATTTTTATTTATAATATTTTCTGAATCTTGTTTGGCTACTTCTACTACTTCAGCAGAAAAACCCGCCTGCTGATTTAAATTTTGCGATTCAAATTCTGGATTTATTTTGTAGTTTGATATGTCCTTAAGGCTTCTATGTAGAGTCTTGCCCGTAGCGTTATCTATACCATCAAGGGCAACTAAAAATTCCTTACTGGCTTCTCCGTAACGACTGCTTATTTCGGTTAGGCCAGTAGCTATACCTGTGTTTGAAGCTGTTGCTATATTTTTGTTGTTTGTAGATTTGGCTTTATTACTATAGATACCCTTTGCTTCCAAAGCTTGCTCTGCGCTTTCAACCCTTTTATTTTCCATATTTAGCCCCTTTTGAAATTTTATTATTTTAGTACATTTTAAACAAAAACAAACTTAAAATTTAATTATCCAAGTCTATCTTTTCCGCCTAATGTCTTCTTTTATAGCTGGCAAATAAAGACTTAAAGCTAAAAAATAACTTTATACATAGCAAAACCGAACGATACATTTAAAAACACTATATATTTATACTTCTTAACCTAGTTTTATTTTAAGTCTTTGAAAAGCTCTTTTTGTCTGTTCATTTATCTCTTTGCCGTCACTTGTTAAAGAAACGCAAGAGATAGCATTTACAACTAGATTGTTTAAATTTATGAGCTCCATCAAAAATTGCATTTGTGTTTCGTTTAAAGAATCAAAATCGTCGTTTAACGATACTATCTCATTAATAGCCGTAAAATTAACAAGCTCATTCGCCTGCGATAAAAGATAAGCAAATTCCCTCAGAAGCTGCAAATTTTCATCGGTTGTATTAAAATTTGAGTAATCATCCTTTATCGGCATCATTCTAAGCAGAGATATATTTGTTTTTATATTTCTTATCTCGGCAAGCGCCTTTTGCAGCTCGAAAAAAGTTTCGAAACTTTTTCTTTTTGCGGCTTCAAAAGCATAAAATATCTCCGTAATCTCTACCGAAAAATTACTAGACGTGTCTTTGTCAAAACCTCTATTTATACTCTTTTTTATGAAGCTTACCGAATCGTCTAAAATGTCGAAAAACCTCTGTCTATTTGCATAGCTTTGCAAGTATTTTTTAGCACCGTAAACTCCTGCTCCTAGAATAGCTACATATATAATCTTATTCATAAATTTTCTCCTTAAAAAATTTTTTATCATAATATCTTTTATATACTCCTGCCGCGTCTTTAAAGACAGTTGCTATCTCCCTCATTCGCGTGGCAGACCTTAGCTCTCTTAACGCCTTAACTAAAACATTGTTTAGCTCAAGCAGCTTGATGATTATCTCTTGTTGTTCCTCATCAAATTTACAGTAATCTCTTTCATCTTTTTGCGCGTTATCAAGCTTTGAAATATTATTTTCTATCATACATTCCAGCGCATAATCTATCATTAAATTTAGATCGCACAAAATCTGTAGATCTTCTTTGGAGTCTATAAATATATAGAAAAATTTGCCAAAATTTTTGACATCGGAGTCTTTAAATCTCAAGATCTTTTCGCCGCTAATGGATGAGTAGGCTGATTTTAGCTCCGGTAAATTTTCTACGTTTGATAGTTTTTCTTGTAAAATTCTCAATGACACAAAAAGACGGTGAACCGTTTCGTTAAATTTACGACTTTTTTCCATTACACTAGCTTCTAAAAAATCATCATCGTTCATGTCTACAGGATCGGCTGCGATCGTTTCGCATTTTGTTTTTAAATCGTCCTTTTTTGTATCACTTTGCATTTTGTTCTTTATAGATATATGGTAATCATATTTATCGAGGTATCTTTTTAATATGTACCCGGCGGCCACTAACGCTGCCCCGCCCGCAAAGCTTTTTATCATTTTTATTCCTTTGGATTTAAATTATGACGAAAATTTAACATAAGAGAGTGACAGGTTGAGTCATAAAAATACAAACTCGTGCAAATGCTTAAATACAGGGCTAATATATCTAAATTTAATCGATCTTTGCAAGCCGCTTGCGATTTTGGCTACCATCATGCTTTTTGGTTTCCTTGGTAAATCGCCCAGCGCCTAAATAACGTTCAATCTCATACTTTATAAAAATTTTATTTTTTCTAAGAGAAAATCTTAATTTTTGGGAAAAATAATCTTATTTTGAAAATATTTTTTTCATTTTTTGGGAATAATTTTATACTTCTGACAAAAAATAGTTTTATTTTTTGGGAAAATTCAGTAGCAAATAAGGGTAAAAAAAGTATATTTTTGAAAAAATAAAACATAGGGGGCATTATGGCAAAAGAAATTGTTGACCTAGAAAAAGTTCGCTCCACAAGTGCAAGGCTTTATAATAGGACGCAAGAGATCGTCGATAGCCAAACCGGCGAAGTGAAGACGATAGTTACGAGCTTTTTGCAAAAAGAACAAACAAAAGACGCATTTATCAAGGTTTTTGTAGAAAATTTGGATTTTTTGGTTGAAAACCTTTCAAACAACGCTAGAACCGTATTTTTGGTAATGATAAAAAACGTAAATTATAAAAATATTTTTAAATACGATAGCGACTTTGTCAAATATTTCGAAGAGCGTAAAATTTTAGCCAAATCAAGCGTATATCGCGCCCTAAAAGAGCTTGAGGATAAACAAGCTATTTTTAAAATCAGCGAAAACGACAAGGATAAATTTGACATCATAGGAAAAAACTCTTTCATGCTAAATCCGCAGATCGTCGGTAAAGGCTCAATAAAAGATCTAAAGCAGCTAAGGCAAACGACTGTCAAAACCTTCAACTTCGAAACACTAGAAATGACAAAAGAAATTTTAACCGATGCTGCTTATGAGGGCTTTGACAAGGTCTTAGCAGCGCCTGATAGCTTTCAGGTAGATAGCGTTAAACAAATTCAGCATTCTGCCAATAAAAGCGAAACTGAGATTGTGATTTCAAAAAAACATGAAGAAGATGAGATCATTGAAGTGGCTGCTCAAAGCGAAAGTTCGCAACAACCAATGCAAAATACGCAAGAAAATACTACTCCTAGCGGCATAGAGAGCGACATTGCCGATATTATGAAGTTTGTTGGAGCCTTTAAAGGTGATTTTAAAGGCGATTCAAAATCACTAAGAGCAGAAAAAGCGGATGAATTAAATCAAAAGGCAGAACAGTGAAAGTATTTTTTGACCTAAATATCATCATTGATATTATCGATACAGACAGGATAAACAACAAAAAGGCCGTTGCTTTGATGCAAAATTTAATGCGAAAACAAGCTACTATCGTCATTAGTGAAGATAGTATTAGTACTCTTTATTATAATTTGCGCCATTCTCGACAAAAGCAACTTATACTTTTAGATTTCTTAGAAGTCGTTACTCAAAAATGGTGCGTATCGGCGTTTGGAATCGAAAGTATAAAAAAAGCGATTAAGTATTCTAAAAACTCAAACTCTGATCTTGAAGATGCACTACAATATTTTTGTGCTGATAAGGAAGGCTGCGAAGTAATCTATACTAGCGATAAAAACTTCCCTAAAATCGCCATAGCAATTAAAGACTATGATGAAAATTAAAATTGTGGGAAAAATTTTGCCGGCAAAGACAAATTTTTCCCAGAGAGAGAACCGATCTTCCCACGTGTGGGAAAACGTAAAATGCAGTCTAGGCTCGATTTTGCAATGGCCGTAGGCTATTTTTTATACGAGCTTTCCTTCTTTATCTATTCTTTTTTTCAATTTAGCTTTAAAATAGGTAAATCAAAAGTTAATAACTTTTGAACTTTTATTATTGTGCAAATATTTTTTTCATACTGAAAAAAATAGCACAAAAATAAAAACTCCAAAAAACAAAATATTTACATTAATAAAGAAATTTGTTTAATATTTTTATGTTAGCAAATATTAGATTATTAAATAGCTAGTGTTTTTGTGTGGTTTTTTAAACTTTGTTATTTATTTTGAATCTTGATCTATTAGATTCGATTAAACTTAATTTCACTTTTAGTAGTTACTTTATCTGGCTATTTGTCTTATATAAGTTCTCCTGTATGGTTTTTAGTAGTATATTTGTTATTCTCATAATTTTTTAAAATATAGTTCTTATCATAAATTACTGCTTCTTTGTATAAGTTTAAGTTAAAAAAGCTTAAATTTATTAGTTTAGCAGTTTTTTGGCTATAAACCAAGTAATTATCTTTTTGGATATTTTTAATAGTTAGCAATTAAAATTCTATAGATAAAATTTCTTTTTTTGGGAATATTTATAATAATATGAAAAAGATTTGTTTTTTCTCTGGGAAAAAATATTTTTATTTCAAAATTTGGATATTATTTTTATTTTTATAAAATAAATTGTTTTATTTTTTGGGATATTTTTAAAATAATATGATAATAATACTATAAACATATTATTACAATATTTTAAGAGAAAGCATTGCGTTTAAAAGTTTATGGCTGTCACGATTTTATATCTCTATCTTAAATTGTAGTTTGCTAAGTTAGCTTTATTATATTTAGCTTAAAATTTTAGATTTTTTATAGTAAAAGATTGTAGCGTTCTAATTGGCAATAGACCGTTCGTCTGTAAAAGCTTGTTATAACAGAGTAGTCCGATTTTGGGTCAGGTTGTTACTTGATAATTGCATTCTTCAATTGTTTTTAAAATAGAGTTAAGAGATAGGCTAGCTAAAAATATGTATAATTACGTATAGAGGTCAAGCCGGAGGCGGCAACCTCCGAGCTTAAATTTTGCCTCTGTGAGGAGGTGGGTTTATTTGCTCACGAAAATCTTAATAGCGATTATACTACTTTCTGCTTTAGCAATCAAGGCATACTGATCGCGTTAGGTTTTTCGCTGCGCATCGCTTGCGCGATATGCTTAGCTTATTCGCTATCGGCGCTCGCTCACCTCCGGCGTTATTTTTAGCACAAGCTTAGTCCGTCTTTTATATTTCCGTTTTCGTCCAAATTTCTAGCCTTAAACTCTTCAAATTTAGCCGCGGCCGCCTTTTTTAATTTGTTTAGCTCGGCGGTCTTTAGTATCGCCTCTTTTTTGATAGGATCTAGCTCGTTGCGATACGCCGCTTTTACCTCAAAGCTCATATTTTTTAGCCTTGATTTGTCGCCGACACCTGCGAGCTCATCCAGAGCGCTTTGCTTTACGAGGATGTTATCTATATCCTTTTTGCTATACCCGTCCACCCTGAGGCTCCCATCCTCAGGCCTTTCTTTATAGTCTCCGTCCAAAATGATTCCGTCGTATTTGACCTTTGGGTTTTTAAAATCCATCCTATCTTTAAGGTTTCTATCAGAGTAAAAGGTTCTAATGTTCTCAGACGCGGGAGGCGGGGTTTGTCCGTTCCCCCGTCGGTTATCTACAACTACCCTAAACCTTATTCCGTTTTCGTCTTGCCATTCATAAATCCTGGCTCCCCTTTTGTCCATAAAAGGTTCTTTGTATTTTTTAATAAAGGCTCTTATGTTCTCGCCTAAATTTAGAAGCTCCGTATCTTTAACGTAACCAACCTTATTTTCATCCCGCAGATGCCTTATTCTTGTATGTTTTGCCCCTACCTCTTTATCGCCGCGCTCGTACAAAAGCGCGCTGTTAATATCGTCTAAATCCTGCCTAACGAGCGTCGCCGTCTTATCGTTGTAGGTTACGTTGTATATCCCGCGCTTTTCTCTTTGCGCTGCATCTTTTACGCTAAGAGCCGCACCGCTCGGTATTTCGTCTCCTATTTTTACGACTCTAACGTCCTTTAGCTCGGGATAGGCTTTAAACAGCTCTTCGTGTTCTAACAGCTCGCCAAGCCTTCCTCCGCTTTGAAAATTCGGATTTAGCTTTGCGTTGCTATCGCCTATCTCAAATTTCCACGCTCCATCTTTGTCCTTAAACCACCCCGTCTTTTGCCAAATTTCCACCTCGTCCGCGCCCTTTTCTAGCATTGCTTTAGCCTGATCTAGCTTGCCGACGTTTGCCGTGATCGCCTTTTGCCCGGCAAAAGAATTTAGGCTTACGTCCTTGCCATTTGAGTAGAGCTTTCCTAAGAGTCTTGGATTGCTGTTTGCCATCTGCGGCATCTTTTCGGCTGCGCCTAAAATTTGATTATAAAGCTTGGGTGTCATTTTTCTTAGACCGGCGGCTGCAGCCTTGCTGCCTACAAGTCCGGTTAAAAATCCCGCCGCAAATCTCTCGGGGCTAAAATTCCCCTCTTCGTCTACGGAGTTTAGAGTGCCCGCGACCAGGCCGCTACCTAGATGAGCGTTTGAGTTTGCCGTTAGCCCGCCGATGCTAGCGCCGCTTCCTTGTTTTTCCACCACTTGCTTTGTTGCAGCTGCGGCATTAACCTCGCCATCTGCTTTAGCGGCTCCTGGCTGCTCCACTTGCTCATCGCTCGCGGTTGGCCGCTTTGCCTGGCTAGCATTTGCAGTATCCCGTCGGCCTTGGCGTAGTATTTGCTCATCGCTTGCTTGTCGTCCGCCTGCTCGGCTTGCATTATCGCCGATACTAGAAACGCTATCTCGTAGTCCGTTAGTTTCTGCTTCATTGACTAAATTTCCTTTTTGGGATATAATGGTTTCAGTAGCTAGGGAATGTGCATTCGCACCAGCCTTCTGTTCGGCTAGCGGACTGACGCTTGATCGAAGTGTAGGGTGAGGCGCCCCTACCCCTAGCTGTTTCTCATTTACGGCTTGCAATCTTTTCAACTCTTTTTTATTTGAGCTTTTTGATACGTGTCCTACCTTACCGCTATCTTTTACGATGCCTACTTTACCGATGCTTCCGTCATCTAGAATTTTTGAAACTAACGCTATATCGTCTCTGTTATTCTTAAAAAAATGCGTAGGGTTATCTTTTATCTCTTTGATTACTCGAAATACGTCCGCCTCGCTTTTAAACATCTCGGGATGTTTTAGCGCAAGGCTCTTTAAATTTGCTATCCATTCGCCCTCTAGCACGCCGCTTAAATCGTTTATCCATTTTTCAGGCTCAAATTTATGTTCGGCGTATTGCTTTGCCGCCCCGCCGTCCTTCATCGTCCAGCCTTCGCCTTCTACCTCGTTTTTAGCCTTGATCTGGGCGGCGACTTGCGCGCGGACGTTATTTTCGTATACTTCGGCCGCTTTGCCGTTTGCGTAGTCTTTGGCGATGTTTATATCTTTTTGGACGTAGGCTTGCGTAAAAGCCTGCGCGCTCTCGTCCGAAAAACCTCTTTGTTTTAGCCTTGCGGCGTAAATTTCGGGAGCGTAGGCCTGCGCCGCGATATCTTTTTCTATTGCGTAAAATATCCCTTGCCCCGCAAGCCTAGGATCTACGTCCGCGCCGTCATTATAAGCTCTAGTGTAGTTTATCTCGTCGGCTCCGGGTTTAAATTTAGCGTTGATGAGCTCTCTCGTCGCGCTTACGGACATACCTTGTTTTTGGTAATCGTTGATAGCTTTTTGAGTCTGGGCGTATCTTACGGCTGACTGTTCGCGCGCGTTCTCTAGGCTTTGTTTTGCGACCTCTATTTGCTCGCCGTAAGCTCTAGCGTAGTCTCTTTGATTTTCAAAGTTTTTAAATTTAACTATATCCGCGTAAGTATCCGCGTCTACAAAGTCGCTTTTTTCTTTGCCTTGCGCAGCCTCTTTGACGACCTTTGCCGCCGTAGCTTCGTCTAGCCCCGCTTCGCCGATCGCAAACTCTCGCGCGGTCATAGTCTGGACATCGACTTCGCGTTGCGACGAGGGGCTATGCTTTATTGTCCCGTCCGAAGCTTCGCCGCCCCGCGCCGAGGACTCCGTATTTACGGCCTCGTCCGCTCCGCGCCTAGCTGCGTCGCTATTTCCGTCCGCCGCCTTTATCTCGCTGCCGCCCAGCTCGTCCGTAGCGCGTAAAAAATCACTATTTTCGGCCTGGCTTACCGCGTCCGCTTCGTTTGCGGCTCTGCTTGCGCGGCGCTTTGCTATGAGTTTGCTTATGCCTTGGACGCTCTGATCTATCGCGTGTCCTAAAACAAAACCTCCGGCCGCGCCGTAACCCATATTTTTTAGCGTCTCTTCGTCGTTTTTGCCCTCGCCTAAAGCCATCACGCCGCCGCTTGCCGCGCCCGTTCCGGCAAAGTATAAACTTTTCTTGCCAAACTGCGCCAGCTTGCCTCCTTTACTAAGCAGCCCTATACCGCCGAGGAAATTTAACGGATCGGCAACCATCTCCGTGCCTATTTCGGTCGCACGGCTGCCCCACGACGTCTCGCCGGTAGCCTTTTCGTAATCGTCTCGCAATCTTTCCGCGCTTTTGATTTTAGGGCGCAAACCTTTTTCTATGGCGTTTTGATAGACGTAGTCCCCTTTTTCGTCGCGCTTACCTTCATAAAACGGATTAATAAAATCGCTCACTCGTTCGGCGGCGTTTGCGATACCGGCTACCGCTTTGGCAGCGCCAAGCCCCCAGCCGTGTTTTTTTGCGCCGAATTCTTCAAATTTTTGAGCGTTTCTCGCCTCTTCCTCGCTAATCTCGCCGCGCATAATACCTTGAACTAGCTTGCCCTCTAGCCCGGCATAAGATAGCTCATTTCTTTTGGCTTGCTTGTCGGACATATATTGACGTTTGGCCATATCGGCGATTAAATTTGGCAAAAATCCCATATTTTCTAGCTGCGTTATTTTATCGTCGCCCAAATATTCGCGTATCGTAATAGGCATCACATTGCTCCGTCATCGCCGAAAATAAACGGCTTTTTCCTCGCTAGATCGCTTTTCCTCTCTTTATATCCGGATTGATCGCCTTTGGCTTCGCTCCTAGCATCGGACTCCTTCGCCAGCTCGTCTACGAAATTTTTATTTAGATAATAACCGTCTTTGGAGTTTTTTGCTACGCCAAGATGCGCATACTCGTTATATGTAGCTGCATCAACTTTCACCCAGCTTTCATCGCCGGGCGCGGTCTTGTTTGAGCTAAAACGTTGCATGATGTTTCCTATGGCCAAGACTTCCGCGTCACTCTTGCCTTTTGTTTCATTCGGGAAAAACTGCCTATATGCCGCTACATTTGCCGCATCTTCTTGTTTTTGGCGGTTTAGCTTATCGGCGCGCTCCTGCGCTAGCGAGCCGTAGTAACCGGCTTGCGCGTTGGCCCTAGCCCAGTCTACGGCCCTATCCTGGGCTGCCCTTAGATTATCCATGCTTAGTTTGTATTTATTCCACTCTTGTTCTTTGCCGAATTTATCTTTTTCCCACGCAAGTTCGTCGGCCTTGGCTTTCATCGTCTCGGCATGCGAGTTTTTCCTAAAATTTAGCTCGTCGTTTCTAAAAAGCTTCTCGTCTTGATACCTCTGGTTTTCGTCGTCTATCTTTTGACGCTCCTTGCCGATCTGACCTATTTTCACGAGACTATCGCCAAGAGCCGCGAAGCCCGCTCCGATGCCTGCGCCCTTGCTATATTCGGGCGGACGTAAATAATCTATGTTAAATTTCACTTTTTACTCCTTTTCGTTTTTTAGCGCGGAAGTATCGCTAAGTCCGCAAATTTCGAGCGAAGTATTTTTTCTTTAGACGAGGCGCGAGCGAGCCTAACGAGGGAGCGTATAAATAATACGTGACCGAGTTTAGGCGAAGTCGCAACGACGTATAAAGGAAAAAGACGATGCTCGGTCATTGTTCGTCGTCCTTTTTCTTACTCATCGCGCTTAACCACCCCTGCTCCAAATTTTGCTGCGCCTGATTTCGGCGGCGCTTCTCTTCTTTGAGTAGATCGAGGTTTAGTTTATAGGTTTTATCCGCGGCCTTGCCTTGTTTGTAGGCGCTATATGCGCTGCCTAAGCCGCCCACCAAAGCTCCCGCAGCCTGCAAGCCGTCGGCGTTGTTTTTAATACCGTCTGAAAGATTTTTCCACCAATCCCACATATTTTCTCCTTTTTAAATTTTTATCTTATTATTACTCTTTACCGTCCTAAATTTCGTATATTATTTTTTGCCGCTCACGCCGCCGCCGGAGTTTCTTTGGGATTGTCTTTCCCTACTTTTCTCGCCGCGGCTCGTTTTACCGTATCCGGTCGTGCCGCCGATATTGCCGCCCCTGCGATTGCCTGAGTTCATGGCACCGCTCACGCTGCCGCTTTTGCCGGCCTTATCGGCTGCCTCGGCCGCCATTGCGCCGCCTCTGCTGTGCGCTCCGGTATTATTTATCCCGCCGCGCGAATCTTTGTTGCCGTAATTACCGAAAAACCCGCGCTCGTAATCCTCTTTAAATTTCTGCATTCCAAGCGTCTTGCCCCACCTTGAGTATCCGTGATATTCGTATGCCGTCTGCCCGAATCTAGACCCGGCAAATCCTTCAAACGTACTTTTGTTTGCTCCTACGGTTTGCGAGCTTGCGGCGCCGTATTGCATTTTGGCTATAGCAGTCTCCACCGCGTCTAAGACGTCATCAAACGCCGCGGAGTATAGCTGCTTGCCAAACGGCGAAAAGCCGTCGGGCTTAAACCCGGCAACGGAACCAAACGTGCTCTTTTCTAACGCCCTTTCTATCTGAGAGCGGCTGTAGTTTTGATTCATTCTCGACATTATGCTGCCGGCATCCATAAATCTATTTGCGCGAGTTAGCCCCATGTCCCTTGCGGGCGTGTTTAGATAGTCGCTAAATTTTTCTATCGGATGCGCGTATTCAAATTTCTTGCCTTTCCACTCGTAGCCTACCGTTTGGCCGTATTGATTTTCTAGCTCGATCCTGCCTATATCAAACCCTAGCGCCCTTTTTACCCCGTCTAAAAACCCTATCTTTTGCTCATACATCGGCTCTCCTTTGCTCGTAAATCCCGCCAAATCGCCGCCGAAGCCGAAATGATTATCAAGCCCGCTCATCACCTCAAACGTTTCCGTAAAAAGGCTATTTAGCGCAAAGCCTATGGCTATCGTACCAAAAGCCGAGGTTATGCCAAACGCCTTTGATAGCGTCTGCACGCCTAGGCTTACCATCTCTTTTTTTAGGCTTGCGGTCACTACGTCGTGGATCGTGGCTACGCTTATTTGCCCGTCGTACGCCCAGCCCGCCGCGATAGCTCCTAGCGGCCCCCACTTGTTCATAGCGTATCCCTGCAGCGCCGCTCTTAACGCGCCTTTTTTCCTCTCTTCGGCTAGCTCTCTTAAAAACTCCCCGCTTACCGCTCCGCTTCGTCCTATCGTCCTGCCTTCCGCGCTTGCGAAGTCTTTGTCTCTCTCGCGCAGTATGTCTCTGGCTTTATCTACCGCCTTGCTTACCGCATCCTCTATCTCTTCGCCGGCCGCTTCCGCAGCCTCGTCCCTAGCTCTTTTACTCCACTCGCGAAATATCAAAATTTGCATAGGAAGCAGCGCCAGCTCGGCATAGTCTTCATTGAGGTCGAGAATTGAAAGCGTGAGAGAATAGCTTTGAGAGATAAAAAGCGAGGCTAGATTTGGCATAGGCTCGAAGCTCGGGCTATACGCCGAGCCGCCGGCAAGAAAATAATCAAATGCCCCTGACCCCGCCATAAAAGAAAATACGTCGCTATCTTCGGGATTTGTGACATTCAAAACGTCGTTAAACGCGATATAGGTTTGCACTTTATTCCTTATTCCGCATCACGGCAAGGGCTAGGCGCCCTTAGCCTACACTCAAGTACGCCGATACTTGCGGCGGGAGCGTATTTCTTTGCCGAAATGCTATTTTTTGGATTAAGAAAATTTATGTATAATTTGATTAGAGGTCAAAGCCGGAGGGTGAGGCCTTCGGCTTTTAGTTTTACCTCTGAGAGGAGGTGAAGCAAAATGCTTTACAAGATGCTAATTGTAATTATAGCACTTTGTTTGCTGATTACAAAGGCCTACTAAGCCTAGCCCCCTTAAAAAGGGGCTTTAGCAATCATAACTCCTCCGGCGTTATACTTAAATTTCTACTTTTTTATTTTCCTTTTTTGATTTCGTAGTCCGCTATCGCTTTTGCCGCGATGCCGTCGCCTTTGGTGATAGCCGCAAGCAAATTGAAAAAATGTTCGTTCATCGACGCCGGAGGGATCAGATCGCGCTGGGCGAGGTTTTGTAAAAAGTCGCCCAAAATCGAAGTAGCCTTGATTACGCGGTTGTCTTTAACCTGCCGCTCGATAGCCTTTTGCTGCTCTTCGGCCAGCTTTTGCTCGGCCTTAATCTTTTCTATCTGCGCCGTCGTGAGATCGTTTTGCGCTCTTAGCTGGTCCATCTCTAGCGGGTGTTTTTCTTTCATGTATTTATTTTTTAGCTCGAGCGCTTCGAGTTCTTTTTCTAGCCCTTGGTTACGCAGTTCTAGCGCGCGGAGTTCCTGGTCGAAGGTTAGCTCCTTTTGCGCTAGCTCCATCGCGTTTTGCATAGCGTTTTGAGTGAAATTTATGGATAGATCCGCAAGCAGCCCCGAGATAGTTCTGGCTCTTACTTCGTCGTTTATGTTGTAGCTATCGAATTGTTCATCGATATACTGCGTGGTTTTTACAAACGGCGAATCTACGCAAGTCGCCGCCGCCAAAATTTTCTTAAAATTTTCTATGTATTTTTCGTCGTATTTTATTTTGATTTTTTGCGCCATTATAGTCCCTTCATCTGCCGTTTGAGTTTGTTAAGGTTTGATCTAGCAAAGCTAGCCTGCATTTCTAGCTCGCCTATCTCCTTTCCGGCTCCGTCGAGTTTTTCTGAAACGGCCATAAATTTCTCGTCCATAGAGCTTTGCAAAGCGTCGATTCTGTTTTGTAGTCCGCCCATACTCGCTTGAAACGTATTGATTTGATCCGCCAGCGCGCGCACGCTATTTTTAAGCGCGTTAAAGTCTTCGTCGCTTACCGGCATAGTACTATATCACTCGTTCTTAATACGGCTAAATCTAACGCCTCTTCAAGCTCACTAAGCGCGACTTCTACCACCTCGTCGTTAGCTAGCTTCCACGCAAGCGTTAAATGCCCAAGTCTGTGCGCATGCTCTAGGGCTAGACTCATCCTACTTTGAGACTTCTCGTCGCCTTTAAACCTACGTCCATTTTTCGTCCTTACGACGATATTTGCGATCTCTTCTTCTTTGAGCGCTTTTATCTGCGCCTTTTGCTCCGCTTTTGCCGCAGTCTTCATTCCCTCGCCAGGCTCCCATTTGCCGTTTTTAAGGGCGTAGCCGTATGGGCTTTGCCCGTTTGGGATATCTACTTTGGTCGCTTCTACGTTTTTATACGCGCCGTGTTTTTCGGCGCCGCTACCTATGATTACACCGTCCTCATCCAAAAAATAGTACATGTTTTACCTTTTATTTTTACTCCGCGGACGAGCCAAGCCCGTCCTTACGGGCAAAGAGCTACGCCCTTTGCAAACCCCTAAAGCCCTACCTTACGGCGGGGACCCGTTTATTTTTACTCCGCGGCGGAAGCATAGCAAAGCAAGACAAGCTACCTATCTACTACGTCTTGCTGATTTAGATATAACATCACCGCCGCGCTATTTGGCCCCATCATAAATTTATCGTTTACCGCGCCGCGGCTTGATCTTCCTAGAAGCGCCACGTGCGACTGAGACAGATCGGCTACGTTATAAAGCACGATGCAGGCGTTTGTTTTTGAGTTAAAATTTGCTTGAATTATTTTGTTGGCCGCCGAGTTGTTTTCAAAGCGCTCTATTTTTATGATCGTGTTGGTTTGTTTAAATTGATCAAACGCGACGTCGCCGCTAAAATATATCTTACCGCCGACGATTTGAAACGGCGTATAAGTCCCGCTCGAGTTTGCGATACGAAAATTATCCGCCATGATTTCAAATTTGCTTTGTTGATTCGTACCGTCGCTAAACTGCCAGCCCGTAATTCTGCCGCGACTATCCGTGATTAGGGATTTGACCTTAGCGACGTATTCTTTTGCCGCCGTTGCGATAGCCGCGGCGTTAGTGACCTTTACCAGCTCGGTTTCGGCTCTGGAGATGAGATTTGTCATGTCTGCCGTCATAGACCTGATTTTGCCGTCTAGCCCCTTTTCTACCTTGGTTTCGACGTTTTTTGTGATTTGGTTCGTGAGCTCGCCGGGCAAACTCGCCTTAAGCTGCTCGAATTTTTGAGCTATCGCGCTGTTTTCACTTGCGTAGGTTTGCTTTAGCTGATCTATGCTAGCGTTGATCTCGCCGAATTTGGCATTGATCTGCCGTATAGCCTGAGCTAGCGCTTCGTTATCCGTGGTTACGGCGACGTCTTTATTCTTGATCATCCCAGAAATCTGGCCGTTGATCGCGTTTACTTCGCTTCTTAACTCCTCTAAAGACCTTATCGTTCCGCGCAGCTTATCGCGCAAATTTTGATTATCAAAGGTTCTCTCTTTGGCTAAATAATCCTCGATGATACGCTCAAGCTCGCTGATATGATCAAACGGGTTAAAAGGCACGGGCGCGTTTGTGCCGCCGCCCTCATTACCCTCGCCGCTTCCGGCGCCCGCTTCCGGATTAAATCCAAGAGGCCTAACCTCGAGATAATCCGGCGTTATATAAGCTATGGTTTTATTAGTATCTGACATGTTCGTTCCTTAAATTTACCATGCAGCCTGTACGAGTTTTGCTTTACCGCGCATTACGCACATCGCATCGTTTCCTAGCGGCGGGCGTAGCCATACCGCGTACGCATGCCATGCTCCGCCGTAGCCAAAACTATCACTGATGTCGTTTTTAAAAAATCCTTCCTGCGCACCGTCCCAGGCGCTAGCCTCGGCAAACATCACGACGTGATTTTGTTTCACCATACCGATGTTTTTTAGCTCCAGTTTCGCGCCGCTTTTGATATTTTCAAACACCAGATCTACAATGCGAAATTTGGCATCAAAAACCAGCGGTTTATTGAAACGATCAAAATACGCGATATCTAGCCCAAACGCGCTACCTATAACAAAGGTCTTTTCGTAGTATGCATTCACCTTTTACTCCGCGGACGAGCCAAGCCCGTCCTTGCAGGCAAGGCTTGGCGCCCTGCACCCGCACTCTTCGTAGCGTAGTCTCGTTGCGAGTGCCACGCACGAAGCAAAAAGCCCTGCCTTGCGGCGGGGACCCGTTTTACTCCTCGTCGGGGCTTGCCCCCGGACTTTCGCTCCCGGCGCGTCATACCGCTAAAGCCCCTCATTGTTGCTTCGCTCCTTTTTACCCATCGCTCGCATCGCTTGCAGGGTAAGCTCCGCTCACTCAGACGTGCCAAACGCCGAGCAGTCGGCGTTTTAAACTGCGTTTGCACGTCTTCTCCACCCGTTGGCGTAAATCCTAAATTTCGGATTTTTTTCAATCAGGCCGTTGTAGTATTGAAGCTCCGCTCGGTCGAATTCTTTGTCAAACCTTGCCTCGTCAAAGCGGTTTATCGCCGCCAGCGTTTGTTCGCCGACAATACCGTCATTTACCACGCCCACCAACTGCTGTGTGACTCTTACGGCAGGTCTCACATCTACATTCACGCCAAAAATAAACATCTCGTTTGCTTTGAGTTGGCTCGCGACTTCGTCAAGCCTCATGCGGTCCCAGTATGCCTCTTTGTAAAACCTGCGAACCTCGGCGCGCAAATTCTCTCTGCCGTAAAGCGCACGGGATATTTTCTCGATGTCGCCGCCAAGAGCTACCGTACCCAGTATCTCGTCCCAGCCAGCCCAGTGCGGGTGGGCGTCTTGGTATATTCCCATAAACGTCCAGCCGTCCTCGGTCGGGTTTTTATCTAGCGCATCCTCGGGCCTAGAGAATTCCAGCCGCATTAGAATTTGAAAAGCCTCGTCAAAATTTGCCATTTTCCATCCTTTATTTTTTACTTCGCGGCGGAAGTAATTCCGCCTTGCGACGAGGGATTTTATCCCCTCGACCCCTCTAAAGCCCTCGCTTTCGCGGGGTTCCCGTTTTTACTTCGCGGCGGAAGTAATTCCGCTTTGCGCTGCTTGCAATATCTCTCTATCGGTCATCGCCAAGCTCCTCATGCCTAAAGCTTCCGCCGTAGTCGTCATACCCTCTACCGTATCCGCCGTCGCCCATTCCCTCTATCTTTTTATCCGCGGCTTTGTTTATTTTTCTCCTGGCCCATTCAGCCCCCATAAAGGCGATAATACCGCCAAGAGCCAGCGACCCCTCAACCTCGTGTATAAGGAGTTTTGAGATAGCAAACGTAGTCCAGCATAGAAACATCGCCGTGATAGTAGCTACGGCAAAAGCCCTTTTCGTGCGGTGTTTTCTGGGCTTACCGTCATCGTCCAGCAGCCCCAAGACGCCGCCGATAGCGCCCACCACCAATACCCAAAGTAGGTATAGGTATTCTTGAAAATTCATCTTATCGCCGCTCCGAAAATCAAGGCGAGCAGGACCGACAAAGTTATTTCTAGCGCCCTTTTTTTGCTGATTTTAAAGCCCATGATTTTTTTGATTACCATTTCGCTCATCGTGCGCCCCTTAAGCATTGTTTTAGCAGGTCCTCGCAGGCCTTAAAATACTCTGCAATCTTTTTTTGATTGTCCGGATCGCTTCTGTCTCGCTCCGGTTTTTGCGGCATCTCGTCGATGCAAGGCACGGCGATATACACGTCTTGATATTTTGTCCGAGTGATCACCTGCGGCTCTTTGCCTGCGCAGCCAAAAAACAATAGGGCGACGCAAAAAAGCCCGATCTTAGCGCGCAAGCTCATCAAATATCCTTTCGCATCGCTCCAGCTTCTCCTCGCAGTTTTGCGTAGCAAGCGGCTTTATGCTCTCAAATTTGCTTCTTGCTTTTTCTTGCGTCTTTTTTACGTTGGGCTTTTTTACTTCAAGGTCTTTAAATTTTGCATTCTGCAGGTCTATTTTTGCATTGCACTCGCCTAAATTTGCCGCCGAAATTTGCAAATTTGCTTCTTTTATAGCAAGCTCTGTTTGCGCCTGGGCTAGCCCTGCTTTTGCGTCCTTGATGTCGCCTTTTAATTTCCAAATTTCAACTCCAAGACCTAGCATTACGCCCACAAGAGCGCCAATTACGATTAACCAGAGTTTGTTTGCGATTAGAAAATTCATTCTACCAATACCCAATCAATAGCAAGGACATCCGTCTGACTGGCAAGCCACGGCACGATTTTTTCATCAGCCGTTTTCATATCAATGTGAGGGCAATAATCAACCTCCGCCCCCTCGCCGAAGATAGATAAAAGCGGTTCGCGATTTACGGTAAATTTAGACCCTTCAACTAAAAACAAAAACATCCCCTTTCCGTTCCAGCCTTTGCGCGCCACTCTTTTGCCTTGTTTTAAAAATCGTATCGCGGAGCCGAAATCAAACCCCTCGGAGATGTTTTGATAAGCGGCTTCAAAGACGTTTTTAGGCGACCACGAGATGTAGCCGTCAAAATTCGGGTGATTCTTTTTGCTATCGACATACTCTACAAGATAACCCTCGTCGTTCGGATTTTCCTCCGCAGGTATTTCCCATCCGCGCAGTTTGTTGTATTCTCCGCGGCTCATCGGCGCGGCTTTGATTTCCTTGGTTCCTATGTATTTTTGCATTACTGTCTCCTTTATTTGACTAAATTTAATAAAAATATGGCCGTCAATATAACGGCAGCTATGATCACGAATTTCTTTGTTGAGGGCTTCATTGTTTTATCCTCTTTACGGGATTGATCGCCCAAACCGTTTGCAGTATCTTTTTGTCATTTTCGTCCATATACTCGGCTTTGTTGTCTTCGCGCATACCTATGACGTCCATTAATTTCCAGCCGAGGTAAATTCGGCAATACCATTTTGATTTGCCGTATCTGATCTCGCGATAGTAGCCGAAACGCTCGCGTCCGTCTTTTAGCTTGCAGGTTACGAGACACTCGGTATTCTTTCGCCCTTTGTTGTAGGTCGCTAGCGTATCTCCGATCGCGCGCACGCTGTTTGCGTCTATGTCCTCTACTTTGACGCCCAGGTACTTTGCGCTAAATACGCCTATGCGGTTGCGGTACAACCAGCAAAGGCGCGCCCAATACGTCCTATTCTTACCGTTTGGGTAGTGCTCGTTACGCCAGCCGTCGTCTCCGTTGATGCCGTAGTCCGGGTCGTCGGACCAGCTTGCCCATTTGGGCAAATTCTCGCTTTTTTCGTCGCAGGCTAGCAATGCTATCGGCACGATGAAAAAGTGCAAAATCTCAATAGGAATTTCAACCGCGAAATTACGCGCTACTTGAGAAATTTGTTTAAAACTTAACATAGCTCTACCACTTTCTTATCTTGACCGACGAGCCGAGCGAACTTCTTAGATTGCTTTCGCTTGCGCTATCTATCGACGAACTAACGCCAAATTGAGATAACCCTGGATTTACGTTTAGAAAATTTCCGGCAGATACGGACTTTAGCTTTTTAAATGTGATTCCAAAAACATTTGGGAAATTGCAAAAAGACCCCGTTCCGGTAATGCTTTCCAAGGACGGCAAGAATATATTATCCCCGGTTCTAAGGTTATTAAAGCTATTTCCTTCTACCCTTTGCAACCCATCCATCTTTATAAACCAAGGATAACATCTATTAAAACAGTTTTTTACGCTTTTTATTTTCGGTACTATCAGACGATCAAAAGAGTTCATATCGTTAAAGCAATTTTCCCCCAAGCTCTCAAGGCTAGGCAACTCTAACTTAACGTATTCTTGCGTTAGATCTCTAAACATAAAGCCGTCGTTAAAGTTATTCGCCCCTATGGAAACTATTTGGGAAAAATCTATTTTGTTTTTATGCCATGCGGAGATTTGAGTTCTTATGTTTGTAGTGAAATTTTCGGGTATTCTTTTCCCCCAAACTATCATTCCGTCGGGTTCTACCCTTGCTACGTCCGGATAAGACTCTTTAGCCTTGCCGCCGAGAAAAAATGCGCCTTTTAACATTATGCGGCCTTTTTAATAAATTGGACGATGACTTTATTGTCAAACGGGTTTATAAAATAGGACAAAAAGACGTAGCCTTTACCGTAAGTAGCATCGTCGGGATTAATTATTTGAAAATCGCTCGAAAGACTCGTGACCCCATTGCCGTGGATATATATCAGTCCGCTTTTTCCTCTATTCTGCTCTGCCGTAATATTGGTAGCCGTAAGCTGTCCCGAGATACTTTGGCCGACGAAATTTACGCCCTGCGTAAAATCTATAGTATTACCTGAAAGATTTTGCGCTTTGACGTATTTATTTAGCGAGGACTGCGTTACCGCTGCGGCAGCAACCGTGGATATTTTCCCGTCCACTGCTGATGCGAGTCCGCCAAGCGCGGAGTTTAATGCATTTGCGTCTATCTTGTCGCTCACGGCCTCGGCCAAATTTCTCTTACTTGCTAAATCTACGATTTTTTGGGCGATTAACTCGTTTACTTTGGCTTCGTCCACCCCGCCGCTTGGAGCCTCGTCTTTCTTGATGAACGTATCCTCTATCTTTTTGCTAGAAAACGTCTTATTTTCGGCCGCGGTCGTATCGTCGATAGGCGTTTTTTGTTTTAGCTCTTCTACCGTGCTCGTTAGCCCGTCCACGGCCTCGTTTATTAGTTGTTTTGCCTTTTCCTCGCTTACGCCGGCGCCGCCGTTTTCTTTGATTTTGGCGAGGATCTCTTCAGCCTTGGCCAAAGACTGCTTTAGCGGCTCCAGCCTTTGGGCTACGGCGTTAAATTCGGTTATCTTTGCGTCCATCTCCCCGCTTTTATTATCAAAGCTGTTTTTGGCTAGCTTTATCTCCACCGAAATTGTTTCAAGGCGGGCTAAATTTAGCTCTTTAATTTTTTCGCTAAGGGCTAAAATTTCCTTACAAATTTGCGTAAATTCTCTGTCTTGCATGTTCTCTCCTACGGTCTTATTCTTGCTCTCATCACCCTGTCTAGGTCTCTTAGATCGGCTCTGTCTTGATACTTACCGTTTTGAAAATCCATAAATTTGTATATGAATTTCCTACAACTTAGACTTTTACATTTTGCGCGGTCGGCCATGTAAAAGTCTAAATTATTTAAAAACTCCTCACTCCAAAGAAAATACGTCCCGACTTCAGAGCCGATCTCGTACGGCTTAGCGTATCCTTTGGCTCCAAGCGCGCTTTGCAGGTCGCAACTCGCGTCGTCGAAGTTACTCGTTTCGTATTCACAAAGAGCCGCGAGGTACAGCTTATTAAATTTAAAACGATCCTTGTCGTCCCCGGCTCTTGCCGCGGCGATACCGTAGCCTAGAGCCGCCAGCAGGCTCTCGTCTTCGTAGTCCATCTCGTCCGTCCCCGCGCGAGGAGGACGAAATTTAGCTACGAAATATTTTTTTGAGAGATAGTAGTCTACGTCTATATTTCTATCGTCTATCTCGATCTTTTCTAGGACCGTTATGGCCCTATGTATCTTCGCCGCGGTTTGACGCATTAACGATCTAAACTCGTCATCTCCGCATATTTTTACGCCGCGGCGAGTGTTGATTTCGTATAGGTTTTTAAACTCCGAAAAGGTCATCTTTACTCCTCGGTTTAAGCAAAGGCCGACAGCCTTTGCTTAAACTTTCAGATTTTTAAGCCAAGCAAACGCCACCGGCGTGCACACGCGGAGCGTAAATTCGCTCAGCACTTCCTTTTCGACCGCATCGTTGCTGGTCGGCAGCTCATTGACTTCCATAGGGCGCCAATTCACCTTAAATATATCATCGCTTCTAAAGGCAATGATTTCGTTTTGATCAAGGAACGGATTTAGCAGTACTTTTACGTGGCCGTATGTGTTTTTTACCGCCAACACTTCGCTCTCTAGATATTTCTCAGTCATATTCGCCTGCTTGATCTTGTCTAGGATGTCAAGCAACCTATCGTTTTGCTTGTCGTTCACCATCATGAACTCATACGGTCTGCCTTTGCTCCAACCGATTTTAAACAGATTTCTTATCATCTGCATCGTTAGATCGGTATTTGTCGCGTCGATCGTATTGATGGCGGTAGAAAAGCTCTTTAACCCGCCACATTTGCCTATCACGGGCGTTCCCGTATTTACCCTCTGAACCGCCGTTTGGCCGGAGAGTAAGACCTTTTCGATAGACTTTTTATGCTCTACCGAACTAAATTCGCCCTGCTTTGTTAGGCTACCCTTACCTTGCGTGTCGGTCGTAGGCTTTTGCGAGCCGGAAACGCCGTAGGTATTTTTAACTATCTGGAAGTGATTTATGAGCTCGCCGCCAGTATAATACTTCGCAGGCGCTTTCGGCCCGCCCTCTGCGTGGGCGTTATTCAAATCGCCGTCCGGCAACTCGTCGTAGCTCCACTTATGCCCCATGGCGGCCCTTGACGTCCTGTCTATCGGAACGCCAAGCGAAATCGCGCTATAAAAAGGAGTCGTCTCCCACCCTATTTGCTTTATCGATTTTTCTAAAAGAGCGCCTGAGCTTCCAAACGCCTCTTCCGTCGTCATTAATCCAGTTTTAACCGGCATTTTTTACTCCTTAAAAGAATCTTGAATAAAAGGCCTGCTTCTCGCTATCGCTAGCCTCGCCTTTGTTGATCTTGCCGATGAGCTCCTTTACGCTCACGCCGCCGCCCGTTCCTCGCGCTATGTCGAATTCATCATCCGTCTGCTCCTGCGCCTTGCCGTGGAAAAATTTTAGATAGACGTTTTCAAGCCCGACCGGCGTTAGCAGCGCGTCGCCCGCGCCGGGATTTTTCTCGTCGATTTCCAAAATCTTATCCGTGATTTTTTGCATATCAAAATCGGGATAACTCTTCCTAAAATCCGTCTCCATCTGCGAAAGTTGCGCGGCTTGGCGCATTCTTTGAAAGTCCGCGTACTCTTCTTTATTGAGTTTTACGGAGTCGTCTGTGCTCGCCTCGGCTCGCGACTGGGCCTGGGCGGACGTTTTAGTTTCCGCCTGTACCTGTGGTTTATCTGCGGTTTTTACGGCTGCCTGGGCTTCTTGCGTTTGCGTCTCCTCTGCAGCCGCCAGCCCCTCTAAATCCTGATCGTATATATCCGGCATTAATTACCTCCTTTACTTCGCAGGCGAGCTAAGCCCGCCTTTACGAGCGGGGATTTTATCCCCTGCACCCCTCTGAAGCACACCGCGTCTTGCGGACGCGCCGTATTTTTCTTAATCATATTAAACTCTCCTGCGACTCGTTTGCATTAGGCGCGTTATCTTTGCTCTTCTCTGCTTTTTTGGCCGCCTCTTTTATCTTTTTATTTTCGGCCTCGAGCTTTTGAATTTCCTGAGTCAAAGTTAAATTTTCGCCCGCAGCCGCGCTTATTCGCTCCTGCAAGCTCGCACACTCCTCTTTAAAGCGCTCGGCCTCGCCTTTGGCCTCTAAAATTTCAGCCTTCAAGCGCTCTATCTCGTTTTTGGCTTTAGCTAGCTCAGGAGCGAGATTTTTCGCACCGGATGCGGCTTGCTTCATCTCGGCCTCGGCCGCCTCGTTTTGCGGCATAGCTTCCCACTCTTGCTCGCTTATGATATTCACGGAGGCAAAGCCATCCTCACCTTTATCTCGCACCACCACGTCGCCGATACTCCCGCCGCTAATCTGTCCTTCGTCTTCGCCTTTTTTGTAGACGCTAAGCCCGTTCGTGGCCAAAGCGACGATAACGCCCAAAACCTCGTATTTGTCCCTATACGCCATGTCCTCTCCTTTAAAATTTTTATTATTTTATTTACCCGCGTCCTAAAAAAAGTATAAAATTTCAAGACGGTACCCATATCTACACCCCGCCGTTTGCCAAAGCCGCCATCTCTATCTCCTCCTCGCTCGGTTCGCTTTGTGCCTGTTCTTCTTGCTCCGCTTGCGCTTGTTCTATTTGCGCCTGCTCCATGGCCTGAGCTTGCGCCGCCTCCTGCATCGCCGACATCTGCGCCATAGCCTCGTCTACCTGCTCTATCGGCGCGTTTTCGCCCAGGATTAGAGTTAGCACCTCTTTGATTATTTCACCCGTTATTTTCGGCGAGCTGATTTGATTTTGCGCTAGCACGCCCAGTAGTCCGTTTAGTTGATTGATTTTTACTTCGTTTGCTATCGTCGTGCCGAAATTTACCGAAACGTCAAAATCCAGACGGTTTGCTTTTCTTTGCGCGAGCGTGCCGATCACGTCTATCACGTTCTCGTCTTCGGTGATTTTTACGAATTCATCGTCGCTTACGAAACGGTATAGTAGCTCTACGAAGTGCTGCGCGTAGCTTGAGAGCATAGTTTCTAGCAGAGTTTGCATCATGCTCTCTATTCTCATCGAGCTTGCGGCGTTTACCGTTTGCAGCGCGCCCATAGCGCGGCGATCGCTCGGGCTAGTTTGCCCCGTCATTACGCTATTTACGCCCGTAGCTATCTCGTACTCTTTGCCGAGCATATTTATCTCTTCGCTTAGCTGATACGTAGGCGGCGTCGGGAACGGCATTATCACGTCGCTTACCCTAGCGCCTATCTCAGTTTCTACCCTAATAACCTTTTTTCTCGCCATCACGTCGCTAACCGCCACCGCACCCCTAGCTTTATCTACCACAAACGACGGGTCTATCTGATTTTCGGTGATATCGATTTTTTGATTGCGCTTGATGTTGTATTCTTCTTGGATCTCTTTAACGATTTCCGGCACGCACGAGCCGTATACGGCATTTTCGTTTTCGCGCATGCTCTCCTCGATGCTAGGCATCGCGTCTATGCAGTAGCCAAAGTGAAACGGCAGAGTCGAAAATTTGGTCTCTCTTACCAAGAAGTCATTAGCAAAACTCTTTAGCTCCCACATCTGGCGGCCGTTTACGTAGATTTTTTTGTAGATATCCTTCATCTGCACCCTTTGGCTCCACTCTACCTTTGAGCCTAGGATGAGATCTTTGTCCTTGCCTTTATAAAATTTCGTTTTGATTTTTTCCTCGACCTGGCGCACGGATTGACGCCACTTGTAGCAGACGTATTCTATGTCGTTGATATCGCTTGCGTATTTGTCAAAGGCTAGATCGGTGATAGGGATGAAGCGCGTAGCGATATCGCCCTGCTCTTTGTCGTAGAAAAGATTTACTATGCCTAGCGGCAAGTATAGCGCGCTTAGCACGGCCTTACTTAGCCCCACGCGGTGCTCTTTTTTCTTCCAGCGGTTTTTTAGTACCGCCGTGAGTGCGTTTTGCAGGACTAGATCGTCATCGCTTCTGCGCCCGACGCGCGTGATTTCGATCGGACATCGATCGGACATGAAGCTTGTTTTAAAAATCGCATGTATGATAAAAACGGTGGTTTTGATGAGTGGAACGTAGAGCTTTGAGCGGCTACGCTCGGAGTTTTTGAGCTTGCTAGTTCGCTTATCGTCTTTGTATGTGGCTAGAAACGCCGCTTCGCATTTTAAAAATCTTTCTTTATGGTTTTCAAGATCGCTAAAGGCTCTTTCGATTAAATCTAAATCGTTATCCATCTAAACTCTCCGCTTTTTTTTGCGGATAGTTTAGATTATGAGTTTCCTAAAAAACGTATAAATTAGATTGTTATTTTTAAATTTCCGAAAATATCCGCCTGCAAAACGCCGTCTTTTACCAAACCGTCTATGTTTTCTAAAATTTCGTCTCGGCCGAACTTGCTCGCGTCCTCTTTTGGATATCCGTTTAAAAAGTACTCGACGACGCCGTATTTATCGATATCGCCGCGGTTTTGTATTATATGTAGGACCGTAGCGGCTATTTCCAGCTCTTTGGGGCTTTTGAAGCTATTCCAAATTTCCTTAACCTTTTTCATTATCGGCGCGTAGTATTCGGTTTTTTCTCCGGCTACGGTTTTATACGCCGCCCTTACGGCCCTATCTAAGTCTTTAACGGCATATCTATTTAAATCGTGATACTCTAAAAACGCCTCGGCTACTTCGCGCGCCTTTTCTACGCCGCGAGAGTACGGCCCGTGCTTATATTCGTTAAACTCGAAAAAGTTATTTTTCGCCGCCAAATTTAATATAAACGCGGCTTTTTGCATGCTTACTTTGTCTGCGAATCTTAAATTTTTCATGCACGCCAGTATCAAAAAGCTAGACAACGTTATAACGGGTTGGTTTTTGGATTTTACGCTGGGGCTATTTAAAGTCGGCTCGTATATCAGTATATCCGCGACGTTTTTTAGCTCTTTTAGCCGCTCTTCTATCAGCGGCTTTACTTCGCTCCACTCCAGCCCGCCGTTGCCGCACCCTAGCGGCGGTATAGCCACCGAGCTTATGCCCCTGTCGGTTATTAGGCGCTTTAGCGACTCTAGCCCATCTTCTATATAGCTTATTTTAGTCTTTTCGCGCCATCTGTCTTTTGTGGGGAAATTTATTATGATTTTACCGTCTTCTTTAAATGGGAAAACCTTGCCTATGCCTATATCGTTACTCTTGCAAGCTTCTATGTAAGCTTTATTATTTTCGGGGAAGCGTTTTTTAAACTGATAGGCTATGCCTTTACCCATATAGCCCTCTAAATTTACGGTATTGACTAACGCTTCTTGATTGGATTCTAAAAGGTTGCCCACGGCATATCTTATGGTTCCCATCTTTTTATCCTTATTTTTTGTCCTTATCTTCTGTTTTTATCTTTTCATTTTCGGCTAAAAGGGTATCGTCCGGATCTACGAAAAATTTTGCGCCTAACTCATCTTTGACGGCTTTTATTTTTTCTACGTATTTTTGCGGCACTACTACGCTTTGGATTTTATCTATAGACAAAGCCCCCTTATGCACCGCTTCGCTCATACACATCTGTTTGCACTCGTCGTCTTGATAGTTTCTTTGCGCCATTAAATCCCAGTTTATGAGCTCCATGCCGTCGTCCCAGTTTTTTATATCTATTGTTTCATGATTTAACGGATGCCCTACTATTATACCGCATTCCTGCTTTATCGTCTCCCTAAATACTCGTATATACGCGAAGCTCGTATTTGGATTGGCTTTTCTTACGCTACCGTCATAAGGCCCGTTAGCAAAAAAGTGAAAAGGCACATATTCGTCTAGGTTAGCGGCTTTTCTTTTGTCTAGTATTTCATGATTTGCAGTATCGTTAAAATTTGCGCCCTCAAGCTCGCTTCTAGGCTTTAGTTTCTTGCTTTCAAGTATCTTTTCTAAATTTTCGATCGTCGTTATATGATATAACAGCTTGCCGTTTTTAGGATCTACTCCGCTCATTTTTTGTCTCCTTCTATTAAATTTTTGATTTTTACTAAACTCGCCGTCCGTTACGCTTATGACTTTACCCTCGAGCGCAAATAGAAAAATAGGTATTAAAAATAAGGCTAAAAATTTCAATTTGGAAAATCGCCTTTATAGTTTTCTGTAAATAAAATATCAAGCCTATTTATTGCGTCGGCTGTTTGCTTTAGTTCCTGTGTTACTTCATCAACAGAAAACCTATAATACCCCTGCTTTCCGTTGTATAAAAGCCTAAATCCATCCTCTCTTCCAACAAACGGATCTCCGTATATTTTCTCGCCAGTACTTCCAACTCCGACGAATTCCCGCTCTTCTGCTATATCCTTTTCGCCTTCTGCTAGTCTTTTGAGTCTATTATTAAATTTTGGTATAAGCTCGTTATATCTGTTTAGTTTTTCTGCATCGTAGTAATGCTTATATAAACTAGTAATATCTGCCTCGTAACTCTTAAATCCTACCGTTTTAACAACCTCATGTTTACTATGTGTTTCTAATGCTGAAGCCATAAACTCTTTAACAAAAACTAATGGCGGATAATTGTTATCCTTTAAAAAAACTATAGTATAAAATTTTTCTTTTGGATCCTTTATGGAATTTATGACTTCCCAAAAATGATCATACATGCTTTTATCCACATAACCATCCTCGCCGACTACATAGTTTATGATGTACTTTGCCTCCTCGGCTGCCTCTTTATTGTATGCTTGTTGCTCTACCTTTGGGATAGAAACCGCGCATCCACAAAAGCCAATCAAAAGCAATATGGCTAAAAAAACTTGCTTCATTTTTTATCTCCTTAAATTTTTACCTTTTTTACTTTTTTAAAAAAACACACCTTAAGCTTAGCACGCTCATTATCACCCTCTTTTATAAAACTCGTCTCGATTTCTGAATTTTTATAAGGTACGCCAAATTCATCCAATAACATCATGGCCGAGCGTTCGTCTCCCTGCAAAAAGAAGTCTTTCAGATCGTCGCCGTAAAAGATTATCTCTTGCTCCATATATGCTTTTACTCGGACTACATCCTCTTCGAATACGCTTTGCCCCTCCATTAAATTTTTGATTTTTAGTATTTCGTTTTTAAAATTTTGCAAAGTTTTTGTATTGCCGTATTGTTTATATAGCTCGATTACTTCCATAAAATCGGGTGTTACTTCAGTTTGGTGCCCATTTACGATGCTGCCGTTGTTGCTACCGTTTACGATCACGGAGTTGGTATTGTTTGATATATGCGTTCCGTTTAAAAGCCAATCGAGGCTTATATTTTTCTCGTTGACGATATTTTGAATTCTGCTCATAGGCACGACACCCCTGGTCTTCCAAGTAGCTAAAGTCTTATATGGAATTTCTAAAATTTCCGCCAATTCCGTATCGTTTTTTGCTCCGAGACAAAATCTGAGACGCCCTATTATTTCATCTGCATTCATTTTAATCCTTTCTTAAAATTTATTTCGTCATAATACTTGACAAATAAAAAAAATGAAGTTATAATTACTTCAAAATTAAGTAAAGTTTTTTGATTTAACGCTTTACAAAAATAGGTTTTAAATCAAAACTTTTGATTTAAAACCATAAAAAATCAGCCTTAAGTTAAAAGTTTTGATTTTTTTACCACAAATTATAGCGAATTTAAGCTAAAAAGGATTTATCTATGAGGCGTAGTGACCCGAGCGAAGTTATCAACCTCAAGACCGTCGGCGACAGGCTAGAGGGCATTAGGCTGATTTTCGGGCTAGAACAGGTCAAAATCTGCAAATTTCTAAAAACTAGCAAATATATATTTAACGAGGTACGTTTTGGCCGTAAGCTCATCCCCTACGAGTGGGTGATCAAGCTTTGCGATACCTACGGACTTAATCAAAACTGGCTCTATCAAGGCCAAGGTGAAATTTTTAACAAAAGGAGAAGCGATGCGTGAGAGCGAAAATCAAGACGGCAAACACGTGCGCGTTTGTGCTTTAACGGATGAAGAAGAGATGGCACACGCATTTAGAAAAGCGGGCTTTAACGGCGGCGATCTGGATGCCATAGTTAGGATTATGCAGATTTTTAAAAACGAGTGCGGCGTGAGGATGGATCTTTCACCCAACGACAGGATGAAACGCGCTTACCGTTTCGTAGGCGCATTTTACGGATGGTTATAAGACGATGCGTAGGGAAATTTTAAAAAGACGTATCTTGCGTGTATTGCGAAAATGCGAGCATGATTTTGCGTTTCACAGCAACTGCGTTATCACCGACGATGTTAATACCGAGCCGCAAGAGGGCTATAGTTGGCGTATAGACAATAAAGAAATTTTAAAAGAGCTGGACGATCTTTTAAGGACTATTTCGCGAATTCGGGGCAGAGATATTTACCCTCTACGTGCTTGTGGTAATAAGTCCCGACGGAAGGCGCGCTAATGAGCTCTTTAAAAACGCTTTTAGGCACGCCGCAAAATTTATATTCGGGTTTTGACCCGTGGAATTTTACGAGCATGGTTTTTGAGGCTTCGTCGTATCCGACGTATGCGATTGCGGAGGATTGAACTTTTACGATATTCATTGTTTTAGCTCCTTTGGGTTGGATTTTGTTTTGCAGCTTGATTATATCTCAGAGGGGCTTAAAGAGTGAATTTGATTAAAAGGATATTCGATGACCGAGCAATTCGCATTCGGAGTTATCGCTATCGTCGTCTGCGCTTTCGTCGGAGGCGCTATACTGACGCTAGGAACACTAGTCCTAATCTTACGCAAAAAAGGCTAAGCCATGACTGCAACGAGGGATTACGTGCGCATAGACCACGCTTCTATTTTGCAAACTTGCAAGAAAAATCTGCAAAATTTGAGCTACCTAGACCGCAAAAACGACCGTCACGATCGCTTTTTGATTTTGGAGCATGCCCTCTTCGTAAAGCAAAACTACCTTTGCCCGCACTTTGACGAGGTGGCGGATTGGTACTATAAAGCTCTTGAATGCGCCGCCAGCGAAAGCGCGCTTGCGGACTACGTAGCCAAACATACCGGGAAAAACAAGACCGCGATATATTTTTATTTTAGGCGTTTTCGCTTCAAAAACCCGGGTTTCGCACACGAAGTCGTAGAAATTTTAAAAAAATTTATAAGAGAAAATAACCTTTTTGCGGATGTGGAATAATGAGCGGCGATAGCATTTTCCAAACAATTAAACAAACGGTATCCAAACACGATTTTAAAGATTTTATTCAGAGCGTTTATAGTATCGAGTTTAAAGGCGGTAACGCCTTTTGTCCGTTTCACGATCACAACAACGCCACGCCTAGCCTAGGCATTAACTCCGACGCTAGCGGCGCGTATTTCAAGTGCTTTGCTTGCAATACTAGCGGCGATATCGTTAAATTCGTCGAGCTAAAAGAGCAAATTTCGCCGCTTCAAGCAGCCAAAAGGGTTTGCGATCACTTCGGTATCCCAAATACTATCAACGCAAAAGAGATGACCGAAGAGGAAAAGAAAGCCTACGAGGCGCACCAAGCCCTGCTAAAAGCCGAAAATGAAGCTCGCATGAAAAAAGAAGCCGCCGAGCGCGCGGACAAGGAAGCCAAGCTTAAGTTTAGGCTATCTAAAACCGCTCCGCAGCTCGTAGAAAGCAAGATTAAAAATTACGATTTGATTAAGGATCAAATTTCGGCTCTATTCCCGACGCCTAGCGATAACTTCGACGCGTATAGTCGCGAACTTATCGGCTATAGCTTCGAGCATAAAAGCCTGGCTATCATCATTAGAGACGCTGCCGGCGCGCCGGTAAATATCAAATATAGAGAGAAATTTGCTTACGACGCGACTAAAGGCGAGCTAACTAGCGAGCGAATGCCCGGCAAATGGATAGGCGAGAGCGGCGCGCACGCTAGCCCGTTCCCGCTAAATTTCTATGCCGACTACAAAGGCGATAAGGTGGTTATTTGCGAGGGCGAAAAAGATGCGCTCAATCTGATGTGCTTTGACGTATGCGCCCTAACTTTAGGCGGCGTAACGGCCAGCTGGGAAGAACACAAAGAGCTTTTAAGGGACAAGCACGTTTTCATCTGGTTCGATCACGACGAAGCAGGCTACGAAAACGCTATCAAGAAATTTTACGAGATAAAAGACGTCGCCAAAAGCATCCGCATCGTGATGTTTTACGCCTTGGTTAAAGGTATCGAGGAAAAGTACGACATAAGCGACTATTTACACGACTACGCGTTTAAATTGCAGGCAGAAAACGTCCTGGACGCCGTCGCTTTTAGCTGCTTTGAGCCCACGAATTTAGTCATCGACGAGATTTGCGACTATTTTCCGAATTTATCGGAGAAACTAGCGCCCTATAAAACCAAAAAGATTATTAGGTATTTCGACGAGATTTTCGGCGAAATTTTGGCCATGGACAAAGACGGCAACTATATAAATATTTTTACCGTAAAAGGCGAGCTGGACGAACCCTATATCCAGGCCGTGCTAAAACAAGCCAAAGAACTTAAGAAAAAAACCGGAGAAAAATACGTCCGCTTTAAAAAGGCTTATTTTGAGGGCTTTTTGTTAGAAGACGGTGAGAAAGGCGATTTTGATAAATTTAGCGAAGTTTTCGACAAGCTTTTATATATCAACAAAACCGTTCTAACCAACTATCACCAAACTCATATCACGGATATGACCGAGAGTTTTAGGAAAAGTCTAGGCAAGTTAGGTTACCAAACGGCGCAGTATCGCGGCGAGCTTTATTTTTGGACTAAAACCCATTACGCTAAGCTCGACCATTCCGCGCTTAGCTATTTTATCCAAGAACACTGGATGAACAAAGCCTGCGTGGACAAGAAAAAAGCCAGCGTTAAAAACGCTAAAGAGATCATCGATAACGTCCTAAACACGGCTAAACCACTCGACTTTATCAGGCGAGACGACCCGCGCCGCATCGTAAATTTTAAAAACGGCACGCTATTTATTAGCAAAAACGGCGTGCGAACTTTTAAACCTATGCACGATCCGCGCGACGCTACGCTAAATATTTTGGAGTTTAACTACGACAAAGGCGCCAAATGCCCGAAGTGGGATAAATTTTTGCGCCAAGTCCTGCCTGACGCAGACGATCGCAAAACCCTTATGGAGTTTATCGGCTACTGCTTTTTGCCTAGCCACGAGTTCGAAAGCTTTTTATTTTTATACGGCAAAAGCGGCGCCAACGGCAAGAGCGTTATTTTAAGCGTTATTAGGGATTTTTTCGGCGCGGATAACGTTTCGTCGCTTCAACTTCAGCAATTTGAGGGACACCAAACCCACGCCCTAGTGGGCAAATTTTTAAATATCGGCTCCGAGATCGACAAAAACGGCACCGACAAAGGCCAGCTATCGGTTTTAAAAACTCTAGTTTCGGCAAAAGACGAAGTGAGCATAAACCCAAAAGGAGAAACGCCCTTTAGCCTTCCCCCTAGCGAAAAGCCGAAGCTTGCTTTTGCGGGCAACGAAAAACCTAAGCAAAATTTGGATAACGGATTTTTTAGACGTATGCTACCTTTAACCTTCGACGCGGAAATCCCCGACGATAAAAAGATTAGAAATTTATCCGAGCGATTCGCCGACGAGATGAGCGGGATATTTACCGCGGCTATGGACGGTCTTGATAGGCTTATATCGCAAGGCAAATTTACCAAGTCAAAACGCATGCTAACGGAGATCGAAGAATATAAAGACGAGGTAAATCCGGTTAGAACTTTTATAAAAGAAGCTATAAGAGAAGACAAATTTTGTTATATCCCGACGGCTTACCTATGCCAAGTCTTTAAACAATACATAGCCGACAAAGGCGGATATAAGATGTCCGATGCTCAGTTTCTAAGCCGCCTAAAAGCCGAGCTTAAATTACTAAATATAAAAGCGTGTTCGATTCGAAAAAGGATTAGCAGACTTTCGCCCGGCGTTTCCGATAACCCTAGATGCATGGGGCGCATATGTTTTACTAATGATCTTGAATTTACGTCCGTGATGATTTCAGGAGCTACTGTTATGATTGAAGACATGAATTTTAGGTCTATGTCCGAGATAACGGGAGATAGCAATGAGCAGTAAAAAACTAGAGAAAAAAGACGGATTTGTTCCAGGCTGTTCCAGGCTGTTCCAGCAGGGGTGGAACGCTTTGAGACACGATTATTTCGGGCTTTGCGCGGCGCTGTTCCAGTGTTCCGTCGTTTTTTCGTATATTGTTATATTTTTTGTTACTAAATTTATTCTTAGGCTTTATTTTATTTTTATGTTTTTTTTCTTAGCCAATATAGGTAAAAAAGGTGGAACAAAAAGAAATCTTAATCAAATCAATAACGATTTTATCGGGGTTAAAAGCTGTTCCATACTTTTTAAACTTATGGAACAAGATTAAAAGCAAATACCGTATTTTAGGGGCTTAGACCTGTTCCATCAAAAAACGAATATGTGGAACGGCCTGGAACAAACCTTTATCCGCGTTAAAGGGCTTTGACGCAGATAAGGGCTTTTATTTAGCAAACGCCTAAATTTAGGCTCTTACGATCTTTAACTTATCATTGTTAAAACGCCTTTATAAGGGTATTTGGCTATAATGTCGGGATAAAATTTATCCAAAGGAGCTGAATATGGCGGAAGAAAAAGAGCAAGCGCAGCGCATAATGCTTACTATGAGCGCTAAACTCAAAGAGATGTTAGACAAAAAAGCCGATGAATTGGGCATTAACACGACCCAATACATCATAAATTTAATTATCAACGACGTCAAAACCGACAAAAAAGACTAAAAAATATCTTTTACTTACTTTTTAGTAGGCATATAGTTAGCATTAAGTATATTTTAAGTAACTATATGTAATCATTCGCTTATCAATTCAATACGAAAAGGTAAGCGAATGCAATCATTTTCTACAATCCCAAATTTATACCCCATACCCTTACGCTCAAACCTTAAAGAAAACTTTTTCATAATTTTATGAAAAAGTTTCGTTTAAGCTTACAACGAACCTTAAAGAAAACTTTTTGATAAATTTGTCAAAAAGTTTTCTTTAAGGTTGCAATCTTTAAAAATATTTCAAGGAGTATGAGATGAAACTACCTCAAGTTTTATCGGATCAAGTTATAGGCGCCGAAGAAAACTCGGCTAACGCCAGAGAGCTTCACGCCTTTTTAGGTTCACAGCAAGAATTTGCCAATTGGATTAAAAACCGTATCTCTCAATACGGCTTCGTAGAAAACGAGGACTATATCGTGGATATAAGCGCCACCAACGGCCGCCCGATGAAAGAGTACTACGTCACGCTAGATATGGCCAAAGAGCTTTGTATGGTAGAAAACAACGACAAAGGCCGTGCGGCTAGGAAGTACTTTATCAAGTGCGAGAAAGAGCTACGAACCGCCAAGCTGATAGACGATGACGGCAAGTACAAGGAGATTTTCGACCTGCGCGCCGAAAATAGACGCCTAATCGGGCAGTGCGAAAAACTAACCGCCCAAAACAAAGAATTTCGCATGGTTTTAATGGACAACAGAAAATCGTTCGAAGCGGGCGTAAAAAGAGGCAACGAGAACGCGGCCGATCTAATGAGGCGGATAGAATTTTTAGAAGGCAAGCTCGACGAAGCCAAAAAAGCGAAGAAGAAAAAGAAAAAATACAATCTCGCCTATATGAGTACATGGGATTTGCCGGAGAGCTAGAGGAAAAAATAAATAGCAAAGATCGCGAAATTTGCGACTTACAAAGAGAAAAATGGAGCTTCGTGCAGGACCGGGCGGAGATACCGCCGCAAGTAATTTCGGAGCTTAAAGAAATTTACGATAAAGCCGGACTCGCTCAAGACGAACTACAATCTTGCATCTCGTCGCTCAAGGCTATATTAGAAAAATAAATAGCATTTTTTACGATAAAGGCGTTTTAACAATGATAAGTAAAGATAAAGGACTTTTCGGACGCGAGCTTTTTATGGCTCTGGATACGGGCGATACGGACGAGATCGTTTCTAGGCTAAAGGCGGTTTTGGCTGGCCTTGCGCCCGAGGATAAAAACGTATTTATAGTGCCGGTTTTGATTACGCAAATTTCGGGCAACGACGGCTGCGTAATCATAAACGGCAACAGTCAAGTAGGAGATGGAAACATCCAAAACAACAAGGGGTAAAAACATGAAGCAGATGAACGAAACGCAGCAAAAAGCCTTCGAGATATATCTTGATAGCGCGACGTTTGAGACCGACTATAAACCTATCAGCGAGAAACAGCTAGCCGCCAAGCTAGACGCGCTAGGGCTAAAAGGCTCTTCCAGCTCTATAAATCGCTGGAAAAAGGATTTTAACTGGGCGCAGACTCTGCAAAACAAGGTAATGCTAGCCATGAGCGAGGATAAACAAACTAGAAATTTGATTCAAAAATCCAGCCTAGAAAGCGCGGTTAAAAACACGAAAGTAGATTTAGACAGAAACAATGTCTTAATTGCGGCAAGCTATCAAATTTTAGAAAAAGAGGCTAGACGTATTATCGAAAAGCAAAACGAGCAAGGCTACGTAAGCAAAGACGACATGGAGATAGTTAAATTTTTTAGCACGCTTTCTACCGCTAGACACGACAAGATGCTGGACCGCCTAGCCCTCATGCCGCCTGAGGCCGTATCGGCGCAGCAGATTTTATCTCGTCTAAACGAGATCGAGATCGAGGTTGAGGACGACGTCGTCGACGCGGAGGTGCAAGATGAAAAAGCTAGCGATTAAAATTTACGACACGTCGGCCGCGCCGCAAGGATGGGTTTTACTCATCCGCGGGGTCAAAAGGATTTTGGCGGCCTTGGCGCTAGTTTTAGTTTTTGCCACATTTCAAAATTTAGCAAATTTATAAAGGAGAAAAAAGATGGATTTACCTATTTTAAAGATACGCCCTAGCGGCCAAAAACTCGTTTACGACGTTTTGATGTTGGATTACGCCGCAAAGAGGGTTAAATTTATGCTGGATCCCAAAAAAGAGATGACTATGGAGCGTGACATCGAGGACGGCGACGAGATATTCACGGATACCGCGACGCCAAAAGAACGAAATTTATTCGAGGAGTAGGATATGAACATAGGTTATTTCAAACGCAAAAGTTACAAAAACGCAGAGGGTGCAGACGTAGGATACGTGGGCGGCGCGATATTCGTGCCGTTTCTACAGCCTTTAGAGGTTGTTATGTTAAGCTCTAGCGCCGAGGATAAAAAGAAAAATTCCGAGTTTCCCGATTTTCAGCTAGCGATGCAAAAAGCCAAAGGCTATGAGGGCGGCAGGCAGATCATAGGCGCGCTTTGGCGCAGGCAGAGCAAAGACGGAACTAAAAACTACATAAGCGGCTTTATCGAGACTCCCGCCGTACCGGGCTATAAAGTCTATATCGCTCTTTTTAATGCCGGCGAAAACGCCAAAGAGGACGTTTTATACGACATAGTTTGGAATGCTCCTAAACGCGAACGGGGTCAGGACGTACCGCCTGCTAGCGGGGATTTAGACGCGAGCTACTACGCCGACGAAGAAACTATACCGTTTTAAGGAGTGCGCGATGGAGGTTATTAAGATTTACGTTTGTAGCCCATATTCGGCATTCGGCGACGACAAGAAAACGGCGCGCGACGTAGCGATCAAAGCCCTAGCTGAAGCCAACGAGTTTTTTGACGGAGACGAGAGATACGAACTATTTAGCCCCGTGCTTAACAATGCGCGGTATAGGAATCTAGAATATGACGAGGTTATGAAAATTTGCCTAAAACAGCTTGATTCTTGCGGCGCGATATTCGTACCTAGCGAAAAGACCTGCGATTATCGCATCACCCAAGACTCAAAAGGTATTTTGATGGAGATGAATCACGCTTTGCTAAACGGCTATACGATTTACGACCCGGGCGCACTGTTTGCGGAGCTTACGCAATGACTACCGCAGAACCAAATAAAATCTACAACGCCGACTGCTTAGAGTTTATGCGCTCAATGCCGGGTAACTGCGTGGATCTCGTTGTAACCGACCCGCCTTATGAAATAGCGACCAAAGGCGGCGGACTAGGCAAACGCCCCGTATATGAAAACGGCGCGCTGGATAAAATCTCGCAGGGCTTTGACGTAGAAGCTACGCTAGAACAAATAGCGCGCGTCTGCAAGAAAGTCAATATTTTCATATTTTGCTCGACTAGGCAAAAGCCGCGAATAATGAATTGGGGATACGACAGGGGCTATAACGTAGCCGAACTTTTTTGGCATAAACCTAACGCCGCGCCTTTTACGAACAACACCTTTAAAAGCGACGTCGAAAACATAATCTACATCAGAGAAAAGGGCGTAAAAATCAATGGCAGATCAAAGCTTTTCACTCACAACGCGTCAAAAAGCAAATACGGACACCCAAGCGAAAAACCGCTAGAGATAATCAAAAAGCTAGTTTTGACGGCGTCAAGCGAGGGCGATTTGATATTCGACCCGTTTATGGGGAGCGGCACGACCGCGGTAGCGTGTAAGGAGCTAAATAGAAATTTTATCGGTTGCGAGATAGAGAGCAAATATTGCGAGACGGCCGAGAAGAGATTGAAAGAAACGATAAGGGGGTTATTATGAGCGAAAATTTAAGCTACGCGGTTTACCGTATAGAGTTGGCCGCGATAGAGGGCAGCGACGGTTGGTTTGACGAAAACGGCGCGCTGAAATTTTTATTCAATGCCTTGAAACAAGCGGGTAAGATAGACGAGGAAGCGTGGCTGATAGCGCTATTTGCCGCAGAACAAGACGCGGTATGGTTTTGCTTGGGAGCGGGACTTACGGTTAGCTCGGAGTATTATTATTTCTGCTTGCGCGTAGAGGCTGCGGCAAAGGTAGAGGGCGGCGAATACGTAGAGGCGGGGTATTGATGACTACCGCAGAACTAAAGGACGCCGCCATTTTCGTGATGGCATACTCATTTCTCAAAATGGACAGCACTGAGGAGCTCGGCCTTTTTATTAACAAAAAGGCAAGCAAATTTATCGACGAGCTAATCGAGGCAATGACACCTATAGTGCGGCACTACTGCGAGCACAGACGGCGTATAGACGTTCAAACGGCCGCACTGGAAAATAAAGCCCGCGTGCGTAAGGAAAATTTCGGCACAACAGCCCCGCAACTAGCCTGCGATTTGCTTTATTTGCGCTTTGCGCCCAACGAACGCAAGGGACAAAGGCTCGCGCCTATTTTGGCGGAATTTTACGCGTGTAACAAAGAAAAAATAATGTATATCGTGGATAAAAGCTACGACACAAAATATCGTAATGAGGCGGAGGATAGCCAACGCCTAGCGTATTTTTACATCGAGAATATTTGATGAAAAAGATAACACAAGATATACGGGCGATAATCGAGGAGTTAGCGGCGCTTGAAAAGCGACTCGACAGCCTAAAATTAAAGATAGATTTAGCCTTAGGATCAAATAGGGAGCCATACAGAGCTTGGATAGACGAGCTACGAGAGATTAAAAATATAGTAGAAAGGATTAGAAAATGATAGGACAAGAATACATCACGACAAAAGAGGCCAAAGAAATGCTAGGCGGAGTTTGCGACGCTACGCTTTGGCGCTACGTCAAAGAGGGCTATATCGAGAAGCTCAAGCTAGGCAAAAAAACAGTAGTCTATCCTAGGGTCAGTATCGAAAATTTTATCAAAAGCGCGGTTAAAACCGCTCCTGCGCAGACGGCTTAAGCGATTAAGCCGTCTAAATAATCCGCCCACCACTGCATCAAACCTTTCATGTGCGACAAATTTGCCGCTCTGTTATACGCCGCCCTTACCGAGTTTGCATCTTTGTGCGCTAGGCATTTTTCGATTATGGCCTCAGAATAACCGTGAATGTGCGTGTTTTCGTTACAAACGGTGCTAAAGCTTGAGCGAAATCCGTGAAATACTATTTCGTCTTTAGTGTAGCCCATGCGCCTAAGCGCGACGTTTAGCGTATTTTCGCTCATATATTTTGTTTTACTAAAGTTATTAAAGAATAGATAATCGCTACGCCCGGCAAATTTACGATATTCAAGAAGCAATTCCTTGACCTGCCTAGACATAGGGAGCTTAAAAACTTCATCCTGTTTCATTTTACCTGCCTCTATACTCCAAATTTCTTTATCGAAATCAAACTCGCTCCACTGCGCCGCACGTATATTAAACGACCTAGCCGCTGTATAAAGCCCGAGCTTTAAGGCAACCTTAGTTTTATGCTCGCCGCCGTATTCGTCGATAGCCAGCACCAGCGCGCGCAGATCGCTATCAGCAGTTAGCGCCGGGTAGTTTTGCTGCTTTTTGGCCTTAAACGTGTATTTAAAATCTATGTCGGCGATGATATTATGCGGCGCCTTACCGCTAGCCACGGCATACCGCCATAGTTGTCCGCAAAATTGAAACAACTTTTTTACCACGCTCAGGCTGCCGCCATCCTCTACTTTTCGCAATACCTCGGTTATTTCTGCGGCCGTGATGCCCGATATATCCCTCTTACCTAGATACGGGAACAGATATTTTTGCGCGTTTCTAGTTTGATTTTGCACCGTCCACTCTTTAATTATCTCGCTTTTTTTACCTATCCACTCCATAGCCAAACGCTCGAAATTTCTACTCTCGTCGCTAATTTTTGCGTTTATGGGATCTATCCCGTCGCTTACTTGGCGTAAAAAATCCGTTCTTAGCTCCCTAGCCTTAGCCAGAGTCAAAAGCGGGTAGTTGCCTAAAGCCATGCGCCGCATCTTAAGCGTAAGCGGGCTTTTGTATTCAAGAGCAAAAAATTTACGTCCGCTCGGCTCGATAAATATAAACAAATTTTGCCCGTCGGATTTTTTATAAATTTTATCCTTAGGCTTTAAATTTTTTATGGCCGCGTCGGTTAGCGGCGGGTTGATTTTGGGCATTTTTATCCTTTACATATCCGCAAGCTCCTAAAAATCAAGCAAAGATTTTTTACGGACATAAGTTAACGGATAGAGTTTTTGTCCGTAAAATTATCCGTTAAAAATCCTTAAAAGAAAAGAAATAGAAAGAAAAACAAAGAAAACAAAAGAAAAGCAAAAATCAAGACAAAACCCGATAAAAACGCGCTTCGTGAAAAGAAAAGAATTAAAAAGAAAACTTAAGAAATGGATAAATGGTGCGCTCGAAGGAATTCGAATCCCTGACCTTTTGAACCGCAATCAAATGCTCTATCCAGCTGAGCTACGAGCGCACTTTAAAAGAAATGTGAAGTATAGCCAAAGGTTTCTTAAATCTTTCATAAATTTTGACGCATTTACAAAAATTTCATCTTTTCGCTTATTTTATTGTGCTAAATTTACCGCAAGTATATAAAATTTCAAATTTATGCGCTAAATTTGCCGCATTTAATCGTCTATAAAAAATCTTTATGTTATCTTACGCCATAAATATAGCATATAAAGCAAATTTCAAGCATCAGCAAGCAAAAAAGAGTAAAATTTGAAAAATGGTAAAGAAAGGAAAGCCAAGTGATACATAAAATTTTGATCGCAAACCGCGGAGAGATCGCCGTTCGCGTGATCCGCGCCTGCAAAGACCTGCACATCAAAAACGTCGCCATCTACACCAAGCCCGACCAAGACTGCCTGCATGTCAAGATAGCCGACGAGGCCTATCAGATCGGCATCGACCCGATCAAGGGCTACCTAGACGCCAAGCGCATAGTCGAGGTCGCAAAAGCATGCGGCGCAGACGCGATACACCCGGGATATGGATTTTTGAGCGAAAACTACGAATTTGCCAAAGAGGTCGAGGATGCTGGGCTGGTTTTCATCGGACCTACCGCCGACGTCATCCGCAAAATGGGCAATAAAAACATCGCTCGCTATCTAATGAATAAAAACGGTATCCCTATCGTGCCTGGCACCGAAAAGCTAAACAACGAAACGATAGAAAACATCAAGCTCTACGCCGAGCGTATCGGCTATCCGGTCATCCTAAAAGCTAGCGGCGGCGGCGGCGGACGCGGCATACGCGTCGTGTGGAAGGAAGAAGAACTAGAATCTAGCTTTGAAAGCTGCAAGCGCGAGGCTAAGGCTTTTTTTAATAACGACGAAGTTTTTATGGAAAAATACGTCGTAAATCCGCGCCACATCGAGTTTCAAATTTTAGGCGACAAATACGGCAACATCATCCACCTAGCCGAACGCGACTGCTCGATCCAGCGCCGCCACCAAAAGATCCTCGAGATAGCGCCTAGCCCCACTATGAGCGAAAGTTTGCGAAAAAGCATGGGCGTGACCGCAGTCGCAGCCGCAAAGGCCGTAAACTACACCAACGCCGGCACGATCGAGTTTTTGCTCGATGATTACAACAACTTTTATTTTATGGAGATGAACACCCGTATCCAAGTCGAGCACGGTGTGACCGAGGAGATCACGGGCGTGGATCTCATCGTGCGCCAGATCCGCATCGCGGCGGGCGAAATCCTTGACATGGAGCAAAGCGACGTCATCACGCAAGGTTTTGCCATCGAGGCTCGTATCACCGCCGAGGATGCATGGCAAAATTTCATCCCGAGCCCCGGCGAGATCGGCGGCTACTACCCTGCTCTAGGCCCTTCCGTTCGCGTGGATAGCCATCTATATAAAGACTATCAGATACCGCCGTTTTACGATAGCTTGCTAGCTAAGCTCATCGTGCGTGCGCCTAGCTACGATCTAGCCGTAAATAAGCTAAAACGCGCGCTGGATGAGTTTACGATCGAAGGCAGCGTCAAAACCACGATCCCGTTTTTGCTCAGCATCAGCAAGGAGCGCGACTTTAGGCGAGGATTTTTCGATACGTCCTACGTCGAAAATAAGATGCCTACCCTGCTAGAAAAAATGAAAACCAAAGACAACGAAGACAACGAAGAGGTGATCGCCGCCATCGCCGCCGCGATACAAAGAGTAAAAGACGCTAGGAAATTTAAAGAGGAGCACGCGGATGAATGATTTTTTCGATAGCTTAAAGGATATAAAAAAAGAGCTGCAAAAAGAGCAAAGTGCAAATTTGAGCTCAAATTCAGCTGCCAAAAATGCCGCAAAGCAAAATTTAAAGCCTGAGCCAAAAACTTTCAGCAAAGAAGAAGCCATCGCGCACAAAGAGCAAATTTTACGCGATGAGTTTCTAGCCTACGTCAAGGACGCGGATATCAAAAAGTGCTAGTCGTGCCGTTTTCCACCCTGCCTAGCCCCTGCCCCTATCTCAAGGAAAGGGACTCGCGTATGGAATATCGCTACATAGACGGCTGCGACTTTGCCGTAAACGACGCTCTAGCTAGGCGCGGTTTTAGGCGCTTTGGCAAATATTTCTCCAAGCCAAACTGCGCGGGTTGCCGCGAGTGCGTAAATATCAGGGTCGATGCGCTAAATTTTAAATTTAGCAAATCCGCCCGCCGTACGATACGCAAAAACGAAAACACCAAAATCATCCTCACAAAGCCGCTCATAGACGACGCGCACGTGGCGCTATACAAAAAATACCATAAATTTATGCAAGAAAAGCGCGAGTGGAAGTACTACGAGCTGGATTTTCGACGCTACTACGAGCTCTACGTCGCGGGGCACGCGGAGTTTGGCAAGGAGATTGCGTATTTTGCAGACGGCCGGCTCATCGGCGTAGATCTGGTTGACATCCTTAGCGACGGCATCTCGGCTGTTTATTGCTACTATGATCCTGATTTTGCGGAACTTAGTATCGGCAGATACTCGCTCTATCAGCAAATTTTACTAGCCAGGCAGCTAAATTTGCGCTGGATATACCTGGGCTACTACGTCAAAGACTGCCCTAGCCTAGCCTACAAAGCAGACTACAAGCCCTACGAGCGCCTGTGCGAATACGTCCCGCTAGATGAAACGCCCGTGTGGGAAAAAGCGGAATAAAAAATGCTTTCAAGTGCGTTTTATAAAGGCAAAATTTGATAAAAGTAAGTCAAAATCTAGAATCTCTAAGCATAGAAACATCAGACGCGGATCTGTTTTTCGAGCTACAAGCGCTCATAAAGCGAAACTTCGCCAAAACACTGGGGCAAAAAGGCAAAGTGATGTCGTTTTACGACGAAAACGAGAAGGTTCAGCGCAAATATTTCGTCAAATTTCTAAAAAAACTCTGCCAAAGATACGAGCTAAAAAACATAAATTTAAACTTCGCCGAGTATAAAACCATCAAACTCCACTACATACAACCAAACTCGCTCAAAGCCATGGTTTTCGTCGATGTCGCCTTCGTGCGGGGCGGCGCGATATTTAGCTTCGATCGCTCAAACGAAGCCTTTATCTCGCACATCATCAGAGGCTTTGAGTCAAAACAAATTTTATCAGCCGAGGGTCAAATCGCCCTAAATATCGCAAACTTGGGCGAATGCGCGCGGCTGGAGGAGCTGTTTAACAAAAGCGAGTATATGAAATTTTCGATCATCTTTAACTATAGTGAAGAGGAATTTGAAAAATTTAAAAAACAGATCAAAATCTGCGCCAAGAAAAACGAGGCCAAATTTGCCGCACTTGCTAGCCTTTTTGAGGATCATTTTGCAGTGCTTGGATGCGATAAAAACGATAGCTTTGAAGAGGTGCGAAACCGCTATCTAGAGCTTGTTAAAGCCTATCACCCCGACTTTCACGCCGCGCTTAGCCCCGAGCTTTTGGACGAGTGCAAAACGCAGTTTCAGCGTATCCAAAACGCATACGAGAGCTTAAAGCCGTATTTTAAGGAGCTTGAAGCGGGGGCGGAGTAAAAAATGTGTTTAAAAGATTTATTAAATAAACTTTTATCTTTGCTGCAAGAAGGCGACAACAATAATGCCTATAAAACGTTTTTTATTAAAAATAGAAAAATTTGGCTATCGTATGCAGATGATAGAATTTTCGAAGAAATAATTGATGATATATACAAAAACAAAAAACTAAATATAATGTTTTCAAGAAAAACAATATACCGTCTAATAAAAGACCTAGTGCTAGAATATAAAATAACTGATAAAGTTTTTGATTCTGATATAAATATGTTTTTTGAGAAAATATCAAAAAGAGAAATAAGCCCATTTAATTACAAATTAAAAAAAGAAATAAACCCATATAATGGTTTTATAGCAGTACCAATATCAGGGATAACTTTAAAAAATAATTTTGAAATTGAAATAGGAAATTTTAAAATAGGGTTAGCTCAACTCATAAAGTCAATGCCGATAGATAAATGTAAATACTATATTGGCGTTAAAATAAAAAATATTTACGATAACTCATTTGCCGTAGAAAAAGCAGAAAATATGTTTTTAGATTTTGTAAGACTAATAACATTTTTGGATGGTAATTTTTATGGGGATGTGCATATCAAAATTGGGTTACCCGTATATGAAGATTATGGACAAGACAAAATACACATCAAAACATATTCATACGTAATATTAAATGAACAAAATGAGCCTGAAAAGCAACTTGCCGTATATGGCGACATATATGATACTGCACATAAAATCGTTATAGACGAAGACTTTTTTTGTAATAATCCGGATTTCAATAAACTATGGGACTTATATGCCTCAGATACACTCAATGAGATAGAGCAAAGAATAATAAATGCAGCATTATGCATAGGTGAATCTTTATCTAGTCAAGACATCAAAAGCTCGATTATTTATACTTGCATGGCTTTAGAAACATTGTTTTCATTTGACGAGGCTGGTCTTTTTCAAAAAAGCATAGCAGATAAAATATCGGATATCGCAGTTTTTTTAGTTTGCAAAGATAAAGAGCATAGGCTAAAAACCAAAAAAGCAATAAAGAAATTTTATGGATTAAGATCCACTTTAGTTCATGGTGGCAGCAGGGAAACAAATGACAGCTATAAAGAATTTAATAATATGATAAAAGCCGCTATTAGGGTTTTGCTAAACGATGAAAGATTTTCTAACATCAAAACCATTAAAGAACTATATGAATTAGTTGAAGATGCACAAAAATCATATTAAAATTTATAAACTCAAATTTTACTTACCAGACTGCAGCAGATAGGTCTTTTTACGCTCGCTAGAGCTACCGATATTTAGCGCGAGGCGGTATTTGGTTATCGTGCGGCGGACGACCTCGACGTTAAATTCCTTCTTTATAAACTCCAAAATTTTTAGATCGCTAAGCGGCTTGGCGGGGTTTTCGTTTCGGACGAGATTTGCCACGAAGTCCTTGATGGCCTTGTTTGAGACGTCCTCGTCGATCGCAGCAGAGAAAAAGCTCTTTATAGGCACGAGCCCGCGCGAGCACTCGAGGTATTTGTTTGAGATGCCGCGCGAGATGGTCGACGGGTTTCGCCCCAAATCCTCGGCGATGTCCTTTAGGCGCATAGGCTTGATGTCGCCGCCGAAAAAGTAATCATACTGATACTCCACTAGCATTAGGGCGATCTTGCGCAGCGTGGCTTTTCGCATATCAAGCGCGTCTATGAGGTCTTTTGCCTCTTTTACGCGCGAGGCGACGAAGCTCTCTTTTTCGTCCAGCCCCTCGACGTCGATGACGATCTCAGGATAAAAGTCGTCGTTGATGTGCACCTCGATACCGCCCGAGCTCGTGTCTATGACGATGTCGGGGATGATCGCCGCAGCCTCGCTCATGTACTCGATCGCGGGCGGATTTTTTAGCCTCTTTATGACGGCGAGAGCTTCGTTGTAGAGCGGGATTTTACGCATCTGGGAGAGGTTTTCGAAATTTAACGCAAGCTTTTTAGCGCTTTCAAAGAGCTTTTCGTCCAAATTTAGCTCCTCAAGCTGAAACAAAAAGCTCTCTTTGTAGTCCTTTGCGCCGATGCCCGCGGGCTCTAGGTAGGCAAACCGCTTTCGCACCGACTCGATCTCCGCCTCGCTAAATTCGTCAAAGACTTCAGGCTCGTAGTAGCCCTCCTCGTTTATACACTCGATGATTTTCATCGCGATTTTTTGGGACTTTTCGGTCGGAAAAAGGGGCTTATCTATCTGCTCGATTAGCTTGTCGTAAAGCCCAGTTTTAGCCACGCTAAAGCTTTCGATACTATCGGTTACGCTGTTTTTTGATATTTCTTTGAAGAAATTTTTATCTTTTTTAGATGGCGCGGCGCTTGGCAACTCGCTTAAATTTCGTTGTTGCACGCTAGCAAACGGATTATCCGCTAAAAACGGCTCAAGCGTCTCCTTTAGCTCCTCGACGCTGCTGCTAAGTATCGGCAGCCACGATCTTAACGTGTGCGAGAGCTTATTTTTGGGAGCTTGAGTTTGCTTTAGCATTATTCTACAAATTTAAACTCTTCGCCCAGATAGTGGGTGCGCACGAGTTTGTTGTTCGCGACTTCGTTCGCGCTGCCGCTAGCTAGCAGGCTACCGTCCTTAATCACGTAGGCTCGGTCGCAGATGGCTAGCGTCTCGCGGACGTTGTGGTCGGTGATGAGCACGCCTATGCCAAGCTTTTTTAGATCGCGAACGATGCTTTGTATGTCGCTAACGGCGATCGGATCGACGCCGGCAAAGGGCTCATCCAGTAGCAAAAATTTAGGCGTGATGATGAGGCTTCTAGCGATCTCGCAGCGTCTGCGCTCGCCGCCGCTTAGGCTAACGCCCTTTCGCAGGCGTATGGGCTCGATATTTAGCAAATTTAGCATCTCGTTTACTTTTTTCTCGCGGACGGCTTCGTCTTTATACAAGATCTCGGCGCCGAGCAGTAAATTTTCCTCGACGGAGAGGTCTTTAAATATACTTGATTCTTGCGGCAGATAGCCGATACCCATATGCGCGCGCTTGTGTAGCGGTACCTTCGTCACGTCCGCGCCGTCTAAAAACACGCTGCCGCTAGAGGGCGAGATGAGCCCGCAGATCATATAAAACGTCGTCGTTTTGCCCGCGCCGTTTGGACCTAGCAGCCCTACTACCTCGCCGCTTTTGACCTCTAGCGAGATGCCTTTTATGATGTTTGTTTTTTTGATAGTTTTTTGTAAATCTTTAACTTCTAATTTATGCACCGTAAACCTCGTATTTTCGCCCTTTTTGGCTAGGCGAGATGACTACCTTGACGCATTTTTCGCCCAAATTTTCTAGCGCCTTTTCCAGTCGCTCGTCGCCCCACTCTACCAGATGAAGCCCCTCTTCTAGCAAATTTTCAAAAAGCCCGTTTTGTAAAATCGTGTCAAGTCCGTTTTGATAGATATCGTAGTGATAAATTTTATCTCCGTAGCTTTGCATAACCGAAAACGTCGGCGAAGTAACCTCTACATCGATGCCGCGAGCCTTTACGATAGCTTTAACTAGCGTCGTTTTGCCGCTGGCTAAATTTCCCTGCAAGATAACGACGCCTCTTTGGGGTAAAATTTTTACCACTTCATCAAGCTCGTCTAGTCCCAAATTTAGCTCTATCATAGCTCTTTTACGTATAGCGCTTGGGCTGATTTTGGGATACTTTTGGTCTCCGGGATCGCTAGCACCTCGTAGCGCGCCTCTCTCGTTAAAAATTTGATCGTAATCACGTCGCCGATCTTGACCTCTTTAGCCGGTTTAGCAACGACGCCGTTTACGCTCACGACGCCGCTTTTGCACATGTCTTCGCTGACCGCGCGCCTTTTTGTGATATTTACGGTATTTAAAAACTTATCTACTCTCATAACGGCGATTTTAGCCAAATTTGGCTTAAATTTTTAATTCCTAGCCGCTACATATTAAATTTAATGTAAATTTGACGTTTAGCGCACGCGATTTTAGCGGAAATATTTATTCCAAATTAATCAAATTTGGCTAAAATACGCGTCATCTCAATATAAAGGATAGAGAATGAAAAAAGATGTGAAAAAAGTCGTTCTCGCCTATTCGGGCGGACTTGATACGAGCATTATTTTAAAATGGCTGCAAGACGAGTATAAATGCGAAGTGGTAACCTTTACCGCCGATATCGGTCAGGGCGAGGAGCTAGAACCCGCACGCCAAAAAGCGCTGGAGCTCGGTATAAAACCCGAAAATATATTTATAGAGGATTTAAAAGAGGAATTTGCGCGAGATTTCGTATTTCCGATGTTTAGAGCAAACGCCGTCTATGAGGGCGAATACTTACTAGGCACCTCGATAGCTCGCCCGCTAATAGCCAAACGTCAAGCCCAAATCGCCGCCAAAGTAGGCGCCGACGGCGTGAGCCACGGAGCTACAGGCAAAGGCAACGACCAAGTGCGCTTTGAGCTAGGCTACTATGCGCTGGGAGATAACCTAACCATCATCGCTCCTTGGCGCGAGTGGGATCTAAATAGCCGCGAAAAGCTACTAAAATACGCCGAAAAAAACGGTATCAAAATAGAAAAGAAACCGGGCAAAAGCCCCTACTCTATGGACGCAAATTTACTCCATATCAGCTACGAAGGCTTAGTGCTTGAAAACCCTGCTCACGCGCCGGAGGCTGATATGTGGCGCTGGACGGTAAGCCCAAAAGACGCTCCAAACGAAAGCGAAATAATAGAAATCGGCTACGAAAAAGGCGATCCCGTTAGCATAAACGGCAAAAAAATGAGCCCTGCGGCGCTGCTAGCCGAACTAAACCGCCTAGGCGCCAAACACGGTATCGGCAGACTGGACCTCGTAGAAAACCGCTCGGTCGGTATGAAAAGCCGCGGCTGCTACGAAACCCCTGGCGGCACGATAATGTTAAAAGCTCACCGCGCGATCGAAAGCATCACGCTAGACCGCGGCGCGGCTCACCTAAAAGACGAGCTAATGCCTCGCTACGCAGAGCTCATATATAGCGGCTACTGGTGGTCGCCTGAGCGTATCATGCTGCAAGCGCTCATCGACAAGAGCCAAGAAAACGTAAACGGCACGGTCAAAGTCGAGCTCTACAAAGGCAACATCATCGTACTAGGACGCGACAGCAAGACGGACAATCTCTTTAGCGAAGCGTTTTGCACGTTTGAAGAAGATAGCGTGTTTGATCAAAAAGATGCGAACGGATTTATCAAGCTAAACGCGCTAAGATTTATCATCGGACGCAAAAACGGACGCAAATTTAACTAAATAAAGGACAAAAATGAAAGTACTACTAATAAAAGACGTAAAATCGCTCGGAAAAGCCGGCGAAATCAAAGAGGTAAAAGAAGGCTACGGAAATAACTTCCTAATCGGCAAAGGCTTTGCCAAGGCCGCGACTCCCGATGTTTTGCGACAGTACGAAGCCGAGCAAAAACGCAAGGCCGAGGAGCTAAAATACGAGATCGCAAACATAGAAAAACTAAAATCCGAGATCGAAAAAATCACGCTCAAGGTTAAAAAGCCGCTCGGAGCAAACGGCGCTCTATTTGGCGCGGTGACGAAGGATGAGATTTCAGAAGCGCTAGAAAAAAATCATCATCTAGTCGTAGATAAAAAGGCGTTTGACTTCGCTCACACTATAAAAGCAACGGGCATCTACGAAGTGGACGTCAAGCTCGGCCATGCAGTGCGAGCCACGCTAAAACTAGACGTCGAGGGCGAATAAGTGTTTCACGCGACTACCATTTTAGCCTACAAAGGCAAGAACAAATCGGTCATCGGCGGCGACGGGCAAGTGAGCTTTGGCAACACGGTGCTAAAAGGCAACGCGGTAAAAATCCGCAAAATCCACGGCGGCAAGGTTCTAGCAGGCTTTGCCGGCAGCACCGCCGATGCGTTTAATCTCTTTGATATGTTTGAAAACAACCTCGATCACGCCAAAGGCGACCTGCTAAAAGCCGTGATCGAATTTAGCAAAGAGTGGCGCAAGGATAAATATCTGCGCAAGCTAGAAGCTATGATGCTGGTACTTGACCGTGAGAAAATTTTCCTTTTAAGCGGAACGGGCGATGTCGTAGAGCCCGAAGACGGCAAGATAGCCGCCATCGGAAGCGGCGGCAACTACGCCCTATCCGCAGCCAGGGCTCTGGATAAATTTGCCCAAATCGACGAAGAGGATCTCGTAAAAGAGAGTCTAAAGATCGCGGGCGAAATTTGCATTTACACGAACACGAATATAAAAACCTACGTTTTAGAATAGAGAAAAGATGAATTTAACCCCAAAAGAGATAGTGAAATTTTTAGACGATTACGTCATCGGACAAAAGGACGCTAAAAAGATCATCGCCATCGCGCTGCGAAACCGTTACCGCAGGATGAAACTAGATAAAACGATGCAAGACGATATCATGCCAAAAAACATCCTAATGATAGGCTCGACGGGCGTGGGTAAAACCGAGATCGCAAGGCGTCTGTCAAAGATGATGGGCTTGCCGTTTATCAAAGTAGAAGCTAGCAAATACACCGAAGTGGGCTTCGTCGGACGCGATGTAGAAAGTATGGTGCGCGACCTGGCGGCTGCATCGGTAAATTTGGTTAAAGCCGAACAGCGCGAAAAAAATCGCGAAAAAATCGACGAATACGTAAAAGATAAGATAATAAAAAAACTCCTACCGCCTCTGCCGACGGGTGCGAGCGAAGAGAAAAAAGCCGACTACGAAAAAAGCTACGAAAAGATGATGAGCAGGCTCGAAAACGGTGATCTAGATGATCTTAGTATCGAGATAGAAGTCGTGCAAAATAGCTTTGACGCGGGAGCGAACGTGCCGCCCGATATGGCGCAAATGCAAGAAAGCTTCGTCAAAATCATCGGCCTAAGCAATAAAACCGTCAAAAAAGAGATGAAGGTAAAAGACGCTAAAGAGGCGCTCAAAAACGAAGCTAGCGATAAAATTTTAGATATGGAGAGTATCAAAACAGAAGCCGTGCGAAGAGCCGAAAACGAGGGCATAATCTTTATCGACGAGATAGATAAAGTCGCGGTTAGCTCCGGCAACTCGGGTAGGCAAGATCCGAGCAAAGAAGGCGTACAGCGTGACTTGTTGCCTATCGTGGAGGGCTCGACGGTGACGACCAAATTTGGCACCATAAAGACCGATCACATCCTTTTTATCGCCGCGGGTGCCTTTCACATCAGCAAGCCAAGCGATCTAATCCCGGAGCTTCAGGGGCGTTTTCCGCTGCGAGTCGAGCTTGATAGCCTAGATGAAAATGCACTGTATCAAATTTTAACCCAGCCTAAAAATTCGCTGCTGAAGCAGTACGAAGCGCTTTTAAAAACCGAAAATGTTGAGCTTAAATTTAACGATGAAGCCATCAGGACTATCGCCAAAATAGCTCAAAACGCCAACGAAAAAATGGAAGATATCGGCGCTAGACGCCTACACACCGTGATCGAGCGCGTGATCGAGGATATCAGCTTTGAGGCTAACGAGCACGGCGGCGAGATGGTAGAAGTGGACAAAGCCCTCGTAGAAAAGCGCCTCTCAGACGTCGTCGAGGATCAAGATCTAGCGAGATATATCTTATGAAATCGGGCTTTGTTAGCATCATAGGCCGTACAAATGCAGGCAAAAGCTCGCTTTTAAATTTTTTGCTTGATGCGAAGATTACCATCGTCTCGCACAAGCAAAACGCCACGAGGCGCAAGATCAGCGGTATCGTGATGAACGGCGAAGATCAGGTCGTTTTTACCGATACGCCGGGACTTCACGAGAGTAACAAGACGCTAAACAAACTCATGATAAACGAAGCGATAAAATCGATGGGCGACTGCGACGCGATCGTGTTTTTGGCACCTATTCACGACGACATAGACGACTACGTCAAATTTTTAAATTTAAATCCGCAAAAACCTCATATCTTGGTGCTCACCAAGGTTGACGAAGTCTCAAACGCCAAAGTACTTGAAAAAATCGCGCAATATCAAAAATTTCAAGACAAATTTACCGCGCTTTTGCCTTTTAGCGTCAAAAGGCAAACTTATAAAAAGCCGCTTTTGGATGAAATTTGCAAGCTTTTGCCAGAGCACGAGTATTTTTACGATCCGGAATTTTTAACGCCGACAAATGAAAAGGAAATTTTTCGTGAATTTATCCTTGAGGCGCTCTACGACAATCTAAGCGACGAGATCCCCTACTCTACCGACGTACTCATAGATAAAGTCAAAGAAAAACCTGAAATAACTGAAATTTATGCCACCATAATTACCGAGCGCGAGATACATAAATCTATGATTATCGGCAAAAGCGGACAAACCATCAAAAGAATCGGGATAAATTCAAGAAAGTTAATATCAAATTTTACCGGACAAAAAATCCTAGTAAAGCTCGTTGTAGTCGTGAAAAAAGACTGGCGAAAAGACGAGAGAACTATAAAAAGCTTGAATATTTTATAAACGTTTGTTAAGTTGCGTCACTTTTTATGATATAATACATATGTGATTTGTCTATGATTTAGCAGTGGCTAAATTTGAAGCAAACCGCAGATAAAGAAAGGATAAAAATGGCAAAAAGTAAAAACGCTACTCCGGCGATAGTCGCGTATGATCCATACTTGCAAACATCTTTTGCTTTTTCCGACAACAAAATTCAACCCGTGGAATTAAGCAAAGCTAATAAAAATAGCTATTTTGTGTCATACGTAAAATATAAAGATCTTATTGTAGGAAATGTAGAGATACCGTCCTCAACCGAAGAAGACGATGTATCGAATTTAATTACGATTAAAGCCTATGAATTATTTAATTTGGATCCGGCGGCCGAGTATAAAATAGTATATAACGAATTTAACGGGGTTTCGTCCGAAAATAAAATTTTCAATGTATTTATATTAGACGTATTATCGGGTGATAAACTATTGTCGCTATTTGTCAAAAAAATACCGTATATTGACTATGTAGTAGCCGCTCCTTTGGCTTTTGAGGCGCTGTATAAGAAAAATATACTATCGGCTCAAAACGTAGATGCATTTATAGTAATGCAAGAAGATGATGCATTTATAGCCGTATATCAAAACGGAGAATATGCACAATCAAGGCCGTTTAGATACTCATCAAGAACTATCAGCGAAAAATTTTCCACCTTAAGCGGCGATAAGTTAAACGATACTTCTTTTTTTAATATCATAAAAGACGGCACAAATACGCCAAACGAAAGAAATAAGTCCTTTATAGTAGAAATTTTTGATGAGATAATTTATTATACTAGCGATGTAATTGATAGTTTAAATAGATTCGGCGGAGCCAATGTATCAAATTTATATATAGTCTCAGATGTCCCGATGGGAGATTTTTGCGAATGCATTAAAGAAAAAATTGGCTTAATCGCAAGCAACCTTAATGTTTCAGTAGCCATAAACTCAAAAGAAATTCAAGCTAGTACCTTAAATGAAATCTTAATAGTTAATGCACAGTACTATCAAGAGACACACGACAATAGCTTCAACTTTTCAAATTTTTTAAGGCCACTTCCATTATTTCAGCGCAGTAGCGGTAAGCTAATAATGTATTCTCTGCTGGGTATTTTAGGCGGTATAGCTTGGCCGATATATCTTTATGTTTTTGCTACGATAACAGATATAGATACGGCTGACAAAAGAAGCGAGCTCGAAGTCAACCAGAGAGACTTACAGAGGATAGAAGCAGAGCTAGCGAGGCTGCAACAAGAAAAAAACAATATAACCGCAAATATCGGGCTAGAAGAAGAAAAGATGAATTTTAGAAAAAATACAATCTCTGAAATTTATAATAAAAAAGTAGAATATCCTATGAAAAGTATAGTTTTGTTTGAACTTAGTAATCTAATAAACAACAAAGATATACAAACAGCCAAGATAGTGAATTCAAATAGAGATATGAGGATTATGCTAGTTAGCAAGGATGAGAAAAAACTGACTGAACTTATACAAAATATTAGTAATTCAGACAAATATTCAATAACGACGAAAGAGATATCCCTTGACAAAAAATACGGCGTTCCTTCATATGAAACAAATGTTACTATAAAGATAAAATAATGAGAAATGATAATATTTTTACAAAAATCGATAACTATTTCGACAACAAAAAACCGAGTGAAGTTTCCGTAATGCTTCTTGCAAGTCTAATACTGAGCGGAGTTGTTATATATTATGCAATTACGCCATATGCACAAGAGTACCACGACAACGCAATGTCTGAAAATAGCTCTGTGACAACCAAGCTAAATGAAGTTAATGGTAAGCTTGATAGCCTAAGTTTAAATAACGATAGGAACAGCGATAGAAATTTCAAAATAAATCAGGAAAAAAATGATATTGGACAATTACAAATAAAACTTGCAAATACGCAAAAAATGAATCAATATTTTGACGATAAGTTAAAAGAGTTATCTTACTTGATATTTAGTGAACAAAGCTGGGCCGACTTTTTAGATAACTTAGCTTTGCTAGCAAATAAAAATAATGTAAAAATAACAAAAATATCAAACACCTTTAAGGAACCTAGCGCCGAAAAGATAGAGCAAATGCTAGATATAAACATATCAGTAGACGGGGGCTTTAAAGATATAGTAGGATATATTAATGCCATTGAAGAATCAAAATTAGTTGTTGATGTGAGCAATATCGACATCAATTCCACAAACGGAAAACTTAATGGTAATCTAGGAGTGTATGTATGGGGAATGAAATATCAATGAAAACATACGGTATTATTTTGCTATTGTTGGCAAATTTAGCTTCTTTTGCCAGCGATGCCCAAAGTGAGATTGAGGGATATGAAGATAAATTTGCAGCTATAAATAAAGAGAGAAGGGGGCTTGATGCTTCTGATTTAAATAAGCTATCGGATCCTTTTCTCAAAACAAAATCCGTTACATATGATTCTGAAGGCAACTCTACAGCTAGTCTATTTGAACTACAAGCTTTATTTAATAATAAAGCAAAAATTAACGGAAAATGGTATTACGTAAAAGATAAAATAGGCGAATATGAACTGTCTGTAATCAAAGGAACAAGTGTTGTCCTGGCAAATAAGGAACAGAAAATAGACTTAAATTTAAAAAAAGGAGAAAACAAAAATGTTATCATTAAAATTAAATAGAATCATACCTATATCTATATTTACGGCATTAACGTTATCTTCACTTAACGCTGGTAGCTGCGATAATAGAGTATTTAATCTTAAAATAAACGAGCAAGTTACAGTACAAGAAGTATTAACTCAGCTCTCAGATATGTGTCATTTTAGTATCGTATCAAAAGATCAGTTTGCAAAAGATGCAATAGGCGAGCAAATATTTGGCGTAAATATAAAGGATAAAACACTAAATGAAATTTTTGCTTTATTGTTATCTGAAAAAGATATGAGCTATACATTTTCTCAAGATGTGTTAAAAATTTCTTCCCTTCAAACAAAGACTTTTAAGATCGATTACATAACTTCTATTAGAGAAGGTACCGCAATAACAAAAGCATCTGTTGATTCAGCACCCACAGAAGTTGGAGAAGAGCAAGAGGATCAAGCTGCTGGAGATATTGGCAGTGGCGGTGGCAAGCTTGATAATATTATAAAAACTACGGAAAAATTTGATTTTTGGGAAAAGCTTGACACAGAGATAAAAGCCATCCTAAACAATACTACAGAAAGTATAGTTGCACCAGATCCTGTAATTAATGCAAATGCCGGATTAGTAACGGTCACTGGTACTGCGGCTCAGTTAAGGAGGGTTTCCGAATACATTAAAGATATACAAGAAAGGCTAAAAAAACAGGTAGTGATTGACGTATCAATAGTATCTGTCGAACTTGCAAATAGCTACACAAAAGGCGTAGATTGGAGTAAATTTAATATAGGATTTAAAACTGGACTATATAACCGTCCAGTTACAACTGGGGTAACAGAAACAGTAGGACAAGATGCCAATGGAAATCCTACAACTACATTGAGTAGAACTTATGGTTTAATACCAGCAAATGATCTATTTTGGTCAAATAGAGGGAATGGTCTTGGAGGCGGTTTTTCTCAAAGTATGAATTTGATTGCCGGATTTAACTTTAACCTAGATGGCGTACTCAATTTCCTCGAAACTAACGGACGTACAAAGATAGTATCAAGCCCTAAAATTACAACACTAAACAATCAACAAGCGTTAATATCCGTAGGCGATAATGTAAACTATCGAGTCCAGCAAGAAAGTCAAAACAATAACTCCCTAAACGGTAGAACTACCGTTACATATAAGCAGTATTCTGTATTTATAGGTATATTACTAAATATTCTACCTGAAGTTTCAGACGACAATAAGATTATGCTTAGAATAAACCCGTCATTAAGTAGTTTTAAATACAATGAAGACGATACTAGACAAAGTACCGCCATACGTGAAATAGCTCCAGATACTGTACAGAAAAAACTTTCAACAGTAGTACAGGTTAATAGTGGCGATACTATTGTTTTAGGAGGTCTTATAGCCCAATCCAAAGGCAAAGAAAATACCAAAGTTCCTTTTTTAGGAGATATTCCAGTTCTCGGAAATGCTTTTAAGAGCACAAAAGATAACTTGAGAACTACTGAACTCGTTTTTATAATAACCCCAAGAATAGTTGATATATCAAATCCGACGCCGATAAATCAATCACTAAAAGATTTGGGATTTTCAAGGTCGATATATGAGCGGTAACAAATATACTACTATAAAAAATATTTTTGCCGATATAGGGCAAGAATCAGACTATATCAATTTGGATAAGTCTATAGTAGCATATAAGAAAATTTTGGATTTATTGCAAAAACCGATAAAGCTTATCGTATTTTACGGTAAGCCCGGGTGTGGTAAAACCTTTTTGTTAAAAAAGATAGTTTCAGATCTAAAAGAGCAAGGCGATATAGTTTTTTTCCCTTATCCTTTTTTCAATGAAGCAGAATTTGTAACGTCGCTATACGAAGGAATTTTTAAAAAGGAACCTCAAGAAAAGATAGAGAGTTACGAGCAATTTATTAAAATATACAAAGCAAAAACAGATGACGTGCAAGATAGAAAACCGGTAGTAGTCATACTAGATGAATCTCAGTTATATCCAGAAATTTTACTGGAGAAGATTCGCATAATGTCAGATAGCGGATTATTTAAATTTTTATTTGCTACGCATGAGTATATAGACAAAGATATACTTTCAAGAGATTATTTTAAGACTAGAGTATGGGAAAATATCGAAATGGGGTCTGTTGACGTCGGCGAGATGAAAGTTTATTTAGAGAATAAATTTCAAAACAATCAGTTTTATTATATTTTTTCAAAATTTACGGAAAGTCAGTTTGAAATTTTAAATAGTTTAAGCGAGGGTAATTTAAGGATGTTAAATAAGCTTATGTTTAATATTTTTGAACTTTACGAGTATTTTGACGCAAATCAACCTACTATAATAGGAGGCAATACGATGGTAACTAAAATAATAGAAATGGCAGCCATTAAATCGGAGCTTATAGATGCTTGAGACATACGAAGTATTGGAATTAGAAAGGCGATGGAGAGCCTATGACAAAAAAAGAAAAGAGTTTAAGTTTAAAGATAAAAAAACTTATATTTATGCAGTATCTGCCGTACTTGCTATATCTGTGTCGGTGTCATCTCTCACATTTTATCTACTAAAAGATTCACTGGTTAGCGGCGTTGCCAGTAGTACTATAAGTAACGATATTAAAGAGCCAAGCAATAAAGACTCTAAACATTCTGAGATTAACGAACAAAAGAGGAATCTAGACCCATCAGATAATACTCTTTTAAATTCGGATAATTTTGGTATAAATGAAAATCTACCCGAAAAACAAAACGACAATGTCAGTATAGCTGGAGATATCGATCCGCAAGAAGAACAACATGGCTGGGTAAATGTCAATGATTTGCCAAGTAGCGCAGACTCTATCGCTAGTTTTTCAGCAGCTAGAAATATAGGCGGTAAACAAGTTGCTATAAAAACACCTACGGAAGAAAAGATAAATTTTGATTCTGATGGTTCCTTTTCATCAAAAAGTACATCAAACGGGCAAGGCATTAACAAATTTCAAATACAGTCATCTACCTCAGAAGTTTCAGTCGATGAATTAAAGGCAAAATTTGATAAAGCTAACAGTTCAGACATAGCCGTCTTAATAGCAAAAAGATACTACAGTACAAAAGATTATCAAAATAGTGAAAAATGGGCTCTAATCGCTAATGAATTAGATAGCAATAATGAAGAGAGCTGGATTATATTTGCTAAATCTAAATATAATCTTAAGCAAAAAAACGATGCCATAAGTGTTTTAAAAATTTATAACGATAAGGCAAATTCTGCCAATATCGAAGATTTAATGAAAAAAATAGAAGACGATACTGCACTGTAAAATTTGTGCAGTATCTTGCTTAACGTATTTTTATTTTAGAAAACAAAAGGATATTTTTTAGTGAAGAAAGTTTATGAAATATTTTTATCTACTGCGCAAAAAAATGAACTAATATCTAATGCTCAGTATCAAAATATCACAATGCAGTTAAAAGAAAAAGATGATTTTGAAACAATAATCCACCAAGAAATACCAGACTTAAAAGACGAACTCGTCTACGATATCTTAGGTGAATTGTATAAAAAACAAAGATTAAATATCAATGAAATAACAGAAAATTTTGCAGTAAATTTAAAAGATTTTCTAAAATATATAGCTTCTAAATTTAAATTAGAGTATATTGAGTTAGATAATGTGGACATAGATTATAGGCTTTGTGAAAAAGCACCATTGACGCAACTTAAAACGCACGAAGCCCTTCCTGTCAAAGAAGATGAAATTGCGGTATATGTCGCCTTTAAAAATCCATTTGATATTTCGGCTCAAGATAGGCTTCAGTCAATATTTAGCAGAAAGCTACTAAAAACCGTTATTGCAGATCCTGCCAAAATAGACAAATATCTTAGTAAAGTCGAGCTAAACGATAGCGTCAAAGGCATCGTAGCAGAAATTAGAAAAGAGCTCTCGTCCACAACGGTTATTGGCGGTAATGCCGACGAAAATAGTTCTGGTATTTTAAAACTTATTGAAGTTATCTTAAGAACATCTATCGTTAGTAGGGCAAGCGATATACATATAGAAGCTACCACGACAAACTGCGTCGTTAGAGGTCGTATAGACGGTATGCTAGCCGAGCTTTTTATATTTGACAAAGACTTGTTTCCCCCTTTGGTATCGCGTATGAAGCTACTTTCTAATATGGATATAGCAGAGCGTAGAAAACCTCAAGACGGTCGATTTTCAGCTCAAGTAGCAGGCAAAGAGTACGATTTTCGTATCTCTACATTGCCTATTTTACATGGCGAAAGTATAGTTTTACGTATTCTAGATAAGTCAAAAGTACTAATAAGCCTTGAAAATTTAGGTATGCATCCGGCCACTTTTGAGAAATTTAACAAAGCAATGAAGGCGCCGTACGGTATTATATTGGTTACCGGCCCGACCGGCTCCGGTAAAACAACTACGCTATATGCGGCTCTAAACGATATAAAAAGCGTAGAGACTAAGATCATTACCGTTGAAGATCCGGTGGAATATCAACTAAATATGATTCAACAAGTCCACGTCAATGAAAAAGTCGGTCTTTCGTTTGCCGCCGCTCTTCGCTCTATTTTAAGACAAGATCCCGACATTATAATGATAGGCGAGATCAGAGACCAGGAAACTCTTCGCATTGCTATTCAAGCAGCCTTAACCGGTCACTTAGTATTTTCAACGCTGCATACGAACGATGCGATAAGCGCGGTCACTAGAATAGCAGATATGGGCATAGAACCTTATCTTATTAGTGGAGCGTTGGTAGCCATAGAGGCTCAAAGACTTGTAAGAAAATTATGTCCAAACTGCAAACAAAAGACGATTTTACCTTCAAATTTACAAGAGCAGTTTAAAGACTTTTTACCGCAAGAATATCAGTTTTACAAACATGTAGGTTGCGATCAATGCTCTCAAACGGGATATATGGGCCGAGAAATGATAAGCGAGGTTTTACCGATAAGCGATACTATTTCAGCAATGATAGCAAACGGTACGACAAAAGAAGCCATTAAAGAAGTTGCATACAGAGAACACTTTATAGATATGTTTAAAGACGGAATCATAAGAGCAGCTAGAGGCGTTACAACGATAGATGAAGTATTTAGGGTGGCTAAAATATGAAATTTTTTGAAGTAGAATATATGGCTAACGGTCGTAGGCAAAAGATGACCCTAAAGGCCAATAATAAAAGCGAGGCGCAAGCCATAGCAAAAACTAGGAATGCCGGCGTAGTCGTAAAAGTCGGAGAAACAAAAAATGTTCCCATTCAAGAACAGTTTGGAGATTTAGTAGAAAAGATGTCCGTCTTTTTGGGTGGCTCAAAGATAAAGATAAATAATCTAATTGCTTCTTTTAGACAATTAAGCGTTATGACAAATGCCGGAATTTCAATCCATGATAGCATAAAAGAGGTAGCAAAGTCCACCGAGGATAAAAAACTAAAGGCGATATTTACTACGCTAAACGACGATCTTAACCAAGGACAAAGCCTTACCGACGCTATTATGAAATTTAAAAATCAACTAGGCGACGTAGTTATAGCCATGATAAAACTAGGTGAAAATACCGGTAATATGTCGGAGTCTTTACAAAAACTATCTGATATATTACAAGAGATTTGGGAAAATCAGAGAAAATTTAAAAAAGCTATGAGATATCCCATAACCGTAATGTCGGCTATGGCCATTGCCTTTATAGTACTTATGATGTATGTCGTACCTAAATTTAGAGAGATTTTTGAGCAACTTGGGGCAGATTTACCAACCCCGACTATTATACTACTCGGTATAGAAAGCGCTCTTAGTAATTACGGTCTTTATATGTTAATTGGTCTTATAGCTACTATTTTTATTATGAAGCATCTATATAAAACCAATCAAGATTTTAAGTATGGCTTTGATAAATTTTTATTAAAGGTGTACTTAATAAATAAAATCATATTTTATTCTACCATGAATAGATTTAACCTAATTTTTACAGAACTAGTTAGAGCCGGTATCCCGATAGCAGAGGCTTTAGAAACAGCGACATTGACGGTTGACAACCAAGAAATACACGATAAGCTAGCAACCATAAAAATAGCCGTCCAAAGAGGTATATCGCTAACGGAAGCTATGAGAGATACCGAACTTTACGAGAGTATGCTTATTCAGATGCTAAGCGCAGGAGAAAGAGGCGGCGCGATAGACGCAATGCTTGAAAAAGTAACGGATTATTATAAAGCCAAATTTAGCGACCTAGTAGATAATATATCAGGCTATATAGAGCCTATTATGCTTTTATTTATGGCGGCCATGGTTATACTCTTGGCTCTTGGTATATTTATGCCTATGTGGGATCTTGGAAATGCGGTTCAGGGTCGCAAATAAGAAATAGGAAAAAGGAAGAAAGCTAATGCAACAAAACTTTCAGGAAAGACAGGTTAATAGCGATGCTTTTTTGGTCTCTAAAACAGATACCAAGGGCAGGATAATATACTGCAACGTACCTTTTGCTCAAATAGTAGGAGCAAAAGGTAATGAGCTTATCGGTAAGCCTCACAACATCGTAAGGCATCCTGATATGCCTCGCATAGTATTTAAAATTTTATGGGAGTATGTAAAAAATAAAAAAGAAGTTTTTGCCTATGTTAAAAACAAAAGCTTTGACGGTTCTTTTTACTGGGTATTTGCCAACGTAACCGCATCCTTGGATCAAAACGGCGAAATTATCGGTTATTATTCTGTTCGCCGTAAACCGAACCCAAAAGCGCTAGATGTTATTATACCGCTCTACAAGCAACTTTTAGAAGCTGAAAAAAACGGCGGAATGGACGCTTCATCAAAACTTCTTGACAGCATATTGCAAGAAAAAAATAAAAGCTACGATGAGCTAATGAATAACTTGCAAAGACTATAACCAAGGAAAAAAATGTTTTTTAAGAAAGAAAAAGTAAATTACGATGAAATTTTAAACGTAGTCGAGCAGGCTAGAAACGGCTTTTTAGAACCTAGAATTTTACAAATCGATCCAAATTCGCAGATCGGCAAAATCGCCCTTGGAATAAACGATTTACTTGATCAAATCGAAGCTTTACAGCGAGAAATGGGGACTTGCGTAAAATCTGCAGAAAACGGAATAACATATAGGAATATCTTTACGGAAGGTTTTCGCGGCCTTTTTAAAAGTAACGCCGTTTCTATGAGCGAGGGCGTAGAGGGCATAAAAGCCGGGCAAAAAGGCAAGGTAAGAGGTCTGCTTTCGGAGAAATTTAGTGAACTAGGAAACGGTAACGACGGTATTTTGGAAGTACAAAACGACCTAAATCAAAGTATTAAAAATCTAACTCAAATAGCTACTATGGCGCAAGATACTTCGTCTAAGGCAAACGAAAGTATGTCTGCGGTAAGCGAGCTAAGCGTTAATATGGGCGACCTTGAACTCCTGATAACCCAGTCTACGGAAGCTATTAGAAATTTAACGCATAGAACCGAAGAGATTTCTTCAGTTGTAAATTTAATCAAAGATATCGCCGAGCAGACGAATTTGCTTGCTCTTAACGCCGCTATAGAAGCCGCTAGAGCCGGCGAACACGGTAGGGGATTTGCCGTCGTTGCCGACGAAGTACGCAAACTAGCCGAAAATACGCAAAAAGCCACGAGCGAAATAGGCATAAACATCCAAACGCTTCAGCAACAAACAAACGATTTAAACGAAAATTCCAACAAAATCACGCAAATAGCGCAAGTAGCCAATGTAAGCGTAGCTAAATTTAAAGATGCCGTAAACGTCTTTAGCCAAGGCGCTACGCAGAGCGCAAAAATTTCAAAATACGTCGAAAATAAAACCATCGGCATCATCGGCAAGATCAACCGCGTAACGTATTTGCAAACGGCTTACTCTAACGTTATAAACGAAAGAGGATATGATGAAAATATGGAGCATCAGGCTCAAAATTTAAACGCATGGTATGAGAGCGCCGCACCGTATTTCGCAAACTCAAAAAGCTTTGAAAAAGCTAGCGTACCGGCAGCACAAATCAGCGATCTAGTAATGGCAAATCTAGAAGAGTCAAAGAACGGATACGACGTAAAAGATATCCAAAAATTCGTCGATAGATTTACCAAAGTCAAACAAGCAAGCGGCGAGATATTTAAAATCATAGACTTGGCCATAGAAGAAAGCGCCAAATAAAAAACCTTGGAATTTAAGTCATTTGGCTTAAATTCCAAGCCTATATATACAGCAAATATAGCCGTACATCAAATTTGCGCTAAATAATCTTAAGCGGATTCTTAGCCGCTACTTCGTGTCTTGCTGATTATAACTCTTATAGCTTTTAAAATAACGCAATACAACCTTTTTATCAAAACTTCATTGCAAGCAGTATATTTCGTATTTTGGTGTTGCCATATACCCAAACCCAGCCTCTCTACATTCATAGCTAAGCCGCATAAAGCAAAATATGTTCTTTTAAATGAAGCGTGAAATTGACTTCTACTTAGCGTTATCATTGCTATATGCTTAAAAAGTCTCTTTTAAATTTAGTTAATCTATATTTATTGCTTACAGCGATAAAGTAAGTCGAGGCTCTCGTGCTAGCTTTACTTTATTTGCCGCTAATAGACGGCGCTATATTGAGAAACTCTCATAATATAGGCAATTAACTCGCTAGCATAGCAGGAATATAAACTCTTTGCCGTCGCGCTTTAACATATCTACTTCACTACATTTGCGCTCTTTAAAAATATAGTTAAGTTAAAAACTTTTAAGAAATATCGCAGTTCTCTCCAAAATTTAAAGCGCAAGGTTTGCCAATCTAACCAAAAATCGAATGCAAAACCGCAAATTTTAAATACAAATCTCAAAAACGGCTGAAAATTTTTACCAACTTTAAATTTAACCGGATTTTAAATCCAAAACCAGCTAACTTCGACTGATTTGAAGACGGCACGCATTAAAATCTTAAGATTTATTTTATACCGATCAAAATATAAAGACAAAAACTAATTTCCATTCACTGAGGCTTGAAGCTAAACTCGGTCAAATAGTCCCGCAAGCAAAGTTTTAGCTTATCTTATGCTTAAAATTTGCAAGCTTTTTATAAAAATTAGCATAGGCGCAGCCGCTAAATTTAACAAACGCAAGCAAAAGTCCAAGTAGGCTAGCTGCTAAATTTGCCGAAATCGCGCTAAATCGCTAGCAACGGCACATTGAAAGTACTTGCGTAAAATCTCGAAATACAAATTTACGAAAGGCAAAACCCATAATTCGCTAAATTTACCCTAGAAACGGCGTACAAAATGCGCAACTAAAAACCGTAAGTCATGAAATATAGCAGGTTCAAACTCGCCGTTTAAGCATTTTAATTTTTGATAAAATTAACAAAAAGCAAAAGCAAGCGACGCTCGCCTGCCATCGCTTAAATTTGACCAAATTTCAAAGCAAATTCGGTCAAATTTAAATGCAAAATTTAGCCCAGCAACCTCTTTGCGCACTCGCTTATGCTCTTGCCGTCGCTTCTAGCGCCGATTTTTTCTTTAGCCGCTTTCATTACCGCGCCGATATTTGCGCCCGCTCCTAGTCCCGCGATGATCTCTTTGATCTGAGCTTCTAGTTCGTCTGCATTTAGCTGCTTCGGCAGATAAGCGTTTATGATGTCGATCTCTTTTTGCTCGTTTTGCACCAGATCGTCCCTACCGCCGTTTTTATACTGCTCGATAGAGTCCATGCGGCGTTTGATCTGGGTTTGCAGGATCGGCAGCACCTTTTCGTCGGTCATTTCGGCGCGCTCATCGACTTCGACTTGCTTGATGACGGAGTTTACGAGCCTTAGCGTGTCGCGGCGAAAGTTGTCTTTTTCTTTCATCGCGGTCTTGATGTCCTCTAAAATTTGCTCCCTAATCGTCATTTTTTTCTCCTTTAAATTTAAGTGGGCAAATTATAACGAAGCTAAAATTTAAAGCTAATAAAACCGCCTAAATTTGGCTTGCTTAAGAAAAATATAGTTATAATTAGCCATTCATTTTTAAAAGGACTTGCTTGAGAAGCGACAATCTCTTTGCATTTGCGATCTTTATAATCACCGCATTCGGATTTTTCGTTTGGGGTTACCAGTATATCCCGACTCATCACTTTTTACTTTTTAGTATAGCTAGTATTTTTGGTATCTTTATGGCGTTTAACATCGGCGGCAACGACGTCGCAAACTCCTTTGGCACGAGCGTAGGCGCCAAGACCGTCACGATAAAGCAAGCCCTAGTTATAGCCGCTATTTTCGAGCTTAGCGGCGCGATATTTGCCGGCGGCGAGGTAACCAAAACCATCCGCGAAGGCATCGTGAGCTTCCCTCAGGAGGGCACGGAGCCTATGCTTTTCGTGCTGATTATGATGTCGGCGCTTTTAAGCTCGGGCATTTGGCTTTTTATCGCTTCTAAAAAGGGTCTACCCATCTCCACGACGCACTCGATCGTTGGCGGTATCGTTGGCGCCGGGCTTACGATGGGCTTTACGACGATGAGCGGAGATAAAGCGCTAGCTATGGTTTCTTGGGGCGAGATAGGCAGGATTGCCGTTAGCTGGGTTATCTCGCCGCTGCTAGGAGGCATCCTTTCTTACTTTATCTACGGCTACATAAAATCTAAAATTTTGATCCCGACTCGTAAATTTACCCTAGAGCTAAAGGTACTAAAACGCGAGCGTAAAGCTTATAAAGAGCGCTATCTACAAGAGCTAAAAACAAAACCCGAAAGCGAACAGATAAGGATACTAAGCAAGATCGCGGTCCTTGACGACGACGATGTCGAAAGCGGCGAACGCAGCGAATACAAGCTCGCTATAAAAGCCATGAAAGAGCGCGAAAAAGAGATCGATACGTCAAAAGCCATGCGTAAACACATCCCGATGGTAGCGGGCATCGGCGCGATCATTATCTCATCGATGATGCTTTTTAAAGGGCTTGAGCATCTAAATTTAGACCTAGGTTTTATCGGCACGATCTGGATCATCTGCGTCATCGGTATCGTCACCTATCTCGCCACGCTTGCGATGATAAACGTGATGAAAAAAGACAACGCCGAAAAGAGCACGAACCGCATTTTCTCGTGGTTTCAGATATTTACGGCCTCTTCGTTTGCGTTTTCTCACGGCGCCAACGACATCGCAAACGCCGTAGGTCCTTTTGCCGCGATCCTAGACGTGCTAAAAACAGGCTCGATAAACGCCACCGCTCCGGTGCCGGGCATCGCGATGGTAACTTTTGGCATCTCGTTAGTAGTCGGGCTTTGGTTTTTAGGCAAAGAGGTTATCGCTACCATCGGTAGCAAGCTAGCAGAGATCCTGCCTACGACGGGCTTTAGCGCCGAGCTAGCGGCCAGTACCGTTATCCTACTAGCCACAAAGCTCGGTATCCCCGTATCATCGACGCACATCCTCATCGGCGCGGTGCTTGGCATCGGTATCCTAAACCGCGACGCCAACTGGAAAATGGTCAAACCTATCGTGCTTGCGTGGGTTATCACACTACCGATTGCAGGCGGCTCGGCGGCGCTCATTTATATGCTGTTAAAAACGGTGCTAGGATTATAAATTTGACCCGTAGTTTGGGCGCGGGTTTGTAGTTTGCTTACGTAAATTTTAATCCAAAGCTCGTAAAATCGGCGACGATTTTATAAATTTAGGCTAAATTTAGCACGCTCTTTGCCGTGCAAATTTGCGTTTAAAATTTATCGCTTGCATTCCGCATTTGTGCTAGGTCGGTAATTTTTAAAAAGGAAAAATATGAGTAAAATTTTATCCGCCGCACTTGCGGCCTCGCTTGCTTTTACGCTCATAAACGCGCAAGGATACGCAGCAATGCCGATGCCTAGGGCAGATGCGTTAAATTTTACGCCGAGCAAAAATGCCAAATTCGTATCGCAAACGGCCGACGATGCGCCCCAAAAAGTAAATTCCGTCGATATCTACGTCTCAAATCTCTACTCGGCAAGCGGCGGCGTGCCTAATTACGTACGCGTTTACGATGCGATAGACGGCCTACTCATGGAAAATAACGTAGAAAGTCTGCAAAAGGCAATAAAAATCATCGAGGACGCGCCGGGACTAGTCGCGCCTAGCACGCTAATGACGGTTGCTGCGCGCGTCTTTGATCTGGGGCTAAAGGACGAGGCGGCGTTTTGGTTTTACGTCGGCAAAAACAGATTCATCGTTTTTACCGAGGTCTTAGACGTCAAAGACCCGATATTTGCCTCCACTATGGACGTAAATTTAGCCTTCGTCAAGCTTGTAGGCGACGTGATAAATCCCTACGCCTTTTGCGATCTAAAAAAGCAACGAGCCGCCGTTTCACGGGCAAACGAATGGACGAAAGCCCACCCTTACGAGGTGGTGTTTTTAGAGCGATTCCCGTCTAAATTTAAAGATCGCAAAGCCGCGCTTAAAAATGCCGAAGGCTTACTAGAAAAAAGCCTGCAAAAGCAAGACGAGTATTTTGCGGATCCTAAAAATAAAGAAGAATTTTTAAAAAAACGCAAGCAAAATCGCGCCGACGAGAGATTTTGCGACTAATCGCAAACTAAATTTAAACACGTCGGCTAAATTTGCAGATAAATTTTGCACCCTAGGCAAAGCGGATAAACAAGCTAAAATTTAGCCTAAATTTGCGGTTAATCTAGCAAGCGCGTAAAATCATGCTAAATCAGCTAGAATGCAAAGCGGCAAAAATCTAACGCTTAAATTTAGACTAAGCGGTTTTGTAAATTTAGCTTCAAATTTCGGCTAAAATTACAGCAATCGCCGCAGACAAAGCGATAAAAACTCAAAAACGCGGCTCTAAATTTAAGCTAAAAAGCAAGCAGCCGCCACAAGTCAAACGCGCTAAAAAGCGGAAAACAAACAAAAGGAGCAGACGATGGATACAAACGAAAAGTCCGAAAACGGCTTTAGCATTCGCGACTCGTTTTTTGCTTTTTTAAAATCAAGACGCGACGATTTGCATTTCCTTCGCACCCCCCCCCATAGCCTTGGATGCACGGGCGGACAAAAATAGGCGAATTTACGCGAGGGTTTTGCGGTAAATTTAAACAAATACAAACTAAAGTTAAAGGAAAAATATGGGACTATTTAAAAAGATATTTGGCGGCGAGACGGACGCGAAAAATGGCAAAGACGCAAACAAAGAAGAAAACGAGCCTGTGTTTTATGCAGACGGCGAAGATGCGGCGATGCTAGAGGCTTTTAGGCAGGCTAGAGAGAGCTTTGGGTACTTTTGGCGCGAGCTATACTGGGAAAATCACCGCATTATCCCGGCGCTTGACTTCGCTTGCGTCAAGGTTGCCTTTTCGCAAGATATCGGCGGCCATACGGAGGTCGAGCATATGTGGATAAACGACGTGTATTTTGACGGCGAGCGCGTTTACGGCGTGCTGGCCAACGACCCAGGCATACTAACTAGCGTCGCAAGCGGCGACGAGGTCGCGGTGTCGCTAGAGCAAATCAGCGACTGGATGTTTGCTGTAGGCGGTAGAGCATACGGCGGCTTTAGCGTGCAAGCCATGCGTAAAGCTATGAGTCAGGACGAGCGCGCCGAACACGACGAGGTATGGGGGCTAGATTTCGGCGATCCGGACGTAGTTTTGCTAGCCTACGAGCAAGAAAAACATCCGCAAAATCTCATCGAGCATCCGATGAGCGTAAATATGAAAGAAAAGTTGCAAAAGTTTTTAAGCCAGAATCCAAAAGAGATAACGCAGGCCGACGATGAGGGTTATACGATGCTCCACCGCGAGGCAATAGCCGGCAACCGTACGGCGGTCGAGATTTTGCTCGCTAAGGGCGCTGATAAAAACGCTAAAAATATCCACGGCAAAACCGCGCTAGACTACGCTAGGGCGCTTGGCTGGGACCACGTAGTGCAGGCGCTTAGCCAGTAGTTTATACTAGCAATTAAGCTTAAATTTACGGCTTAAATTTTACTTTGCGAGCTTATAGCGCCACGTAAACGGCGCTTTGCCGTCGGTAAATTTAACTAAATCGACTAAAAGCAAAATCGCGGTTACGGGCTTACAAACAAGACTTTTGCCGCGGTTACGTATCTAAATCCCTCCTACAAAATCAAGCCCGAAGAATTTAACGTATAAGTCCGCTATCTCTTTAGAGGCTTCTTCTACGACTAGGTTTAGCTCATCGTTATTTATTGTTGCGTTGTTATCGCTCTGCGGCATTTTTGCTCCTTTTCTTTTTGATAAATTTATTAGGCATTAGCTTTTCTTTGTCTTGACTACTTATATTGGCGTCGATATAGATTACCTTATCCGTATCTCCTATGCGTATTATTGCGTCCATCTTTTTTTGTTCGTTTGCCCACGACATAAATGTTCGTACGTCTTGAAAAGTTCCATCAGGCTCGGTGCAATATTTTTCTAAATTTTTTATGGGCATGTCTACATAAAACGGTCTTTTTTTATTTATGTTTTCTCCATCTATCCATCTTATTTTATACCATAGATAAGTATCATGACACTTTTTATACGCCTCTTTCAGCTCCTCTTTAGTAGGTTGCCCCGAAACGTTGTTGTCTAGTAGTAAATTTAGCATAGGTTCGTAGTTTGGTATTATGCTCAGTCTGTCAAAGCAGTCAAATTCTTCATATCTTTGGGCTTTAAATTTACATTCTGGCTTATACCCCAGCTCAAAAAGCATTTTTGAAATTTCCAGTAGATTATTGGATATGACGTAGTGAAATGGGTCTACTGCGTCCTTTGAGTCGGTATCCATAAAACCGTAATTTATATGTATGTCGTCTTTATCTATCACTATACTATCTATCAAGGCGTAGACTGCGTGGGTTAGATAAAACTGCACCGCTTTGACTTCCTCAAGCCCGACCCCGCTATCAAGCAGCAGCTTGGCGGTCTTAGTGGAGTTGTTTTCTATTGCGTAGGCTAGAGGCGAGAGCTTGTAGTTATCTTTTGCGTGAGCGTTTGCGCCCATATCTATAAGTCTTTTTGCCGTGGCTTCGTCGTCGTAAAAGCTAGCGTACATCAGCGGCGTCGTGTTTGCCTTCATCTTTACGTCGGCGCTAAGCCCGTTTCTTGTCATAAAATTTAAAATTTTATCCGTATCTTTTAGCCTCAGCAAATTTCTTAAAGCGTTAAGGGTGGCGTTGTTTTCCTTGTATTCGTCTATATCCCAGTATCTAAAAGCAAAATCGTCCACTTCCTCTTGCGTTACGTATTTGGCTAGCTCGGAGTTTGGGTCTATCTTGGTGTCCGGCGTGATAGCAAAACCAGTCGGCACTGGGCTTGAGCCAAATTTATCAAATTTAACTCCCAAATACGAAAGATAAAAGAGGACGGCGGTAAAAGCGGCGAGTATAAAGATAGATTGCAAAAAGTTTTTTAATCCAAATTCCTTTAAGTTAAGATTACATTTTGTATTTTACTACTAGCGTCTTTAAACAATTCTTTTAAAATATTTTTATAATCTTTTACTGAAATTTAAAAAATATATGGCAAAAATATCAAATTTGAAATTAAATTTAGCTCGATTTTATAATCAAAGTTGTAAAATCAGATCAAAAACTATTTAAAAAGAATAGATATGAGTAAAATTAGCGATTGCCTAAAGACAGAGCGTTATATAAACAAAAAATCCTATAAATTTAAAAAAGCGTTTACGATGCTAGAACTCGTCATTGTTATAGTCGCAGTAGGCATTTTAGCTTTAGCCGCTTTGCCTAGACTAGACCGGGATCAGCTAGGCTCTGCCGTAGATGACATCATGACTGCCGTTAGAAAAACTCAGCTTTTGGCGATGCAAGATAATAAATTCGATCCAACTGATCCGGGTTGGTATACGAAGCGCTGGATGATCGAGGTAAGCAGCGACCGCTATACCATAACAGACCGAGGTACTGGGAGAAAGATATACGGAGTGCTAGATAAAAAATACGGCGTAACAGCTGCAGATATCAACTGTCCGGTAACTTATGCGCTGTTTCCAATGAGTCAGATAGGTTTTGACGAATACGGTCGTATATTAGATCCTGGAAATTTAGCAAGAGGATATGGTAATGATGCAATAAACAGTGCGTTTTATCAATCTCCTTGCGTAATTAAAGTCCAAACTAAGCATCAAAAGGCAACTATAACCGTTGCCCCAATTACCGGTGCAATGACAGTAAGTTACGAAGATATCTGATTTAATAGTAGATTATAAAAATCTTGGCTCAATAAGACCAAATACTCCTTTGTTTAAGCTTAGGTTAAAGAGAGCCTTATGTATTGTATATAAAAAACTGCACAAGAAACTTAGTATTAAAAACCGTTGAGATAAGTTATTTTGGACTCTTTTTATTATACGGATACCTTTATGCATTTAAAAAAGATCAAAGGCGGGCTAAATTTACGACAAAGCCCGCCAAAGCCAAATTCGGCTTGATTAAAATTTATTTTTCCTTACGTCTGCGACTATCGTTTTAGCCATGTCGTCGATTTGAGACGTGATTTCGTTCGTGGTGTTTACGATACCGATATTTTGCTTAGTTATATCATCTATCTGGCTCACGCTTTGATTTATCATATTTATGCCCTCGCTTTGCTCCCTGATGCTCTCGCTCATCTCGTTGATGCTTTGAGCTAGTACGTTTGCGTTAGCTTCTATCTCGCCTAGGCTCTTTTGAGTTCGTTCGGCTAGCTTTCTAACCTCATCGGCTACGACGGCAAAACCGCGTCCGTGTTCGCCTGCTCTTGCTGCTTCTATGGCTGCGTTTAGAGCTAGCAAATTCGTCTGATCGGCGATGTCGCGGATTATTACGATGATATTTTTGATCTCCTCGCTTTGGCGGGTTACGTCCTGTGCTTTTTGGCTGATCGCGTTCATCGAGCTACTCATCTGCTCGATCGCGGCGGCGCTTTCTTGGATAGAGTCTGCTTGCTTTTGGGCGCCGTCAGTTAGGGTTCTCATTGATTCAGCTAGGATTTTAGCTTTTTCTTCGAGCATTTGAGCTTCTTTTAGATTTTCTCTTAGCATATTACTTACGGCGTCTCCCGCGCTTTGCAAGCCCACCATCATATCGCGCAGATCGCTTTCTATATCGTCTTTTAGCTCTATGCGAGGCGTATAGTCGTTTTTATTATACGAGCTTAGTACTGCGGCTATGCCTTTTAAATTTGACGAGATGGAGCCAAAAAAGCGGTTTAGCAAGTCTTTTAGCTGCACTAGAGCCGGATTATTCGGGTCTGATTTTATACTAGCTCCCATGTGTCCTTTTATCATGAGATTTGCGATGCTGTTCATCTCCTCGATTAGGGCGCTATCTTTTTTGATACCGGCGATAACCTTATCGATATTTTCGTTTATCGCGTAGCTCATGACGCCAAATTCGTCCCTAGCGGTTACAGCTAGCTTTTGAGGAGCCGGAGCTTCGTGGGCGATAAATTTAAACGTATCTTCCAGTCTTTCTTGGATGGTTTTTATCGGGCTTAAGGATTTTTTGAGCAGTATATAAACAAATGCGCTAAGAGCTATGATAAATATAGTCGCTAAAATAAGCTGAGTGCGCAAAAGCGGCAAGGTATTTGACGAAAAGGTATCCGCGCCGATAGCAGCTACTGCTAGCCAGCCTTCATCGTTTATAGGGATTACTTTAGCCGTTACGCTTTGTCCGCTTGTATTTACATAAGCGATCAAACCGTTATTATCGAACTTTTTGGCCGCATAGCCTTCGGCCACGGTTTTACTAGCCGTGCTAACCTTGCCTATACTAGAGAGATCGGGATGTAGCAAAATCAATCCGTCGCCTTTCATCAAAAGTACGTAACCGTAGTCGGTTTTGCCCATCGAGATTATCTTTTCGCTAAGATCCTTTACGTCTACGTCTATGCCGGCTACGCCCATAAATTTACCGTTTTTGTTTATCGGCGTTACGAATGTTATAACCAAATCGCCAGTAGAAGCTTTTCTAGGCTCTAAAAATACCGCTTTGTTTTCCTTTACGGCGGTTTGATACCAGCCCCTGGTCCTCGGATCGTAGTTATCCGCTACGGTCGTTCTTTTGCCGTCTGATTGGAAAAAGTCGCCGTTTTCTTTAGCGAAATACACATACTTTATATGTGAGCCTGCTAGCTCTTTTTCCAATACAACCTTAGTAGCCATTTCATCATCGTCGCCGACTGATTTTTCAAGCCTTGAGCTGATTTTACCCAGTATCTCAAGATAATCGTTAAAAAACGAATTCGTCGTTATTTTAACGTCGTCTAGGATTTGATCTTGGGTTTGACCGACCAGTTCTACGACTTTATTTTCAGCCGTATAATAACTAACCGCCGAAATAGCGGCAAATGAGACGAAGAGCGCAATGATTAGCATCAACGCGATCTTGTTCGTGATTGAGCGCATTTATTCTCCTTAAATTTATTGTGAAGTTTCATTTTACAACTTTAGCTGTTAAATAAAATTAAAATTTAGCGTAAATTATCAATCGCAAAGCAAATTTTAGTCCAAATTTAAGAAGGCACAAAAAGGTAAAATTAAGGATTTATCGCGAGAGACAAAACGGCAGTAAATTTAATCAGCAAATTCAAGCAAATTTACCGCGCGAGGTTAAATTTAAAAGCACGGCTTAGAATAAAGCGGCGTAGATTAAACCGTCTCGCCGAGTCAAATTTAACCCGGCGAGGCTTTATCAAATTTAAGCCGCAGATTTTAGCTTACGGCCTCAAATTTAAGCAAATTTCGGATCGCTAAACGCCGTTAGCTCAGGCGCCTTGCCCGTAAATTTTTCGATATTTACAAGCGCGGTGTGGCTGATGTTGCCGTTTGCTAGCTTGCTAGTCGGGATATCGATGGTTAGGACGTTTGGCGAACCGTTTTTGCAAAGACCCGCGTCAAATCCGTCGTACCATACGCCTTCAGCTAGCTTAACGACGCCCTCTTTGATATCTTGCGTCACCAAGGCACCCGCCAGCACTTCGCCGCGAGCGTTAAACACCCTAACCAAATCGCCGGTTTTTATGCCCTTTTTCGCGGCGTCTTTAGGGTGTATCCAGATCGGCTCACGGTTTGCGATCGCGTAGTTTTCGCGCAGAGATGTTTGGTTTAGCTGCGAGTGGAGGCGATCGGTCGGATGCGGGCTTAGCATGTGTAGCTCGGCAGGTTTATCTTTCATACCTAGCCACTCGATCGGCTCATACCACATCGGATGCGCTTTGCAGTCATTATAGCCCATTTTCTCGATGGTTTCGGAGTAAATTTCGATTAGACCGCTTGGCGTTCCTAGCGGATTTAGCACCGGGTCCTCTCTAAACTCGCCAAATCTCACCCACGTATCGCTCTCAGGCGTCGAGGCAAAAGTTACCGGCTTATTTTCGTTCCAAAACTCCTCAAACGGCTTCATATCGGTTTCAAAATCAGGTATAGCCTTGACCTGCTCGTACGCCGCGCCGTAATACTCTTTGATCCAGTCAAATTCATCCTTGCCGTTGTCGGTGTAGGCTACGACCAAATTTTTAGCGTAGGCCTTGCAAAGGTCGGTGAAAATTTGATAATCGTCGCGCGCTTCGGCGTATTTTTCCACAACTTGCTTCATCGGCACGATGTTCATATTCGAGTAGTCGCCCGTCATCGTGACGTCGTTGCGCTCGTATGCGGTTGTGGTTGGAAATACGATATCAGCCATCTTAGCAGTCGGCGTCCAGTATGCCTCGTTTACGACTACCGTGCGAGGTTTGCGCCACGCTTCTAGCAGGCGGTTGGTCTCTTGATGATGGGCGAAAGGATTGCCGCCGACCCAGTAGATAAAGTCGATATCAGGATACGTGATTTTCTTGCCGTCGTGATCGATCACTTTGCCTGGATTTAGCAGAGCGTCCGCGATACGAGCGACCGGGAATGCATAGTTTGTAGCCTTTTGCAGCCAGCTTTGACCCGTACCAGCAACAGCCGCGGCTTTAGCGACGAAGCGGCCGCTTGCGTCAAATTCTCCGCTATCCGTGCCGATAAACTCGCCCTCGTCGTTAAATTTACCCACGCTTGCGCTATTTACGCCGCCGACTACAGCACCTTTGCAAGTCGGAGCGCCGCCGTTTGAGTAGTGGTAGCTAAGGCCAAAACCTCCACCCGGAAGCCCGATCTGTCCTAGCATAGCCGCCAAAGTTACCATTGCCCAGTGCGGCTGCTCACCGTGATGCGCACGCTGCATACCCCAACCGCTCATTATCATCGTGCGGTTAGCGTCGAAGGTATCTGCTAGCTCTTTGATGAGGCTTGCTTTTAGGCCGCAAATTTTGCTCGCCCACTCTAAATTTTTAGGCGTGCCGTCGGTTTTACCGAGCAGATACGGCAGGAACTTATCAAAGCCGCTCGTATAGGTCTCGATGAAGTTTTTATCGTATTTGCCGCTCTCGTATAGGTAGTGCATCATGCCTAGCATCATCGCAGTGTCGGTGTTTGGCACCGGAGCAATCCACTGAGCCTTATCGAAGTACTGCGCCGTTTCGGTTCTTATAGGGTCGATTATTATAACCTTTATGTCGCTGCGTTTTTTTAGCTCTTCAAAGTACTTAAAGCCCTGCTCGTCGGTGCTAGTCCATGCTATGCGTAACGTTGCCATAGGATTTGCGCCCCAGATGACGACTACTTTTGAGTTTTCTAGTACCGCAGGCCAGCTAGTTTGCTGCTCGTAGACCTCGATGCTGCCCACGACGTGAGGCATGATGACCTGGCTAGCACCCGTAGAATAATCGCCTAAAGACCCAACGAATCCGCCGCTAAGATTCATAAATCTATGAAGTAAAATTCGCGAGTTATGCACGTTGCCGCTTGATTTCCAGCCGTAACTACCCGCAAACACGCCCTCTAGCCCCTTTTGTTTTCTCGTCTTTTTTAGCTCTCTAGCTACTAGTTTTATCGCATCCTCGTAGCGTACGCGCACCCACTCGTCTTTGCCTCTTAGCTCCGGTTTTGGCGAGTCCGGATTTTGCAAGTAACTTTTGCGCACCATCGGGTATTTTATGCGTGATTTATAGACCATATCGGCGGTGTAGTGCTGCAACGGATTATACACTTCGCTCGTTTTTTGAAACGGCTCTGATTTTACGATCTTGCCGTCTTTGACGCTAACTTTTAGCATGCCCCAGTGAGCAGCCGTTAGCACCTCGCCGTTACGCACGTTTGCCGTATTTAGCTCGGCTCCGAGTAAATTTGACGCCGTTACGCTAGAAAACAAAGGAGCCGCTGCAAGCGCCGCTCCGCCTTTTAATATATTTCGTCTTTGTAGGTTCATTTTTCTCTCCTATTTTTACTTCTCGGTCGAACGAAGTCCGACCTACGAGCGGGAGTATAAATACTCCCTGCACCCACCTGAAGCACACCGCTTCTTTCGAAAGCGGCGTAAATTCGGCACATTTTTTCTGTTTTTACTTCTCGGTCGAACGAAGTCCGACCTACGAGCGGGAGTATAAATACTCCCTGCACCCACCTGAAGCACACCGCTTCTTTCGAAAGCGGCGTAAATTCGGCACATTTTTTCTGTTTTTACTTCTCGGTCGAACGAGGTCCGACCTCCGAGCGGAAGCGCAAGCGCTCCCTGCACCCACCTAAAGTCCCTACTGCGTAGGGTACCCTGTTAAAATTTACTTCACAAACTGGCAAAGCCGGTCTTTTGCACGGACTCAAATTTGACCGCTCTTTAGTCCAGCGAGTCAAATTTGACGGCTAAAAGCCTCGTTCGCGCAGCCTAGCCCGCAAAGTAGTCGCTCAAATTTAGCGCGCATCTCGTCTTACGCGCTAAATTTACTATCCGCCGAACCTTCAAAATCGGCGTTTTAAAAACAGCCGCTTCGCCGCGAATTTTATAAAATTTAGCTCCCGCAAATCTCGTCCGTTTGCGGGCGCGCTAGGCGTAAATCTTCGTCAAATTTACGCGCCGCTTTTTATTTTTTCGCCACGTTCACGTCGGCAGAGTGCTTTTGCAAGTACTGTATCACCAGCCACTCGTCGTCTTTGCCGATCGCCGTTCGCGCGATCATCGATTTTAGCAGGTTAGGCCACTGATTTGCCTTGTAGTGCGTGGTTTGATGCAGCGAATGGCACGCTCCGCAGCTCTCTTTGTAAAGCTCGCCGCCCTTAGCAAAAAGCCCGCCTAGATCGCTCGTAAAGCCGTCTTTTTGCGCATAGACCACGGTCTCGACCTCGTCCCATTTGCCGTTTGCGCCCTTTTTCACGACCTTTATATCAGGCGTCGCAGTTTTGGCAAACGCCACGGCGATGACGCGCTCGGAGTCACTAAAATAAACAACGTTGCTAACGGCGGGATTTTGGTAGCCTTTGACGGAGATTTTCACGCGGTCGCCCTCGTTCGCTAGTATTTTTACGGCATTAGTCGGCAAGAGCCTGCCTATGCTTTTTTGCGACGTCGCGTCGGCGTAAACGTCTTTTACCGACGGGCTGTACACCTCGCCCGTCGCAAATAGCGAACAGGCGAGCAAGCTTGATAGTAGGATTTTTTTCATTTTGCTCCCTTAAATTTAAAATGTAAAAAGATTATATAAGAAAAGTATGATGAAAGTATGATTTTATAAAATTATGATTTTATATTTGCGCGGCTCATATCGTAAATTTGCAAGCAAAATTTACAAATTTAGCGGTAAAAGCTTACGAAAAAATACTAATCTCGGTTTTAAATTTTAAAAGCGAATTCGGCGGGGTTATTGAAAGCAAAATTTAAAGCGGTAGCCCGCAAAACGCCCGAAATTTAGGACGGTTTGCGAGCTAAAAACAAATCCTACTCCGCGCTATAGCTTGAGAGCATATCAAAAGTAGGCGCGAAAAATAGCGCTCCGGTGATCGGCGTGCTAAAATCAAGTAGTCTATCGGAGTTGCCGTGCGGCTCGCCGATAAACATCTTATTTAGCATCGCTTCAAGCGTCGAAAACGTGCTAGCGTACGCGATAAAGTACGTTCCCGTCACGCTTCCCTCGACAAAAGGCATATTTCCGCGAACGACTTTTTTATCGTCGCCCACGTTTGCCGCAGCCGAGTGCGAATTGCTAGGCTTTTCATCCTCACTCATCTCGATGTCGTCTGCTTTCGTGCGGCCGATGACCTTTTCTTGCTCGCTCACGCTAGTTGCGTTCCACTCTCTCATTTTGTGTTTATATTTTTGTACGAACACGTAGCTTCCGCCCTTAAATTTCGCATCCTCGTCGCCGACTTTGGCAAAAAAGTCCCTATCCTCGCCGTTTGGATTTTCCGTGCCGTCTACAAAACCGATGATGGCCCTGCCGTCGTGGTATTTAAAACCCTGGGTTTCGTCTGCGAGCTTGGCAAATTTAAAAAGCTCGGCCTTTACGTTTTGCGCCATATCAAAGCAGTCCGCCGCATCAAGCGCTCTAATATGCACGTGGATATCGCCCGCGGTGCTCACGGCTTCGTGCTTGTCGCCTTTTATCGCTTTAAAATTTACAAGCTCTTTTGGCAGCGGTTGCGGGAGTCCTAGTTTTAGCCACGCGTCGTGCCCGACGGCGATAACGCAGTTTACGTTCGCCTCCGCGCCAAACCTTACTTTAGCCGTTTTGTTTAAATTTACCACCAAAGCGCAAAGCCTCTCAAAGCCCTTTTTACAGGCGTTTTCGTCGCCGCTTAGCAGCCAAGTTTGAAAGACGGTGTTATTACCCGGCGCCTGCGTTACTTCTTGCGAATTTATTTGCATATTTTCTCCTTAAAATTTTAGCACGATTATACCTAAATTTTAGAGCTACGACGGACGGACGCGGTATTTTTAAGCGCATTATTATCTAAATAGAGTAAAATCAGTTCGCCTTTATTCTCACATTAACCCAAAATTTCCGCAAATTTAATTCAAAAGAGTAAAAATGTTAAAAATTAAACGCATAAACGAAAGCGATTTCGAGCGGATTTTCGTATTCGGCGACCTTCACGGCTGCCTTGGACTATTTGACGCGATGCTTGAAAAGATAAATTTGAGTAAAAACGACCTAATAATAATCCTAGGCGATAGCTGCGACAGGGGCGAGGATGGCATCGGGCTATATCTGCGCTACGCCGAGCTCATCGCGCAAGGACGGCAAATTTTACACGTTAGAGGCAACCACGAAGATATGCTTTATAAAGCTATTTTTGAGGATGACGCGCAGAGTTATTACACGTGGATAAATAACGGCGGGCAGGAGACGATAAAAAGCGCAAAGGCTCACGGATTTACGGATATTCCGCCGGCGGTTAAAGAGTTTATAGAGCAGATGCCTCACATAATAAGCTCCGAGCAAAGCATATTCGTTCACGCCGCGTATAATCCTAAAATTTCGCTAGAACGCCAAGACGAGGACTTCGTGATGTGGCGAAGGACGCCGTTTTGGCAAGAAAACGACGCGGGCAAAAAGATATACTTCGGACACACTCCAAATCGCGACAACGAAATCCACGATAAAGGAAACGGCGTGTTTGCGATGGACTGCGGCGCGGTGTTTTTCGGACGGCTGGTTATAATGGAAATAAAAAGCGGCGAAAAATTCGAGGTAGGTTTAAGGAGGCAAAAATGACTTATTTTACGTCGGATTTGCATTTCGGACACGCAAATATCATGAAATTTCATCCAAATTTTAGGCAATTTCAAAACATAAACGAGATGGATAATACGCTAATCCGCCTTTGGAATTCGCGCGTAAATCCATGCGACGAGGTTTATAATCTAGGCGACGTCAGCTTTCACAAGGACTTTGAGCAGACGCTTAAAATTTTAAAACGCCTAAACGGCAAGCACGTATTGATTTTAGGCAATCACGACCAAGAAATTCGCAAGCGCGCGGACGAGCTTTTAGCAATGCGCAAAGACGACAACAACGCGCTGTTTGAAGAGATTTGCGACTACAAGGAGCTGGCGCTAAAACACGGCGGCGAAAATTTTAGGCTCGCGCTTTTTCACTATCCCGTCTGCGAGTGGAACGGCGGCCATCACGGCGCTATCCATCTCTACGGACATATCCACGCAAACGTGGCGAAGATAAAGGGCAAGGCGCTAAACGTCGGCTACGACCTGCACGGCAAAATTTTAGAATTCGGCGAAATTTTAGAATTCGTAAAGGATTTGCCGCCCTATTCGCACGGAGGCAATCAATTCGGCGAAAACGAGGATGAGGGCGTAAGAGCGCAAAAGATCAAAGGCTTTTTACGGCTAATCAACAAGTAACGCTAGATCAAATTTCGCGTAAATTTAAGCGGTAAGCCAAAATCGCCGTTTTGACGGACGAATTAAGAAGCTTTGATGTTTATTTTAACGCAAGGCAAATCGGTGCGAACAAGATAAAAAATAACCGCAAACTAGGCGCGCAGGGTGCGGTAACCGCAAAGCCGGCCGATGAAAAACGGATTTTAAGCGCCTTGTATCGCTTTAAATTTGAGCCGTTTATTTAATCGCGCTTAAATTTTGCCGCCGCTTTGCTAGCGATCTTAAAATGCGCCGAATTTTATCTTTAAAGCCGTAAAACGCAAAAAGCTTAATCTTTAAAATTAAATTTTGCGTTTAAATTTCAAACGTAGCAGATTTTACTTACAGTTCGCCCGCCTTGCCCGTCCAAAATCAGCGCATATCCGCTGCCTTGCGCGTTTTGGATGAGTTCTGGATAGAGTTTTTTACGTAGTTTATACACAAAGCTTCGTATCGCGTCGGCCGTGCAGCTACCCTCCTGCCAGACGTACGCCTCGATCATCTCAAAGCTCACGACGCGGCCTTGATTTTTTAGGAAAAGATGTAGTAAATTTTGCTCTTTTTTCGTTAGCGCCACGGACTCGCCGTCCTTTGTTAGCTGCCTGCTAAAGGCGTTAAATTTAAAGCCGTTTTTTAGATCAACCTCCGCAAAATCGTTTTTAAATTTATTCGCCGCAAAGCTCATTTCCATGATTAGCTCGCGCTTTTCAAACGGCTTTTTTAGTACGCCAAAGCTGCCTAGCTCTATCGCGCTAAGCACGTTTTCGTCGCTATCGTATGCGGTGAGAAAAATAATGGGCACGTCTTTATCCAGCCCCCTGATGCGAGCCGCCATCTCAAGCCCGTTCATATACGGCATGTTGATATCAGAAAGCACCAAATTTACGCCCTTTGCTTCAAAAACTTCCAGCGCTTCTTTGGCGTTTGCGCAGGCGCAAACCTCGCTCACGTAGTTTTCGACCGATATTTTGATACTTTCGCGCAGGCTCTCGTCGTCCTCGACGATGAGTAAATTTACGCCGTTTAAGATATTTTTTATTTTGCTATACACGCTAGCCTCGTTTCTTGCTTGCCTTTCTTAAGTTTGCAAACTAATTTTTAAATTTATCGCCTCGTCTAAATTTCACCCAAAAATAGCGTAAATTTAGTCGGATTTGCCGCGCTTTCAAGCTCCATCGCGCCGCCTAGCTTTTTTACGGCGAGCTCCCTAGCTACGTTTAGCCCCGTGCCCGTGCCCATATTTTTCGTCGTAAAAAACGGCTCGAAAATTTTATCGCTACTAGCCTTGACTCCGCCGCCGTTATCGCTCACGCTCACGCAAAATAGCTCGCCCGCTCTCTTTAGCTCGATCAAAATTTGCGGCGTCTCACGTCCGCTTTCAACCAGCGCGTCCTTAGCGTTTGAGAGCAAAGAGAGCAAGATCTGCCTCACGTAGCTAGCGACGCTTTTTAGCTCGCATCTGCCGCTACTGCTAGCAAATTTTAGCTCTATGCCGTGAGAGTTTAGCTCTGGCCGCACTATCAAAATAAGCTCGTTTATGATATTAACGAGGTCAAATTCGGCTGCCCCTTCGCCGCTGGCGTAAAAATTTCTAAACGCCTTTATCGTTTCGTCCATGAGCCTTAGGCTCTTTTTGCAGGCTGCGATTTGAGCCGGTATGCGCTCAAATTCGCCCTCGCGCGCGCACTCCTCGATATTATCCAGATACAGCCCCAGCGCGCTTAGAGGCTGGCGCTGCTGATGCGAGATGGAGTTTATCATCTCGCCAACCAGCGCGGTTTTGGCGTGAGCTAGCACCGAGCGTCTTTGCTCAAGCTCCTTTTTTTCGAGCTCCTTTTCGTGCGTGACGTCGGTAACCGCGAGGATAAATCCGTCAAATTTCACACCACCCTCAAGCACGTTTGAAACGTTTAGCCTGAAGCATTTTTGGTCCTTTTTTACTATAAAATCGCTAGAGTTTAGCGGGCTATTTTTGAGATTTTTAAAGCTTTTTAGCTCGCCAAGCCCCTGCGCCTCAGCGATCATCTCGTCAAATTTCGCTCCGTAAAAAACCTTGGGCGCTAGAGCAAAAATCCGCTCGAATTTTTTATTGATAAATTTTATGACGCCTTTTTTGTCCGCGTACAAAAGCCCCAAATTTAGCGTCTTAGCAAAGGCCCTAGCGACCTCGCTAGGCCCGCTTGCGTTATTCTTTGTAGCCCGCGATGTCAAGTCCAAATCCCTTTAACGCGACGAAATCTTTGTTTTTATTCGCGCTTAAAAGCTCGATCCGGCTGACGCCTAGCTTGTGTAAAATTTGCGCGCCGATGCCGTAGTCCTTGACCTGTTCGCCGCACTTTTCCTCGCCTTGCAAAAACACCGCGACGCCGCCGTTTTTGGATAGATACTCAAGCGACTCCAGCAGCTCGCCAAATTTATCCGAGCACAGCAGCTCTACGTCGCTTGAAATTTGATGAAATTTGACCGCGGTTTTGTCTTTTATCTCGCCGAAAACAAAGGCATAGTGACGCTCGCCCTTGTGATCTAGGATCTCGCATTTTAGCGCGTCAAAGCCCGCTATCTTAGCCTCGCTTTTTTCTTTTATCTCGATTAGGCTTTCATGTTTTAGGCGGTACTGCACGAGCTCGGAGACCGAGACCATATTTAGCCCGAATTTCTCGCAAAACTCCTCTAGATCGGGTCTGCGAGCCATATTTCCGTCCTCTTTTACGATCTCGCAGATGACGGCTGCTTGCGTTAGGCCGGCAAGCTTGCATAGATCGACCGAGCCTTCGGTGTGCCCCGTGCGGCTTAGCACGCCGCCTTTTTTAGCGATGAGCGGGAAAATATGCCCGGGGCGCACGAAATCCTGCGGCTTTGACATAGGATCGGCAGCCAAACGGATCGTGACGTCGCGCTCGTAGGCGCTCACGCCCGTGGTCGTATTTTTAGCGTCTATGGTGACGGTAAACGCCGTCTCGTGGCAGGATGTGTTTTTATCCACCATCAAATTTAGCTCAAGCCTCTTTGCGATCTCCTCGTTTAGCGCGAGGCACAGCACGCCTTTTGCGTGAGTTATGGCGAAATTTACCTTTTGCGTATCGCTAAAGGTCGCCGCAAATACCAAATCTCCCTCGTTTTCGCGGTCTTCATCGTCGACCATGACGACCATTTTGCCGTTTTTGACGTCGTTTATGGCCTGCTCTACTCTATCCATTGTTATTCCTTGTTTAAAAATTTAGGGCAATTATACATTCTTAGTTTTAAAGAAGCGGTAAAAGCAAGGCTAAATTTAAATCCGCTCCAAACGATCCGCGCGGCGCTAAGTTAAACAAATTTAGCTTACGTAAAGCGGTTAATTTCGCGGATTTACTTAAGGCGATTTTAGGCTATTTTTTGCGTCTTTTGGCTAAAATCTCGCTTTTTAAAGGAAATTTATTGAGCTTAGTTTCTCTAGCCGCGATCATGCTGACGCATTTTATCGCTATTATCGTGCCGGGGCCAGACGTATTTTTGATACTTCGCGTATCGCTAGCGCACGGCTTTAGATATAGCTTTTATGCTTGTTTGGGAGTCTGCGCCGGTATAGTTTTATGGGTTTTTTTGACGGCGTTTGGGCTAAAGGCTCTTTTTGAGGCCGCGCCGCTTATCAGATACGCCTTAGCGCTGTTTAGCGTCTGTTATCTGCTTTTTTTGAGCTTTTTACTATTTCGCTCCGCCCGTAGCAAAAAAGCAAACAAAGAGCAAATGCAAAAAGAAGAAAAGGTAAGCGCAAAGCATTTTTTTATCCTCGGGATGCTTACAAATATCTCAAATCCTAAGGCTATTTTATATTTTGCTAGTATTTTTTCTAAATTTATCGACGAATCCGCGCCGATAAGAGATATTTTTTTATTGATCGGCACGATATCCGTCCAAAGCGTATTCGTTTTCGTGCTCTTGGGTCGGCTTTTTGCCGTAAAAAAGGCGCGCGAAGCGTTTTTGAGTCGTCAAAAGACGCTTGATAGCGTTTGCGCGACGATTTTTGCGATTTTTGCGCTTGCTATAGCGTATGATTTCGTTTCTCAAATCCTAAATAAAGGCTAAATTTGCTTCATTCTATCATAGATACTATCGTTTCTTACGTGAGTCAGTGGGGGTATACGGGCATCTTTTTGATGATGTTTTTAGAGAGTTCGTTTTTTCCGTTTCCAAGCGAAGTGGCGATGATACCGGCGGGCTATCTCGCGCACGAAGGAAAGATGAATCTATTTGCCGCTTGGGCCGCCGGAACGGCAGGTAGCCTCGCAGGAGCGGCGTTTAATTACTATCTGTGTTACTTTTTCGGGCGGGAGCTCGCGCTAAAATACGGCAAATACGTCGGTATTACTGAGGAGAAAATGCGCAAATTCGAGGCGTTTTTTAACAAGCACGGCGAGATTTCGACCTTTAACTGCCGCCTGATCCCTGGCATCCGCCAGTACATCAGCCTGCCGGCGGGTCTTGCGCGTATGAATATCTTTAAATTTTGCCTCTATACGGCTTTGGGCGCGGGCATCTGGGTCGCCGTACTGCTTGCGGTGGGCTGGTATCTAGGTAAAAACTACGACAAAGATACCTTTAGCCACATCGTGATCGCCCTACTCGTCGCAGTCGGCCTGCTCACCGCGCTTTATATCTTTTACGTAAAACGACTAAGTAAAAAATCAAAAAACGGCACAAAAGAGCCAGAATAAACCGCCTCGTAAACTAGCCGCTAAAGGAAATTTAAAATTCGGCTACCATGCGGGTTTATTTTGCTAAATTTACCGTGCAAAAAATATGGGAAGTTTTTATCTTAACTTTTAGGCGCAAATAAATTTCCACTGATAATCAAAAGCGGCGAAGCAGCTTTGAGTCTGCCTAAATTTATAAAAATTTCGGCTTTTAATCAAAATCCGTATAAAATAAAATTTGATTTACGCTTAGACTTTATGCCTTAAGGCGATAAATTTAAGCGCCTTTAAACCCTCGCAAGCAAGGTTAAAAAATGAAAATTCGGCTCTTTTTTCGTATTTGCTTTTCAAATAATACCCGCGCAAATCAAGCGCCAAAAGTGCGATAAGAGACGGAAACATATAGATATTTATGGCGATAAGTACAATGCGAAGCGTAACGGTGTCTTGTAAAATAGCTTGTAAATTTAGGCTATTTTCAATACTGACGTAATAAACGCCGATCACTGCAAAAAGCGCGGCGATGCGTAAAATTTTAGATACGATTTCGTTGCCGAGTTTTGAGATATTTTCACTAACGGCTAGCGATAAAAATAGCCAGCAAAGTATCCAAATAAGCGCAAAAACCACGTCTAAAAATAAATTTTCATCGTAACGCTCGCGTACGACTATAGCAAAAGCGGGCGAAAAAATCAGGCTCAAAACGAACCAAAAAAGCGAGCGAAACGCAAGCAGGACAAAGCACGCGTAGACAAAAGCACTAGAGGCAAGCAAAAGCCACTCGACCCTAAAAACGAGTGCAAGCCCGTAAACGCCGACGCAAAGCACAAATAGGCCGCAAAAGAGCGAATAATAGCCCTCAAGCAGCATCGTAGCCTTTAAATTTATATTTTCAAAAAAATTTAGCACGCGTGGATTACGAAATTTTCTTTTGTTTCGGGCGAAAGACCTTCATCACGCTATCATCCGTCTCGATAAATGCGCCGCCGATCAGGTCGATGCAGTAAGGAATCGCCGGAAATACGGGCTCTAGGCACTCTCTAATCGCCTTTGGCTGGCCGGGTAAATTTACGATGAGCGCGTGCCCTCTGATACCAGCCGTTTGGCGCGATAAGATTGCCGTAGGGACGTATTTTAGGCTAGCCGTTCTCATTAGCTCGCCAAAGCCTGGCATCATCTTTTCACATACGGCCTCGGTTGCCTCAGGCGTCACGTCGCGAGGAGCCGGTCCCGTGCCGCCCGTAGTTAGCACTAGATCGCAGTCTAGCACGTCTATCATGTGCTTTAGGCGCTCTTTTATAAGCTCGATCTCGTCGGGGATCACCTCGTAAAAATACTCGCGCTCGCTCGTTATCCAGCCATCCAAAACCTCTTTTATCGCCGCGCCAGATAGATCGTCATATTTGCCCTCGCTAGCTCGGTCGCTAAGCGTCAAAATGCCAATTTTTGCTTTCATTTTTTCTCCTTAAATTTAATTGTAATACTCTTTAATAATTTTGCCCAGCGCGTCTTTATCGATACTCTCAAAAATCTCGATATGCTCGCTGATGCGCTCTAGCTGAGTTTTCATGCCTGTTAAAAACGCTCCGACCTCGGCGTACGCCTCTTGCAGTAGCTCTTCGGCATCCGCCGCATTTGGTATCAAAGCGCGCCCCATACCGTATTCAAAGACCATATTTTGCGCTATCTCGCGAGCTTTTTGGATGTCTGCGCCCGAGTTTGAAAATATATCGTCTTTGACCATATTTAGCGCGCTCATACCCGCCAAACAGACCTTGATACGGGCAAACATCTGCGAGCGCGACTCTATCTCTCGCTCGGGACGCATAAACTGCTCCTCGACGAGCGAAATTTTTTCAAATTCTATCCCGAACCAATACGCCGCTAAGGCCTTTGCGCCCTGATAGAGCGCCTGGATGCGCTTTTCCTCGTCGTTGTAGCTTAAAATCCTCTTTTTACCGAGCAAGACTTTGTTTAGAACGCTTTCAAAATCGCTAAACTCTATCATCTCGCCGCCGCGTCTTAGCGCGTTTATCGCGGCTTCGTTTACCAGCGTAGAAAGCGCCGCCCCGCTAAAACCCACGCTAATACGCGCCACGTCCTGCGCATCTACGCTCGTGTTTTTGTCTTTTAGATAGGATTTTAAAATCTCGGCCCTATCGCTAAAATCAGGCATCGAAAGAAAAATTCGTCTATCAAATCGCCCAGAGCGCAGCAGCGCCTCGTCTATCATCTCGATGCGGTTAGTCGCGGCGATCACGATGACGCCCGAGTTATCCTCAAAACCGTCCATCTCGGTAAGTAGCTGATTTAGCGTAGCCTCGCGCTCGTCGTTTCGGTTACCGCCGCGTACCTTGCCCACGGCGTCTATCTCGTCGATAAAGATGATGGACGGCGCATAGGCTTTAGCCTTTAAAAACAGCTCATGCACGCGTTTTGCGCCCATGCCGACGTAAATTTGCACGAAGCTCGCGCCGCTTTGGTAAAAAAACGGCACTCCCGCCTCGCCCGCGACGGCCTTTGCCACTAGCGTCTTGCCCACTCCGGGAGGCCCTACCATCAGCACGCCTTTTGGCATTTTGATGCCAAATTTTTTATATTTTACGGGGTCTTTTAGAAAATCCACTATTTCGCTAAGCTCAAATTTGACGTCTTTTATACCCGCTACGTCGCTAAATTTGACGTTTGAGATAGCAGGCTGCACGGAGCTAGCCGCGATATTTTCATACTCATAGACGTTTGCTTTTTGATTTTCGTTTTGAGCGACGAGTTTTTGCTTTTTAAACCTCGCATAAACCGCAAGTCCCGCAAAACAGATAACGATTAGCACTAAAACGGCCAAAATTTCATCCAGTACGGGCGTGTCTTTTTTTATATCTACTGGCGCTTTTTGCATGAGTTTTCGCACGTCTACGCCGTCTTTTACGATGAGGTATTTACGCCCTCCCTTGGTCGTTAGCTCGATCTGGCCGCCATCTATCGTCGCGCTCTCGATCATACCGCCCTCTAGTAGCTTTTCGTAGCTTTCATACATTATGTTTTTTGGTTGGCTTCTGCCGACGGCGATAGCTAACAAGACCGCTAAAAGTACTGTTAGGATGAGGATTATCTTTTGTTTATTTAGCTTAAATTTGCGCATAGTCGCCCTCGCTTTTTACTTCAAATTTATCTATGACCGCCCACTCTTTTAAAATTTGCTTATCCGTTTTGATTTTTACTTTGTTGTAAAATTGATCGAATCCCTCGTAAAATTCGCCGTTTAGCTGTTCGACGAGAACGTTTAGGCTCCCGCCTTTTTGGGCGTGTTCTTGCCTAAATTTAAAATTATTTTCCGCTACGATTTGCTTTAAAATTTTAAGCCTAGCTTTCGCTACGTCGCCGCTAACGTCCGTTTTCATATCCGCCGAGTGCGTACCCGTGCGCGGCGAATACGCAAAACAGTGCAAATGCGTGAGCGGAAATTTTTTAAAATTTTCTAGCGCCTCGCTCCAGATTTCCTCGCTCTCGCCCGGATGCCCGACGATATAGTCGGTTCCTAGCGCAAAGCCCATCTGGCTAAGCTCCAAAAATAGCTCCAAATCCCTAAAAGCCTGATTTCGCCGCCTCATGATGCGTAGCATCGCCTCGCTCGTGTGCTGAAGCGCGATGTGTAGATGTCGCTCTAGCCAGCTCTCTTTTAAAATCTCGCGAAAGCTCTCGTCTATCTGGCTAGGCTCTATGCTGCCTAGCCTTATGCGCTTTATGCCGCCTATTTTACCGAGCCTACCTAGCAAGCGCCCTAGGCTTGAGTCCGTATCCTTGCCGTAGCTGCCGATGTTTGTGCCCGTTAGCACTAGCTCGTTGTAGCCGTTATAGGCTAAAATTTTAGCCTCGCGCAAGATCGCTTCCTCGTCCATACTGCGCGCCTTGCCGCGGACGGCGGGGATGATGCAGTAACTGCAGGCAAAGTCGCAACCCTCTTGGATCTTGATAAAGGCTTTGGTGTGATTTTCGTAGTTCGTTACGATATTTTTGTCGATGCTTTTTAAATTTCCCAGCTCGAAAAACGGATCTTGCGACTTTAGCAGCGCGTTTATATCCTCTTTTTTACTCGCGCCTATCACGCCGAAAACCGCGCTTTTATTAAACAGCTCTTTGCCCTTACTCACAGCGCCACATCCCGTTAGTATTACTTTGGCGCCTCGCTTTTTTATGCCGTTTATGTAGCTGCGCGCGCCGCTATCTGCGGAGTTTGTGACCGTGCAGGAGTTTACCACTACGATGTCGGCTTCGTTTTCGTCGCTGACGATATCGTAGTCTTTGACGTAGCTTTTCATCAGCTCGGTGTCGTAGATATTCGTGCGGCAGCCGAAGGTTTTAAAAAATACCTTCTCTCGGCGCGGCTCTTGCGGGGTCAAATTTGAGCTTGATTTCATATTTCCTCGCCGCCTTCGCCTATCGGCTTTGACTCGCCGGCTCTTACGCGTCTATCCATATAAATAGTCTGCGTAGGATAGGCGATCACGATGTCGTCGTGGCTAGCTATAGCCTCCATGATCTCCGCGCTTATCGTGCTTCGCAAAGATAACGTGGCAAAGGTATTTGCCATATACCAGACCGAAATTTTCACGCCGTAAGGCTCGATAAAGGTAAATACGCGCGGCTCAACGTTTGGATTTTTGATGCTGTATTGATTTCGTAGCTTGCTCATTTGTTTTTTGGCGATTTCCGTGTAGCCTTTAGAGTATTTTCGCGCGATATCTTTGATGATGTGAGCAGCTTTTTTATGATTTGACTCAAAGCTGAAAACTACGTCTATACCGTCCCATACAGTCTTCATGCTATGGTGCGAGTAGTTTGCTATTAGATCGGTGAAGATATAGTTATTTGGCACAAATATAATTCGCCCTGCCCTGCGGTTTGAGTTTACGGTCACGATCGTAACGTCCTCGTAAATAGTCATCCTAAGCAGCGAGATATCGATGATGTCGCCCACGACGTCCTCTCCGTCTTTGCGCACCTTTATGCGGTCGCCGACGTGAAAACTACCGCCAAAAACGATGACCGTCCAGCCTAGCATACTCATAAACATATCTTTCATCGCAATAGCAATACCCGCAGACGCAAAGCCTAGCACCGTGACTAGATAGGTTACGTTTTCGATATAGGCAAAAAGCAAAATCACGACGATTAGCGTGATATTTACGAGATTTATAAATTTATTCGCAGTGTAGAGGCGCTCGTTATCCGTGATCGTTTTTTTTATGATAAATTTAAACAAAAACGAAAGCGCGACCGAGGCTATTATAAAAATCACGATGTCAAGCGCCTTTTTCATCTGCGCTTTTATATCCTCGCTCGTGCGGTTTATCGCCTCGTTTACGCGCTTTTCGTACACGCCGTAAGTAGTCTTTGCGATATCGGCCGCCGCGTTAAATTCGGTAAGCTCCTGCCTGGTCTCGTTTAGCTCATCTAAAAACTGCGCTTCGTCGCTTAGCTTTACGATTTGAGATAAAATTCGCTCTTTTTTACCCAGCTCGTCCGCGGTTTTAGAAAGCCCTTCTAAGCGGTTTTTGTATTCGTCTTTTTCGCTTTTAAGCTGTTTGATGTATGAAAAACCGGGGATTACCGCGACGGGATTGGTTATCTTTTGTAAAATTTCAATCTCTGGAGCCGTTATCATGCTAGAAAACGGAGCTTTTTGAAACTCCTTTAAAAGCTCGATCTGCTCTTTTAGCGTGCTTTGCTTTTTTTGCAGCTCGAGCACTTTTTCCGTATTTTTGGCCTGCTTTTTTATCGCGGCTTCCGTTTCTTCTAGCTCCGCGCTTAGTTTTTGATAGGTGTTGTAGTTTGAGTAGCGAGTCGCCCAGACGTTATCGGATAGCTTGGACTCTATGGTATCTAGCGAGCTTTTTAGCTCGGCTAGTTGAGCGTCTTTTGCGCCGTAGTCGTCAGGGATATCGTCTACCGCCCAAACCGCCGCCGCGGCGATTAAAATAAATAAAATTTTTCTCATTCAAACTCTCTTAAAACGTCCATTACGAGCTCGCGCGGCACGTCTTTTCGTATCTCGTATGCGCCGATACCTCGTGGCAGGATAAATTTGATCGCGGAGTTTTCCGCCTTTTTATCAAGGAAAAACGCCTCGTAAAAGCTGCTTGCATTTGGTACCTTGTAACTTATCGGCAGGCCGAATTTAACTAAAAGCTCCGCCGCGCGCGCCTTTTGCCCCTCGCTCATAAGGCCAAGCTTCACCGCTAGCGCGTTAGCCATATTCATACCGATCGCCACCGCCTCGCCGTGTAGATATTTTTTATAGTTCGTTTCGTTTTCTATCACGTGAGCGAAGGTGTGGCCGTAGTTTAGCACCGCGCGCACGCCTTTTTCGCGCTCGTCGGCCTCTACGGCGGAGGCCTTTATCTGCACGCAGCGGTAGATCAAATTTTGCAAATTTGCTTCATCCGTCAAATTTGCGTTCTCCATCCACGAAAATAGATTTTCGTCAAAGGTTATCGCCATCTTTACGGCTTCCGCAAGGCCTGCTGCAAATTCGCGCTTTTCAAGCGTCTTTAAAAATCCGGTTTCGCAGTAAACGGCGCTAGGTTGATAAAACGAGCCGATTAGATTTTTGCCGAATTTGTTATTTACGCCCGTTTTTCCGCCTACGCTCGCGTCCACTTGCGCTAGCAGAGTAGTCGGGATGTTTATAAATTTGATACCGCGCTCAAAAATGCTCGCCGCAAAGCCCGCCATATCGCTCACCACTCCGCCGCCAAGCGCGATGATCACGCTGCTTCGGTCGAGGCGACTAACGAAAAGCTGCTCTAAAATCGCCTCGATAGTTTGCATATTTTTATACTCTTCGCCGTCTGGGACGCTGATAACGAATTTTTGCGGACAATCTATGCGCGAGAGTAAATTTTGCAGATAAAGCCCGCCTACCTTTGCGTTGGTCACGATAGCGACTTTAGCGTCAAATTTAAGCTCTTTTAGCTCGTTTATATAGACGCCATATCCCGGCTTGCCGTCAAATTTTATATCTATTTTCATCTTATTCTCCGCTTTTATTTTATCCAAAATAGCCTAATTTATCGGTATAAAAATTTGATAATTATCGCTAAGGCGCGAGTACAAACGGTTCATGTCGTTTGAAAACGCCGCAAACGGATCGGGCCTGCTTATTTTTTTACTAAAAGGCACGAACTGAAGCAAATTTTGCTCGTTTTTTAGCTTTAAAATAGGATTTATATTGCTATCCTCGACTATCTCGACCTTACGTCCGAAAATTTTAGAAAGGCTATCAAAATGCTCCTCCGCGCCCTCGCCGCCGCTAAGCGCGCCGAAGTGATATAGCGAGATTTGCGTATCTAGCTGCGCGCAGCAGTCCATGATGACGGCTGATTGATTTTCTATCTCGTCGCCAAAACCGCTACTTAGTATCACGCCTTTTTTTATCTCGTCCGCGTCGCCTCGGCCGATAGTCGCTACCGGCCTTTTAAGCTCAAAAAGCATCCTTTTATGAGCCGAGAAAAATTTATTATCGGTTACTATTAACCCGACGTCGTTTTTAAATACGTCGTTTTTTATCTGTTCTACGCCGCGACCGAAAAAATCAAACGTTACCGCAACCCTCTCGTCTCCGACCGATTTTAGCTTCTCGTAGGCTAAATTTAACGTCGGATTTACGACTTTGACGTAGAGGCGTTTGCTATTTAGCTTTTCGTGCAGTTTTAGGCTCTGTTCTAGCAGCCGTAAACAAGCCTCTTCGCCCATAGCGCGCATATCTAAAAACAGATAAGTGTTATGTCCAAATGGGCTTGGGAACTGCCCCGTTTCTTTTTTCACGCTTCTAAATACGCTTAAAAGCACGCTAGGCTCGCCCACGATGAGTAAAACGTCGTTTGGCAGGATCATTAAATTTGGCTTTGCGATCATGAAATTTGAGCCGCGATAAACCATCGCGATGCGCCATTTTTTTTGCGTTATGGAGCTAATATGACGGTACATAAACGAGCTTCCTACGGGTACTTTGACTTCCATTATTTCGCCTTGTCCAAGCCCCACGTTATCGGCTACTACGGGGATATCCGGCAAATAATCCATGAGCCTGGCCGTCACGATACCTCGCCCGTCTAAAACCGTCAGGTGCGAGTCGTCCTCCAGCCCGCCTAGCCCCCACAGATCAAGCATCAAAATTTCCGTTTTTTTACTGATTTGACGCAGATTGTTATAGACGCTAACCGTCTCAAAGCCGTCTTTTTGCATTATCATAAACTGGCTAAAATAGCCGCTAACTACCTGCTTAAGACGGTCAAAACTCGTCGGATCAAAGCGGTAAAAGGTAAAATTTTCTAAATTTTTCCCTCCCAAAATCTCCTCGTCCATAGCGATAACCGTGTAGTGATGAGCGTTATTTCGCGCTACGAATAGTCTTTCTAAGAAATATTTAGCTACAATGCCGTCCGCAACTATCAAGATATTTTTCATTAAAACTCCAAATTTAAAGGGACTATTATATCAAAATGACTTTTAGTATAGATAAAACGGACGGCGCGGCGCGCGCGGGCACGCTAATCACCGCTCACTCGACGATCAAAACGCCCGTGTTTATGCCCGTTGGCACCGTAGGCGCCGTAAAGAGCCTAGACGCCGTGGATATGATGCAGATTTTAGACGCTCAAATCATCCTAGGCAACACCTATCACCTCTACTTGCGCCCAGGCAGCAAGGTCGTAAAGCAGCTCGGCGGCCTGCACGGCTTTACCAAATTTAACCGCTCGTTTTTAACCGATAGCGGCGGTTTTCAGGCCTTTTCGCTAAGCAAAATCTCAAAACCCGATGAAAACGGTATCAAATTTAAAAGCCACATCGACGGTAGCACGCACTATTTCACGCCGCGCTCGGTGCTAGATACCCAGTACGACCTAAACTCCGACATCATGATGATCCTTGACGATCTAGTAGCGCTTCCGGCTGAAAAAAAGCGCGTGGAGCTAAGCATCAAACGCACGATAAAATGGGCGCGCGAAGCGATAGATTATCATAAATTTAAGCAAAACAACGGCGAAGGCCTCACGCAAAATATATTCGGCATAATCCAAGGCGGCACGGACGAGGCGGCGCGTAAATTTTGCGCCGAAGCGCTGTGCGAGATGCCCTTTGACGGGCTTGCTATCGGCGGTCTTAGCGTAGGCGAAAGCAACCAAGAGATGTATGATACCGTGCAGGCCGTGATGCCATACATCGACGCGGCGCGTCCGCGCTATCTTATGGGCGTGGGCACTCCTGAAGACCTCGTAGAAAACGTAGCCCGCGGCGTGGATATGTTTGACTGCGTAATGCCGACGCGAAATGCGCGCAACGGCACGCTATTTACGAGTTTCGGTAAGATAAATATCAAGTCCGCAAAATTTGCCACCGACCGCGCTCCGATAGATCCAGAGTGTGGCTGCTACGCGTGCCAAAACTACTCGCGCGCCTATCTTAGCCACCTATACCGCGCGGGCGAGCTGACGTTTTTCCGCTTGGCAAGCCTGCATAACTTGCATTATTATCTAAATTTGATGCGTCAGATGAGAGAAGCGATAATGGCCGGCGAATTTGAAAAATTTAGGCGAAATTTCTACGCCAAACGCGGTAAAGACGCGCCGAGCATATAAGGCAAAACCGTGAGCGAGCGCGATATCTCGGGGTACTTTTACGGCGAGGAGTGCGAGTACGTCTATCTCGTGACGGACGGCAGCGAACAAAACTATAAATTTATCTTTAAAGACGACAAAATTTACGCACAGGACGGCAGCGAAAGCGGCACTGAGGAGTTTATCCGCGTAGTAAAAAAGATAACGAGCGAGTTTCGCGCCAAGATCGCCGAGCACTCTGCCCAGCTTGAAAGCTACGAGAAAATCTACGCGGGCAAGAGGGATTTTACTAAATTTATCAAAAAGCACGCGGTCTTAAAATACGAAATACGCAAATTTCAAAACAAAATTTCGCACTTTTATGAGGCTTTGGCGATCTGTCAAAACGAAAGACCCGAGCTTAAAAAACAGCTCAAAAACTACGTCTACGAAGCCGGCGTGCTAAAAAACGCAGCCTGCGAAAACGCCGCCAGGATAGATGATATCTACGCGCATATACAAAGCCTAAAAAACGACAAAATCAACCGAAACATCTACATCTTGACGCTGCTTTCGGCGCTATTTTTACCGCTAAATTTGATCACTGGATTTTTCGGGATGAATACGAACGGGATGTTTTTAGGCGGCTTTCAAAACGGCACAGCAGTAGTCGCTGGATCTATGCTTGCTCTTTTTGCTACGCTAGCGGGACTGTTTTATTTTCTAAGTAAACGGCGCGAGTAAATTTGCAAGGTCATTTGGCAGCTAGCTAAATTTAACTAGCCATCAAATTCGCCGCAAATTTAACGAGCCCAAATCAAAACCGCAAATCATGCGCGCGGCATAGTCAAATTTACTCCGCTTTTCCCGCCGTCGCTTTATAGATACCGATTTCGTCTTGCAAAATTTTATATTTTTGAGCTAGCAGGCTGATCCTACCTTCAAGCAGCGAATTTTGCGCCTCCAGATAGTTTTTTAGCTCCGTTTTGCCGTAATCGTATTTGAGCTTATATATGTCGCTGATAGAGCTTAGATTTCGCAAATTTTCGTTTAAATTTCGCAAAACCGCCTCGTCTTTTTGCAGATTTTTATAGCCGGCATCAATCTCGTTTAGCGCGGTCGTTAGCGTCTGCGCGTAGTTTAGCTTCATAGTCTCAAACTCAAGCTCGGAAATTTTTAGCTTCGATTTAAGCTTAGAGTAGTTTAAAAACGGCAAATTTATCGCGATATTTCCGCTTAAAAAATTTAGCTTAAGCCCCTCGCTCGCGCTATCTCCGCTACCGCTAAGTCCTGCGCCTACCGTGATGCTTGGATAAAAGCTTTTTTCGCTAACCTTAACCCCCAAAAGCGCCTCTTTGATGCGCGAGATCGCCGCTTGCAGGTCGGGGCGCGAGCCGATAACGTAAAGCGGCACGTTTAAATTTACGCCCTGCGGCTGGATATCGCTTAAATTTCCGCTCAAATTTAAATCAAACTCTGGCTTAACGTTTAGCAGATTTCTTAGCGTTTTTTCCGCCGCGTCAAGGCTCTTGCTCGCGTTTAAAATTCTATTTTTAGCCGAGATCACCGAGCTTTTTACCTGTTTTAGGCTTAGCTCTTCTTCTTTACCCAGCTCAAATTTAGCCTTTATGATAGATTCTAGTTCTTCATAGTTTTTTAGCGTCTTTTCGTATAAAATTATGCTCTCTTTTTGATATTTTGCTTCAAAATACGCGTCCGCGACGGAGTTAACAAGCGCGAGTCTAGCGGCCTCTAGGTCGTATTTGGTCGCGTTTGCCTCCCACATGGCGGCGTCTGCGGAGTTTGCGAGCTTGCGCCACAGATCGATCTCGTAGCTTAGCGAGATGCCGCTTTTATAGCTCTCGCTCCAGCTACCGCCAGTTTTTATATTTTTACCCGTTTCCGCGCCCAAATTTGCGTTAAAGCTAGGTACGAGATCGGCTTGTAAGACGCCTGCTTGAGCTAGGGCTTTATTTACCGCGATGGCTGATTTTGCCAGATCGATATTATTTTTTAGCGCAAGGCCGATTAGCTCGTTTAGCCTAGGTTCGTTATAGCCTCGCCACCACTCGCGTTCCAGCCTAAAATTCGCCGTCAAATTTGCATCGTCTTTTAGCAAAATTTGCTCGTAGTTTTCGTTTATCTGCGTTACCGCGCAGCCGCCGAGCAAAAAGGCGGCCAGGATTATGGAGATTTTTTTCATTTTTATTCCCTTGAAAGAGCGTCGATCGGATTTAGCTTTGAGGCGCTGCGAGCAGGCATGTAGCCAAATATTACGCCTATCGCGCTAGAAACCGCAAGCGCTACCACGATAGAAGTCTGCGAAAATATCATCTTAACGCCGGGCGCGAAATTTTCCGCTAGATAGCCGATACCAAAGGCCGTTCCGACGCCGATTAATCCGCCTATGAGACACAGCAGCACAGCCTCGATCAAAAACTGCTCTAGGATATTTCCCTGACGCGCGCCGATCGCCATCCTGATGCCGATCTCCTTGGTGCGCTCGGTTACGGAAACTAGCATGATGTTCATCACGCCGATACCGCCCACTAGCAGCGAGATAAAAGCGATACAAGAGATCAGCAGCGTCATGGTCTTTGTTGTCTCCTCGATCGTTTTTTTGATCGTGTCGGAGTTTCTGGTGAAAAAGTCCTTTTTACCGTGCTTGGCGGTTAAAATTTCCGTTAGACTTTGCTCTGCTATCTGCGCGTTTACGCTATCTTTTACCTTAACCGTGATGGACGAGAGGTGCCTATCTCCCGTTAGTTTGTTTATGACCGCGGTGTATGTAGAAAACGTGCGCAGAGTGCTAGAGTCCGCGAACATATTGTCGTTTTTTGCTACCACGCCGATGATCCTAAACGGGCGCTTGTTAAAAAGCACCGTTTTACCCAGCGGATCCTCGTTTTTAAAAAACTGCTCCCTAGTTGGCTGATCTATCACGATCACAGACGCCGACTCTGCGACCTCTTGCGCCGTAAACACTCTCCCGGCCTCGACGGTGTAGCCCATCACGTTTAGGCTCTCCTCGCTACCGCCTCTGATCGTCGCGGAGGCTGATTTATTGCCGTAGGTGAGCGTGCCGCTAGCAGAAGCGTTTGGCGTGACGCTATCTAGATAGTCTTGCTTAGCTAGCATTGCCGCGTCGCTCACGGTTAGATTTTTAACCCTCTCCGAGCGCATATCGCCAAAACCTTTGCCGTTATAAATATCTATCGTATTCGTGCCGATACCGCGGATATCGGAGAGGATCTGCTCCTGCGAGCCCTGCCCTAGCGCCACGACGCAGATAACCGAGGTGATGCCGATGATGATGCCAAGCATCGTTAGCACCGAGCGTAGTTTGTGGCTCAGTATCGCGTTTATCGACATTTTAAAGCTCTCGATAAACTGATCTTTATAAAAGCTAAAGATATTTTTTTGCTTTGGCGACGGTTTTTCGGAGACGAAAATTTCCTCGCTTTTTACCGTATCGCTTAAAATTTTACCGTCTTTTATCTCGATGACGCGGTTTGCGTATGCGGCGATATTTGGGTCGTGCGTGACGATGATGATGGTGTGGCCTTGCTTGTGCAAATTTGTTAAAATCTCCATCACCATGAGGCCGCTTTTGCTATCTAGCGCGCCCGTCGGCTCGTCTGCGAGGATGATCTCGCCGCCGTTTATGAGCGCTCTAGCGATCGAGACTCGCTGTTGCTGCCCGCCGCTAAGTTTACTAGGCAGATTTTGCAGCTTTTCGCCAAGACCGAGCCCTTCTAAAAGCTCCCCGGCCTTTTTCTCGCGCTCTTTTTTAGAAATGCCCGCATACACGCTCGGCAAAGCTACGTTTTGCAGCGTAGATAGCGTAGATAGAAGGTTATAGCGCTGAAATATAAAACCGAATTTTTCTCTGCGCAAACGCGCTAGCTCGTCGCCTTCAAATTTAGATATGTCGCGATCTTCTAGCAGATACTGCCCGCCGCTTGGATTATCTAGGCAGCCAAGGATGTTCATGAGCGTGGATTTACCCGATCCGCTTTGTCCGATGATAGTGATAAACTCGCCCTTTTTTATGCTCAAATTTACGTCTTTTAGCGCGTCAAATACGTTATCGCCGAGCTTAAATTTCTTGCTTAAATTTTTAAGTTCTATCAAATTTTTCAAGACTTAGCCTTAGAACTTCATTCTTCTTTTTTCTTTTTCTAGCATCGCATTGATCTCAGCCGCCGAGTTTTGCTTCGTCACGACCTCCTCGCCCTCCTCTACTCCGCTTAAAATTTGAGTTTTTAAGCTGTCGGTTAGTCCCGTTTGCACCTCTCTTCGCTCGGCCGTATCTAGCCCGTCTTTACCTTTTTTTAGTACGTAAACTACGCTTTTACCGTCCTCTTTTTTGACGGCTATCGAGGGCACTATGACGGCGTCTTTAGCGCTATCTAGGATGACGGTATTTTGCGTGGTCATACCGATCCTTAGCGTGCCGTCCGGGTTATCTACGATAGCTTTGGCGTAGTAGTAGATCGCCGAACTGCTCGAGCTTGAGGCGGTCGAGCCCGAGCTAGTAGTCGTGGCGTATTTGCCGTTGCTTAGCGTGGTTAGACCCGGGTCTATCGAGCTAATACGAGCGTGAAATTTACGATTCGGCTCAGAGAGGATCGAATACTCGACTCTTGAGCCTACCTTTATCTTTGTGATGTCGCCCTCGGCGATCTCCATTTTTAGCTGGACTTTGCTTAGATCGGCGATGTTTACGATGGTGGGCGTAGTTTGGTTTGAGTTTACGGTTTGACCTTCCTCGACCTGCACGGAAACCACGACGCCGCCTTTTGGAGCGGTGATTTTAGTGTAGCCAAGGTCGATCTGAGCGGTATTTAGAGAGATTTTAGCCTGCACGATTTGCGCTTCGATCTCTTTTAGCGAGGCTTCGTTTGCGGCTAGGGTATTTTTAGCGTTTTCAAACTCCTCTTTTGAGGTCGCGTTTTTAGCAAAAAGCTCTTGTTCGCGCTTAAATTTGGTCTTTGAAGTCTCGAGCGCTACTTTGGCCGAATTTAACTTCGCTTCGTAAATACCAAGCTGCGCTTTTTTGGTATCTACGTTGTTTTGCTGGGTTGCCGAGTCGATTTCAGCGATCATATCGCCGGCTTTTACGACGTCGCCGAGCTTTACGTAGAGCTTTTTGATCTGGCCGCCTACCTGCGCGCCAACGTCGATTAGCTCGGTAGCGTAGATCTCGCCGTTACTTTCGATACTTTTTACGAGCTCGCCGCGAACGGCTTTTGAGGTGATAAACTGATCGCCTTGCGGGACGTTAAAATTTTTATCGTAAAAGTAGTAAACCACCCCCGCTAGCACGGCGAAAACCGCGATAAATTTGATAAATTTTTTCATTATTTCTCGCTTTTTTAAATTTAACGCGAGATTATATACAAAAATGCGTTAAGGCGATGTTAAGTCTTCGGCGTCTATTTTATTTTTCTTTAATGCGAGCCGCCGTATAATCGCATTTTTAAAATTTATAACTCGGATTACGCAAATGTTTACGCAATTATTATCCATTTTTATCATTATCGCTTCCGGCTACGGGGCGAAAAAATTTAAAGTCTTCGAGCAAAAAAACGCTTCCGTATTCATAAACTACGCGCTTTGCTTCGCCCTTCCGGCGCTGATTTTCGATAAAATTTACCACGTAAACATCGACACCACGCTTATCAACGTCATTGCCACCGGTTTTGCCTGTTCGATGCTGGGTGCTGCGGCGATATTTTTGGCGTGCAGATTTTTAAAATTTAACAAAGCCACGACTGTGAGCGCCGTGCTGCTAGGGATGTTTGGAAATACCGTATTTATGGGTATGCCTATCATCAAGGGCTTTTTCGGCGAGGACGCGATGAACGAAGTTATCTTTTACGATCAGTTAGCCACCTCGATCCCGATTAGCATTTTTGGGCCTTTTATCCTGGCTTTCGGCGCTCCGGCGAAGGTTTCGCTCGTGCAAAACGTTATGAAAGTGATCAAATTTCCCCCGTTTGTCGCGCTTATTTTGGGCTTTTTGCTTCGCGGCTTTCCGCTTCCAAAGGTGCTATTTGACGCGCTTACGCTTTTTGCGCAAAGCGTCGTTCCGGTAGCTCTTTTTGCGATAGGCATCGGACTTGGATTTAGGAGCATCAAGAGCTGTTACAAATCAACGGCCGTGGTAATCGCGGGCAAGATGCTGCTAGCGCCTTTTATTTTTATATTAGTCACGATAGTTTTGGGCGTAAATTTCGGTCAAATTTGGATGATAGGCATCCTGCAGTGCGCCATGCCGCCGATGGTGCTAGCAAGCGCGATGATCATGAAAGCAGAGCTTGATAGCCAGCTAGCCGTAGCCGCCGTAGCCGTGGGAGTGGCGTTTAGCTTTATTAGCCTGCCGCTTTTATCATACGTTTTTAGCTTGATGGCGTAAATTTCACGCTCATTTCACGTTTCTTGGCTAAACTTTCATCATAAATTTTCCTAAAGGAGATGCTATGAAAAAGTTAGCTTTAGTTGCGCTTAGCGCTTTGTTCGTTACAGGTTCTATCTTTGCCGCCGAGATGAAAGGCGATATGATGGAGAAAAAAGATACCATGATGGAAAAAAAGGACGCCATGATGGAAAAAAAGGACGCCATGATGGAGAAAAAAGACGATATGATGATAAAAAAGGACGCCATGAAGGGCGACATGAAAGAGATGAAAGACGATATGGGTAAAAAGAAAGACGATATGAAAGACATGAAAAAGGATAAGATGTAATGACGCAAATTTTGCTCGTAGAGGACGATGAGACGCTAAGCGAACTCATCAGCGAGTATCTGAGCGAACAAGGCTATGACGTGACAGTTCGCGCCGATGCTAAAGCAGCTCTAGATACCGCCTACGAGCGAAATTTTGATATCCTCATCCTCGACGTCAAGCTACCTAAAGGCGACGGTTTCTCCCTTTTGCGCGAACTTAGGCGGCTTGGCGACGACACTCCTGCGATCTTTACCACCTCGCTAAACGCGCTGCAAGACCTAGAGATCGGCTACAAAAGCGGCTGCGACGACTACCTAAAAAAGCCGTACGAGCTAAAAGAGCTTTTGCTTCGTATTCAAATTTTAATCAAGCGCAAATTTTCTCACGTAAATAACGAATTTATCGAGCTTAATGGCGGATATAAATTTTATCCAAGCTCCAAAACGCTCCGGCAAAACGGGCAAATCGTAAGCCTCTCAAACAAAGAAAGCGAGCTTTTGTCGCTATTTTTGGAAAATAAAAACGCGCTGCTTAGCAAAGAGGCGATATTTGAGAAAATTTGGAACTACGGCGAAGAGCCCAGCGAGCTGAGCCTGCGAGTTTACGTCAAAAACTTACGCCGCATTTTAGGCAAGGACGCGATCATAAATAGGCGCGGCGACGGCTATATCTATGTCTGAGCGCTCCGCCGTTATAGCTAAAATCCTCTCGCTTTATCTCATCACTAGCACCCTATTTTTGGGGTATTTCTTTACGAACGACTATAAAATGAAAAAGGAAGCCCTCATCTCAAACGAGGTAAAAAATCTAAAAGAGATCAAGATGGGTATCTATATGAAAGCGCGTATGGATGGGCTTGGCGCAGTAAAAAGCTTTACTACCGAAAAAGACGTCAAAGCCTGCATCGTAGCTAAAAGCGGTCAAATTTTATACGGCGAGGCGGGCTGCGCTAAATTTGACGACGCCCAGAGTAGCACGGTCGCATCAGACGGCAAGGTGACGATATTTGAGGCTTTGCAAAATATGGACGAAGGCGGCGTGGACGAGCTATCGACGGCAAAAATCGCGCTAAGCGGTAAGGACGTCGCGAGCGAGCTAAATTTGCTACGGCTGCGTACGGCGCTAAATTTGCTTATCGTTTTAGGCATCATCATGATAATCGCCTTTTATCTAGCAAAGACCGCGCTAGCGCCGCTACACGCCAAGATCGCCGCGCTAAATCGCTTTATAAAAGACTCCACTCACGAGATAAACGCGCCCCTTAGCGTCATACTTATGAGCATCGAAACGGCAGATAAAAGTAGTCTAAGCCAGAGAAATCTAAAGCGCCTAAACAACATCCAAACCGCCGCCAAAACGCTAAGCCACATCTACGAAGATCTAACGTATTTATCCTTTGGCGCCTCAAGCTCCGCACCAAAAGAGGATCTAAATTTTAGAGACATTTTAAACGAGCGACTCGAATTTTTTGCTCCGTTTTTTGCTAAACGAGGGCTTGATTTAAGGCTAAATTTAGAAGACGCTCTCATAAATGCAAACGGCTATGAGCTAAAACGTGCGGTGGATAACCTACTAAGCAACGCCGTAAAATACGCAAACCAAGGCGGCTACGTCGCGGTTAGTTTGCAAGACGGCGAGCTAAAAATCTCAAATAGCGGCGAGGGGCTAAGCAAAAAGCAGCAAGATAAAATTTTCGAGCGATACACGCGGTTTAACGAAGACCAAGGCGGCTTTGGTATCGGGCTAAATTTAGTCAAAAGAGCCTGCGAAAACAACGCTATATCTGTAACCTGCGAGAGCGAACCTGGCAAAGAAACGACGTTTAGGCTGCGGTGGCAAGCATAAATTCGACATCAAATTCAGTGGTTTGGGCTTTGAGCCAAATTTGAGATTTTAAATTTAGCATTACGCTATATGACCAAAATTTAATCCGACTCCTTTTTGAAGTAACAAAAACGACTTTGCGAAATTTTTTACGTTTTTTGGCTCTTAAGCAAATTTTAGTCGTAAAATTTGCGCCGTGCGGTTAAAATTGTATGATGCATCCCGAGAATAAAAAGCGATTTTCATAGATTCTTAGCTCAAACCATCCTTAAAACCTCGGGCCGTTTAGTTAAAATATTCCGTAAAGTTCCTTGCGATTAAATTAAGGGTTAAACCCCATCTTTAAAATTTCAAAACTTTGCGAGTTTAATAAAATTCGATTAAAATCTTAGTCAAATCCAAATTTACAAGACAACTAAAAGATTTCACGCGGGGGTATGCTTGCGGTTTAAATTTACTCGCCAATGCCCAAGCAAAGCTTACTCGCTATTTATTAGCGAAAGATTTCTGCAGCCGACCTCATCGCCCAGCTCGCATCCTATCTCGTAAAATTTCCTCGCCACGTCCCTACTCGCGGTCTCTACGCCCAAAGAAAACTGATGCATGCTGCCTAGATTCGTGCAGCTTTTAGCGTGTTTTAGCTGCACGCAGGATTTTTCGTAGAGTTTTATCGCGCGCACGAAGTCGTTTTTACGCGCGCCAAGCCCCAGGCGGTAAACGTTTGCGGCATTAAAGCAGCCGTATTTATTGCCCGATTGGCAGGCCTTTAAAAAAAGAGGTAAAATTTGATCGCTAGCAGGATCGATTTTTTGATAAAGAGAGCCTAAATTCGAGCACGCCACGCCCTCGCCGCTCTCGCAGGCCTTTTGATAGCAGAGTTTCGCGCGCTCATAGTCTTTGACGTTTTCAAATTTCACGCCCGTATCGTTGCATTCCTTTGGGCTTTTGCCGTCGCAGATGTTTTTTATTTCAGACTGCGTAACGGGCTTTGGCGGTGCGGGGGTCGCCTTTTTCGGCGCGGCGCAACCGCTAGCAAACGCCGCAACCAGCGCAAAAACGGCAATATGCGAGATAGCTTGAAAAAAAGCGCGTTTCAAAATTCAGCCTTAAGAAAATTTTGCCTTAATCTTACCTTACGCTCGCCAAAATAACGCTTAAAATAAACTTTAAAATCCTCAGCAGTAACCAAGCGGAGCCAAATTTGTAACAAATTTATCGCTCGTTAAAAGGGCGTTTTTAGCATATTAAGGCGAATTTACCCATAGTTTTATATCCAAATTCGGCGCCTATCGTAACCTGTAAATTTACAAATTTAATACCGACAAAAAGCGCCGAATTTATAGCTTGGATCACTACGGGCGCAACCCAAGCCCAAAGGCGTGCCAAAACGCCTTAGAAATTATACGTAAAACCTAGATTAAACGTTCGCGGATCGCCGTAAACCATCTTGTTATTGCCGATGCCCTCGAAGTATTTTTTGTTAAACACGTTGTCGATATTTAGCTGAATGTCGAAATTTTTACTTATCCTGTAGCCAAACATCAAATTTGCCAGCGTGTAGGCCTTTTGCGTGATTTCGTTTGCGCCGCTTCCGACGTAAATTTTACTCTTATACTGCACTCCAGCGCCCGCTCTAAAGTCCGCTATAGAGTATTTAGCAAAGAGATTTGCCGTAGTGCGCGAGCTTTCGGTATCAAATTTCTTGCCGTCGGCGTCCTTGGCGTTAAAGTGAGTAAGCCCAAGACCTAGGCTTAAATTTTGATTTATCTCGCCGTTTACGTCCACCTCAAAACCCTTACTAGTTACGCCTTTTTTAGCTTCGTACGCGTCAGTCGTAGTGCCCGGGATCTTTTGTCCGGTTTTTGCGCCTAGTTTATCTTGAACGACCTTAAATACGCCAAAAGAAGCCGAAAGCGCTCCGTCAAAATAATCGCCCTTTATGCCCAGCTCATAGTCTTTGCCTTGGATCGGATCTAAGTATTTGCCGTTGATATCCTTTACGGTTTGAGGTTTAAAGATACTCGTGTAGCTTGCATATAGAGTGTGATTTTCGCCGATATCGTACGTGATACCTAGATACGGCGTGATTTCTTGAGTGAAATTTCTATTTCCGTTGCCGCCTGTTATGCGGTACTTATAATAGCTCATCCTAGCCCCCAGCAAAAACTTTAGCTCGTCCGTGATTGAGAATTTATTAGCCAAATATACGGCCTTTTGCACCGTCTTATCGGCGTTGTTTTGATCGGCGTAAGGAAACCTCGGATCGTCGATATGGAGGTTTTTAAAATCTATCCTAGTGCGTGCCGAGTAGGCTAGACCAGCCGGAGTCGTACGATTTAACCAATAGCTACTAACCTTATCGGAGCTGTTTTGGTAGTTGTTATACATAGCGCCAAAAACCGCCTCGTGAGGCAAGCTAAACGCTTCATACGGTACGTTTACGTAGGCGTCTACGTTGTGGATATTTTCTTCGCGTTTGTTTGCGTAGGCGCTAAGCCCGCCGATGTCGCCCGTGTCGTCTAAATTTACCTTGCCGCCGTAGTAGAGCAGATTAGTATCCGTATTTGCGCGGCGGAAGGAGTAGGAAAGATTTAGGCTGGCTTCGTTTTCAAAATAGTGCCTAAAATCGGCATAAACGTCAAAAGTCTTGATATCCCACCTAGTCCAAGGCTGCGAAAAAATTTCTTTTTTGCTAAATTCGCGCCTAGCGTCGTTTTTGTAAAACGCGGGCATTCCTCCCCAGCGTATGCCGTGGCGCTTTAGCTCCTGATAAAACGCGCCCAGGCTAAGCCACGAACTATCCATGATATCAGCGTCCACTACGCCGTAGATAGCGGTGTTTTTACGGTTATAGTAGTCCATATACGAGCCAGACTTCTCGTGCATAAAAGACGCTCTAGCCCGCACGCTGCCGTCGGCAGTCACCGGAGTCTGCACGTCGCCAGATACCCCGTATCTATCGTACGAGCCCGCGCTTAGTTTAAAATTTCCGGTCAATTCTTTTGAATTTGCTCTTTTTCGGATGAAATCTAAGCTAGCCGCTGGATTGCCAGCACCCGCTAGCAGGCCGTTTGCGCCCTTTACGACTTCGACGCGTTCATACGGCAACATGCTCATATCGTTTGCGCCCAGGCTAAATCCGCCGAAGCTTGGCATCGAATCAAGCAAATAATAATCTATCTTAAAGCCCCTTGCCGTAGGATATACGCGCTCGTCCCACTTGCTAAGCGTGACGCCGGGGATATTTCGCAAAAGCACCTGATAGTCGTTGATGTTTTGATCCTTTAGCCTAGCTTCGGTGATGACGGTTAGCGACTGAGGCGTTTGGCGCGAGGTGAGGTCTAGCCTCGTGGTGCTTTTTACCAGCTCTTTGGCGTTGTATTTGACGTCGTCGCGCCTTTGCTCGCTAGTGACCTCGACGGCCTGCAGCGTCTCTTTGCCCGCTGCGTTCTCGCCGTTTTGAGCGGCTAAAATTTGAACAGATGCGAGCAAATTTATCGCCGCGACCGAAAACAAAATTTTATTTTTCATCTTTTTCTCCTTTTAAAATTTGATCTTTTTATCCATAAGTAAATCCCCGAAACGCTAAGCGCAAGCGGAGCTAGCCCGCACAAAAACCAAAAAAATCTAGTCGCAGGGTTATAATCGCCGTAGTGAGCGCGCCTAAACGTCGATAAAAACTTGTCCGTTTTGCTTGCTAGCTCGATATCTTTTACGTCGATTAAATTTGCGCTGTTTTTATCGTAAGAAACGGTGCTTGAATACTGGCCATGGAGGAAGCTTTGACTCGGTTTTTGCCCGTAAAGCGTGATATTTGCGCCCTCAAAAAACGGAAAACTAACGTAATGCGTCCTAAATCCGGGCATACCCGTGGCTGCTTTTTGCACGAGGGCGTCGATAGAGATATTTTTATCGTAAATTTGCGGACCGATTACGAATTTAGAGTTATCAAAAGGCGGCATAAACATAAACCTAAGCTCCCACCAAGCCCCGCTAAGCGCGACCGCAAAGATAACGGGCGCCGAAAAAACGCCGATAAATTTGTGTGAATCGCTCATAAAAACCGCCATTCGCGCAAACCGAAGGCGCAGCAAATTCGCCCAAAAATTTCGGTAAACGATAAAGCCGCTAATCGAAATAATAAAGGCAAAAATCGCCGTCACACCGAGTAAAATTTGACCGCTTTTTTCAAGGAGTAAATTTTCGTGAAGCTCGGTAATAACCCCGATAAATCCGCTATCGTGCGGCACGAGATCGCTTTTTATCTCTCCGCTAAAAGCGTCCAGATACACGCACGCCCACTCTTTTTCGCCCGCTCCGTGCTTTAACAGCCAAATTTTGTCCGTCTTTTGGGGATCTGCGTCGATATTCCAGCCTACGATCTCGTGATGCGGATACTCTTTTTCTATTTTTTCCCTTAACTCGTCAAATTTTAATCTACTTTTTTGCTCGTTTTCATCGCTATTTTTTGCGACATATATGACGCCAGGCATTAATAAATTATTTATCTCATCTTTATAAACCAAAACCGAGCCCGTAAAACACGCGATAACTAATGGAATACAAAATATCAGTGAAGCGTAAGTATGAATTTTATACATAATATTTTTGCTAAATATATTCACGTTTAAAATTTATCCTTTTAAAATTTGCTTTAAATCGGCGCGGATTTTAGCATTTTAATAATTAATAATTTCTAAAACCGTTATCAAAATATGGCTAATGATTTGCTAAAACGCTTTGAGATTAATTTAGCTAGCAAATTTAACCCTCCGCCGCGAGGCAAACAAACAGCCAAAACAGGCTAGTAAATTTATACCCAAAAGCTCGGAAAAATCGGCCGAGCATGAACGAGTATATAAAAAAGACTTGCAAATTTAACTGCCGAGCAAAGCCGGCAAAAAAGGTTAAATTAGACCGTAAGCAAAAGCGATTTTGACGCTTTAAATTTGAGTAAATTTTAAATAATATGCTCAAAAACCAAGCAAAATAAGCCTAGGCGCAATTTGGCTGAGCCGCAAAATTTAAGCGCAAATTTGATGCGAGCCTTGCCAAAAATAGGCCGAAATTTAAGCCCTAAATTTCCTCTCTTTTATAAATTTTACTTACAAATTTATCTATCTTATACGCCGCGCCAAAGAGTGCCGGCACTACTAGCAGCGTTAGCAGCGTCGAGCTAATAAGCCCCGAAATGATCGAGATCGCCATCGGGGAGTTGCCCTCGTATCCGGCACCTCTGCTAAGAGCTAGCGGCAGCATAGCAAATATCATCGCAAAGGTAGTCATCAGTATCGCTCGCAGTCTTTTAACCCCCGCGCGCACGATGGCTTCGTTTAGCGGCGTGCCCTCGTTTGCGTATCGGTTGGCGAAATCCACGACCAAAATCGCGTTTTTACCCACCATACCGAAAAGCAAGATCGCGCCGACCATGACGAACAAACTAAAGGAGTTGCCGCTAAGATACAGCCCGACCGCCACGCCGCCAAACGCCAGCGGCATCGAGATCATGATGATGATAGGCAGCACGAAGCTCTCGTAAAGCGCGGCCAGGATCATATAGATGAGCACGACGCTAAGGCTGATCGTAAATACAAAGGCCGCGTTCGTATCGTTCATCATCTCGATAAAGCCCGTCATCACGTAGTCAAAGCCCTCGGGCAAAATTTTACCGATATTTTCGTCGATGCCTTTTTGCACGGCACCAAGCGGGACGTTATCGACGTTTGCGACGATCCTGATCTGGCGCTGTTTGTTAAAGCGGTTTATCACGGAAAAGGTCTTATTCGTCTTAAACTCCGCCACTGCGCTTAGGCTTATACTCTCGCCGTGGGCATTTTTGATCTTTAGCTTTTGCAGCGCCTGCGCGTCCTTGCGGTACTCGTCGTCAAACCTCAGTATCATATCGTACTGCGCGTCGCCGTTGTCAAAGCTACCCAGCCTATTTTGCCCAAACGACGCGTATATCACCTGCGCGACCGCGCTAGGATCGACGTTTAGGCGTTTGGCTTTGTCTTTATTTACGCTAATTTGCAGCTCGTTTATCTTATCCTCGTTATCGCTGCCGACATCCGTCGTGCCCTCTATCGCGCGCACCATGGCGATGGCTTTAGGTAAAATTTCATCTAGCTTTTCTAAACTATCACCCGTGATCGTTAGCTGCACCGGCTCGCTGTCGCTGCCCGTATCGACGTAGGGTATCTGCAGGACTTTGACGCTGAGATCTTCAAATTTAAGCTTCTTTCTATACTCGTCCATTATCTGCGTTTGGCGCTCTTTTCGCGACTCAAAGCCCTTTAAGCGGACGTAAATTTTAGCCTTATACGCGTCCTTTGAGTCCGTGTAACCGGCGATCATATAGGAGTACTCGACGCGCGGATCGCTATCTACGATGCGCACGACCTCGCCGGCTCTAGCGCTCATAGCCTCAACCGAGATGCCGGGGTTTGCCTTTAAAAATATCTCAAACTGTCCCTCGTCCTCGACGGGCAAAAAGTCCATACCGACCTTGCCCGCTAGGCTCATACAAAGAGCTAGCACGCCAAAAGTAAGGATAACAAACGCGGTTTTAAACCTCAAAATAAGCTTCAAAAGCCGCTCGTAACCGCTCTCAAGCGCCTCAAATATAGGCTCCGTAACGCGGTAAAATTTGCTCTCGCCCTCACTCAAAAACCTCGCCGCGAGGCTAGGTATCAGCATAATGCAAACCAAAAACGACACCACGATACCGCCGCTCACGCTCATACCAAAGGAGTTAAAATACTGCCCGACGATGCCCTCCATAAAGGCAATCGGCACAAACACGCAAAGCAGCACCGCGCTAATGCTAAGCACGCTAAAGGCTATCTCGCGCACGCCCTCAAAACTCGCTTTTAGCGGATTGCTCTCGCCCTCTTGCATCTTTTTGGAGATATTTTCTACGACCACGATCGCATCGTCGATAAATATACCGATACCAAGCGTGAGAGCCAGCAGCGTGAGGCGGTTTAGATCAAAGCCCAAAACGTCGATGATAAAAAACGTCCCCACGATACTAGCAGGTATCGCAAGCGCTGCGATGATAGTCGCGCTAAAGCTTCGCAAAAAGAAAAAGACGATGATGACGGTGAGCGCGACGCCCAGCATCATGTCAAATTTGACCTGATTTATGTGCTTTAGGATGCTTTCGCTCTTCTCATAAACCCGCTCCACTTCGTAGTTCTCGCCCAGCCTTGCAGCTAGTTCGCCCGTTTTAGCCTTGAGCGCGTTTACCGTCTCGATAGTGTTTGCGCCGCTTACTTTTATAGCGTCAAGCAGCACTCCGCGCTTGCCGTTATATATAGCTACTGCGTCGGTGTCGTGATGAGATAGCTCCACGCGCGCGACGTCTTTTAAAAACACGTCCTTTTGCAGGCGGATATCCTCTAGCTCGCGCACGCTTTTAGCGTCGAATTCGCTCTTTAAAAATATCTCGAATTCGCTATTTTCCAGCTTACCCAGCGGAGCTTTTAAATTTTGCGATTTGATTATATTTATGACCGAAGCCGCAGTTAGGGCGTATTTATCGAGTTTAAACGGATCAAGGTAAATTTTGATCTCAGGCTCCAAAAAGCCCTTGTCATCGACCTTGCCAACGCCTTTTACGCGCTGCAAAAACGGCTTTGCCTCGTCTTTGACCGCCTGCATAAGCGCGGTTAAATTTTCGTCCTTGCGGCTAACGAAAAAGCTCGCCACCTTGCCGCTGTCGCTGTTAATTTTCTCTATCTCGGGCTGGGCGTCGAGCTTTGCCTTTGCGACCTTGTCGCGCACGTCGTTCGCGGCGACGTCGATGTTTTTCTTGAGATTAAACTCGACCAAAACGATGCTGAGGTTGTTAAATGTATACGATCTAATCTTTTTGATACCGTCTATCGTAGAGACCTCGTCCTCGATCTTTTTAGTGACCCTGCTCTCGATGAGGCTCATGTCGCCCGGCGCGTAGGTCGTGATCTTAACCAGCGGGATGACGACCTCGGGAAAGAGATTTACCGGCATCCTAAAAAGCGACATCGCTCCGAAAAATACGAGCGCTACGAAAAACATCAGCGTCGTAATCGGGCGATTTATGGCTAGTTTATACATTTCGCGCCTTCGCTAAAACGGGCTTTTGCGGCAACTTTACCAGACCGCCCTGCCCCGCAAAAAATGTTTGGCGTTTAGCGGCTAGTAAAATTTGCGCCGAGCCAAATTCTGCATTTAAATTTATGCCGCCTTTTTTATGCGACAAATTTGGCGCACACGTCAAATTTGCATTTTTCGCGGCGGAGTCAAATTTAACGCCGCACACAGAAATTGAGTTTAAATTTATCTCGCTTTTCGTTTGCGCCGTCAAATTTAAAAACCTAGCCATACCGAAGCTAGTTTTTTTATCGTCAAATTTCGCGCCTGCTAGCCCATCGTTTTTCAAGCCTTCAAATTTAAGCCCAAATGTTTTATTTTCGTCCTTGTTTTTAGGCTCGGCAGCCTTTTTATCGCTCGTTGCGTCCCCGTCCTGCGCGACGGAAACGATATATCCCTCGCCAAAAAGCCCCGGCATCAAATTTCGCGCCTGCACTTCGGCGTAAATTTTGCCGTTTTTCGTGTCGATAGTCGGGTAGATGAGGCTGATTTTGCCGCGTCTTTCCTCGTTTTGGCCGTCTAGTTTATAGATAAATTCGCTGCCGATTTTTACGCGGTCTTTAAATTTTTCATCAAAGCTAAGTTTGAGCTTCACGTCCGGATAGGAAAAAATCGACATCAGCTTTTGCGCTACGCCGCCCACGCCCTCGCCGACCTCGATGCTCTTGCCTGATATGGTCCCGCTAAAAGGCGCTAGCAGCCTCGTATCCTCAAGTCTTTTTTGCGCCAAATTTAGCGCCAGATGCGCCCTGTTTTCGGCTAGTGCTGCGTTTTTGAAATCAAACTCCGCATTTTCAAAAGCCTGCTTCGAGCTCACGCTTTGAACGAGCTTAAATTTATCCAGCACGCTTTTTGCGTGGGCTTTTGCCGTCTGTGCGCTCTCTAGGTCGTTTTGAGCGAGCTTTACGGCTAGCTTTTCGCTCTCGTTTTCAAGCTCGAGCAGCACGTCGCCGCGCTTTACCGCGGAGCCGATTTCTACGTTTACGCTCTTTACGATACCGACGGCTTTTAGCGCGAGCTGCGCGTCTTTTGCGGGCGCGACGTCAAAGCTCGCGTAGATCCTATCCTGGGCACAAAGCGCAACCGCCGCGCTCAGTAAAAAAAGTAAAATTTTATTCATTTGCGCTCCGTTTTTTTGATATTTTCGACGATTTTACCGCCGCGCTCATATAGATACTCCGCCTTTTTGATCTCAAATTTACTCTTGCTTAGCTCCAGCGCGCTGCCTGCGCTAAAGCTCTGCGCGGTCGCGTTTAAAAACTCCACGTACCCTAGCAGCCCGGCTTCATACTTTTTGCTAACGGCATTTAGCGAGGTTTGCGCCGAGTTTAGCGCGCTTTTACCTGCGGCGATCTTTTGCTCGAGCGTCTTTAGGTCGTTTTTGATATTTGCTAAATTTAGCTCGTTTTGCAATCGCTTTTGATCCAGATTTAACTTCGCTTGCAGCGCGCTAATGCGCTTTATCTCGCGCCGCTTTTTGTTTGCGCCAAAATCAAACGCCTTCCAGCTAAAGCCCAAAATCAGCTCGTTGGTGTTTAAATTCGGCTTAAAAAAGTCGTCAAAATACGGCTCCAGCGCGCTTCTATACTGCGCTGGCAGCAAGTTTCTATCGTAATGCGTGCGCATAAAAGTGTAGGTGTTTTTGATAAAAATTTGCGGATTTGCCTCGGACGCGGTTATCTTTTCGTCCTCCAAAGCGGCGGCAAAATTTAGCCTAAGCGCCTCGAGTTCGGGCTTTTCGCCTTTTTGCGGCGCGAAGTCCTCATTAGCAAACGCGATCCTAGAGCCCGCCACAGGCTCGATATCTCTGCCAGTTAGCGCGTAAATTTGATTTTTTATCTCGTTTTGATTTTGCGTGATTTCGAGGCGTTCGGCGAGCGCCATGGCGTATCTAGCATTTATCGCTTCATACTCGCTCTCGTCGCTAAGCCCCGCGCGGTAGTATTTTTCCAGCCTATTTAGCGCGTTTTTTAGGTAGTTTATCTCGCTCTCTTTTGCCAGTGCGAGCTCGCCCAGCGACAAAAAGCCAAAATAAAGCTTAGCCATGTTAAACGCAAGCAGGTTTTGATACTCCTCATTTTTTAAAATTTCAGCCGCGCTAAGGTACGAAAGCGAGCTTAGCAGAGCCTCGCGCTTGCCGCCGTCATAAACGGCAAGCTCCAAAATCGCCCTTGCCGTGGCGGCTCTTTGCGGGCGCAGTACGTTTATGTCGCCGCTTAAAAAGCTGTATCCGCCCTCAACCGTGAGGTTTGGCATATACGCACTCTTTACGGCATCTTTTTGCAGCTGCGCTTTTTGCGGTTCGTAGTTTGAAATTTGAGCTAAATTTGAGCTCTGCGCGGCCAAAATCAGCTCGGGCAAATTCCCCTCAAATTTAACCTCCGAACCGACTAAAAAAACGCAAAAACTCAAAAAAATATAAATTTTTTTCATCTAAACCCTTCCCTGTTAGCTCTGGGCGGCGCGGGCTAAATTTGAGCAGGTTTGCCCGCCCGGGGCCTGGCGCCGTAGGTAAAATAAAATGAAAATTTAAGCGGCGCGCGGAGCATTTTTAAGATTATAGCGATAAAAAACCTAATGAAAGCTTTTAACGAGGTTCATGACGAGCAAATTCCACCCGTCAACGAGCACGAAAATAAGCAGCTTAAACGGCAGTGAAATCATCGTCGGCGGCAGCATCATCATACCCATCGCCATGAGCACGGAGCTAACGACCATATCGATGACCAAAAACGGCAGATAGAGCAAAAATGCTATCTCAAACGCCGTTTTCATCTCGCTAATCATAAACGCGCTCATCACTACCGTAAGCGGAATATCGTCAAAGCTTTGCGGGTTTGGCATATTTCTGATGCGTAAAAATAGCGCCAGATCCTTCTCTCGCGTATTTTTTATCATAAACTCGCGAAACGGCTTCACGCCGCGCTCAAAGGCCTCTTGATAGCCGATTTGCTCGCTTAGATAGGGTTGTACGCCCGCTTCATAGGCTTTCTTGCCTACAGGCTCCATGATAAAAAACGTAAGCACCATCGCAAGGCTAATAAGCACCGTAGAGGGCGGCATCTGCTGCGTACCCATCGCCTGTCGCAAGAACGAAAAAACGATAATGAGCCGCAAAAAGCTAGTCATCATAAAAATGAGCGAAGGAGCGAGCGTGAGGACGGTTAGGACTAGTAGGACATTTAGCGAGCTAACTAGCTGAGTGGGCGTAGTTGGCGCGCTCAGGCTGAGATTTACGGTCGGGATCGTGACATTATCCTCGCCGATCGCGACCGCCGCAAAGATAAAAAACAGCAAAAACGTCAGTTTTTTCAAATTTACTCCTGCGCGTCCAGTATGCTTTTTTGCGTTTTGGCTTTGTCGTCTAAATTTAACGAAACAAAGTGGATCTCGACCCTGCGGTTTTTCTCCCTGCCCTGCTCGGTGAAATTTGTCGCAAACGGCTCAAATTCGGCCTTTGCGGACGCGGTTAGCTTTTTAGGATCGACGCCGTCTTTGATGAGCTCGCCAACTACGCTAATAGCTCTAGCCGACGATAGCTGCCAGTTGTCTTTAAACTCGCTAGAGCCCGGCTGCTCGCTGTCAGTATGCCCGATCACATTTGCTACGACGTCCGGGGGTAGCTTGGCTATCACCATCGCGATACGTTTTAAAAACAGTAGCGCATCGTCGTTTTGCAGCTTGGCGCTATCTTTTGCAAAGAGTAAATTTGCGGGCAGTCTAATCACAAATCCGCTCTCGCTCTCCTCAAACGTGATTTCAGGCGAGCCGCTAGCGTGCAAAAGCTCGTTGATAGAGCGCAGCGTCTGCTCGAAATTCGACTTCACGCCCGTGCGTTCTTTGTTTGAGGTGGCATGGTCGTCTTGATTTTGCTCGGCGCTCACATCAGGCTTTGCGCCGCCCTCAAGCACACCTAGCGCTCCGTTTAGCGAGCCGATCGCGGCCTCTAACTTCTTTGCGTCCATCGTACTCATCGAAAGAAGCAGTACGAAAAAGCAAAGCAAAAGCGACATCAAGTCGCCAAACGCCGCAAGCCACTCGGGCAAGCATTTGGGGCAGTCGCTTGGATCGATTAACTTTTTAGCCATTTTTTCTACTTATCAAACTGACTAACGCGGTCTTTAGGCGGCAAAAACGATAGCAGCTTCATCTCGAGCGTCCTAGGATTATCGCCAGCTTGGATAGCCATTATACCCTCTAGCATCAGCACCTTTGCCGTGCCTTCGTCCTTGTCGCGGATACTTAGGATGTTTGCCACTGGCGAGCCAAGGATGTTTCCTATCATCGCTCCGTAAAGGGTCGTGATAAGAGCGACCGCCATCGACGGACCGATAGCCGAAGGATCGGACATGTTCATAAGCATCGCAACCAGGCCGATGAGCGTACCGATCATGCCCATCGAGCCCGCAAAACCCGCGATTTGTTCGAAAATTTTGATATTATCGCCGTGCCTCGAGCTAGCCTGCTCCATATCTATCTCAAGCAGCGATCTGATGGCGTCCGGTTCGTTGCCGTCAACCGCCATAGATAAACCTTTTTTTAGAAACGGATCGGTTTCGTTATTTGCGTCGCTCTCAAGTGCCAAAATACCGTCGCGGCGGGCTTTAGTGGAGTACTCGACCATTTTTTTTACGATTTCGGGCAGATTATAGGTTTTAGGTTTTGCGGCAATACCGTAAAACGTGCCTAGCTTTTTTATCTGCTCCATCTTAAAGCCGATCATCAAAGCGCAAATTGTACCGCCAAAAACGATCAAAACCGAGGGAATATCGATATAAGCTCCGATTCCGACGCCCATTTGCATCGAACCGAGCAAAAGCACCATAACAACTATCCAACCGACGACGCTACCTAAATCCATCTTGAACTTTCCACCTATAAAATTTGGTTTGTATTTTAGTTTTTTTTAGTTGAAAAAACAGTTAAACTCAGGCTAGCTCTTTGCAAAATACGTTCCAAACTGGCATAATTTTTTTCAAAAACAGCATTTTGGTTTAAATTTCGATTTTTGCGCGCTTTGGGCGATAAAATTTACACTAACGCCTAAGCGCGATTTTAGACGTGAATTCGGCTGATACCGCGGATTTAAATTTTTTAAAAGAAAGCAAAATTTAGGGCGGCAAATCTACCGCCTTTACTAGAGTTAAATTTGATCTATTTTAAGGTAAAATTTTAAGTATTGAGGCGCAAAGCTAGGCTAAGCTTAGCTAAGCTTTTTTGGCTTAAACGCCCTTTTTGCCGTCATATAAAAGCCACTAAATATAAAAAGCGCCATCAAAAGCGAAACCGCCGACCACAAAATTTTACCCGCAATCCCGAAAAAATATCCCGTATGCAGCTGGTAGTTCGTGCTCTTTACCATACCCGCCGTTATGCCCTCGGTTTGCTTTTGCTCCGTCATCTTGCCCTCTTTTACGTCTACGGACGTCATTTTAGGAAAAGCCGTACTAGGCGCATCAGGCTCGTAGTATCTGATGCTTATCTTATCTCCGGCTGCTAGCATCAAGCTAAGTTCTTTATACTCCGTGCCGCTTGATTTAAATATCTCGTAAGCTCTCTGCGCGTCGCTAAATTTATACTCGGCGCTCTTTTTAGCCTCGTCTTTTACGGGGCCCGACTTGGACTCGTTTTGGGGCATATTTTGCGAACTGACGAAAAGTTTCATTTCCATATCGCTATACCAGCGGTACGACCACGTTAGGCCGGTTAGACAGATAATTAGATAGATTACCGCGCTTAAGGCGCCTAGGCTCGTGTGTAAGTTGTGAAAAAGGGCGTATTTTTTGAGTTTAAAATTCGGCGTAACAGCTGCGGAAAATTTTCGCTTAAGGCGCGGAAAATGCAGCCAAACGCCGCTTATCACAAGGATTATCATAGCAACCGTGCTTGCGCCTACTATTTGCTTGCCGACCTCGCCCGCGGTTTTATCGCCGCTTAGCGCAAGCCCTAAATTTCGGTGCAGCGACATAACCGTGCGCACGAAAGCGGTGCCGTAGTCCTTGCCGATTATTTGCGCGGTATAGGGATTAACCAAATACGCTTCGCTCCTGTTAGCATAAATTTTGACCGCTTCGTTTTCGCTTTTTTGCAACACCAGCCTTGCGGACTGTTTGATGCCCGTTTGCTCGCTAAAGCTTTGCAAAATTTTCTCCACGCTTAGCATTTCGCCGGTTTTTTCGACCTTGACGGAGTTTAAATTTATAAGCTCCTCAAGCTCGTTTTGATACGACAAAATCGCGCCCGTAACGCCGATAAGAAGTAGCGGAATAGCAAAAATAATCGATAAAATCAGGTGGAGATTAAACAAAAACTGATTTCTTCTTAAAGCCTTTTTTAAAAATGAAAGCAAGTTGCATCCTTTAAATTTGATTTTGATTATATTCAAAGGCCGTGATTATATAAGTTAATGCTTAAGAAATTGTTAAGTCCAAAAAAGCATTAATCGCGCATTTAGCAAATTTGAGATAAAATCGCTCAAATTTAAACAAGGAAAAAAGATGAGCGATATCGGCGTAGTGGTGCTTGCCGCGGGGCTTGGCACGAGGATGAAATCAACTAAACCAAAGGTGCTTTTCGAGCTTTGCGGAGAGCCGATGATTATCCATATTTTGCGCAAAGCTTATGAGATCAGTAGCGACGTGAGCGTGGTTTTGAGCTATCAAAAAGAGCTAGTGGGAGCCAAAATCAAAGAGATTTTCCCTCAAACTAAAATTTACGAGCAAAATTTAAAAGAGTTCCCTGGCACTGCGGGCGCGCTAAAAAACATCCCGCTAAATAGCGAAAAAACGCTGATTTTGTGCGGAGATATGCCGCTTATCAAAACCAACGACCTAATCCGCCTAAGCGCGGGCAACTCAGACATCGCGCTAAGCGTTTTTGAGGCGGCAGACCCCTACGGATACGGCCGCGTTATCATAAGTAACGGCAAAGTAGAGGCCATCGTCGAGCAAAAAGACGCGACCGAGACGCAAAAAATGATAAGAAGCGCAAACGCCGGCTGCTACTGCTTTAAAAGCGAAGTTTTACGCGAGATTTTGCCTCTCATCGGCAACGAAAACTCGCAGAAAGAATTTTACCTAACCGACGCGATAAAAATCGCAAACGAGCGCGGTCTAAAGTGCTGGGCCATCAGCGTCGAAGAGCAAAATTTCATGGGTATAAACGATAAATTTCAGCTCAGTATCGCCCAAAATTTGATGCAGGACGAGATTAAGAAAAATTTAATGAAAAGCGGCGTGCTAATGCGGCTACCAAATAGCATTTACATCGATGTTAGGGCAAAATTTGAAGGCGAATGCGTCATCGAAGAAAACGTAAGCGTCATCGGAGAGTGCCTCATCAAAAACTCCGTCATCAAAAGCGGCTCGGTCGTAGAAAACTCCGTCATCGAGGACTCAGACATCGGCCCGCTCGCACACCTGCGCCCAAAATGCGAGATCAAAAACACCCACATCGGAAATTTCGTCGAGCTCAAAGCAGCCAGGCTAAACGGCGTCAAAGCAGGCCACCTAAGCTATCTGGGCGACTGCGAGATAGGCCCTGGCTCAAACGTAGGCTGCGGCACGATCACATGCAACTACGACGGCAAAGCCAAGCACAAAACGATAATCGGCAAAAACGTCTTTATCGGCTCGGACACACAGCTCATAGCTCCCGTAAAAGTCGGCGACGACGTGCTAATCGCCGCGGGCAGCACCGTAACTAGCGACGTGCCAAGCGGCGCGTTAGCCATCAGCCGTACGAAACAGGTAAATAAAGAAGGCTTTTTTTATAAATTTTTTAACGACGCGAAAAGCGACGAAAATGCTAAAAAATAAAAAAATTTTGCTCGCGGTTTGCGGCAGTATCGCGTTTTACAAGGCTTATGAGATTTTATCCGCGCTAAAAAAAGAAGGCGCGGACATGCGGGTTATGCTTAGCGACGGCGCGCTTAAATTTTGCTCGGAAGCGGGCTTTGAAGCGCTATGCGAGCATAAAATTTTAACCTCGCGCACGGAGAGTTGGCAGGACGGGCTAAATCACATCGCCTACGCCAAAACCGATCTAATCCTCATCGCGCCCGCGAGCGTAAATACGATAAACAAGCTTGCAAGCGGCATTTGCGATAACGTCTTCATGCAGACTCTGATCGCTAGCCCTGCTCCCCTACTCATCGCGCCGGCAGCCAACGACAAAATGATAAATCACTTCGCCACGCGCAAAAATTTCGAGTTTTTAGCGGAAAACGGCGCTAGATTTATCGAGCCGGTAGAAAAAACCCTAGCATGCGGCGATATGGGCAAAGGCGCGCTGGCAGACGTTTCTACGATCATCTACGAAACCAAAAGGATGCTAACGGAGCCAAAATTTAAAGGACAAAAGGTGATCGTAACGGGCGGCGCCACGAGCGAAAAGATCGACGACGTAAGAGCCGTGACGAATCTATCCAGCGGCAAGATGTCAAAAGCGCTGGCGGACGCATTTTACTACGCGGGTGCGGACGTGACGCTGATAGCCAGCTTTGAGACGACAAACGCGCCTTATAAAACGCTAAAATTTCAAAGTTCGGCGGAGCTAAAAGAGCTACTGCACGCAAATTTGACGGACGCAAATTTACTCGCGATGGCGGCTGCGGTTAGCGATTACGCTCCAAAAACCAAATTTGAAGGCAAGCTAAAAAAGCAAAACTTAGGTGAAATTTGGACGCTAGAGCTAGCGCAAAATAGCGATGTTTTGGGCTCGATGGCGGATTTTAAAAACGTCAAAAAAATCGGCTTTAAAATGGAAACGGACGCCGCAAACGCCATGCAAAACGCAAAAAATATGCTTGAAAAAAAGAGCCTCGACGCCGTCTGTCTAAACGTGCTGGGCGGCGATATAAATTTCGGCTCGGATAGCACGCAAATCACCTTTATAACGCATCGAGGCGCGCAAAATATCGCGCTAACGTCCAAAGAGGATGCGGCGCGGCAAATCGTAAATTTAGCAAGCAAGCTATGATAAATCCCGTCTCACGAGTGCAAAAAATCGCAAGCGGCGGCGCGGGCACGGCTCTAAACGCGAGCCTGCCCATCAGCATCAAAGTCGCCGAAAAGACGGGCTACAATCGCTACAATCTTAAAATGGGCAACAAAATCCTAAGCACGAAAAGCATGAAAAGCCTCGACGTGGACGGCGAATACTGGGGCGAGATCGCAAGCGGTACCGAAAATATCGTGATAAGAAATCTCTTTAAAAAGCCGAGCTTAGCCTACGCCGCGCCTGAGGGACTCGCGCTGATAGAAAGGCTAATAAGCGAGCCCGATCTAAACTGGTTTTATGAATATATATTTAACGGACTTAGCGCGGCAGACTCGCGGGAATCTTTTGAAAATCTAGCTCAAATGCTACTTGCGCTACAAAAAAATATCATTAATATTTCGTTTGTTTATAACGGCGCAAAAGGCGTTTTTCAGATGAAATTTGACGGCGCCCGCACGAGTCAAATTTACCTCGTTTTTTCAAATTTCGCTCCGATTATTTTCACGCTAAAAGGCGCCGGGATAATCAGCGCGCAGACGCCGTTTGACAAGGTCGCTAGGCTCTTGCGAGATGAATTTGACTGCGAAGCGCAAACGACTCAAAACATCGCCGCTTTCTTTGATCCAAGCGGCAAAATAATTGATTTTAAGGGCTAAAATGAACGAGCTAAATCACCTAGCTATCATAATGGACGGCAACGGCAGATGGGCCAAAAGCCGCGGTTTGCTACGCACCAAAGGGCATGAAACGGGTGCGAACGTCGTAGAGCAGATGTGCGAGTTTTGCATCGATGAGGGCGTGGCGGTACTGAGCCTATACGCATTTAGCACCGAAAACTGGAAGCGCCCAAAGAGCGAAGTGGCGTTTTTGATGGAGCTTTTACACAAATTTTTGCTCTCAAAACGCGAGAGTTTTATCAAAAACGGCATCAAATTTAACGTTATCGGCGACGAAAGTCCGCTAAGCGACAAGCTAAAAAACGAGATAACCGAGATCAAAAACGCAACCGCTCAAAACTCGCGGTTAAAGCTAAATTTGGCGCTAAACTACGGTGCTAAAGATGAAATTTTAAGAGCTTTTAAAAGATTTTGCGAAAAAAACGGCGGCGAATTTGACGCCCAAAACCTAGCCCTAAATTTAAGCGAAGATAGCCTGCAAGCCTGCCTCGACGAGCCAGCACCCATCGATCTTCTCGTGCGCACCGGCGGCGAGCAGAGGCTATCAAATTTTATGCTTTGGCAGGCTAGCTACGCCGAGTTTGCCTTTACGCCTACGCTTTGGCCTAATTTTACGCGCGAGGAGCTAGCTCAGATAACAGCGAAATTTAAGAAAAAAGACAGAAGGTTTGGCGGACTTTAAAATTTGAGCTTTTAGCTGCCGCCCTCTTTTAAATTTACGTCTTTTTATTTTACCCGCTCGCAAAAAAGGCTTTTAAATTTTACGAGCCAAAAGCCTTGCCGCAGCGCCGTTTTGCATAAATTTTAAACCGAAATCTTTAAATTTAAAATCATTCAAGGCAATATTTCGCTAAAATCGCCTTTAAATTTTTGCATTTTATATTTTTGCGGCGCAAAAGACGAGGCAAATTTTAGATCAAATTAACGCGACAAATCAGCAATTTTACGCAAAGATTATCTTTTAAAACGTCGCGACTTGGTTTAAAAAGCCGAGTTTTTAGCGCAAGCTCGCAAAAACGGAATAAATTTAAATAGGAGAGTTATGATTTTTGCCGTTTTATTTTTTATTTTAGGCGCCGCAGTCGGCAGCTTTAGCAACGTCCTAATCTACCGTATGCCGCGCGGCGAGAGTATAAATTTCCCCGCCTCGCACTGCCAAAGCTGTAAAACCCCGCTAAAGCCGTATCACAACATACCGATTTTCGCGTGGCTGTTTTTGCGCGGCAAATGCGCGTTTTGCGGCGAAAAAATCAGCTTTCAGTATCCGCTCGTTGAGCTTGCTAGCGCCCTGCTTTGCGTGCTTGCGTATTTTTTCGAAACACGCGGGCTAGAGATGTTTACAGACGGCTTTTACGCCGCTATTTTTAAGGCGGCGATGCTTGGTATCTGCTTTATCTTGCTGCTAGCGCTTAGCCTCATTGATTTTCGCTACAAAGCCGTTCCCGATCCGCTGCTTTTCGCTAGCGTTGCATTTTCGCTGCTTTACGGTTTTAATCTCCCCGCCTCTTTTGACTCCCAGGGGCTTTTACAGGCCTTTGGTTCGTTTATAAACGCCGCGATTTTTATGTTTGCCTTTTGGCTACTTCGCGCGGTCGTTAGCCTAGCTCTTAAGCGCGAAGCCATGGGTTCTGCAGATATTTTTATCGCGGGCATTATGGGTGCGATTTTAGGTATCAAGCTCGGCCTCATGGCGATCTACGTCTCGGCACTACTGACGCTGCCTGCATACGTTATCGTGCAAAAGCGCGGATACGAGCTGCCTTTCGTGCCGTTTCTAAGCCTTGCTACGCTTATCGTTTATGCATTTAAGGATCAGTTTTTTTTACTCATGAGGCTCATTTATGGATAGGACGGCGCGCTATCTCTTATCAAACTTTCTAGGCACGTTTGCATCGCTATTTGCGACGCTTTTTCTCATCATGTCAATCGTGTTTTTTATCCAGATCGCGCGCATCACCTCCTATATCGAGATTACGTTTTTAGAGCTTTTTAAACTTTATATGTTTATGTTGCCTAGAGTGTTGCTTTTTACCGTGCCGATCGCGTTTTTTGCATCTCTTGCGCTTGTTTTTTTCAGGCTTTCTCGCGAAAACGAGAGTATCGTGCTTTTTACGCTCGGATATTCGCCCGTTAAGATCGCTAAATTTTTCCTCATCGTTAGCGGCGCCGTTTCAGCCTTTCTCATCGTTACCGCAGTAGTGCTGATCCCCACGGCCGCGGAGCTAAACTCAAATTTCGTCTCGTACAAAAAAACCGTCGCCAAGCTAAATTTAAAAACAACCGAATTCGGGCAAAAATTCTCCGACTGGATGGTCTTTATTCAAAACGAAAAGGACGATGAAAACGGCACTCTTTACGAGGGCGTGACGCTTTATTCGCCAAAAGAAGGCGCACATAGGTTCGTTCTAGCTAAAAACGCTCGCTTAACTAATAGCAATGCCACGCTTGAGCTTACGCTAGCTGAAGGTAAAATTTACGATATCGGCGATACCTCGTGGCATAAAACGGACTTTGGCACGATGAAAATCCGCACCGTCCAAGAGGACAGCGTCGCGCAGACGAAGTCGTTTGTACAGTATTGGCAAATGATGAGCGAGGATAAAAAGCGCGCCAAGGACTTTGCTACCTACGTTCTCATCGCGCTTTTCCCGCTAGCGACGACGCTTTTTGCTTTGAGTCTGGGCATCGTAACCTACCGCTACGAAAAGGGCTTTGTGTATTTTGGGATATTTGGCGTGCTATTTGGCTATTTTACGCTTATTATGCTCTTTAGTTCGCGAGTTTTTATCGCGATTGCGGCGATATTTTCGCTATTTTTTATCGCCTCGATTTTTAGCTTTAGGGCTAAAATTTTAAAAAGATACTAAGTGCGCCTTAAGCTTGTTTTTAGCTACGACGGGTCTAAATTTCAAGGCTCGCAGACTCAGCCGCACGAAAACGGCGTAGAGGACGCTCTGGGCGCGGCTCTAGCGCATGTGGGCATTTTTAGCAAAATAATCTCAAGTTCGCGCACCGATAAGGGCGTGCATGCAAACAACCAAGTAGCCTGCGTAGAGTGCGGCGAGCATTTTAGCGACTTTGCGCGCCTAAAAGCTCTCATCAACCGCCACGCCCACCCGGCCGTTCACGTTAAATTTATAAGCCGCGCGCAGGACTGCTTCCACCCGCGCTACGACGCTACGGCCAGAGCCTACCGCTACGTCATAAATCACGGCGAGTTTTCTCCTTTTTTGGCGCCTTACGAGACTTTTTTACCAAAATTCGACCCAAATTTAGCAAACGAGCTGCTTGCGCTTTTTGTCGGAGAGCATGATTTTAGCGCGTTTATGAAGCTTGGCAGCGATGTCAAAAGCCCAGTGCGGAGCGTCAAAAAAGCGTTTTGTTACGCGCGCGGCGAGCGGTCGATCATCGTTTTTAAAGCAAACGGCTTTTTGCGCGCCCAGGTTCGCCTCATGGTCGCTAGCGTCCTTAAGACGCTAGAGCTTGCAAAAAACGGCAAATTTAAAGAAACGGACAGGCTGGAGTCTAAATTTGAATGCGCGCAGACGGCAAAATCGGACAGAATGGCAAATTTAAACCAAAACAGCCGCGATGATATCTTGATGACAAACGATGGAAGCGTAAATTTGACCGCCGCACAAGCGGTTTGCGCCGTCTCAAATTTTGACGCTACAAACTCAAATTTAAACAAAGCCGCAAGCATAGATACTGAAAAAAATCTCGCAAAAATCAGCGATAAAAACTCAAACGGTTGCCGCGATGCAAATTTTCTCAAAGCAAAAGAGCTTTTACGCCGAGCTATCTACGAGCAAAAGCCGCTCACGCGTATCCCCGCGCCGCCAAACGGCCTTTATCTAAACCGAGTTTTTTACGAATGATAAGCCCAAAAATCATAGAAGCCATCGACGCCGTAACGCAAAAGCAAAATGAGTGCAAAAAAGTAGTCAAAAAATACGCTACGTTTATGACTATAACGACATTTATCGCGCCGATACTACTTTTTATTATTATGGAGCGACGCTTTGAAATATTCTTTCTTTCATTTGCAGTCATACCGATATACGTCACGCCGAGGATTCCAAAAGTAGAAAAAACGATGGAAGAGTATAGGAACTTCTACAAAAACGTTTTTGTTAGCACGGTAGTTGCCGATATAGATAGTAATTTTACATACGAGCCTCAAAAAGGCATCAGTGCAAACGAATTTTATAAAAGCGGAATATACAGACGCATAAATTTTTACGGCGAAGACCAAATAAGCGGCACTTACGCTAATGTCAAATTTCAATTAAGCGAGGCTATAAAAGTAGAAAAAACATACGACTCAAACGGCTCAAAAAACCCTTATCTGGCGCTTTTGAGAGCAAGCAAGGTTATATATGCGAGTTTTATAAAAATTTCAAAGGACAAACGATACTAGCCGATAAGAAGGTGCTAAATACGAAAATATCTGGCGAAAAAGAGATACTTGACGATACGGAGTTTAACGACGAATTTCGCGTATTTACCGACGACAAAATAGAAGCGCGCTATCTTTTAAGTCCCGGTTTTATGCAACGTTTGCGCGAGGTTAAGCAGGGTTTTGACAGCGCCGTATCGCTAAGCGCGGCATTTATGGACGATAAATTTTATCTCTTTTTAAACGGCGCAAAAAACCGTTTTGAAAGTTCGCTATTGGACCCGCCGCTAAGCCTTTCTGACGCACAGGCCATAAAAGACGAGATATTGCGGCTATTACGCGTCATAGACGAGTTAAATTTGAGCCTTGACGTTTATAAATAATTTTGCTTGGACGGTAAATTTTGCCGACTACGAGCTTAAAATTTGATGGTAAATTCGCTCAGATTAAACGCGCAAAACTTCGCAACGCCGCATAAAGTCGGTCTCTCATAGTAGGCGCCTATTTTCACATTTAACGGCACTAATCTAAAATAAATACGGCCGGCGCTTGCCCATAAATTTGAGCCAAATTTACAAAATATCCCTCTGCCCTTTTGCGTTTACCGGGCTTAGCACGCCCATTTGCTCCATCTGCTCGATGATCGTAGCTGCGCGGTTGTAGCCGATTTTTAGGCGTCTTTGAAGGTAGCTGATAGAGGTTTTTTGCTCGCTTAATACGATCTCTTTAGCCTCTTCGTAGAGCTCATCTAGCTCGCCCGCGATAGCAGTACCACCGCCTGCGCCGCCGCTAGAGCCATCCTCAGCTAGAAACCTCTCGTCATAGACCACCTCTTGCTGCGCTTTTAGGAAATTTACGATCACGTCGATCTCTTTTTCGCTAGCAAAAGGCGCGTGCAGTCTGATGACGCCGGGGCTTCCCGGAGGCGTAAATAGCATATCGCCGCGTCCTAGCAAGCTCTCCGCACCCATTTGATCTAGGATTACCTTGCTATCGATGCGCTGACCGACGCGGTAGCTGATACGGCTAGGTAAATTTGCCTTGATTAGCCCCGTCACGACGTCCACGCTGGGGCGCTGGGTGGCTACGATGAGATGTATGCCGCTGGCCCTAGCCATCTGCGCCAGACGCCCGATATATAGCTCCACGTCCTTGCCGCTAGTCATCATCAGATCGGCTAACTCGTCGATGATAACGACGATGTAGGGAAACTGCTCGCCGCCTTCTTCTTTCATCTTTTCGTTGTAGCTTTCGATGTTTTTCGTGCGCGTGTGGCTCATGATTTTATAGCGGCGCTCCATCTCGGCGACCATGTTTGATAGCGCCGTGATAGCCTGCTTAGCCTGCGTGATGACGGGCGTTAGCAGATGCGGGATGTCGTTGTAGATGCTAAATTCCAGCATCTTTGGATCTATCATCATCAGGCGCAGCGTCTGCGGACTGTTGCGATATAGCAGGCTTAGCAGCATCGCGTTTATGCCTACGCTCTTACCCGAGCCCGTCGTTCCCGCGATTAGCAGGTGAGGCAGCTTTTTTAGATCGGTGATAAAGGGCGCGCCAACGATATCCTTACCTAGCGCGATAGTTAGCGGACTGCTCGAGTTTTTGAAAACTTCGCTATCTAAAATTTCTTTTAAGTAGATGGTTTCGATATTTTGGTTAGGCACCTCGATGCCTACGACGTCCTTGCCCGGTATGGGCGCTTGGATGCGGATAGTCTGCGCGCGCAGAGCCATCGCGAGGTCGTCTTGCAGGGTTAAAATTTTACTCACCTTGATATGCGGCGCGGGGCGAAACTCAAACGTCGTAACGATCGGCCCCGTATAGGTGCGCACGACGTCGCCGTCTATTTTAAATTTACGCAGTTTATCGAGCAGATCGGAGATCTTTTGATCGATTTCGGCTTCGTTTACACTGTTTGAGCGCCTCGGCGGGTCGGCTAAAAATTTAAGCGGAGGCAACGCAAAATCCTTAGGCTTTTCGACCTTGCCTTTTTCGATTTGTTCGAGTAGTTTTTTGTTTTCGGCGACTTCGTTTAGTATCTCGACGCCGTTTATAGTAACCGCCCCCGTCTCGTTAGCTTCTAAATTTAACTCGCCTTCATCTGATTCATCTGATTCGTCGTCACCGAAATCTTGTGCTTCATCTTCTAAATTTTCATTATTTTCATCGCCTAAATTTGCCTCGTTCGTTGCTTTTTGCTTTTTGATTCGTTTAGGCTTTTTTTGCGATTTAGGCTTAAGCTCGGCCGCGTTTTCAAATTTATATTCGTTGGCGCTAGGTTCTACAAAGGCCTTTTTTAGGATAGCTATGATGTTATCTTGCGCGATGAGGCCAAAGCTAAGCACAAAAAGCATCACGATAAAAACCCACATACCTATCACGCCGATAACGTCTTTTAGCGCCTCGTTTGCGCTATTTGCTACTAGTCCGCCGTAGATAGCATTTGAGCCTGATTGAAACATCAAAAACGCCAAAAAAAGCAGCGCCGCTCCGAGCGCGGTTTGGGCGAATTTTACGTCAAAGCCGTCAAAATATTTGTAAATATAATACGCAAAAAATATAAAAACAAACGGATAAACGTAAGCTATAAAACCAAAAAGCTTGAAGTTCCAAAGCCCGATCGCGTTGCCCAAGCTCCCGACGAAATTTGCCGCAGGCGCTATGGTAGCAATCCCGAAAAATATCAAAAAACAAACGACTATAACTAAAACCGATTCTCTTAAAATGGCGCGTCCTTTAAATTCGGTAAATTTAAATTTACGGGAGGACGAATTACGAAGCCGAATTTATCAAATTCGACCCCATTTTCGCTCCGCCCGCTTTGATAACGAAACTTTAATAAAACGGTAGATTATAGCGAGTTTTTACATATAGTTTAATAACGAAAGCTGGTTTATCTTAGCAACAGACTGCAACATCGCCTGATACGACATCATTTTTTGCATGAGATTCATATAGGTTTCGCCGTAGTCGGCATTCGTGATATCGGCCTTGACGGTTTTTACGTTTACTTCCATGACGCTAGCGTGCGTGTTGGTTTGCGTTAGCGTGTTTGTTTGGTTGCCTACTTTAGTATGGATTTTATTTACGTGATCGGCGATGTGATCTAGTCTCTCGATCGCGCCTTGGATACCGGAGTTACGCGGATGCTCGCCCTGGCTATCGGCGCGGTACTGACCGCTCCTAACGGCCTCTATCATCCTATCTAAATCCGCAAAAATATCCACGCTCGGGCTATCTATCTCAACGCCGTTGTTTGCCGAAAAGCTCCACAGCGAACCCTTGCCCTGGGATGTAGCCGGCGTAGCTCCGGTGCTGTCTCCGGCAAATTTATCGGCATTTACCTCATCGTATATACCTACTTTTATCGGCGTGACGGCGTTTTGCTTATCGGTTACTTTTATGCGGCCTCTATGATCCATATTTGCTTCGACGCTACCTTGCGAATTTGCGATGGCTTGTTTGTAGGCGACATAATCGGCCGGAGCGCTACCGCCGGCTCCTGCAGGGACGCTATCGCTAGCGACCATACCGATGATGTCGTTTAGCTGCCTAAAAGTCATATTTTTTGACTGCGTATCTCTACCCTCGGTAGTCGGAGGATTGGTCGTGTCGTTATAAAAACTATCCCAAACCTTCGTCGCATACGTAGTTCCGTCCGGCCTGGTAATTTTCACCGTAGCATTACCTGAAGCCGTCGGAGGAGAGCCTGCGCCGAATTTTACGTCTACTTTATAGTTTCCGCCGCTTCTGGATTTTATCTGCATTTTTAGAGTTTGGTCGTTTATGTTGTATTTATCTCGCTCGCCGTCGTATAAATTTTTAGCTCCGACGACTTGGCTTAGAGTCGTGTTATCGTCGGCGAATTTACCGCTGCCGCGCTCTACTTGCGATACGGTGCCTACTAGATTTCTGCCTTCTTGCTTTAAATTTATCTTGTCGTAGTCGTAGGCGTTCGTGACGGCGCTGCCTAGGTCTTCGTATTTGCTTTTTACAAATTCCGTGATTTCATAGTCGTTAGGGTTTGCGCGTACCTTAGCCTCAAGCGAGTTTGCGCCGCTAGTTAGGCTATCGACCGAGTCAAACTCACCTGAGGCGGCGCTAATGTTAGCAGCCGTTAGATCCTCTGCCTTATTTAGTTTTTTCGTCGCCGCTATCATGTGAAAATCGATAACCTGATTGCCTTTGCTTAGGTCTTTTACGTTGATTTGGCCTTGGTTGTTTATCGTTACTTCGACGACTTTATTAGTCGGCGTATTGCCGTATTCGGTGCCGATTTTTTCTAGCAGATCGTTTATCGAAGCATCCGAAGTCATCTTAAATTTACTCGTAAAGCTCGTACCGTTTGGCTTTTTGCCCTGCAAGAAAAACGTAGTCTTTTGAAACTCTCGCGCGCCGGTGCCCGTGAAATCTTGATTAGTTAGAGTTTTTTCATCTTTTACGTATTTAAAGCCGATTAGATCGCGCATTTTATGCTCGCTATCGATATAAACAGTCTTGTTTCTGTCGTCTAAATTTTGTGCTTTTAGCATAGTGTTTGAGGTGATTTTTTTATTATAGTCGCCGTCTTTGCCTAGGAACAGCTCCTGTCCGTTTTGGTTGTAGGTCAAATTTACCTGGGCTCCGCCTACGGCTTTCATCGCTTGCGCATTGCCGAAATACTCGTTCGTATCGCCGTTTATAGGTTTTGTGTTTATAGCGCTTCCGGCAAATAAAAACTGCCCGTTTATCGAGGTGTTGGCGATATTTACTAGGTGATTTTTGATACCTTGAAGGTCGTTTGCGATGGCTTCTCGCGAAGTTTGCGAGTGGATTTCATTGGCGCCTTGAACCAGCTTTGTTTTAAAATTTTCAAGCTGCTGCTTAAATTCGCCCAAAGCTTTGTCGGTGTTTTTTGAAAAGTGCTGCGCCTTTGACGTTGCCGTTTGCACCTGCTCAAGCGTCGCAACCTCATAATCAAGCCTCATGCCGTCGTTATAAACGCTGCTATCCTCGAAAGAATTTTGGATTTTTAGACCGCTTGAAATTTGCGTGTTTAGCTTGTGTAGCGCTTTCATATTTGTCTGATAGTCGTAGTTATTCGTAAATTTCATCAACTGATTCGTCATTCTCATCGCGTTTTCCTTAAATTTAATCAAACTCTTGCAAGCAAATAAAGTTCCACTCGCTATATCGTCAAATTTCGGAATTTATTTAGTTTTAGATATGATTTTGCCAAATTTAAGGAGCATAAATGAAAATACTCTTTTCGCCTAGCGAAGCCAAAACCGCCGCGAGTTCAAACAAATTTATAGATAGAGGCGACTTTATTTTTCCGAATTTATACGAAAAGCGGTGCGAAATTTTAAAAATTTACGATGATTTTTTACAAAAGGCTACCGTTGAAAAAATCTCAAAACTTTTTGGCGTAAAAAATTTGACCGACGAGCCGAGCTTGCGCGAAAGCCTCTTTAAAAAAGGGGCGATAAAAGCCGTCTTGCGCTATGACGGAGTAGCCTACAAGCACCTTGACTACCGCAGCCTTGATAGCGCGGCGCAGGAGTTTATAGATAAAAATACGCTGATTTTTTCAAATTTATTCGGCCCGGTACTTGCCGCAGACGCCCTGCCAGAATACAAACTAAAGCAAGGCGAGCGCATAGACGGGTTAAATTTGGAGGAGTTTTATAGGCAAAATTTTAGCAGCGAGATAGATGAGTGGCTAGGAGATGACGATATTTTAGACCTTAGAGCCGAATTTTACGAGAAATTTTACCGTATACAAAAGCCGTTTGCGACCTTTAAATTTCTAAAAAACGGTAAAGTCGTCAGCCACTATGCCAAAGCTTACCGCGGGATAGTTTTAAGACAAGTAGCGAAAAACGGAGTAAAAAATTTTGACGAGCTTTGTAAAATGGACATAGAAAATTTACGCCTCATAGACGTTAAAAAAACTGGACCAAAAAGCGAATTTTTGGTGCAAATCGTCTAAAATTCGTCGGTTTTTGCCGAATTTACGTAAAAATCGTTAAATTTTCGGCTAAAAACTATTGTATTTTTTAGAAAAACGTTGTAAAATGCGCGCATACCACTTCATTATTAAGGATTATTCCATGAAAAAAGCTGATTTCATTCAAGCTGTCGCCGATAAGGCCGGTCTTTCTAAAAAAGATTCTCTAAAGGCGGTTGATGCTGCGCTAGAAACCATTGAAGAGGTTCTTAAAAACGGCGATAGCATTAGCTTCATAGGCTTTGGTACGTTCGGTACTGCAGAAAGAGCCGCTAGAAAAGCTAGAGTGCCTGGAACGGACAGAACCATCGATGTTCCTGCTAGCAAAGCGGTTAAATTTAAAGTCGGCAAAAAACTAAAAGAAGCCGTCGTAGCAGGCGCAGGCAAAAAAGCTAAAAAGAAATAATTTCTTTTTTATGGAAGCTTAAATTTGAGCTTCCATATTTTTTAATCTCTTTTTTATATCTTTCAAGGTAAAATCTCAGCTTTCTTAGCCCGAGTGGTGAAACTGGTAGACGCGCCAGACTCAAAATCTGGTAAGGGCAACCTTGTGTCGGTTCGAGTCCGACCTCGGGCACCATTACACACAATTTAAGCATTCAAAACCCCTAGAATACAGCATTATAAATAGAGCTTCCGCTCAACTGGCAGTAAGAATTAGCCTCGATTACTATACATTTTTTACTATTTAGACGTTTTTTTACCTAGTAGAAGTAAAGTAAACAAAAAATAACAACCTATGCGTTTAAAGAGTTCGCAAAGCGCCTAAAATACGATATTTCAAGAAAAATAAAAATACGAAAGTACGCGGATATAATTACTTTTTAGGGGAACAGAACCAAAATTAAGCCCTCAAAAAGGAGACAAAATAAAAATCCATGACAACAAAGAGTTTGCCCGCAACCCGCATGCTGTTATATTGTCTCGCAAGCCAAAGTACAAAAATGCGAAATGCTTGATAGCGCGACAAAACTCGCAATTATGACGCCGATAAAAAGCAGCCATAGGCGCGAGTCCTGCTATGCCGACAAATGACTTTCAATTGACTTACAATAAAATCTCGTATTTAATTTTAAATTGCCTTATTGTTAAATTTCTATCGTAAAACCAAAAATTTTAATAATATTTAATCTATTTAAGTAAATTTATTGTAAAATCTTGCCCAAATTTTATAAAAAGGCAAACGATGGACACCTATATTATTCCGGCGGAAGTAAGCGTCAAAGACGCGGAATTTTTTAGGCAAAAATGGCAAGAATATAAAAGCGGCGAGCTTGATTTTAAAGGTTTTGAGAAAATTCGCGTGGCGTTTGGGATATACGAACAGCGCGTAAAAGACAGCTACATGGCGCGGGTAAAAACGCACGGCGGCGGCGTCGGCGCGAAAGAATTCGCACGCCTCGGCGAACTTTGCAAGCGCTACGCCAACGGATTTTTGCATCTATCTACGAGAGCTAGCATTCAGCTTCATTTTGTAAAAGACGACGAATTTATAGAGCTTGAAAACGAGATCGCCGCGATAAATATGACTACGCGCGGCGCATGCGGGGATTGCGTTAGAGGCGTGGTTTGCGACGTGCTAGCGGGAGTCGCCAAAGACGAGGCTTTTAACGTCCTTCCCTACGCAAACGCCATTACTAGCATGCTTATCGGCAGAGCCGATTCTTACGGACTTTCTAGGAAATTTAAAATCGCTTTTTCCGGCTCCAAGGCCGACAGAGCAAACGCGACTATCACGGACGCGGGCTTTATAGCAACCAAAAAAGGCGGCAAAAAAGGCTTTATAGTCTACGTCGCGGGCGGAATGGGCTCAAAACCGCGCCTAGGCGATAAATTTAAAAGCTTTATCCCCGCAAACGAAGCCTTTTTATACGCGCAAGCCATCAAGCTCGTGTTTGCTAAAACCGGCGATTACGAGCATAGAAACTCCGCCCGCCTGCGCCACGCCGCCGAGAAGCTAGGAAAAGAGACGATTTTTAAAATGATCGAGGACGAGGTCGCAAAAATTAGAGCTTCAAGCGAAAAATGGAAGCTGGATATCAAAGAGCCAAGGGGCGTTAAGCCGCTAGTAAGCGAACCTCGCGTTAGATTTTCCGCTGCGCAAAAAGCCTGGGCGCAAAACTACGTAACCGCGCAAAAACAAAAGGGCTATTACTACGCCGTAGTGCCGTTTTTGTGGGGAAACGTGCGCGGAGACGATGCGATAAAACTATCAAAAGCGCTTATTAAACTCGGACTAAAAGATTCTATTTTTATCAGCCGAGACCAACATATAATCTTAAAAAATCTCAAAAAGACCGATCTTATCGCGCTTTATCCAGTTATCGCGGAAATTTCGCCTATGAGCGCCGATCCGCGCGTGTTTGCAAACATGACTCCATGCACGGGCGCATCGACCTGTCGGCTAGGAATTTGCCGTCCAAAAGGCGCAGTGGAGGCTATCCACGATCATATTAGAAACAGCGATTTAGACTTTTCGCTTTTAAAAGATATCGTTATTAAAATGTCAGGCTGTCCAAACTCCTGCACCGCTCATCAAAACGCGAATTTAGGCTTTATGGGCGGCACTAGGCGCGAGGACGGCAGATCGCTTCCTTATTACAGCGTGTTTGCCGGCGGCGAGCTAAAAGAAGGCAAAAGCAAATTCGGCAAAAAAGTAGGCGGCGTGGCCGCTTATCACGTGCCCGAATTCGTCTATCAAACGCTTAAAAAATTTACGCAGGTAAAATCCGAGTTTAAAAACTTCAATGACTGGGTCGATAACGGCGGAGATAACGTCATAGCCGAGCTTTGCGGGCTATATCAGCGCGTGGGGACTTTTGAAGAAAACCCGCGGGCGTATTACGACTACGGCGCGGACGTGCTTTTTGGCGAAACGCTAAAAGATAAAATTTAATGACCCTACCAGTAGCCCTTACTCCCAAACGCGCGCTTTTAATCGGAGCCGGAAAGGTCGCGCGGCAAAAATTTTTAGCTCTAAAAGCGGCCAGTTGGGAGTGCGAAATTTTAGCCGAAAAAATTTTAGAGCCGTTTTTTGCCGATAAAAACGTAAAAATTCGCAAGCTAACGCGGCAAAATTTGGGCGAAAATTTAAGCGGTTTTGAAATGATAATAGACGCTAGCGGAGATGAAAATTTAGGGCAAGCTTTATTTAGCGAGCGTAAAAGCTCGGGCTATTTGCTAAACGTAGTCGATAAGCCTGCTTTAAGCGATTTTTATTTTACCGCAAACGCGCATTTAGGCGAGCTTAGCGTAGGCGTTAGCACTAGCGGCGCGAGTCCGAGCTTAGCGGCGCTCGTAAGAGATAAAATAGCTAAAATTTTGCCTAGGAATTTAGCGGATTTTATCCCGAAGCTAAAACTGGCCAGGCTTGAGGCGATTGAAAATTCTAACCCGCAAAAGGCCGAAATTTTAAAACCGAAGTGCCACGAAAATTTAGGCAAAGTGTTTTTAATCAGCTGCGGTAGCGGCAGCCTTCAAAATCTCACCTTGGGCGCGCTTGAAGCGTTTGAGCTGCTAGACGTAGCTCTAAGCGATAAACTAGTCGGCGAGGATACGCGCGAAATTTTACGAAATTTAGGCGTAGAGATTATTAACGTAGGCAAGGGCAAAGACGAAGATAGCGCGACGCAGGAGCAAATAAACGCCCTTATGCTAAGCCTGGCAAAAGAAGGCAAGACCGTCGGGCGGCTAAAAGGCGGCGACGCGAGCTTGTTTGGCAGAGCATTTGAGGAGATGAGCTTTTTAGAGGAAAACGGTGTGGAATTTGAGCTAATTAGCGGCGTCAGTTCGGTTTTTGCCGGATGTGCTAGCGCGCTTATTACGCCCACGATTAGGGGCGTTAGCAGCGGCGTTTTGATAGTCTCGGCGCATCTAAAAGGCGGCGAGATAAATACTACTTGGCTTGAAATTTTAAAGACGCGAGACATTACGGCGGTAGCACTTATGGCGCACGCTTACGCGGGCGAAATTTTAAATGCCGCAAGAAAGCTAAATTTAGACCTAGATACGCCAGCAGCGTTTGTTTCAAACATAGATAGAGCGGATGAAAAAGCGATCGTCGGACAAATAAAAAATTTAGAATCCATGGCGCTAAAATGCGCTCGCCCAGCGATTTTAATAATCGGCCCCGTCGTCGAAAAATCGCTAAGCTTGAAACCAAAATGCGAAAGGATAGCGGTTGAATAAAATTTTAATCTTTTTAGTACTTATAAATTTTGCCGCCGCGCAACAGCTTTTAAACGTCTCGTACGACGCGACGCGGGAGCTTTTTAAAGAATATAACGCGCTTTTTATTAAATACTACGAGCAAAAAAGCGGCAAAAAGATTAAAATTTTACAAAGCCACGGCGGTAGCGGAGCGCAGGCTAGGATGCTAATAGACGGATTAAAAGCCGACGTCGCGACGCTGGCTCTTGCTTACGACATTAACGCCGTCGCGCGAAAAAGCGGCGCTTTGGACGCTTCGTGGCAAGAAGAGTTCCCGCTAAACTCCGCGCCCTACAACTCCACGATCGTATTTTTGGTTAGAAAAGGCAATCCAAAAGGCATAAAAGACTGGGACGATTTAGTAAGAAACGACGTAAAAATCGTAACGCCAAATCCCAAAACATCAGGCGGCGCGAGGTATAACCACCTAGCCGCATACGCCTACGCGGCGGCTAAATTTGACGGCGACGAGGATAAAATTCGCGAATTTTTGGTTAAACTTTACGCCAACGCTCCCGTACTAGACGCAGGCGCTCGCGGGTCGGCAAACACTTTCATACGCCGCGGTATCGGCGACGCGATGATTGCTTGGGAAAACGAAGCGTATCTTAGCAAAGCAAGGCTAGGAGAGGACGAGTTTGAGATTATCTACCCAAGCCTTAGCATCCTAGCGCAGCCTCCTGTCGCGGTTTTAAGTAAAAACGCCACCGTAAACGGCAACGCCCAGCTTGCCCGCGAATATCTGGCGCGTCTTTATCTGCCTGACGCGCAGGAGATCATCGCAAAAAATTTCTTCCGCCCGACGGACGAAAACGTCGCTAAAAAATACGAGAAAATTTTCCCGCGAATAAATTTGATAAGCATAGATAGCTTTGGCGGCTGGGACGCGGCGCAAAAGCGGCATTTTAGCGACGGGGGCGAGTTTGATAAAATTTACGAGATCGTAGCAAAGGGCAAAAAATGAGAAAATTTTTACTTAAAAAGCCCTCTATTTTGCCGGGATTTAATATCTGCTTCGGTCTTGGCGCTAGCTACGTTTGCTTTTTGGTTTTACTGCCGCTGGCGGCTCTGGGCGCTTTTAGCTTTAAAGGCGGCATAGGCGAAATTTTAGCCGTTATCAGCGATCCTCGCGTATTATCGGCGCTTAAATTTTCATTTACGGCTTCATTCGTCGCCGCCGCAATAAATTCGCTTTTCGGTTTTATTATCGCGTGGTGCCTGGCGCGTTACGAATTTTGGGGCAAGGGCTTTATTAGCTCACTTATAGATATTCCTTTTGCGCTGCCTACGGCGGTGGCTGGGATTTGCCTGGCGTATTTATTTTCGCACGGCGGCGTTATGGGCGTTGCGCTTTTAAGGCTCGGCATAGATTTGCAAGGGGCGGATTTTACTTGCGTTGTAATCGTTTTGGTATTTGTAGGTATGCCGTTTGTAGTGCGGACGACGGAGCCCGTTATAAAAGATTTTGATAAACAAGTGCTTGAAGCGGCCGAAAATTTAGGCGCGAATTTTTGGCAAATTTTTAGGCTAATAATGCTTCCAAGCCTGCTTCCGTCTTTGATAACGGGTTTTGCGCTAGCCTTTGCCAGAGGCCTTGGCGAATACGGCTCGGTCATTTTTATTTCGAGCAACATCCCTTTTAAAAGCGAAATTTTACCCGTTTTAATCGTCTCGCGCCTAGATAGTTTTAATTATCAAGAAGCTGCCGTAATCGGATTTTTCATGATTTTAGTAGCGTTTGCCTCGCTATTTTTGATAAATTTCATACAAAAAAAGGTCGCAAAATGAGCGAACCGAAAATTTTAAAGCCCGTTTTGCTTTTAATTAGCGCCGCGTTTTTATTCGCTTTTATCGCGCTTCCACTTTATACCATTATATCAGAAGCCCTAAAAGACGGGCTTAGCGGCTATTTTAGCGCGATTAGCGACGATTACGCGATTAGCGCGGTAAAGCTTAGCCTGCTTTGCGCGGGATTTTGCGTGGTTATAAATACCGTATTTGGCGTTATGATAGCTTACGCGGCGGCGAAATTCGAGTTTCGCGGCAAGACTGTGCTACTTACGCTTTTAGATATGCCATTTGCCGTTTCGCCCGTTATCGCAGGGCTAATGTTCGTGCTGCTTTTTGGAAATAGCGGCTTTTTGGGAAAATTTTTTAGCGCGTTAAATTTCGACGTGATTTTTGCGCTACCGGGGATTTTGCTAGCTAGCGCGTTCGTTACCTTTCCGTTTGTGGCCAAAGAGACGCTTTTGTTAATGCAAGAGCAAGGAAATAGCGAGGAAGAGGCGGCGTTTAGCCTGGGGGCGGGCGGACTTCGCACGTTTTTTAGCGTTACGTTGCCGAACATAAAATGGGGGCTATTTTACGGCGTAGTGCTAACAAACGCCAGAGCGATGGGCGAATTCGGCGCCGTGGCGGTCGTAAGCGGCAAGATAATCGGGCTAACTACCACGATGCCCCTTTATATAGAAATTTTATACAGCGACTATCTTTACGTAGCGGCTTTTAGCGTAGCTAGCTTGTTGCTGCTACTCTCGGTAGTCACGCTGGCGCTAAAATTTTTAGTTCAAAAAGCTAGCAAAAGGGGCTAAATGGGTATAAAAATATCGAATTTAAATAAAAATTTCGGCGATTTCGTCGCGCTTAAAAACGTAAATTTAGAGATAAACAAAGGCGAGCTAACCGCGCTTTTAGGACCTAGCGGCAGCGGCAAAACGACGCTGCTTCGCATAATCGCGGGCCTAGAAAACGCAGGTAGCGGCGAAATCTCGTTTTTCGGCGAAAACGTCAGCCGCAAAAGCATAAAAGAACGCGGCATAGGCTTTGTTTTTCAGCACTACGCGCTATTTAGGCATATGAGCGTGTTTGATAACATAGCGTTTGGACTAAACGTCCGTCCAAAAGCCTCGCGCCCGAGCAAGGACGAAATAAAGCAGCGCGTCATGCACCTGCTAAAAATGATCCAGCTAGAAAGTTTGGCGGGGCGCTTTCCAGACGAGCTAAGCGGTGGGCAAAAGCAGCGCGTGGCGCTAGCTAGGGCGCTAGCGGTGGAGCCTAAAATTTTGCTGCTAGACGAGCCGTTTGGCGCGCTAGACGCAAAGGTTAGAGCGGATCTACGCAGGTGGCTAAGGAAGCTACACGACGAAATTCACATTACTAGCGTGTTCGTTACGCACGATCAAGAAGAAGCGCTAGAAGTAAGCGATAAAATAGTCGTGATGAATAAAGGCGAGATCCAGCAAGTAGGCACGCCCGTAGATGTTTACGAAAAACCGGCCAATCCTTTCGTGTATAGCTTTTTAGGTAACGTAAATCTCTTTCGCGGCAGAGTGGGCGCTGATGGTATCGTAAGCGACGAGAGCGCGGGAGATTTGCTTTTCGTGCGGCCTCACGAGATAGAGCTTGGCTTTGAATACAGCGTCGGTTCTAAAAAGGGCGAGATCGTGCATAGCCGAATTTTAGGCTCTCGCATTAGGCTTGATATTAAGATGGAGGAAAGCGCGGATATGGTCGAAGTCGATATCACGAGCGCGAAATTTAAAGACATAAAAGAGAAAAATTTAAAATTCGTATATCTAAATTTTACTAGCGTGCATAGCTACTCGCAGGAGGACGGGAGTTTTTGTGATTACTATATATAATGAAGCGACGTCGCGTTTGGCGGCGGTTTTGGCAGAGATAAAGGGGCGCGTAGCGCTGGCGTTTTCGCACCAGATAGAGGACTGTATCGCGATAGATATGGCTCTAAAATCGGGCTTTGATCTAGATAGGCTTGAAATTTTTACCCTCGATACGCATAAGCTTTTTAAAGAGAGTTTAGAGTATCAAAAAGAGGTAGAGAAATTTTTCGGTATCAAGATAAAAACATACGCCATTAGCGGCGAAGCGCTAGCCCAAGTGGACGAAAAGATCGGGCAATGGGGCATGAGAGATAGCGTAGAAAATCGCAAATTTTGTTGCCATCAGCGAAAAATGATTCCTTTGCGCGAGGCGCTAAATAAAAAAGAGGCGTGGATAAGCGGCATACGTGCGGCGCAAAGCGTAACTAGAACGGGCGTTAGCCTGTGCGAAACGGACGCGAATTTTAATTTAAAAAAAATCAATCCGTTATTTGATTTTAGCGACGAGTTTATGTGGGGCGTCGCGCGCGAGCTAAATTTGCCGGTAAACGAGCTTTATACGAAGGGATACGCCAGTATCGGCTGCGAGCCCTGTACCCGCGCGATAAAACCCGGCGAGGACATACGCGCGGGCAGGTGGTGGTGGGAGGATCCTAACCACAAAGAGTGCGGGCTGCATATAAAAGGGCGGGATTAAATTTTGTAGCCGTCGGCTCGTCTTTTTGATTTATGCTTTATTGAAATTTGATTTTTGACGCTAGTGGATAACAAGCCTGCTTCGTTTAAAAATCTTTTGCTTGCAACCGCAAGCGAAGCAAAGTAGAAATTTCGCCGCGTCTAAATCGTCTTGAAAAGCTACGAGTGAAGCGAGGCAGAAAAATACTTCGCCTTAGCTCTTTGCGCTCGAATTTGAGGTCAAATTCGGCTAAATTTGTAAATTTAGCTTTAAATTTTACGCGCCTAGACCGCGTTTTGGCAGCGCTAAATTTAGCTATGTAGCCGGTGCAAGCGCGCAAAAAGCAGAAGCTGGAATTCGCAAGCAAAGTTAGCGAGAAAACAAGCGGGCGGACGAATGAGCGAGCTAAAAAAGCCCAAATTTAAACGGCGAATTTCAAGTCGCCGCTAAAAAGCAGTTAAATTTAAGAAAAAAGGAGAAATATGCAAAATTTAACCCATCTTCAAGCCCTAGAAGCGCAGTCGATACATATAATGCGCGAAGTGGTCGCGGAGTTTAAAAATCCGGCGATGCTTTATAGTATCGGCAAAGATAGCTCCGTGATGCTGCACTTGTTGCAAAAGGCGTTTTATCCCGCCGTGCCACCCGTGCCGCTGGTGCACGTCGATACGCTGTGGAAATTTCGCGAGATGATAGAGTTTCGCGACCGCAGAGCCAAAGAAAGCGGCATGAAGCTAATCGTCTACGTAAATCCAAAAGGCGAGCAGATGGGCATTTCGCCTTTTATCCACGGCAGCTCCATGCACACTGATATCATGAAAACGCAGGGGCTAAAACAGATGCTAGATACGTATAAATTTGACGCGGTTTTCGGCGGAGCTAGGCGCGACGAGGAGAAGTCCCGCGCAAAAGAGCGTATCTACTCGTTTCGCGATAAATTTCACCGCTGGGATCCTAAAAATCAGCGCCCCGAGCTATGGAATATCTACAACGGCCGTATAAAAGAAAATGAAAGTATCCGCGTATTTCCGCTTAGCAACTGGACCGAGCTTGATATTTGGCAGTACATAATGCTTGAAAATATCCCGATCCCAAGCCTATATTTTGCCAAAGTCCGCCCCATCGTAGAGTATAAGGGCGCTAAAATTTTAGTAGACGACGAGCGAATGCCTGAGAAGCTAAGAGCTACGGCGAAAGACGAACTGGTGCGCTTTCGCACGCTAGGCTGCTATCCGCTAACGGGCGCTATTAGCTCAGACGCCGATACGCTAGAAAAGATCGTAGCCGAGCTTTTGGTGGCAAACAGCGGTGAGCGCCAAGGCAGGCTCATAGATTCAGACGAAGGCTCGTCGATGGAAGCAAAAAAACAAGAGGGGTATTTTTAATGGATTTGAGAGAATTTTTAAAGCGAAACGAGAGCGTAGATATTTTGCGCTTTATCACGTGCGGCAGCGTAGACGACGGCAAATCTACGCTAATAGGCAGGTTGCTTTACGACGCTAAGGGTATCTTTGAAGACCAGCTAAACGGCGCTAGAAACGAACGCGGCGAGATAGATTTCGCAAATTTAGTAGACGGACTAGCCAGCGAGCGCGAACAAGGCATCACGATCGACGTGGCGTATAGATTTTTTAGCACCGATAAGAAAAAATACATCATCGCCGACACTCCCGGCCACGAGCAATACACCAGAAATATGGCGACTGCCGCGAGTACGGCGGACGTCGCGGTTATCTTAATCGACGCTAGAAAAGGCGTTTTAACGCAGAGCAAACGCCACTCGTTTATCGCGAGTTTGCTAGGTATTAGGCACATTATAGCGGCGATAAATAAAATGGACCTGATGGATTTTAGGCAGGACGTTTTTGAGGCCATTAAGAGCGATTATCTAAAAATGAGCCGAAATTTACCTCATAGCGAGCGGATAAAATTCGACTTTATCCCCATTAGCGCGCTAAACGGCGATAATATCTTAAAAAATAGCGAAAACACGCCGTGGTATAAAGGGCTTGCGCTACTGCCGACGCTAGACGCGCTAGACGTTAGCCCTGACCGCCCTAGCGAGTTTAGATTCGCCGTGCAGTATGTAAATCGCCCGCATCTAAATTTCCGCGGCTACTGCGGCACTATAACGGGCGGCGAAATACGCGAAAACGACGAAGTAGTCGTAATGCCGTCAAATAAAAAAGCGCGCGTAAAATCCATAGTAACGACTGACAACCTAGACCTTGGCGTCAAAGGCAAAGACGACGCGTTTAAAACCGCGCCCCATGCCTTTGCGCCCCAAGCTATCACGCTTTGCCTCGACCGCGAGGTAGACGTTAGCCGCGGCGATATGATAGCAAAGCCTACAAATTTACCGCAAGTAACGCGAAAATTTAACGCAAATATCGTCTGGATGAACGAAGCGCCGCTAACGCGCGGCGAGCAGTATCTAATCAAAATCAACTCAAACTTGATAAATGCGAAATTTGACGAAATTTTATATAAACGCGACGTTAATAATTTTGAAAAGCTTAAAGCCGAACGTTTGGAGCTAAACGACATCGCAAAATGCGCCGTGAGCCTAGATAAGAGCGTATGCGCGGATCTATACGAGCAAAACCGTCAAAGCGGCTCTTTTATCGTGATCGACCGCTATACCAATGCGACGCTTGGTGCGGGTATGATAACGGAGTTTTTGAGCGATGGGCATGACGGCGAATTTGACGCTAAAAACGCTTCAAACCGCGAGTATAGCGACGCCGAAAGGGAGCTAAACGCTTACGTTAGAAAATTTTATCCCGAGTGGGAATGCAAGCAAATTTAGCCCGCTTCCGGCTCAAACGGGCGGGCGAGTCCGCCCTTGGCGCTTCAAATCGTAACTACGCCGCCGCATTAAGCAAATAAGGCCCAAAAACGCGAAAATATCAAAATACGCGCAAGGGGCTTAAAATTTTCGCTTATTTATCTTTTAAATTGAAATTTAGTGTCTAAAATTTGCTTTTGCCTCTTAAAAATACCGGCTTGATTAAAATTTACCAAATTTTAGCCGCAAGACCCGGTCTCTATTTACGCGAACCAAAAATTGCGGTAAATTTAAAGCAGGTTTTTCGGATATGAGCGATAAACTTAGCCCCGCAAGCGAGGCTAAATTTGATCAAATTTCAAAAGTTATTTTGCGACGAACGCATTTTTTAGCACGTCTTCGATTACGTCCACGGGTAAAATTTGCATATCGTTTTTGACGTCTTGCGGGATATCGCCCAGGTCGCGCTCATAGTTTTTGCGCGGTATCAGAGCGGTTTTGATACCGGCCTTATGCGCGGCTATGAGTTTTTCTTTTAGCCCGCCTATAGGCAGCACGCGGCCGCTTAGCGTGATCTCGCCCGTCATCGCCACGTCGCTTCGCACTTTGGTATCCGTTAGGATCGAGGCGATCGCCGTCACCATCGTGATACCGGCACTCGGCCCGTCTTTTGGCGTAGCGCCCTCGGGCACGTGGATGTGCAGATCGTAGCGGCGATACACTTCGCTAGGGCTCGGCTCTTTTTTCACGCCGTCTTTGACGTCATCAGGCAGGCTCGGGATGATTTTAGAGGGCACTTTTATCTTTTTAGCGTCGATTAGCACCTTAACGAGGCTAAATGCTATATACGCGCTCTCCTTCATAACCTCGCCCAAAGAACCCGTGATCTGCAGGCCGCCCTTGCCCTGTATGCGTATAGCTTCGATCTTTAGCACGTCGCCGCCTACGCTCGTCCACGCTAGCCCGTTTACCTGGCCGATTTGCGGCTTTTTATCCGCATGCTCGATCTCATAAACCTTCTTTTCTAAAAACTCGTTCAAATTTTTAGTCGTCACGGTTATCTTTTGCGCCTCGCCCCCCAGCAGCCTTTTTGCCGCCTTTCTAAAGATATCGGCTAGTCGGCGGCGTAGATTTCGCACTCCGCTTTCGCGCGTGTAGTCTGAGATGATGAGGCTTAGCACGTCTTTGCCCAAAGTCACTTCACCGGGCTTTAGGCCGTGTTTTTTGAGCTCTTGAGGGATTAGATATTTTTTAGCGATCTCAAATTTTTCTTGCGGCGTATAGGAGCTAAGCTCGATAAACTCCATCCTATCGCGAAGCGCGGGCGGTATGGCGCCGACGTCGTTTGCCGTCGCGACGAAAACGACCTTGCTCAGATCGATATTAAAATTTAAATAATAATCCCTAAATTTGTTATTTTGCTCAGGATCTAGGATCTCTAGCAGTACCGCCGTCGGATCGCCGCGAAAGCTCCTGCCGACCTTGTCGATCTCATCTAGCACGATGACGGGGTTCATCTGTTTTGCCTCTATCAGCCCCTGCACGATACGACCGGGCATCGCGCCTATGTAGGTGCGGCGATGTCCGCGCAGCTCGTTTACGTCCTCAAGGCCGCCCAAAGCCACGCGCACTAGCTCGCGCTTTAGCGCCCTTGCGATAGAGTTTGCCAGACTCGTTTTACCGACGCCCGGAGGCCCCGCAAAGCACAAGATCGCTCCATTATTTACCTTACCCGCGACGCCTCGCAGCTGCAAAAGCTCGCGCAGAGCAAAATACTCCTCTATCCTATCCTTTGGCCTTTCAAGCCCGTAGTGATCGGCATTTAGCTGCTTTGCGACTTCCTGCACGCTTAGTTTTTTATTTGCCGTATTTTCAAACGGTACTTCGATTACCCAGTCCAGATAGCTTTGTATCGTGTTTGCGTCAGCAGAATCAGGATGTATGCGCGATAGCTTGTCGATTTGCTTTTTTATCTCCTTATACGCATCCTCGCCCATAAATTTTTTCTTAGCTTCCAGCTTCCTGCGGTACTCCTCGATCTCCTCCTCGCGGCTGGTATCTGAGCCCAGTTCTTGCTGTATCTGCTTTAGCTGCTCCTTTAGAAAGTACTCTTTATTTACCTTATCGATTTTTGAGTGAGCCTTGTTTTTTATCTCGCGCTGGAGTTTATTTGCCTCGATCTCCTCGATAACGTAGTCGATGAGCTTTAGCAGCTTTTGCTCCAAATTTTCCTCGATAAAAAACTCGTACGCCGTTTTTTTCTTTAGTCTTAGCGAGCTTAAAATCAGATCGCAAACGCGGCTAGGTTCGGCGCTTTCCTCTATCGTTTTTAAAAGATCGGGCGGGAAAAAGTGGCTAAGCGCGGCCAGATCTCGCACCTTTTCGCGAAGCACCGTTAGTAGCGCGTCGCTTTTAGTATTTTCGGGTCTTTTTTCGTGCAGCACGTCTACGACCGCTCGCAGCGGCTTTTGACCTACTTTTGAGACTATGCGGCCCTTGCTCGTACCTTGAAATAAAATTTTTACCCTGCCGTCTGGTAGCGGCACTCGCCTCATTACGGTGCCTATGACGCCAGCATCGTATACGGCGTCAAATTTCCTAGCGCCCTCGTTTTGCGCTTTTGCCGGCACGACTAGGATGGGACTCTGCGACTCGAGAGCCAAATTTAGCGCTTCGATATTTTCCTCATCGCTTAAAAAAAGCGGCGTTATCATAAACGGATACAAAAACAGCTCGTCTTCTACGATGACGGGTAGCTGCGCAGGGAACATTTTTGATTCGTAAATTTGCAAATTTAGCTCCTACTCAAACATTTTTCTGTACCAAGGAAGCTGCGGAAGCACGATATTTGCATCGTTTAGCGGCGAGGCTTGCACCTTTTCTTTATAAATTTGCGCCGACTCGTCTCTGCCCGTGCGCTCGTATAAATCGGCTATCTGCACGTCTAGGTTGTAGATAGCGAGTTTAAATTTAACCAGCATAGTTTCTATCAGCGGACGATACTGAGTGTTTGGATAGACGTAGAGAAATTTTTCTATCTCGGCGATACTGTCTTGCATTAGCTTTTGGTTGCGATTGGGTTGCGAGAACGAATCAAAATTCGCCTTTATCTTCAGATACTGCGCAAATTCGCTCCTAGGGCCACTATCGCCGTATCTTTTGAGGTATTCGTCTAAGTAAAAATTCGCCATCAGATACTCTTCGTCGTTGGCGTGAGCTTGGGCAAGGATGAGTAAAATTTGCTCCAAAAACGGGCTAGCTACGTGCTCGCTAGACATCGCCGTGTAGTGCTTATCGGCGCTTTCTAGGTCGCGATTTTTTATATCGCCGATGATCTCGGAGTACCACTGATCGGGCGTTAGATTATATAGCTCGGTGTATTTTTCAGCGCAGCCGCCGACTAAGCAAACAAAAAAAATCGCAGATAAAAATTTAATCGTTTTTTTCATACGTTCCCTTAAATTTAAATTTTTCAGACGGTTTATTTTACCATTGTTTTTGTTGCTTTTGGGTAAATTTCGGTTTTATTTATGCTTAAAAATAGAAAAATTTGGGTACAATTGCCTAAAAAGTAAATGTATAATTAAGGAGACGTATATGGTTTTTCAGGTTAAAAGCCCTATTTTGGGCTTTGAACATATCAAAAGCTACGAGCTAAAAGAGCTTGATCAATTTTTCGTAAAGCTTCAAAGCAAGGACGATGAGACGTCTTTTACCGCGATAAACCCATACGCTTTGAGAAATTACGAATTTGAAATACCTACATACTATCAGGAGCTAATGGACATAAACGACCAAAGCGAGCTAAGGATCTATAACATCATGGTAGTTAGTACCCCCATCGAGACTTCGACGGTAAATTTTATCGCCCCTATCGTTTGCAATATGACAAACATGACGCTCTCGCAGATAGTGCTTGATGCGTGGACGTATCCGATGTATAAACAGGCAGAAAAAATTTCGGATTTTATAGAAAAATGAAAGTATCTTTTGTTGGTTTAATATATTTTAATATTTTTGATTGTATATATAAGTTTTATAATACTAACAATTTCTTATATATATTAAGAGTAACTTATAAGATTTGAGGCATATTTTGAACAACTTTAATATAATAGAAAAAAACAGTAATTGCCATAATTGTATTCAGTGGAGATGGAGAAAAGGCGTGTCTCTTGTTGAGCTAGTTTTGTCAATGATTATAGTAAGCGTAGTGCTAATGGGCGTACCAACACTTCTAAATCAGTCAACAGTAGCAGATAAAACGTCGATAGTTCAATCAGTTATTATAGACGCCCAAGAAATAATGACATTAGTTTTAAGGGCTCCATATGGATGTGGTGAAGAAATAATCGGTGGCGGCCACGGACTAGGTGGACAAACGGTGACACCCGTCTTTAATTATGACGATACCTCTCATCCAGGGAAAGATTTTTATGATATAAACGGTATCTCAAAAGCAAACAGGAGAATATTTGTATCTAGAGGACCAAATGACTCTTGCGCAACTACTGGCGAATCAATACCGGAACTAGATATAGACTCTACAAGTACTGTTACAACATCATCCTTAGTGTCAGAAATTTCAAAAAAAGTAGAACACAAAACAATAGACGATAGTATAGATAATAACGTATGGAAAATTACAATAGAGCTCTTTGCCCAAGATGATAAAAAAACTGAAAGTGACAAAAAAGATCAAACAAGAGTAGTCTTAAATAGCTTTGTTGCCAATATAGGAGATAGACCAATGATACAAAGCAAGGTATGGTAAAAGATGAAAAAAGCATTTACATTATTAGAAATAGTGATAGTTATCGTAATAGTCGGTATTCTAGCATACTTCGGCGCAGAACTAACCGTAAAAATTTATAACGGCTATTTTCATTCAAGGACCATCAATTATTTGACTACTCAAACAGATTTAACCTTAGAAATAATTGCAAAAAGGCTTGAAAATAGAATACACCAATCCGTTATAAGCAGAACATCTGGTACGGAATTCACTCATATTAGCTTCAGACCCACAAGCCATACTATAGCCAATAAAGACAACATCTTAGAGTGGATAAGCTATTCATATGAGAGCTTCCAAAATGGCGGTTGGAGTGGCTTTATTGATATTGATGGCCCAAATACCAATAAAACAGCTAGAACCATTTCAACTCCTGGAAGCAATCTCTGTTGCAAGACCGATACCGGCGAGCTATATAATTCAGCAAAATATACCATGGCTGATTTAACGGACACAAATGGAAAAAAAATAGATTTTTCTTCAAACTATACCGTTGGGATGATATTTCGCTCCAATGAAGTAACAGGCAATATTAAAAATAGTTTCGGCTTTGATCACTCTACTTTTGCTGCAAATAGTGTTGTAAAAGTAAAGGCAAAATCTGACGGTAGTCCAGTGCTTGAAGTGGATAGCGCAGATATAGGAAAAGTAAATAAAATTTATGAACAATACTATTTGGCTCACACCGCATACGCCATAGTACCAGTAAATCCAAAAGATGGAAGAAGTGATACAACCCCTGATGATGGTAGATTTGATATATACCTACACTACAATTACAGACCATGGCTAGGGGAAAAATATAATGACACAAATACCCCAAAAGCATTACTAGCAAGTGGAGTTAAAGGTTTTTCATATAAAGCCTTAGACAATACAATCATACTACAACTTTGTATGACTGATATAAGGTTGCCGATAAACGAGGCGTCACTAGAGGAAAATATAGTTTGTAAAAGAAGGGCGGTGCTATAATGAGAAAAGGCTTTAGTATGGTTACAGCTATATTGTTTATGGTACTCGTCTCAACTTTGGGAGTTACGATGTTAAAACTTTCAGTAGAATCCGTGAAGACGACTGGCGATATATATTTAAAAGAACAGGCCGCTTTTCTACTCAGAAGCGCAACAGAAATAGCGATAGCAAAAATTATATTAAATCCAAATAAAATTGCCAATAGTAGTAATTGTTTCAAAAATCAGACCATTTTAAACGAAAAATACTCACTGGGTGGATTAGATATATTTAATATAAAAGTTGTAGCGTCTAAAGTTTTTGGTAAGATAGGTGATTGCAACAACTTCACGCCAATAAGTACTTCAGAATCAGCAGGAACAGTTGTACTTGATACATATATAGAAATCATTCCAGCAGCAATGAAAATAACAAATAGCGGAAAAATAAGACTTCATAGAAGAACAATACAAAAACTATAAAACCAATCAAAGGAGGAGAAATGAACACAAGTATTGTTGGGAAACAATTTGATCTAACCGATCCTATAAAGGAATACATAGAAAATGCCTTCGAAGCTATCCTAAAATATAATCTTGATATAATTTCAGGAAAGTGTGTCGTATCAGCGGACGAAAAAAATGGCAGAAAAGGCTTTTGTGTAGAATTTATCCTAAATTTGGCAAAAAAAGACACTATCGTCATTCGCCACAAAGATAAAGATTTATACGCTTGTATTGATCTTGCAATAGATCGAGCGTCAAAAGTTCTCCGTAGAGAGCACGATAAAAATACTACTATCAAAAATAAAGATGATGAAAAGGTTATCAGGAACGCTATCGCAAACGAAGCATGCAATGAAATAGATATTGACGACATCGTACCTATGGAACTTGAAATATATAAACCTCTTGAAATAGAGGAGGCACTATTCAAGCTAAAAAGCAGTGATGCACAGTTTTATGTATTTAATGATATAGATGCAAAAATGAGGGTTTTATATAAAAGGTCAGATGGTAAATTTGGACTATACTAATACAAAATTAAGGCGAGCTTAGCTCGCCTTTGATGATATTGCAGAATATAAGGGTATCTTATTGCCCATGGAAAATCAATCTATAAAATTTAATATAAAATACTTGCATACTATAACTACTGATAATGATTTAAAATAATCAGAAAATTGTGCTATCAAATTTTAAAAAATATATAGAAAATAAGGCCCGATGAGATCCAAGTTATTTTTTTAATCACTGCTACTTTTTTGCCACTTATATAAGACTCTCTTATTTATTTTAAAAATAGTAATACAGTTTTTTTATAAGAACATCTTCGTCAATGCTTTTCATATATCAATACTGTTATATTCCAGCCCTACCTCTCTTTATTCACACTCTTTAGATAAAGTAAGAAATTGTCTTTCTCTTAAACTTTTACGAAGTTGTTATCATTGCGCTATGCTTAATGATATCTCTTTAAATTTAGCTAATCTATAATTTAGCATAGCAACGACTACAGGAAAAATAAGTTATTTAAAAGCGTAATATATAAAGTAGAGTCATATAATAACAAACAAGCAAAGCGCTTATGAAGTAATTTTCTATAAAAATAGTCCTGTTATATCTACTAAAATTGATAAGATTTTTAGGGTAGTCAAATGTATGGGTAGGGTAGCTAAAAACCCGACTAAGTTTCGTTCAAGTTATTTGATTATACTTGGTTAGACATAAAATTCGGCCACCCCACAGCAAACAACAGGATGGGGATTTTTATCCCCCATCCCATCACCACTGAAGTCTCCTGCTAGGTCTTTGTATTGTCATACTACCATTATTTTGCTCTAGAGCGTTATCTACAGGTACTATTCTTTGGCTATTCTTACCTTTATTATCAAAGAGTTGTCCACCCCACTCATTTGATAGATAGAAGTTGATGGTAGAAACCATCGACGTAGCCAGCGGGTTGGTCGAGTATATCAGCCAACTATCGGCCAATACCTCTACTTTTTCTGTGCCCACTATAATTCTTGGAGATGTTGCTTTTAGACTATCCTCAAAATAACTCACGCTTCTAAAGGTAATATTTAACGGATTATTTGGATATGTCGCACTTGGTAAAACACTGTTTAATGAGTTATAACCTTTTATTTCTCCTAGAACCGCGCTATCATGCTTTTTTGTAGCATACCAGTAGTTTTCTCCGGTAATAGGTGTATTTATTTTATCTATATTATATTTTGTTGCATCACAATCCTTGCAGTAAATGGTATAGTATGCTAAATGTTCGAAACTTTTTGTATTATAGTATTCTCCATTTGGCAAAAATGCCCTACCATAATAAAATTTTAAAACTCTGCTTCGATCGGTAGGCGTCTGGAAATATGACGGTATATTCTGATTTCCTATTATGTTGTACTCTTTTTGCTTATTCTCCCCGGATATAAACAACAAATCGGTATCTATATCAAATGGATTTCTAGCATATCGATTATCTCTCTTGAAGTTAAATTTCATCCAGACTCCCTCTTTTTTATCGCCGAGCTTTGCTATAGGAGCGCTTACAGGCACTACACCATTTACAAAGGCCTTTTGCGATATCGTATAGCTCGAGTCGTCTATATTGAGCGGATTGTCTTTAGTTACATCTTTTGCGTCAGGATCGGCAAAAAATACCATATCTTCAGACTTAGGATATCTGCTAGTTCTATCCTCGTCGTTTGCAGTAAAGTCACCGTGATAAACACCCCTACTAATATACCCTCCTTCTCCATAAAAAGTTTGAGGCTCATTTTTTCTATTTATGATTATTCTCGTATTTAGGTCCTCTGCATAGCAATCTTTAGTAAAAAGCTGAGTGATATAGTTTTTGTTACTAGTATAGTCTATCAACTGATCTATATCTTTTGCGGTATCTTTATCATAAGTTTGGAAAAAACTATTTGATACGGCATTAAAATTTAACCAACCCAAATAACTAGCTCCAAGCATAGCGGTTCTTCTTGAATATGCTACCGCCTGCAATCCATAAGAGATAGAAGCGGACATTTTGGGGTCATTTGACAAGTAAGTCATGTCAGAACTAGAACCAACGGCTTCACCCTGAAAATTAAAAATTTTAACGCCTGTCGGCATTATAGCATATGGTCTATGATTACCTATTTCTTCGTTAAATTCTATAGCTATATCACATCCTACCCTGCCGCTAGCATCTGGTTCATTGGATGTACTTCCGGGTATGCAGCCCCCCTTTGCCCTATCGGGTAAAGTAAACTGATCGTCTATAACACGATCAAGTCGCAATGATACTTTTCCGACTTCTGGATATATAAGCCCCTCAGCGGCATCATCGTATGGGGCAAAAGTATCGCCTGTGAAAGAAGACGGATTATCCGGGTCGTAATAAGACATATTAAACACAGTATCAGTGTGCCCATTGTGAGACTTTCTAATACCTATAGACATTCGTATTTTTATATTTTCAAGATAATTCATTCTAGCCAAAGTTACCGGATTAGAAAAACAACCGGATGGCGCATGGCTCTTTACGTCAAATCTTACTTTATCTGTGGAGAAATAATACCCTCTCACCTCTTTACCGTCTACGCCGACCGGTATAGCGCGAAATTCATTATACGGCATGGAGTAGTATGTGTAATTATTAAAATTACCTACTGGAACACCGGCTGTAGGCCTTGATTTTACGTATCCAGAGCGATTAAACCCTATTTTCATCTTTACGCTACTAGGCCTAACGATAAAATTATCTGAATTAGCCGAAATAAATTGACCTGGAGTGCCCGGCTTTCCTATAAAAAACGTATAGCCCGTCGTTCCTCCTATATGGAGATTAGACGTATCAAGTAAAATATCCATATGAACGCCGTTAAAATTAATAGGCGTATTTTTTTGTATCAAAGTTCCATTAGCGTAGTAAAGCATGTTTTCTGCATTTGAGTCCATTTTCCCAAGAGTACGACCCAATCTGATATAAATTTGTCCATTATAAGGAGACGGGTTGCCGTTTTTATCAAAATGAACTACCCTAAATCTATTTTTAGATTTATCGTTACCCGCGACTATAGTATATAGCTTTTGATCCGGATGAGCGTGAGGCGCATATGGATTATAGTTGACATTCGTTACCCTAAAATATCCATCTTCTTCGTAGATTCTTTGTTCGGTAACATGCACAAATTGCGCATAACTTGCATTCACGGTTGATATGTTGCCCCATATGGGCGTTATATTGTAGCTTGGCGCATTTCTACATTTTCTTAACTTTCCGGAGTATGTAACCAAATTTATTTTATCAGATTGCATATTCCATCCAGCATGCGAAAGACCCGGATACACTCCATTCGGATTACTAAAATAAGTCCCCTTTGCCTTACGATAATCCAAATAAAAATTAGCCGCTACGCTATATTCATTAGGCTTCCATACATAGTTTAACTTATCATAATGCTCTTTATAAAAAATCCTATTACCTAAAAACCCCATTCTCATACTATTATATGGATTACCGGACAAACCGGCTTTATGGTAAAAGGCATTTTCATAAGTATCTAGATCATTAACCATACCTTCATAACCAAGCTGAAGGCCTGGGTTTGAAAACGCAGGATACCCGCTCCATACCGATCTATCGGTTCCTAATGGAGTAGCCCCGCCTCCTACGTTATGTGACTCCCTAGGGCTCTCATACTGTACATTGTAGTTTTGATACCTTACGTCCGCGGTAGCCGCAATGATGTCGGGGTCAGAGTTTTCATACATCACGCCTACCGTAGTTCTGATTCTAGTTCCTACAGGTAGGCTAATTCCCCCAGCAGGCACCCTTACAAAATTACCTGATCCATTCATGTACTCTATGAGTTCAGCGTAGCATAGCTTACGACTAAGTTCGTCTACCGTGTAGTTCTTTTTCGTCTTGGCGTTTAAAGAACCTAGCAAAACAAAACATAGAAGTATGATTTGCATAATTTTCATTTTGTTCTCCTTTTTTGAATATTTTTAAAACTAATTATTCCGTTTTTTCTTTTTTATTCCGCTGAAATTTGAAAAAATTCTAATTTTCTTGAAAATTTTGAAAAGAAATATAGGCATTTTTTAAAAGGTAAAATTTTAAAAGCGTACGATATGGACATTTAAGTCATCCTCATAGAAAAATAGTAAAATTAAAAATCTTTCTGGTTACGATTTTTTAAGTTAAAATTTATACGATTCCCAGCAGAGCCGAGCCTAGCATCGACGGATTTTTATTTTGCAAAGCTTGCTGTTTTTCTAGCAAAGAGTTGCTTTGCAAACTAGCTCGCAGCTCTTTTTCATATTTAGTCAAAAGCTCGTCTAGCACGGCTTCAAGCTCGTCTCTTAGGCTTTTTTTCATATCGGTATTTAGCCCCAGAGCTTCCATGAGCTCCTCTTTTTTAGCTCTTAGTTTTTCTTGGATTTTTTGTTCGTTCATCTGCGATAAATATCCAGCCGCGCCAAGCTCGGCAAGAGTCCTTTTAAAGCCCTCCACATCTGGCTCTTTGGAGGTTTTCACCGGCTCTGCAGCTCTTTTAAGCTCCTTTTCAAAGTCGCCTTCATTTGCCGCTTTTGCGCTCTTTTGCGCAAGCTCGGCCAAAATCTTTTGGATAAATTTCTGCTCTTCGATCGTCATTTTGCATCCTTTACACAAGATACATTTTTACAAGCAAATTTTATTCCTTAGCTCTATCTACGATAAATTTAGCAAATTTATCATCGTCGTTCGGGCAGGCTACGACGTCGTAAAAATCAAATTTTAGCTCGTCTGCGATATGCTTAAATTCCTTTGATAGCTCAAAAACGGTCTCGGAGTTATCGATACAAAACGAGATCGGATAGATGAGCGCTTTTTTACCTTTTAGCTCGGCTAAGACCTGATTTAGAGAGGGTTCGAGCCATTTTACGGGGCCCAGTCTTGACTGGTACGCCAGCATCGTTTGCTTAAATTTAACCCCTCGCTTCTCCAAAATTTCGGTTAAAATTTGAACGTGCCGCTTGACGTGCTCCTCATAAACATCGCCTGCATCGATGATTTTTTGCGGCAAAGAGTGTGCCGAAAACACTAGCGTTATATCGTCTATATTTAGATTACTCGCGCTTTTTTCGATGCGGTCTGCGATGATTTCATTATATCTATCGTCCGCAAAAAACGGCTCGACGATTTTTATTTTTGCTTGTAAATTTAGCTCATGGCACGCTTTTTTAAAGTCGTTTAGGCTTGACATCACGGTGGTGATAGAGTGATGCGGATATAGAGGGAAAACGACGATCTCCGTGGCCTGCGCAAACTCAGCCAAAACGTCCTTTGCAAAAGGCGGCGTATAATTCATCGCAAATGCCGCCGTCTCGCCGTCCTCTAAAAAATGCGAAATTTTACCGCAAAGCCTAGCCGTAAGCTCGCAGATAGGCGACTTGCCGCCGATTTGGCGGTAGTTATTTTGCGCGGTTTTTAGGCGCGATTTTGTTATCGCAAATGCGGCGATTTTACGCAAGACCTGGCTTTTTATCCCCAAAATACAGGGGTCGTTAAACATATTTTTTAAAAAAACTTCAACCTCGCTAAGGTCGTTTGGCCCGCCCATATTTAGTAGCAAAATAAGCCTCATTCGCAAATCTCCTGAGCCTTTAGCGCGTCTTCAAGCGTGCTTAGATCGCTTTTTGCGCCGCAACAAGCCTGGTAAAACTCTGCAAACAATGCTTTAGCCGGCGAAACGTCGCCATAAACTTTCAAATTTTGCTGCCCCTCAAGAGTATATTTGTTTAGCTTAAGACCCGACATATCGCCGAAATACACGCCCCCGCTCGCGGCAAATTCGATCGTAAATCGCTCGGCTTTAAATCGCTTCGAGTTGTGAATGCTGGCTAAGGTTTGATTTTTAAATTTAAGCTGAAAAAGCACATCGGTTTCGCTTCTTTTGTCTTCATTTTGGATAGAGATTTTGTTGCCAAACACCACCTCGCTACCCGTTACAAACCTTGCTAGATCGACGTTTTGTAAAATTTCCAGCTGTAAATTTACGCCTTTGTTAAAACCGCGCGAGATATTTAGCGAGAAAATTTCCCTTTCTTTAGCCAGCTCCTTTTTTATAGAGGCTATCACGGGATTAAACCTATCCGTAAAAGCCACGTAAGCACCGATATTTTGGGGCTTAAAGCAGTATTTTAATTCTCTTATCTCGCCTGATTTGCAAATCCACGGATCAAGCATGATAAATTTTATAAAATTTAGGCATTTTGGTATTAAATTTAGGTGCTTGTGCGTGTCGGTGACGATTATGGCGTCGATTTTAACCGAGCTTAAAAGATCGTTTATGTTGTTAAAAAACGGTATGCGCGTGCAAATTTCGTGATTTTGCACTCCGTCAAATATTCCAACCAGCTCGAAATTTTCCGAGCGACGCAGCTCATTGTAATAAATTTTGGCGTTGCCCGTAAAGCCTATGATAGCAACTTTTTTCTTCATATTAATCCCAAATTTTAATGTTTTTGAAATAATTATAGTAAAAAACGGTAATTAAACGGATAATGCGCCCTATTTTTAGATTTTTTAGTCTTTCTTACAACCGTTTTTATTGTTTAACCTCAAACAAGTTTTATCAAATTTATGCTAAAATCAGCCCTATTTTAAAACTTTAATCAGGAATAAAACGATGGATATTAGAGAGGCTTATTTAAATTTTTTCGCAAGCAAAGGTCATGAGATCATCGCGTCTGCGCCGCTAGTGCCAAACGACGCTACTCTACTTTTTACGAACGCGGGTATGGTGCCGTTTAAGAGCATTTTCACCGGCGAAGTACCGCGCCCTACCCCGCCCATACGCACGAGCTGTCAGACCTGCATCCGCGCAGGCGGCAAGCACAACGACCTAGACAACGTCGGCTACACCGCGCGCCACCACACGTTTTTTGAGATGCTGGGAAATTTTAGCTTCGGCGAGTACTTTAAAAAAGACGCGATAGCGTATGCATGGGAGTTTGTGACGCAGGTACTAAAACTACCAAAAGACCGCCTATACGTCACCGTTCACGAGAGCGACGACGAGGCGTTTGCACTATGGGAGCAGCACATCGCAAAGGAGCGCATTTATAGATTCGGCGATCACGATAACTTCTGGCAGATGGGCGATACGGGGCCGTGCGGACCGTGCAGTGAGATTTTCTACGACCAAGGCGGCGAGCACTTTAATACGCCTGAGGACTACATGGGCGGCGACGGCGATAGATTCCTTGAAATTTGGAACCTGGTTTTCATGCAGTACGAGCGCAGCAGCGACGGCAAACTAACTCCGCTACCAAAACCGAGCATCGACACGGGCATGGGCCTTGAGCGCGTCACGGCTATAATGGAAGGTAAATTTAGCAACTACGACAGCTCGCTTTTTATGCCTCTTATCGAAGAAGTCGCAAAGCTTTGCGGCAAGCCTTACGCTTACGAGAGCGGCGCTAGCTACCGCGTCATCAGCGATCACATCCGCTCGGTGACTTTCCTGCTAGCTCAGGGCACTACGTTTGACAAAGAGGGCCGCGGCTACGTGCTTCGCCGTATCCTTCGCCGCGCGATCAGGCACGGATACCTGCTAGGCATAAAAGAGCCGTTTATGTACCGTCTCGTCGATAAAGTCTGCGAGCTAATGGGCGGCCACTACGCCTACTTAAACGAGAAAAAAGCGGCGGTAAAAGAGCAAATCAGGCTCGAAGAAGAAAGATTTTTGGCCACGATAGCAAGCGGATTAATATTGTTTGAAGACGAATATAACATTGCCGTAAATAATACATTAACAAGCCAAGAAGGTAGCGAGACAGGCGCCCTCGGGATACGAGACGTACTTTCGATTACTATCACTAGGAAAAAAGAGCTTAATAATATATTTACGGGGAAAAAGGCATTTTTACTATATGATACTTATGGTTTTCCACTTGATTTAATGCTAGATATGCTACGAGAATACAATCTAAAAAATAAAACTAACGTTATTTTGGACACGAAAGAATTTGAAATTTTAATGGCAGAGCAAAAAGCGCGCGCTAAAGCTGCTTGGAAAGGTAGCGGCGACAAGAGCGCAAAGGGCGATTTTAAGGCGCTTTTAGAGAAATTCGGCGAAAATAAATTTAGCGGCTACGAGGAACTTGAGCGCACGAGCAAGGTTTTAGCGCTGCTTGACGAGGACTTTAAGCAAACTCAAATTTTAAAAGCGGGCGAGCAAGGCTGGGCGATGTTTGACGTGACGCCTTTTTACGCGCAAAGCGGCGGCCAGGCGGGCGATAGCGGTGAGATCGTAGGCACTGCCGACGTGCTAGATACGCAGAAGTTTTTCGGGCTAAATTTATCAAACGTCGCGGTTAAAAAAGAGCTTAAAATCGGCGATACCGTAAAGCTAAAAGTAAGCGAGCAAAGGGCCGAGATCGCGCGCCATCACAGCGCCACGCACCTGCTCCACTCTGCGCTTAGAAGCGTGCTAGGAACGCATATCGCGCAGGCCGGATCTAGCGTCGAGGCAAACAGACTCAGGTTTGACTTCTCGCATCCAAAGGCAGTGACGGCGGAGGAGCTAACGAAGATCGAAAATTTCGTAAACGGAGCAATCGCCGAGAGTATCGCGGCAAAAACGGAGATAATGGACGTCGAGGATGCTAAAAAAAGCGGAGCGATCGCGCTATTTGGCGAGAAATACGCCGACAAAGTGCGCGTGCTAAGCTTCGGCGATGTTAGCAAGGAGCTTTGCGGCGGTACACACGTGAGTAATTTAAGCCAGATCGGCGCGTTTTTCATCACCAAAGAAAGCGGCGTTAGCGCGGGCGTGCGCAGGATCGAGGCTGTGTGCTCTAAGGCCGCGCTAAATCTAGCAAAAGCCTGGCGCGGCGAGATCGAGGAGCTAAAAACCGAGCTAAAAAGCGCCGAGCCGATGAATGCGGTAAAAAAACTAAAAGCCGAGATAAAAAGCCTAAAAGACAAGACCAAGCAGGCAAAAGACGCGCACGCACTCGTGGCGGTGAACGTAAACGAGACCAAGCTTTGCGTCGCGGTGCTTGATAGCGGCGATATAAAAGCCGTGATAGACGAGTTTAAAAACGAGAACGAAAAGGCGGCAATACTGCTAGTACAAGTAAACGAAGAGGGCAAAATCGCTCTGGCCGCCGGCGTGAAAAATGCGGCTTTAAAAGCGGGCGAATGGGTTAAATTTACGGCACAAATTTTAGGCGGAAACGGCGGCGGCAAGGACGATTTCGCAACCGCAGGCGGTAAAAACGTACTAGCGATCGATGATGCGGTTAGGCAGGCGTTAGAGTTTGCTAAAGTAAAGCTTGAAAAATAAGCTCGCGTCGGTCAAATTTAAGAAAACGGCTTAAATTTGACCGCGGTTTTGCGGCGTGAAATTTAAAACAAATTTGAGCTACCTTTAACTAGGCTAGATTAAAATAGTCGAAAGTCGGTAAATTTAACGGGCTGGTTTATGGTGCCGATTTTATTAAATTAAAATTTAAAAATGAACTCAAAAATAGCCGTAAAATTTAACCCAAAATCCGGCTAAATTTGAGCTCAAAGAGCTTAAAGCGAGTTTCAAGTAGGTTTTAATACCAAATTTAGGATAAAGTTAAAAACCGAATTTATTTTGTTTCTATGCTTAAATTTAAAGTAAAAAATGCGCGAAATTAATAGTTTCTAAACTAAGCCCAAATTCTATTGCGCATTAAGTCGTTAAATTTCGGCGCCTACAAGGGTGAACTTAAACAAACAAATTTTAAAATCAAAGGGGGCAAATGCCTGAATTTAATATAGCTTTTGCAAGAATCGATAACGCCTTACCTTTCGTCCATATCCTTGCCGTTATCGTTTTTATCGGATTTCAGGCGAATTTTTTACTAATGGCTAAATTTTTTATGAAGAATTTAGGCAACGACGCGCAGAGCTACGAGACGATAATCTCGATGATGAAACGCCTAGGATACGCAGTTTACGGATCGATTTTAATCATAGGTGCGACAGGCCCGATGCTGGCTAAGGAAAGCGCGGCAAAAACCGCCGATCCTATGCTAGACACGGTTTTAACGACGAAGTGGGCTCTTTACGGCTTTTTGCTTCTAAATATAATTTATGTTACTTACCGTCTAAACAAGGCCGTAAAAGCATTTAAAAATAGCGAATACGTCGAGCTTCACGAGAATCTCATCGTTACGATTTATTATTTCATCCCGCTAAACGTCGCGTTTGCGCTGCTAGCGACATATCTTGGCATAGCATATAGGGAGTTTTGATGATTTTTTTGGCCTCAAGTTCGCAAACGCGGGCGAAAATTTTAAAGCAAAGCGGAATAAATTTCGAGCAAATTTTCTTTAACTACGACGAGGGCGGCGTAGATAAAAATTTACCGCCGCACGTCTACGTCCAAAAGGTAGTCGCGGCAAAAAAAGAGCAGTTTTTAAAGGCAAATAGCGGCGCAAAAAACGTCGTTTTCGCCGATAGCGTCGTCGTATGCGACGGTAAAATTTTAGGCAAAGCAAAGGACGAAAAAGAAGCTTTTAAAATGCTAAAAATGCAAAGCGAAAATACCGCTAGGATCGTAACTGCTATGATATTTTTAGGAGAGAAATTCGAGCTTTTTAACGTAAGCTTTGCCGAGTATAAATTTGCTAAATTTGACGAAGCCGACTTGCAAAACTACCTATCGGGCGATATTTGGCGGGGCAAGGCAGGAGCCATGACGATAGAAAATTTCAACAAAAAATACATCCTAAGCCAAAACGGCGAAACTAGCACCGCAATGGGGCTAAACGTGAAAATTTTAAAGGCGTTTTTATGAGAATTCTAGCTTCTATTTTGTTTATTATCTTTGTTTCGCTGAGTGCGGCGTTTGCGTATCTTTACTCGCAAGTTACCTTTGATGCATCAAACATTATCGATTTTAAGCCAAAGCTCACGACTCAAATTTACGATAGAAACGGCGAACTCATCGCAAATATCTTTGACGAAAATAGAATCTACGTCAAGTACGAGGACATCCCGCCGCGCGTCATAGAGGCGCTAGTAGCGATCGAGGATACGAGTTTTTTTGAACACGGCGGCGTAAACCCTGAGGCCATCACGCGAGCTATCGTTAAGGACATAAAAGCGGGTAAACTAGTCGAGGGCGCTAGCACGCTCACGCAGCAGTTAGTTAAAAACATGGTATTAACCAGAGAAAAAAAGCTAACTCGTAAGCTAAAAGAGATGATCATCTCGATGAAACTGGAAAATGAGCTAACCAAAGAGCAAATTTTAGAGCGCTATCTAAATCACGTCTATCTAGGACACGGCTATCACGGCATAAAAACCGCGGCGAAGGGATACTTTAGAAAGGAGCTTGACGAACTCACGCTAAAAGAGATCGCTATCCTAGTGGGCTTACCAAAGGCGCCTAGCACCTACGACCCGACCCGCCACCTAGATCTATCGCTTAGCCGCGCAAACAACGTCATAGCAAGGATGAACGCGCTAGGCTGGATCAGCGACGCAGAGTACAAAGCCGCGCTAGTCGAGCAGCCCGTAGTTTTTGACGATACTCTCACGCAAAATAAAGCCCCGTATATCGTGGACGAGGTGCTAAAAGAGGCCTCAAGGCGCTTTGAGGATATAAGAATCGGCGGCTACGTCATCGAAACCAGCGTTGATTTAAAGGTGCAAGATATGGCGTCTGAGGCGCTAAAATACGGCTACAACGAGATACTAAAACGCAACAAAGACGCAAACGCCAGTATCCTAAACGGCGCCATCGTCGTTACGCTACCCAAAACGGGCGAGATCCTCGCGCTAGTAGGCGGCGTAGACTACGCCAAAAGCAGCTACAACCGCGCTACGCAGAGTATGCGCCAGCCGGGATCTAGCTTTAAGCCATTTATCTATCAGATTGCTCTAGACATGGGCTACTCGCCTATGAGCAAGGCAGCCGATATATCAAGGGTTTTTAACGAAGGCAGCCAGTACGAGTGGCGACCGAAAAACTACAGCGGCGGCTTCCAGGGCTATATCACGCTACGAGAGGCTCTGCGCCAGTCGCGCAACCTCGCTACGATAAATTTACTCGACGAGATCGGGCTCGATACGGCTTATAAAAAGCTAACCGAGATGGGCTTTAAGAACATCCCTAAAAACCTCTCCATCGCGCTTGGTAGCTTCGGTATCTCGCCGTTAGAGTTTGCTAAATTTTACTCGATGTTTCCAAACGGCGGCGAGATCGTGGAGCCAAGCCTCATAAAACGCATCATAAACTATCAAAATTTAGAAGCCGTTTTCGAGCCTGCACGAGTATTTGTTACGGAACCCGAGCAGGCATATCTGATGACTGATATGATGAGGACGGTAGTAGAGCGCGGCACCGGGCAAAACGCCAGGCTAAACGGCGTGCAAGTCGCGGGTAAAACGGGCACGACGAATAATAACGTAGATGCGTGGTTTTGCGGATTTACGCCCGAGGTCGAGGTGCTAGTGTGGTACGGCAACGACGATAATACGCCGATGAGAAAGGTCGAGGGCGGCGGACGCACGGCGGCTCCGGTGTTTAAGAAATTTATGGAAAGCTATATGAAGGAGTACCCGCTAAAACAAAAAACCTTCATCGAGCCAGAAGGCGTCTTTCATACCGCGCACGAGGGCTTAGCGGAGATCTATACGAAGATCTCGCCCGTACCTAAACCCGACGCCCAGGATATGCTAATAAAACAAGACGACGAGGGGCTGATTTTTTAAATTTCGTAAATAAAGTCGGCTAAATTTGAGCGATTTTCTATGCAAATTTAACCGCTGATTCGTTAGATTTAAACCGTTCGCCAAAGCTATAACGCCCCTAGCTTGTTCAAATTTGGCTCATTCTTCAAAACCAAGTTCGGCTACGCGGTCAAATTTGAATTTATTTAGACCCGAATTTAAAGCCCGCTTGCAGGTTTTAGTCGCGTTAAATTTAACGCTTTTTAGCGCGGCTAAGCAAGTCTCGTCAAATTTAGGCTTGCCTGCCAAACCGGGTTTAAGCGAGCCAACTTTACACAACCGCCCAAATTTACAACCGTATCGCGTCCGCAAAAACCGCGTCAAGCACGCTCAAAATTTAAACTACGCTTCGTCTTTTGGGATATATGTACTTCGGTTAAACAGATAGCATGCCGCAAAGGTAACCAGACAAGCCGATAATACGTTTGAGCCGCTCAAAAGCAAGCTCATCGTCTTTTCGTCATTTCTAGCGATCAGAGCCGCTACTAAGAGCACAACCAGATACAAGATTAAAGCAATGCTAGCTAAATTTTCAACCGTAAAAATCGTCAAACAAAGACGCTGATTTTTTATGAAAAATTTGCTGTATTTTTTCGTAGGGTAGCTTTTTAGGTAAATTTTCGTGAAAATATACGGTAAAATCAGTATCACGGCAAGAGAAACGAGCCCGTATAAAACGTTGCCTAAAAAATTTGCAAAATAAGAGACCATAAGCGTAAACAAGATAAATGCGCCTGATAAGCCTATGCACGTCGTAACGATTTTTTAGACCCCAAGGTATTTGATCAAATTTTGCGTCCAGGTCGTTTAGCTCGTCTAGTTTTTCCTCTGTGGATTTCGCGCTTTGAGCTAGACCGGACTCCCTGCGCAGATCTGCATCTTCGGGTGCCGGTTCGTATGAGCTTATGTTCAAAAAGTAGCATACGGCAAAAACAAGCAAGCAAATCACAGCCACGACAAGGCCGTATAAAAACGCATAAACGCCGTATCCATCGCCGCTATCGCGGTTTTAGGAAGCGCCGTATTTTCAAAACCCACAGACGTTTCGTCGCTCAAAACGCTTCAAAGTCGCCTAGAGCCGATTTCTCAAATTTTACTAGACCTTAAAATCGCAAAAAACGGAAAATCTAAATTTAAACCGCGAAAGCAAATTTATCCGCCAAAATCGCCAAAACGACAAAATAAAAATCATGCGGTCGTACGAATGTCAAATTTTTTGGCCCAATTTTATCCCCCAAAACAAGCCAAACCCCAAGTAGACGCTAAAACAAACATAAATTTGATCGTGCGTGAAAAACAAATACGTCAAATTTAGGATTAAATCGCTTTAAATTTAGTCCATTTGCCGTTAAAGTACCTGCGCGTAAAAAGCACTGCCTTGACCACCCAATCAACAAACATCGCATACCACGTCCCCAGCATCCCAAGCCCTAGCGTAAGGCTAAAAAAATACGCTAGCGCCACACGGCAGACGAACATGCACGCGATGCTGACCCACATCGGATATTTCGCGTCGGCGGCGGCGCGGAAAACGACAGGCAAGGTATATGCTAGCGGCCAGATGAGCACCATCATGACGCCGTGCCACCACACGATCTGCGCAGTCATCGCCGCGGCCTCGGGCGAGAGCGAATAAAGTCGCAAAATAGGCTCCAAAAGTAGTAGCACGAAGGCCGTGCTGACCAACTGAGCGACATAGACGGTAATCATGACTTTTTTGGCATAAAATTTGGCCTGCTCGAAGTCGCCCGCGCCGACGCAGTGCGAGATCACGACGGTTAGTCCCATGCCGATCGCCATTTCCGGCAGCACCTGAAACATCGCTATCGTGCCGCCCACGGCATTTGCAGCGATCGCGGCGGTGCCGAACATCGTTACGAGGCTTAGCACAACGATGCGCCCAAGGAAAAACATACCGTTTTCAAATCCGTACGGTACGCCTATGCTTAAAATCCGCTTTATCATCGCTAGATCAAAGTCGTATTTTAGCGTTTTTCTTATGTGTAGCTTAAGCTTAACGTCGAGCAGCAAATAGACGACTATCGCGGCGGCTAGCACTCTAGCCGCTAGCGTAGGGACGGCGATACCCGTGATGCCCATCTTAAAAGTATAGATCGCAACCGCGGTAAGAGCGACATTTAGCACGTTCATGGCAAGCATGATATACATCGGCAGTTTGGCGTTGCCCATCGTGCAAAATATCGCCGCGCCCGCCGAATACGCAGCTAAAAACGGCAGTGAAAATGCGACGATCGTGAGATATGCATCCGCATCGCGTCTGACTTCTTGCGTTATGTCGCCAAAGACCGCACCGAATATAAAATTTTTGCCCGCCAAGATGAGCGCGACGACCGCGAGCGATAGGATGACGCTAAACCAAAGCAGCTGATTTACGGCGTTTCTGGCGTTGCCGGCTTGCCTTGAGCCAAGATACTGCCCCGCGATGACCGCACCGCCGGTCGCGATCGCGGCAAAAACGCTGATAAAAAGCGCCATAACAAACTCCACCAGCGAGACGGCCGAGACCGCGCTTTCGCCGACGTTTGCGGCCATTATCGAGCTAGCTAGCCCGACCGAATACTCCAAAAACTGCTCGATCGCGATAGGCAAAAACAGCTTGACCAAATCGGCGTTTGCGAAAAATCTTTGCGGCTCTAGCTTACGCGCGAACTCGTTTGAGGCTAGATTCGGCAATGCGGACTCCTTTTTGGCTACCGGCAAATTTACTTGCGCCACCGATATTTTGGCGCAAGTATATCTAAAATTTAAGATTTGCGTTAGCGCGATTTTTGCAAAATCATTACCTAATCGTGCAAATTTGATATAAATTTTAAAATTTATTGCGCCTATGGCGTCTAAATTCGTAAATGCAAAATTTTCAAGTAGCTTGGACGGCAAATTTACCCGCATCTTTTTGGCGCAAATTTGACGGATTTAAATTTGAATTTAGCGATTTAAACTCGGGTTTAAATTTTGCCGCCGCGCCCTGATTTTGCGCGTGGTTTCAAAGTCCTAAAAAGATTTTGAGCGGGCGAAAGCGGCGCAAATTTAGCTTAAAATTTACGCGCAAAAATCAAGAAACAAAAGTCGCTCAAAATTTAGGCCGAATTTATTTTTGGCCTAAATTTTGAGCGAATTTTTAAAGAAATTTGAGCTCAAATTTGACCCCGAGCCCAGAAATTTCACTCCACGAGCTTCATCTGCTCGGCGCAGATAGCCTTCCACGAGCTTTGCAGATTTGAGCCGACGCACTCCTGCAGATACGGCTTTGCTTCGCTTTCGCGTTTTAGCTTGATGTAGATTTCCGAGATCTGAGCTAGAGCGCGTAGCCTGCTTTCGGGATCTAGGCGCGTATCTACGAGTTCTCGCGCGGCGTCTAGAGCCTCGCCTAGTCTATCTAGCTTGCTTAGCGAGCCGATGTACTCAAAGTCGATTTTCGGGCTAAAGGTGGCGATGTGCAGGCGTTTTTGCAGGTCGATCGCCTTTTTAGCGTAAACCGACGCGTTTAAAAAGTCGTTCGCGCCGTACGTCGCTTCAGCCATGCGGTCGTAGAGCTCGATGACCTTAAAGTCGTTTTTGCGCAGCGTCTCGACGGCCGTTATCGTCGCGGCGGCGTCTGTGAGCCTGCCTAGCCCCATCAACGCCTCAAATCTATAAAAAAGCACGGGCGAGACGTCAGCATACTCCTGCCTAGATGCGATGGCTAGGGCTTCGTCGGCCACGCGCAAGGCGTCGTTATACTTTTCCGTTTTTATCAAAACGGAGGCTAGCTTGATGAGCCACTCCACGCGGTCTAGCATGTCGGGCGCAAGGATATTTTGCGAGGCGAGCTCGTACGCGGCGGCGAAGCGAGATAGGCGCATATAGCAGTCAAAGAGCTTAAATTTAGCCCCGATTTTATCGCCTACGCCGTAGTTTTCGGTCAAATTTACCGCCGTAGCGCAGTCGTTTTGGCGAATGGCTTCGTCCGCCAAATTTAGCGCAGCCTGAGTTAAAACGGCGCTTGCGTCCGTATCGTTTAGATCGCGCACGGCCTGGGTATAGCGCAGGACGGAGTCAAATTTACGCTCTTTTAGATAGAGCGCGACCTGCTCTTTTAGCGCTTTAACGCCGACGTCCGTTTTGCCGTACTTGTCGATGAGCGCGTCGTAGTGATCGTGTAGCTTGGTCGCATTACTCTCGTCGTTTCTAGCGAAAAATAGCTTATCTAGCGCATTTTGCACGGCGGCGGCGTACTGCCCATCCGCAAACTCGTTTTGGTATCTTTTTAGGTAGTCGTAGGCCTTTTGCGTATCGGGAGTGCCGGCTAGAGCGATGCCTAGATTTTTTAGCACGGTTTCGTAATCATCATCGTTTTTGTCTAATCTAGCGAGTAAAATTTCATAAATTCTCGCGGCGATATCGTCCATCTTTTTCTCGTGAAATACCCCAGCCAGCGCCATTAGCTTGGACGCGTCGTTTAGTAGGTATTCTTGGTTTCTGTTTAAAATTTTAAGCATAAAGTCCTTGGCGCGGTCAAATTTGGCCTTGTCGATACTGCCTTGCACGAGGCTAAGAGCCGCGCGGCTAGCTACGTCTAGCGTCTGCGCCGAGTACAGCACGTCCTCATACATCCTCACAGCCTCGTCCTGCCTACCGGAGGCGTAGAGCTTATCGGCAAACTCAAGCTCGGCTAGCTTGGTAAAATTTGAGCTTGGATGCTCGCTTTTAAGGATATCTAACGTGTAGCTCGCGTCGCTAACGAGCTCTTGTCTAAGATAAGCCCTAGTCACTAGATATAGCGCCTCAGGGTAGTTTTCATCCGACACGAACCGCCTCATCCACGCGCGCCCCTCGCTTGCGACGTCTGCTGCACCAAGCCCCTCAAAGCTATTTTGCGAGTCTAAAATTTTATCCAAGGCGCGCAGTCTATAGAGCAAAAACTCGCTGGCGAAAATGCTATTTGGATAGCGGCGTAGCGCCGTTTGCGTCGTGCTTATCGTCTCGTCGTAGCGCTTGGCCTCATAGCTTTTTTTGACGTCTAGATACATGTTTATATCATTGCTATCGCCGCTTTCTATCGGGGCTTTGTTTAGATCTAGCGGTCCGATGCTAGGCGCGGTCATCTGCTCAAATATCGGGGCGAAATTTATCCCCGCGTTTGCTTGTTTTTTAAATTCGTTTAAATTTTGATCTATCACGATGGCGTGGCGTTTGGCTACTCCGCCGTTTTTACTAAACGGCACAGCGGACTCGCCGTAAAGAGACTCGCTAGAAGATATCAAGCGAGAATTCGCGCGCGGCACGATATATACCCGCATGCCGCCTTTTTCCTCGCGGAATCTCACCTCCGCAAGAGCCAAAATTTTATCCTCGACCTTCGGCAACGCGCCGCCAGGAAGATCACAAAAATAAAGCTTGCGATCGTAGGCGAGGATCTCCTCTTTACAAACGAGTCCCTTCTCGTCGCTGATGTTTATCACGGTGTAGGGTCTGCCGTCCTCTGCGCCCGAATTTACGCTCAGGCTAAAAGAAAACGCCAAAATCGGTAAAAAAAGTAAAAAATATTTTCTCATGCGACCATTATACCCTTTTTCGTTTAAAAAGCGCTATAAAAGCGAATATTACGCGCTTTAAAGGCTATTTTTTTACTAAATTTAGCGCGTTTGGATAAAATTTTATTTAGCCTAAATTTAACTTTACTATAACAAGAAATTTGGATTTTAAAGCGGCGCGGCTACGGATAAATTTAATCGCCTCACGCCAAAAACTCCGCCCGCTACATCAAATTTGACGTAGCAAGTCCGGCTTTTAGGATTAAATTTATAAAATTTGACCGCCTCGGCGGATAAATCCAATATCAAATTTAACCGTTTACAACTACACCTCTTTTGAGATATTAACGAGCTTAAACGCGTATCCGCTAAATTTCGCCCTGCAAAGCGCGACCGTGCCCTTCATCTGCGGCTCTAGCTTAAATTTAGCCCTCATTTCTACGCCCTTGGCCTGCACGCTTGCTATATCGCCGTCTTTTACCTTTGCGGCCGCGGCAAACGACGCCGAGCCGATTAGCTCCTTTACCTCGCTGCTTAAATTTGACCCGTCCACCTCATCCATAAAAAACACGACGCTACCGTCAAAGCTCTCGGGCTCTTTTAGCGGCGCTAGCTCGCCGTCCGTTTTAAACTCGCCCTGCGCGCCGTCAGCCAAAACGACGTTTTTGCCGAGCATTTGCAAAAACTCGAATATATTTTTCGCATCCGCGTGTGCTAAAAACGAGCTATCTATCACGATATTTTCGCACTCCTCTAAAAACTCCGCGATCTGCTCAAACTCCTCCTCGCCGACGTTGCACTCGCCGCTTAGGTATCCTTCGTCAAGCCCCTCAAAATATTCGCGCGTTTGCTTGTCAAATTTAGACGCGTCAAGCGAGTATTTACAAAGCAACGCTAGCACGTAGCTAGCCGATCCGATCTCGCAGCGAACGAGATTTTCAGTGCCTAAAATTTTATCCTCAAAGCAAGAAATATATAAAAATTCATTTTGCTTTATCTGCTTTGCTAGCTGCGGATTTTGCTCGCAGAGCAAGCTTGCCAGGCTCAAAGTTTTTGCATTTTTAAATTCGCTAAATTTCATCTTTTATCCTTTAAATTTAGCTTGGATTTTATAAAAATTTATTTTAAGAGGGGGTAAATTTGCGCCGATTAGACGCAAATTTGATTATCTTTCTAGGCCGAATTTGACGGCTGCTCTAGCAAGCTCGAGAGTGGCGTCTACGAATTTATCTTTTTTCGTCGCGTACGGCAAAAATAGCGGTATCTCCGTACAAGCCGCGATATACGCGTCAGCCTCGATAGCCGCGATAGTATCGTTAAAAAGACCCACGTACTCTTTTAGCCTGTTTGCTTTTGCGCCCTTATAAATGCAATCCATGATGTTTGTCATCAAATTTTCGGGGATTTTTACGCATTCTAGGCCTGCTGCTATCAGCTCGTTTTCGTAAATTTTAGCCGCAGTCGTGCCGGTGGTGGCGATGACGGCGATCTTTTTAGCGTGCGGGAAATTCGACTTTACCGACGCGGTTGCGATTTTAGCGATGTGAAGGATATTTACGCCGCACTCTTCCGTTAGGCGCTTGGCAAAATAGTGAGCCGTGTTGCAAGCTATGCAGATAGCCTCACAGCCGGCGTTTTTTAGCCTAGTTGCAGACTCTTTCATAAAAGGAAACGGATCCTCGCCTCCGTGCAAGATATACGCCGTGCGGTCGGGTATCTGCGGATAGTTGTCGATGACGATAGGGATGTTGTCCTGATCCTTTGCGGCGTTTGTGAGTTCTACGATCTTAGCGTATAGATCTATCGTAGCTAGTGGTCCCATGCCGCCTAAAATTCCGATTCGTTTCATAAAAAAGTCCTTAAATTTAAAAAGCCGAGAGCGAAGTCTCGGCTAAATTTAGCTCTAGCTATTAAAGAAGAATAGGAGCTACCACAAACCCTAATGCAACCGAAAGTGCAACCATGATGGTTCCCGGGACGATAAAGCTGTGATTTATAACAAATTTACCGACTCTAGTAGTGCCCGTGTCATCCATAGCGATAGCGCCCAAAGTCGTAGGATACGTAGGAAGTACGAATAGCCCCGAAACGGCGGCAAATGAAGCAACCAATATCCAGGCGTTTTGCGCATTCTCAGGGCCGGTCATACCCATAGCAGCCGCAACGGCAGGCATCATAACCTTCGTAGTTGCAGCCTGCGAATATAGCAAGCAGCTTAGGAAATATAGAGCAATAGCGAGTACGAAAGGATACTTAACTACGACGTTTTTTGCAATATCGGTAATTTGCCCCAAGTGTCCTTGCACAAAAACGGTACCCAGCCATGCTATACCCAGGACGCAGATGCATGCGTTCATACCGCTTTGGAAAGTACTGGTCGAAAGAAGCTTGCTAGTATCCACCTTGCAAAGTACGACGATAAGAAATCCGATAGTAAGCATAAATGTCATAATAGCACCATCTCTATCGAGAGTTAAAACCTTGCTTGGCTTTTCTTTATCTTCAACGTATTTTGCACCCGTAGCATCGTCTATGCTAACTTTAACATTGGGCATTGAAGCGATTTGCTGAAATTTTTCAGGGGCTTTAGCTTCATAGACTTTTTCATATCCTACGACATAGCTTGGTTTTATGATGCCGACATTTTTAGAAATAGCAAGAGCGTAGAACACTACCGCAAGAACTCCTATAGCAAAGATTGCTACTGAACGTTTCGCATACGGCGGTAACTCTTTATGTCCAGACTCGCCTTTGACATCGGAAACCAAACCCTGGGCTAATCTTTGTTGGTATATAGGATCTTTTGAGAGGTCTAGATCGTAAAATTTATTTACGATAAATGCAGTAATCAACATAGCTACAAAAGTCGTAGAAATGCAGATAAAAAGTAGCATCGGATAGCTTACACCCAGTTTTTCCATTACGCCAGTCATAGCGACAAATGCTGCCGCTACTGGGCTAGCGGTAATGGCCACCTGAGACGAAACCACTGAAAGCGCAAGAGGCGCGCTAGGTTTTATATTTTGCCCCTTTGCAACGTCTACGATAACAGGTATCATAGAAAATGCCGTGTGTCCGGTGCCTGCAAAAATAGTAAGCAAATATGTAACGATAGGTGCTAAATAGTTGATTTGCTTTGGGTTTTTACGCAAAATTTTCTCTGCTTGCTGAACAAGCCAATCAAGGCCGCCCGCAACTTGCATAGCGGAAATCGCAGAGATAACCGATGCGATAATTAAAATAACGTCGGTTGGGATATGTTTCATCTCCGTTTTCATTCCCAAGACGAGCGTCAAAACAATAACGCCTACGCCACCGGCGTAACCGATACCCATACCGCCCAGCTTAACGCCTAGGTAGATGCCTCCAAGTAGGACTATGAACTGCAAAATCAGCATAATATCCATAGAAAAACTCCTTTAAGTAAATTTAACTTATAAATTTAAAAACGCCGAAAGATCGCTCTCTCGGCGCGCGAATGCCTAAATTTATTTACCCATATGAGGGTTTAGCATATTTTTAGGTTCTAAGATTTTGTCGATTTCCTCTTTTTTGAGGTAGCCTCTCTCCAAGCAGATATCACCTACGGCTTTGCCGGTTTGCAACGCTTCTTTAGCGATGCTTGCGGACTTTTCGTAGCCGATGTACGGGTTAAACGCAGTTACGATACCGACTGAGCCGAGTACTGATTTTAAGCATCCCTCAGGATTTGCGGTTAGTTTTCTAACGGCTTTTTCGGCTAGGGTTTTCATCGCGTTTTCCAGGATAAAGATAGAGTTAAATAGCGCGTAAGCGATGCCCGGCTCAAACGCGTTTAGCTCAAATTCGCCCCTCTCGCTGCAAAGCATGATGGTTACGTCGTTGCCGATTACCTCGTAGCATGCCTCGCCTACAACCTCTGCGATGACCGGATTTACTTTACCAGGCATGATAGAGCTGCCAGGCTGCATTTGCGGTAAATTTATCTCGCCAAGACCGCATCTTGGGCCTGAGTTCATTAATCTTAGATCGTTTGCGATCTTGCTTAATCTAACGGCAGCGGTTTTTAGCGCGCCGCTAACGTGAACGAAATCTGCGGTATCTTGCGTAGCCGCTATAAAATCATCGGCAGGCTTGAAATTTACGCCCGTGATTTGGCTTAAAATTTTATGAACAGCCGCTTTATAATCAGGATGGCAGTTGATGCCCGTACCGATCGCGGTTGCGCCCATGTTTAGCACGGCCATAGACTCTCTTGCGGCGGTGATTTTTTCGATATCGCTTTTGATGTAGCTTGCAAATGCGTTAAACGTGTTGCCAAGAGTTGTAGGAACGGCGTCCTCTAGCTCGGTTCTACCCATTTTGATGATATCTTTGAAGTCTCTTGCCTTAGCTTCTAGCTCGCTTTTTAGTAGCTCCATAGCCTTTAAAAGGTCGGTTAGTTTAGCGTATGCAGCGACCTTGATCGAGCTTGGATAAGTGTCGTTAGTGCTTTGGCCTAAATTCGTATGGTCGTTTGGATGTAGATACTGATACTCGCCTTTTTTGTGTCCTAGGCTTTCAAGCGCGACGTTTGTTATAACCTCGTTCGCGTTCATATTGGTGCTAGTTCCCGCACCGCCTTGGATCATATCTACCACGAATTGATCTAAATATTTACCCGCGATCAGCTCGTCGCACGCTTTTGCGATGGCGTCGGCTTTTTGCGCGTCTAGAACGCCGACTTCTTTATTGGCTAAGGCAGCTGCTTTTTTGATTTGGGCAAATGCCTTAACGAAATACGGATAATCTTTAAGCGGTCGTCCGCTCATGTGGAAATTCTCAAGCGCCCTAAACGTTTGCACTCCGTAATATACGTCGTCGGCTATCTCTAGCTCGCCTATGAAGTCGTGTTCTCTTCTGGTTCCCATAGTCGGTTCTCCTTGTGATGAAATTGAATAATGAAACTATAGCGCAATTAAACTGATTTTTAAATTAAAATTTTAATTTTTTATTTATTTTTTTATTACGAATTTATCATTTTTTTAAGCTTTATTTTATGCTAAAAGCGCTAGCTATATCCGAAAAAAACGTAGATATGCATAAATTTTGATATTAAATCAGATCTTAAGCTAAACTAGCTATATAGACTTTCAAATATCAAAAATTTGTAAGATATTTTTGTTTTATTTTATCATTAAGAATATTTTTTGTTAATAAACTTAAGAAAAAATACTAATATTATCCTATAAATTTGAGCTTAGTGTTTATTTAAATTTACACGAGCGTTGTCGCATCTAACCCAAAAATGGATAAATTTAATGTTAGTTCTAAATATATTTAGATAAAATATTCCAAAAATTTATAAAAAGGAAAAAGATGCAAACGAGCTTTATGAGGCGTCTAAACACGGCAAAAGCGCTAGGCATGACGTCCGGGATTTTGGTTATTTTAAATTTACTTTCGCAAGAGATGGTTTTACCAAAAAGCCTCTTTGATATCGCAACGAGCGCGCGCGTAGCGATGCTGTTCGTCTCCGTCATCTGTCTTTACGGCGCGATATCAAAGGTAAACAAACTCGCAGGCGGAGGCGTGTTTAAGCTTTACCGCATTTTTATCGCTATTAGCAGCGCGATGATTTTGATAAGCTTTAGCGCGAACTATGCCCCCGCTAGCACGCATAAGGTCCTTTTTTTCGTTATTTGCGGTACGGCCGTGCTTGCTTTTTTGCTTTGGATAAAGATAAATTTTAAACTCGGCGCCGTCACGCAAAACGCCCTATTTTCAGGCTACGCGGTGCTTTGCATCGTAGGCACGCTTATCGCCGCGGCGCTAAAGTTTTTGCTTACCAAAGCCCTGCGCGATCCTTATCCTATCGAGCTTGCGGTGCTTGGCATCTACCTAGCGCTAGGGTTTATCTACGTGCTTGCTTGGTCGAGGGTAGATCACGTCGAAAATCGCAATCAAGACTGAGCAGATCCCGTCAAATTCGCATTTCGAGCAAATTTAAACGACAAAAGCGAAAAATCGCGCTACTATGCTAAGCTCGTTTAAATTTAAACAAAGCTAAATTTAAATTTATCATAAATCCATAAATTTAAACTAGCGACGACTTTAAATTTAACTCCGCAAAAGCCTAAATTTAGCCTAAAACCGTTTGATGCTATCGTTAATTTCAGCTTGTTTCTTGGCGCGTTTTTGTCGGCTTAATACTAGGGCAGTATGTAGCGCAAATTTCATATTTTTACGGGCGCTTAGATGCAAAAAACGCGTAACCTTAAAAAAGCTAAAAGTTGCGGGCAAGTATCGCCGCTAACGCAAAAACATCCTAATATCAAGCATCTAAAAGCCTAAAAACTGCGATTAACGATTCCAAAAAATGGCAATAAACGCAAGCAAAAAAGGCGAGGTAAAAATTCACTTTAAAACTAAATTTAACCCCAAGCCGCCTAATAAAGCGCGCCGTGCAGGTAATGCTGCAGCCCAGCAAGGCGAATTTACCGCAAAATAATAGTTGCCGCAACCAAGGCGGCTACGATAACCGCCGTTAGAAGTAAAATTAGCAGGCCGAGCATTGCGCGCTCAGGCATAAAAGCTCGCATCGCTGCGGCCTCGGTCGCCGAGCGAGGCAAAAATACAATCCTAAAAATAAGGCAAAACCGGAGAATTTATAATTTTACAATCGCCAAAAATCGCTATAGCCGCGTTTTAAAATTTGCTAAAACTACGCCTTGGATAAAGCGGCGATTTAAACAAAAAAGCACAAATTTATGTTTTATTTTTTTTCATTGACGTAAATTTAAGATTGCGTCGTCTTGGCTCATAAAAAATTTAGGAGTGACTTTATAATGACAAAATGTTTAAAATTCGGTGCTAATATTCACGCCACAAAAATTAAGGAGAAAAAATGAGAAAATTTATACTTTTAGGAGCGGCTGCAGCGATGGCTTTTGCTGAAATTACTACGGTGCAAGTTAGTCCCGAAGCGATAAAAAACTACGAGCAGATCGTGGATATCAGAACGCCTTCTGAATGGGCGGAAACAGGCGTGATAAAAGGCGCAAAGACCATCACTTTTAACCCTGCCGACAAAGATAGCTTTTTAAACGAACTAAAAGCTAATCTCGATCTAAAAAAGCCCGTCGCGCTAATTTGCAGGAGCGGGCGCAGAAGCGCTGCGGCGGCTGTGGCGATAGATTCGCCGGAGCTAAATATAATAAATCTTGACGGCGGCATGAGCAGCCTAATAAATCAAGGCTACGAAACCGCGCCGTATCAAAAATAATCCGCAAATTTACTTTATCCGCTAGACTTAAATGCGCTAAATTTTAAGTCTAGCGCAGTTGATTTGCGCTCTACTCGCTCGCAAGACGGCGACAAATTTTAAACTTACTGCCGTTTTTTGCAAATTTAATACAACAAAACGCATCTGCTTTAAATTTTAGCGAGCGTAAATTTCACCAAATTTGACCAAATTTACGCCAAAAACAGCCTCGGCTTTAGCTTTAGCAGGCAAACATACGCAGCCAGCGCGCTTTGCTCTCTTATATAGTTGCGGTCCCCGTTTAAATTTAGCCTTTCGATGATACGCTCGCCGTCCTTTGCATAAGCTCCTACAAATACCGTCCCCACGGGCTTTGCCTCGCTACCGCCGTCAGGCCCCGCGATACCGCTGATAGCTAGAGAAAAATCCGATTCGCTCGCCTTTAGCGCGCCTTTTAGCATCGCCATCACGCACTGCTCGCTCACCGCGCCGTAGGTTTGTAAAATTTCATCGCTAACGCCCAGCCAGTCGCGCTTCATCTTATTTGCGTAGGTTACTAGCGAGCCGTTAAATGCCGCAGAAACTCCGGCAAAAGCGCCGAATTTTGCCGCCGCAAGCCCCGCAGTGCAAGACTCGGCAAAGGTTAGCTTTAGTCCGCTTGACGTAAGTACGCGCGCTACGTGAGCCGCGACGTCTTCGCCTTCAAAAAATTTGCCCGAAAAGAGATTTTTCGCGCCGTTTATAAAGCCGCCGATTTGACCGAATTTATTCGCTTCTACTCTGATTAACGCCAAATTTGATAAAATTTGAGATGAATAAATTTGCACTTCGTATGTTTTAGCTAGCGGTTCGAGTAGGATTTTCGCACTCTCCTCATCAAAGTCTACTAAGTGAAAATATCCAAAATCGCGCTGCGTTTTGATCTCTATGGCGGGTAATTTTTGATTTGCGTCTGCTTTTATTAAATTTACGTAAGTTTGGTCTAATTTTACCAAAAAGCTCTCGTCGCTAAAGATTTCTGCTCTACTGGGAGCTAGCATCTGGGGGGACTTTAGCTCTAAAACGTCGCCGCTAAGCGTAGCTAAAATTTTAGCCGCGACGGAGTAGTTTTTGCTCGACGCAAATATACAAAGACCGTCCGAGCGCGCGCAAAGATGCTCGATGATAAACGGAAGTTCCTTGTCGCTGCGACTGACGAACCTAAACTCGCCCAGCTCGCCGAAATGCCGCTTGTAGGCGCAAATAATATAATCTAAAAAAGGCGCGTTTACGCCGATATCTTCGCCGATGATCAGTAGTGCGTTTTTCACTGTTTTCTCCTTTAAAAGCTAAAAATATCTTACATAAATTTAGCTTAAAATAGCGTTTTTTCAGTAGCGTTTAATCGCCGTTTGGATAGAATCTACCAATTTTTTACTTCAAGGCGAACCTATGGATTACAAAGATACCTTATTGCTTCCAAACACCGAATTTCCCATGCGCGGCAACCTGCCGGAAAACGAACCCAAACGCTTAAAATCGTGGTTTGACGATAGAAAAATCTACGAAAAAATGAAAGCTAAAAGGCAAAAAGCCGCCAAAAGCTTCACTCTGCACGACGGCCCTCCCTACGCCAACGGCAACATCCACATCGGACACGCGCTAAACAAAACCCTAAAAGACATCATCTTAAAAACACACTATTTCTTCGGCGAAAACGTGAGATTTACGCCAGGCTGGGACTGCCACGGTCTACCGATCGAACAACAAGTCGAAGTAAAACTGGGAGAAAAGAAAAAAAGCCTCGGCAAAACGCAAATCCGCGAGCTTTGCCGCGAACATGCCAGAGAATTTATCGGCGTGCAAAAGGAAAGCTTTAAACAGCTAGGCGTCGCCAGCGACTGGGACGACCCGTATCTGACGATGAAATTTAAATTTGAAGCCGAGATTTACAAAACGCTTTGCAAAGTCGCTAAACGCGGACTTTTAGTCGAGCGAAGCAAGCCCGTGTACTGGAGCTGGGCGGCTAGAAGCGCTCTAGCAGAAGCCGAGGTTGAGTACGAGGACAAAGAAGACTACAGCATCTACGTAGCCTTTAAGCTAGGCGAAGAAGCCTCCGCAAAAATCGGTGCAAAAGACGCCAGCGCGGTCATCTGGACGACCACGCCTTGGACGCTGCCGGCAAACCAAGCCATCTCGCTAAATCCGAGCGAAATTTACGTTTTAACGTCTGAAAATTTGATATTTGCCAAAGAGATGCTTGGCGAGCTGGAAAAAGAAGGGCTAACTAAGGGCGAAATTTTAAAAGAATTCGCCTCCGCAGAGCTTGAAAACCTTCACGCTATAAATCCGCTAAACGGTAGAAAATCGCTATTTATCCTAGGCGATCACGTCACGATGGACGGCGGTACGGGTCTAGTGCATACCGCTGCCGGACACGGCGAGGACGACTACTACGCTAGCCTAAAATACGGCATCGAAGTCATCATGCCGGTTGATGAAGGCGGATTATACGACGAGACGCTAAAGGCGAAAAAGTTATTCCCCGATGACGTAGTAGACGAGCTAATCGGCATGCATATCTTTAAAGCCAACGAGAAAATTTTAGAGCTTCTAGGCTCAAATTTGCTAAAAGCGAGCAAATTCGTCCACTCGTATCCGTTTTGCTGGAGGACGCATAAGCCCGTTATCTACCGCGCTACCAAGCAGTGGTTTATCGCTATGGACGAGCCTAAAATCGAGGGCAAAACGCTACGAGAAGTCGCGCTAAAAGAGCTAGAAAACGTCAAATTTTACCCTGCAAGCGGCGTAAAAAGGATAGGCTCGATGATAGAAAATCGTCCCGACTGGTGTATCTCGCGCCAACGCGACTGGGGCGTGCCGATAGCGTTTTTTAGGCGCAAGGATACTAAAGAGCCGATATTTGACGATGAAATTTTAGATAACGTCGCGGCGATATTCGAGCAAAAAGGCGCGGATGCGTGGTGGGATAGCGAGATAAAAGATCTCCTGCCGGCAAACTGCAAATACGATCCGCAAAATTTAGAAAAAGTGATGGACATCCTAGACGTCTGGTTTGACAGCGGCTCGACGTGGGCTGCGGTGCTAAAAAGCGGCGACTACGATGCGGGCAGCTATCCTGCGGATATGTACCTAGAGGGCAGCGATCAGCACAGAGGCTGGTTCCAAAGCTCGCTACTGCTAAGCTGCGCCGCGCAAGGACGAGCGCCGTATAGAAGCGTGCTCACGCACGGCTTTACCGTCGATGAAAACGGCCAAAAGATGAGTAAAAGCAAAGGCAACGTCGTGGCTCCGGCGGACGTCGCTAAAACCTACGGCGTGGAAATTTTACGCCTTTGGGTTGCGCTTAGCGACTACTCCAGCGACCTAAAAATCAGCGAAAACATCCTAAAGCAAGTAAGCGAGCAATACCGAAAAATACGCAATACGATAAGATTTCTACTAGCCAACGTAAACGATCTAGAAGATATCGAAACGTCAAATTTCAACATCCTAGACCGCTGGATACTAAGCCGCGCGAAAAAAGCATTCGACGAGGCCGAAGCGGCGTTTAGAAATTACGACTTTTCAAAGGGCTTTAGCCTGCTGATGAATTTCTTAAGCGCGGACTTAAGCGGCATATACCTTGATATCTGTAAAGACCGCCTATACTGCGACGCCAAAGACAGCGATACGCGCCGCTCGGCTCAAAGCGCCATGGCGCTAATCACTAGAGCGCTCCTACCGCTCATCGCTCCGACGCTAACCTACACCGTGGATGAAGCGATGGACTATGCGCCTAAGATCATAAAAAACGGCGCAACCGACGCCTTTGATCTAGAGTACGCGCCGCTAGATTTTGAGTTTAACGTGGACGACGAGCTGCTAGTGGCTAGCCGCGAGAAGTTTTTCGAGCTAATTGACGTACTCAAAAAAGATAAAAAGATAAAATCAACCTTAGAGCTCGTACTACAAACCAGCTCAAATTTGATCCTAAGCGAAGACATAAACGAGATCAGCGACTGGTATATGGTTAGCGATGTCCAGAGTCTAGACGGCAGCGACGGCCTAGCCGAATTTGACGTCGGAAACGATAAATTTAAGCTTGTTTTATCAAAACGTTTCAAATGCCCGAGATGCTGGAAATTTACCGCTAAGCACGACGGCGAAACCTGCCCTAGATGCGAAAAGGCGCTAAATGCTCTCTGAGCCTGTTAGCTTTAGCTTCGTGGCGGTGACCATCGCGGCGATACTCGCGGTTACGACCGTAGGCATCGTAGCGGTAAATAAATTTAAGGATAAAAAATGATAACTTTAAAGCAAGCTCTAAAGCTAGGCGCGGGCGAAGTAGCCGAGCTTAGAAACGAGCTGGAAAAGAAAATTTTCGCAGATAAAGAACTCGGCGCTTACGTCGAGCAGCTAGCAAATTTATCGCTTGGCAAACTAGGCGCGGGCGTGCCGATCGCTATCAAAGACAACATCCAGGTAAAAGGCTGGAGCGTAACGTGCGCGTCTAAAATTTTACAAGGATACGTCGCGCCTTATAACGCGACCGTCGTCGAAAAGTTGCTAGCCTCAGGCTTAGCGCCGTTTGGCCGTACGAATATGGACGAATTTGCCATGGGAAGTACGACCGAGAGCAGCTACTACGGCAAAACGCTAAATCCCCTAAACCGCGAAAGAGTGCCGGGCGGCAGCTCGGGCGGCTCGGCGGCTGCGGTAGCGGCGGGGCTAGCGGTTGCGGCCCTTGGCAGCGATACGGGCGGCTCGATACGCCAGCCTGCGGCATTTTGCGGATGCGTCGGGCTAAAGCCCACCTACGGGCGCGTTAGCCGCTACGGTCTTGGCGCTTACTCCAGCTCGCTCGATCAAATCGGCCCTATAACGCAAAACGTAGAAGACGCCGCAATCTTATACGACATCATCGCCGGCCACGACGACAAAGACAGCACGAGCGCCGATATAAAATTTGAGAGCGTCGCAGACAATCTAGACGCAAACAAAAAGCTCACGATCTGCGTAATCGAAAACTACGTAAACGAGGCCTCGGAAGAGACTAAAAAAGCGCTTTTAAAAGCGGTCGAAATCCTAAAATCCGCAGGCCATAAAATAATCTATAAAAATTTAGAAAACTCAAAATGCGATATCGCAACCTACTACATCATCGCCACCGCCGAAGCCAGCGCGAATCTCAGCCGCTACGACGGAGTAAGATACGGGCGCAGGGCAGAAGCTAAAAATTTAAAAGAACTTTACGTAAATTCGCGCTCGGAGGGATTTGGCGAAGAGGTAAAAAGACGAATCTTGCTAGGCACTTTCGTGCTTAGTAGCGGTTATTACGACGCGTATTACATCAAAGCGCAAAAAGCTCGAGCCTACGCTAAAGCTAAATACGAGCGGATTTTGAGCGAGTGCGACCTTGTTTTTATGCCCGTCGCCCCTCGCACGGCGTATAAATTCGGCGATCTAAAAGATCCGCTAGAGGCCTATTTGTCGGATATTTACACGATCAGCGTAAATTTAGCCGGCTTACCCGCCGTCTCGGTTCCAGTGGCCAAGGACGCGGACGGACTAAACGTCTCGGCTCAGCTCATCGCCAAAGCTTGGGACGAAAAAACGCTGCTAGAGGGCGCTCTTAGCCTTGAAAATTTAATAAAAGGATAAAAGATGAAGATAATTAAGCGAGCTTTGACCTTCGAGGATGTTCTTTTGGTGCCTCAGTATTCTGAAATTTTGCCTAAAGAGGTCGATATAAAAACAATGTTTAGTAAAAACGTTTCGCTAAACATCCCTCTCGTCTCAGCCGCGATGGATACGGTAACCGAGCATAGAGCGGCTATCATGATGGCGCGTCTAGGAGGCCTTGGCGTCATACACAAAAATATGGACGTCGCATCGCAGGTACACGAAGTACGCCGTGTCAAAAAAAGCGAGAGCGGCGTGATCTTCGATCCGATCTCCGTTAGCCCCGACGCTACCGTAGGCGAGGCGCTTGATCTCATGGCCGACCTTCATATCTCGGGCGTTCCGGTCGTGGATGAGAATAAAATTTTAATCGGCATTCTTACCAACCGCGATTTGCGCTTTGAGACAAACAGAGGTACTCCGGTAAAAGATAGGATGACTAAAGCCCCGCTCATCACGGCTCCAAAAGGCTGCACATTAGACGAAGCGGAGAAAATTTTCCACTCAAACCGCGTAGAAAAGCTCCCCATCATCGATAAGGACGGACGTTTAGAGGGTCTCATAACCATAAAAGACCTAAAAAAGCGAAAAGAGTATCCAAACGCCAACAAAGATAAACTAGGCCGTCTAAGAGCCGCCGCAGCCATCGGAGTAGGACATTTTGAGAGAGCTCGCGCTCTTACCGAAGCCGGCGTAGACGTCATCGTCATCGACTCCGCGCACGGACACTCAAAAGGCATCATCGACACTCTAAAATGGGTCAAGGCGAATTTAAACGTAGACGTCGTAGTCGGCAACATCGCGAACCCAGCCGCCGCTAAAGACCTAGCGCAAGCCGGTGCTGACGGTATAAAAGTAGGCATAGGACCCGGCTCTATCTGCACCACTCGTATAGTCGCAGGCGTAGGCGTACCGCAAATCTCAGCCATCGACGACTGCGCTACGCAGGCTAAAAAATACGGCATCCCGGTTATCGCAGACGGCGGCATAAAATACTCCGGCGACCTAGCTAAAGCCCTAGCCGCCGGCGCTAGCTGCATCATGGTCGGTAGCCTGCTAGCAGGCTGCGACGAGAGTCCCGGAGAGATGATAACATTCCAAGGACGCCAGTATAAAACCTACCGCGGCATGGGTAGCATCGGCGCGATGACCAAAGGCAGCAGCGATAGATATTTTCAAGAAGGCACCGCGCAAGACAAACTCGTGCCAGAGGGCATCGAAGGCCGCGTGCCGTATGCGGGCTCTATAAAAGACGTCGTGCATCAGATGGTGGGCGGCTTGCGAAGCTCGATGGGTTACGTGGGCGCAAAGGATATCGCGGACTTTCAAGAAAGAGCCGAGTTTGTGGAGATCACGAGCGCAGGACTAAAAGAAAGCCACGTTCACGACGTCGTCATAACGCAAGAAGCTCCTAACTACAAAGTCAATTAGTGCTAAATTTAAAAACCGGCAAAGTAAAATTTAATGAGCCGCTTTATCTGGAAAGCGGACGAATTTTGCCCGAATTTGAGCTTGCTTACGAAACATACGGCGAGCTAAACGAGGATAAAAGCAACGTCATAGTCGTATGTCACGCACTAACCGGTAGCCACCACGCCGCAGGCAGATACGAAAACGAGCAGAAATTCGGCTGGTGGGACGCGCTGGTCGGCGAGAGCAAGGGCATAGATACGAGCAAATTTTTCGTCATCTGCGTAAATATCCTCGGCTCAAATTTCGGCTCGACAAATCCGCTCAGTATCGAAAAAAGTACGGGCAAGCAGTATCGTTTGCGCTTCCCTGTGCTAACCATCAGCGACGTAGTAAAAGCGCAGATGAGGCTTTTTAAGCACCTAGGCATCGAGCGCGCGCATGCGGTCGCGGGCGGCAGCCTAGGCGGTATGCAAGCGCTTTGCTTTGCGATCGAGTTTCCAAATTTCGCTAGAAACGTCATCATTCTAGCCAGCACCTATCAATGCAAGGCCTGGGCGATCGCGTTTAACAAAATCGCGATCGAGGGCATCCTGCGCGATCCGGGTTTCAAAGACGGCCAGTACGACGAAAACGACATTGCCGCGCAGGGACTAACCGGCATGGCGCTAGGACGCATGGCAGGGCACATCAGCTTTCTTTCGCCTAGCTCCATGGACTCTAAATTCGGCCGCAACTACGTCGAAACAGACGGTCTTTACGAGCTTACGGGGAGGTTTCAGGTCGATCGCTATATGGAGTATAACGGCCGCGGCTTTCCCAAGCGCTTTGATCCGCTGAGCTACCTTTATATAGTAAAGATGATGAATATCTTTGACTGCACGCGCCACTACGACGACCTAGCGCACGCTCTCTCGCCCATTTGCGCCAAAGTTACGCTTATAGCATTTAGCGGCGATATGCTGTTTCCGCCAAGCTGTATGCAGCAGATGCACGAGACGCTACGCGACATCGGCAAGGCGTGCGATTATCACGAGATAGACAGCGACTACGGCCACGACGCGTTTTTGGTCGAAGTGGATAAATTTGAAAAAATCATAAAAAAGGTTTTAGATGAGTGAAAATTTAAGCGAGGACTTTGAGAGCAAACTCGCCAAAGCAAATGAAATTTTAAAACAGCTCGGCGATGAAAATTTAAGCCTAGAGCAAAGCGTCAAGCTGCACAAAGAGGGCAAAAAGCTACTCGAGGAAGCAGACAAAATCCTGCAAAATGCAAAGCTAGTAGTAAAGGACGCGGACGATGAGTAGCGCAGCCGTTTGCGCCTTACAGCTACCGACTCAGCCCATGAGCGAGTCAAGGCTAGATTATTATTTTAGGATTTGCGCCGACGAGGGCGCTAGGCTCGTGGTGCTTGGAGAGTACGTGCTAAATAGCTTTTTTAAAGAGCTCGAGCTTATGCCAAAAAGCCTCATCAAGGAACAAAGCGAGCGCAAAAAATACGCGCTTGCCGCGATGGCGCAGAAATACAATCTAGAAATCCTAGCCCCGCTAGTACTACCCAAAGGCAAAGGCTTCGTCAAGGTCGCAGCGAGATTTAGCCCCGCGTCCTCGCGCTTTTACGAGCAGCAGATCCTTATGCCCTACCCACACTGGAACGAGGCGAAATTTTTTGCTAACAAAGATGAGGGCGAGCTAAATTTACCCATCTTTAGCTACGAGAAATTTAAAATCTGCGCGATGTTTGGCTTTGAGGCGCATTTTGACGCGGCGTGGGCGTATATGGCGCGCAAAAAAGTCGATGCCGTCGTAGTTCCCACCGCGTGCACGTTTTTTAGCGAGTCGCGCTGGGAGGAGCTGCTAAAAACCCGCGCCTTTACAAACAACGTCTACGTTTTACGCGTAAACCGAGTCGGCAACCACAAGGCCGCTAGCGGCGAACAGTGGAGCTTTTATGGCGATTCGATGCTCATTAGCCCCTTTGGCGAGGTGGTTTCGCGCCTAGGTAAAAACGAAGAGATGATGGTGGCAAAACTCGAAAAAAAAGAACTGAGCGAAGCTAGAAAGACTTGGGAATTTTCTAAAATTTTAGAAAAAAGATTTAAGTAGCGTTAGAGCGAGCTTTTGCTTTATGGCGGTTAGGTCCGCTGTTTGCTTATGCTTTAGCGTAGCGTTTGCTTTTTAGGCTGCATTTATAAATTTAACGTAGATAAATTTTAGCGCGCTAGGATTACGTTTCATTTTTAAAATTTATATATTGTTAATTTTTTATTTTAGTCTTAAATTTGATATTCATAAAAGTAGCGCCAAACCAAAATGGGTTATGAAAAATTTAACGCAGATCGCCAAAAAAGGCGTAGAGACGGCGCAAATAAAGCTAGCTAAAATCAGTTAAGAGAACTCGCAGGAAAATGTCCCGACAACAAGCTAATAGCTCAGGAAGCGCGAAGACGCGGCATATACTAAAGTAAAAGGCTAGAGCGCGTTTCTAGCCTTTATTTTTTTGCGTTATTTGCCGCTAAATTTAGCCTAAAATACGTCAAATTTAACGCCCTCAAATTTATAAACATCCAAATTTATATGGCGTCCTTTGAGCCGTAAATTTAGCCATATCTAACCAAAGTGTCTGCGTTTTTAGTGTAGTCGCCTCTCCTAAAACGAGACACGCAAGCGTTTTTAACTCGTCAGCCTAGGCGTTTTTACGATTTATCGCTCTAAATTTTCTTAAACGACGTAAAATACTAAAACCGTTTAAAATAACACGCTTGCCGCGCCAAGCCCAAACCTAAACCTCTACAAAAAGCCGACTAAACGTTTTGCTTTTTGCACCGTTTAAATTTATAAATTTTAGGGCGGCATCTAAATTTAGTCTGAGCCTTTAGGACTCTTGGTTTAATCTCGCCTTTTTACGGAGCTTAGCTTAAAATTTCCAAAGTAGCTTAAATTTAATAGTCGTTTAAAACAAATTTATGTATATTCTCTATTTTACGGATCGCAAATTTATAAATTTAAAGCCAAAAACGACCCGAGCGCTACAAAGGAGCAAGGTTGAAAATAAAATTTAGCGAAGCCAAAACCCAAGGCATCATCGGCGCGGTTTGCATTTTAGCGGCGAACGCTAGCTACCTGGCGGGCGATTGGAACATATTTTGGCTGATTCATATTTTTGCGTGGCTGCTTGCGCTAACATCTTTTAACTACGCCCTAGCCCACGCCCAAGACCTATCGGGCGCAAACGTTTTTAACCTCTTTAATAACGCCTACAACGGCTTTTTAACGGCTATTTTATGCCTCATCGCGCTCTACGTCCTTGACGAAAATTTTCTCGACGTCATATTTTACGCCCTACTTCCGCTAGTCGCATTTGCCGTAGCGATCTCGTGGATTGCTGTAAATTTTAAGCTATCCCGCGCGCTAAACCGCATCCTTTTTCGCGTCTACGGATGGACATTTGCCGTAAACGTCGCCGTAAATGCCGCATACTACGCACTAGAGGCTGCCTGGCCCGGCCTAATCTTGCCCATAGCTAAATTTAAAACCCCCGTAGCCGCGTCCCTTGATCTTGCGGCCTCGTGCATTTTGCTTGCGGCATGGATCAGCGTGGGTAAATTTAGCAACGAAAATAAAGAAAATTTAAACAAAATAGGCGCAAATACAGAGGAGCTAGAGCCTAAATTTATGCCGCTAAAAACCCAAGAAAGTAAACAAATCTAAGCAAAAGGAAAAACGTGCAAGAAATATCCTATAAACAAAAAGTCCTAAAAGAAGCCAAAAGGCAAGGCATAATATCATGCTGGTTTTTGCTAGCCAACTTTGCCGCATCGTTTTTGATAGCGGTTTACAAAGCCTTTACGCAACCCCATACTTTAAAGCAACTGCAAAACTTAGAGCTAGTAGATAGCGTGATTACCAACCTAACGACGCTAGCGGCTACTATTTATATTTGGTTAGCGATTAAAAAACTGGCCGATATTTACGACACCGATGTCTATGAAATCTTCATAAAAGCCGTAATCGCGGTCGTACTAGCGATTTTTCTCTCGTTAGCGCTTAGTCTAGAAGGAATAACGCCGGGCGCCGTCAAAGCCGTTAGCTACGTATTAGTCGGTATCGGCATATATTTTTTTATACTCTGGTTTAAGCTAAATTTCGCTCTAGCCAAAATCACGAATAATAAGCTTTTTAAGACTTACGTATTTTTTGCTATCATTAGCGCCGTCGTCGGAGGAATGATAAAAACTCTAGCGATGTTTGGCTTTTTTGGAGGAGGTGTATATATGTTAGCCGCGGCGCTAAGCATCGCGATACTATACGTGCTACCGACTGCGTTTTATCTATACGCCTGGACTATGATAAAGGAGGAGTAAAGTGGACGAAAACGAGCAAAATTTGACCGAAGATAAAGCCCAAATCATCGAAAAAGCAAAGCAAGAGGGAATGCTTTCGGCTTGCTTTATGTCTTTTACGGTTTTGGTGCTTTACGTTGAGGATTTTTTCCCGAAACTTCAAGAAAAGCATAGCTGGACGGCGCTAAGTATACTCGCGCTAATCTATCTTCACAAAGCGCTTAAAAAGCTTCAGCCTATGTGCGAAACTAACATTATGCGGCCGTTTCACGCGTATTGGTTGCTAGGGATTGCCTCAGCGGCGGCTCTACTAGCTGGGATGCTTTACAATCCTATTTTTACGCTTTTGCTTCTTGTTTTACTTGTGATTACGCTGATTTTTTGGACGATTTTAAACTTTAGGCTATCGCGCATCACGCAAAATCCTCTGTTTAAATTTCACGCCGTCATGCTCATAGTCTCCGTCATATCTAGCCTCACGGTATTTTTTCTAAAAGCAAACCCAGGCTCCGTGCTTTACTACGCGGACGCGGCGATAACGGCGACGGCTCAGGCTCTACTGGTTGGCGTATGGTACGGCATGGATGACGTGGAGGATGTTTAAATTTGGCTATAAAATGCGCGAGTAACGGCTCTGCGCGGTTTAAATTTGATCTGCCGAGCACTGGTAAAATTTAGCAAATTTGAGTTAACTTTTAGCTCTGACCGGCTTTATTGAATTTGCGATAGCCGTTTGCAAGTTTATTTTTATAAAACGGACAAGCGCCGATTTTACCGCCGTTCGTATCAAAAATGCGCGGGTTTGGCCGCCCGCGTATAAATTTAACGTCCGAGTCAAATTTGACACATTTAGGCAAATTCTCGCGAGGCCATTTTCCAAGCCACACGTCAAATTTGACCCAAACTTGCCCTATCCGTTCATCTTGGATAGCTTCTCGTTTTTGAGATTTGCCTCCATCTGGCGTATCTCATCCTCGCCGCTCCTTACGATACCTTTGTCGCACTCGAAGTTTTTGGCGTCTATTTTTTTCGGGTAATCGACATTTGCTAGGATGTATCTAAAAAGGTTTATGCGAGCCTGCTTTTTGCTATCTGAGACGATGATCGTCCACGGACAAAACGGCGTGTTTGAGGCTAGCAGCATCGAGTACTTGGCGATGGTGTACTGATCCCAGAGCTCCTGGCTTTTTTCATCTACTGGGGAGATTTTAAACTGCTTGAGCGGGTCGGTGAGGCGCTCTTTGAAGCGCTTTTTTTGCTCCTCTTTTGAAACCGAGAGGTAAAATTTAAAGAAAATGATGCCCGAGTTTTTGATCATCTCCTCAAATTTAGGCACTTCGCGCAAAAACTCCTTGTGCTCTTCTTGCGTGCAAAAGCCCATCACTGGCTCCACGCCAGCGCGGTTGTACCACGAGCGGTCAAAGATCACGATCTCGCCCGCACTCGGTAAATGCGCGACGTAACGTTGGAAATACCACTGCGAGCGCTCGACGTCGCTCGGCTTTTCAAGCGCCACGATGCGGCATCCGCGCGGATTTAGATGCTCGGTTAGGCGCTTTATCGAGCCGCCCTTGCCCGCCGCGTCGCGCCCCTCGATGATGATGAGTACGCGTAGACCCTGTTCTTTTACGTGATTTTGAAATTTTAAAAGCTCGATTTGCAGCTTTCTAAGCTCGCGCTCGTAGTCGAATTTCACGCTATCCGTGCCGTTTTTACTCACTCTAAACCTCCTTTAGATATTTTTAAAATGTTACTACCAAATGATTAAATTTTAGCTAAAATACGCCTCTTAATTTAACATTTAACGCTGACTTTATGGGAGCTTGTGTAAAATGCGACAAAAATTTCAAGGAATATTATGATTTTTAGGATGATTTTTGCAGCGATTCTGACTTGCTGCGCTATGTTTGCCGAACCGCTTTCGGTCAAAGAAGCCTTCGGCCTTACCGCGCACGCCGACGACCAAAACGTCGAGTTTAGATTCGCCCCCGCGCCAAATATCCACGTCTACAAAGACAGCCTAGCAGCGAGCCTGGGCGATAAAAATTTAAACTCGCATCTAAACTTCCCAAAAGGCGAAATTTACGACGAACGCGAGGTTTATACGGATAAATTTAGCCTTTTCGTGCCGATAAATTTACTAAAAGGGCTTAGCGGCGGCGAAAATTTCACTCTAAAGCTCGAATACCAAGGCTGCGCCAAAGACGGCATCTGCTACCAACCGCAAGTGCTCAAATTTAGCGTCAAAAAGGGGCTTGGCGGCTACTCCGTCGCGCAGATCATAGAGGCCGCCGAGCCTGATTTCGCAAGCTCGCAAGCCCCGCTCTCCGAGCAAGACTCCATCGCCGCAAGCCTTAGCAGTGCAAATTTCCTCCTCTCGCTCGCCACGTTTTTTGGCTACGGACTGCTACTCTCGCTCACGCCTTGCATCTTTCCGATGATCCCGATCCTATCATCTATCATCGTCTCAAAACAAGCTAGTAGCGCGCAAGGCGGCAAAGACGACGCCATAAATTTAAGCGCGGCAGACGAAAACTCGGTCAAATTTGATAGCAATAACCCGCAAGACAAAAACGTCAAAAGCAAAAACTCGCGCGCTACAAGCGGCTTTTTTCTCTCCATCGTCTACGTTTTTGCGATGGCCTGCGCCTACGCTGTAGCAGGCGTGGCGGCTAGCGTTTTTGGCTCGGGCGTACAAAGCGCGCTACAAACCCCGGCAGTACTGATCGGCTTTAGCCTCGTTTTCGTCGCGCTCGCGCTTTCGATGTTTGGACTTTACGAGCTTCAGATGCCCCTTGCCATGCAAAACGCGCTTAGCAAAAAAGCTCAAAGCAAGGGCGGCATAATCGGCGTTTTTGCGATGGGATTTTTATCAGCGCTTATTGCTAGCCCATGCGTGGCAGCGCCTCTTGCGGGCGCGCTGCTTTACATAGCGCAGAGCGGAAACGCGCTGTTTGGCGGGCTTGCGCTCTTTACGATGGGGCTTGGTATGGGCGTGCCGCTACTGCTGATCGGAGCAAGCTCGGGTAAAATTTTGCCGCGACCGGGCGCTTGGATGGACAAAATAAAGACGATTTTTGGCTTTATCATGCTGATAATGGCGGTTTGGCTTAGCGCGCGCGTACTAGGCGCTATGGCAGAGCTACTGCTTTACGGCGTTATCGGCGTGTTTGCTAGCGTATTTTTCGGAGCTTTTGATGCGACAAGTAGCGAGCAAAGCGACGGCAAAAAGCTACTAAAAGGCGCAGCTCTGCTAGCATTTATCTACTCCGTCTTGCTGATCGTGGGCTCGTTTTCGGGCGCTAGATCGGCGCTAAATCCGCTCGAAGGTTTTAAAAACTCGGGCGGAGCAGGCGTAAATTTGAGCAAAAACGAACCGAATTTTATCGCCGTCTCAAATTTGACCGAGCTAGAAAATGCGGTAAAAAGCTCGTCCAAGCCCGTGCTAATCGATTTTTACGCGACTTGGTGCGCTAGCTGTAACGAGCTTGACGAGATCACTTTTAAAGACGAAGCCGTGCTAAAAAAGCTGGAAAATTTCACTCTTTTGCGAGTGGACGTAACGAAAAATAGCAGTGACGACGCGCAGATAATGAAAAAATTCGAACTCATCGGACCGCCTGCGATCCTATTTTTTCGCGCAGGTAGCCGCGCGCAAGACGAGCTAAAAAACGCGCGACTCATCGGCTTTTACCCGCCCGAAAAGTTTTTAGCGCATCTTGAAAAATTCGGGCTGTGAAATTT
>CAURYE010000003.1:0-132607 GCA_963529235.1 uncultured Campylobacter sp.
GCGTACCGGTCGCAAACGTCTCGATGGTCGATCTAACGGCGGTTTTAAAAAGACCGGCTAGTAAAGAGGAGATAAACGAGGCGTTTAGAGCGGCTGCAGAGTCAAATTTAAAGGGAATTTTGTTTGTCGATGACGATTATAGAGTTAGCAGCGACTTTTGCACGAGCGCATACAGCAGCATCGTAGCCAGCGATACGACGCAGGTCATCGCTGATGATATGGTAAAGGTCTTTGCGTGGTACGACAACGAGTGGGGCTACTCGACAAGACTCGTCGATCTAGCTAAGATCGTGGCTACGAAGTAAATTTAAAGGGTGAAAAATGAGTGAAATTTTATCGATCAACGATCTTGAGCTAAGCGGCGCGAAGGTATTTGTCAGGTGCGATTTTAACGTGCCTATGGACGAGTTTTTAAACATCACCGACGACCGCCGCATCCGCTCAGCGATACCAACTATCCGCTACTGCCTAGATAACGGCTGCAGTGTGGTTTTGGCTAGTCACCTAGGACGACCTAAAAACGGCTTTGAGGAGAAATTTTCGCTGCGAGGCGTGGCAAAGAGGCTTTCAAGGCTACTTGATAGAGACGTGATTTTTGCCGAGGACGTCATCGGCGCCGATGCCAAAGCTAAAGCCGCTGCACTAAAGCCTGGCGAAATTTTACTTCTTGAAAATTTGCGCTTTGAAAAGGGCGAGACCAAAAACGACGAGGCGCTAGCCGGTGAGCTCGCTAAATACGGCGAATTTTATATCAATGACGCGTTTGGCGTCTGCCACAGGGCTCACAGCTCGGTCGAGGCGATCACTAAATTTTACGACGAAAAGCATAAAGCGGCTGGATTTTTACTGCAAAAAGAGATAAATTTCGCCCAAAATCTCATCAAGCACCCCGCGCGTCCGTTTGTTGCGGTCGTTGGCGGCAGTAAGGTAAGCGGCAAGCTACAAGCCCTACACAACCTGCTTCCGCGTGTGGATAAGCTGATAATCGGCGGCGGCATGGCGTTCACGTTTTTAAAATCGCTCGGCGAAAATATCGGAAATTCGCTGCTAGAAGAAGACCTCATCGACGACGCGCGCGAAATTTTACGCAAGGGCAGGGAGCTTGGCGTTAAAATTTACCTGCCCGTAGACGTCGTCGCGGCTCAGACCTTTTCAGCCGAAAGCGCCGTGAAATTTGTCCCCGCTCAAGAGATACCGAGCGGCTGGATGGGGCTAGATATCGGGCCAGCGTCGATTAGGTTATTTAAAGAGGTTATCGCCGACGCGCAAACCATCTGGTGGAACGGGCCTATGGGTGTTTTTGAGATGGATAAATTTAGCAAAGGCAGCATCAAGATGAGCCACGCCATCATCGACACTCACGCGACTACGGTCGTTGGCGGCGGCGATACGGCCGACGTCGTCGAGCGCGCGGGAGACGCCGACGAGATGACCTTTATCTCCACGGGCGGAGGTGCGAGCCTGGAGCTTATCGAGGGCAAGGAACTACCCGGCATAAAACCGCTTAGAAAGGCTGCGGAGTGAGGTTTTTAGCAAATTTAAAGTGCAATCACACGAGAGCGAGCTTTGCTAAATACGCTGAAATTTTAGACGCAAATTTAAGCGTAAACGACGACGTGACGGTATTTCCTCCGTTTAGCGCGCTTGATGGCGCGGCTCATAAATTTAAACTCGGCGCGCAAAATTTCTACCCGTGCCAAAGCGGCGCTCACACCGGCGAGATCGGCAAGGCGATGCTGGACGAGTTTGGCGTAAAAAGCGTGCTGATCGGACACTCCGAACGGCGCGAGCTTGGCGAGAGCGAGGAGCTTTTGCGCGCGAAATTTGACTTCGCCGCAAAGGCAGGCTGGCAGATCGTCTACTGCATCGGCGAAAATTTGAGTGTAAACGAAGCGGGCGGCACGAAGGAGTTTTTAGCGGATCAGCTAAAAAATATCAACTTTGGCTACGAGCGGCTGCTGATCGCCTACGAGCCAATTTGGGCGATAGGCACGGGCAAGAGTGCGAGCACGGAGCAGATAGAGGAGATTTTGGATTTTATCCGCGAACGAACGAGTGCGCCGCTGCTTTACGGCGGTAGCGTAAATGTCGCAAATATCGGCGGGATAGCGGGGATTGCAAGCTGTGACGGAGTACTAGTGGGTACGGCGAGCTGGGACGCCTCTGGTTTCTTGGAACTTATTAGCGCGTCATCTCGCTGACGTCTTTAAATGATTTTGTAAATTTCGCCCTGCGACAGGCTACTTGCCTAGTCTTGGGACGAAATTTACTTCAAAACATTTAAATCCGCCTAGCGATATTTCCGCTTGTCGATTTTAGTTTAAAATTTGGCGTTTCGCGAGATTTCGCGAATTTTAATTTATATAATTTTAAGTCGAATCGCGAAGGATTTTTCGCTTAGTCAAGGCAAAATTTAAAAAATAAGCGGAGCGAACATATGGTTCGTGAGCATTATTTTTTAAATTTTAACGCAGAATAAGCAGAAAAAGCCAAGCAAAATAGAAAGGAGAAATAATGATTTTAAAAGGCAAAAAAGGCCTCATCGTCGGCGTCGCTAACGCCAAATCCATCGCTTACGGCATCGCCGAAGCTTGTCACGAGCAGGGTGCGCAGATGGCGTTTACCTACCTAAACGACGCGCTGAAAAAGCGCGTAGAGCCGATCGCGGAGGAGTTTGGCAGCAAATTTGTCTATGAACTAGACGTAAATAACCAAGCCCACCTAGACGGTCTTGCGGATCGTATCAAAGCAGACCTTGGCGAGATAGATTTCGTCGTGCATGCGGTGGCCTACGCGCCAAAAGAAGCATTAGAGGGCGAGTTTGTAAACACGAGCAAAGAGGCCTTTGATATCGCGATGGGCACGAGCGTGTATTCGCTACTAAGCCTCACGCGCGCGGTGCTGCCGGTGTTAAAAGAGGGCGGCTCAGTGCTCACGCTAACCTATCTCGGAGGGCCGAAATTCGTGCCTCACTACAACGTTATGGGCGTCGCAAAAGCAGCGCTTGAAAGCTCAGTGCGCTACCTTGCTCACGATCTTGGCGCGCGCGGCATCCGCGTAAATGCGATCAGCGCGGGCCCTATCAAAACGCTTGCCGCAAGCGGGATCGGCGATTTTAGGATGATTTTACGCTACAACGAGATCAACGCGCCGCTCAAACGCAACGTCACGACGCAAGACGTTGGTAAGAGCGCGATGTATCTACTTAGCGACCTTGCTAGCGGCGTGACCGGCGAGGTGCACTACGTCGACTGCGGCTACAACATCATGGGTATGGGCGACGTGGCTACCGACGCCGAGGGCAAGACTATCCTTGCGTGGGATGCGAGCAAGGCCGAGTAAGCGGCGCAAAAAAGCAATCGGGCACGACAGCTAAACTAGGTATAGCGGATTTCGTTTATAGCGACGCGTTTTGCCTTGCGATGTGGCGTGCGGACTTTAGCCCGGTACCGCGCGCCTGATAAATAAATTTGCAATGAAACGGCAAAACGCCGCCATAGACCCGCCGTTTTGCGCGGAAGCGACGAGAGCGGAAGGCCTTGCTTCTGCCGTGCCCTGGTTTTACCTTGACCCATATTGCTACTGCGCGCCGGCGCTTGAGAGCGAAATTTTCGCCCTTTTGCAATAGCTGCTTTTAGCCGAGTACTCGCAAGCTATCAGGGACGACATTTTGCGGCTTTTGGGCTATTACTGCGGCGATTTTAGCGCGCCGCACGACCTCGCGCGTAAATTTAAGCAATCTCACGCGCTTTGCGCTAAAGGAATTAAAATGCATTTAGAAAAACGACAAAAATCAAGCGATTACGAGCTAGTGAATTTATTTGCCGAGTTGGAGCTGGTTTTGGCGCAAAACGGTAAAATTTGGAGCGACGTTAGAGCCGTAGGCAGCGCGGACGGCTTTATTGATCTAGCGAAATTTAAGCAGCTAGCCGAAGCGACTGATTACGATAACGACTGGGGACTGTATGAGGTACCGCTTGATCTGCGCGTGGAGCTAGACGATATGGTGCTCGTGCGACGCGAATACGACGGCAAAGAGTGGTGGGAGGCGGTCAAATTTCGCCTCGTAAATCTAAACCGCGAGCTAGACGTTAAGCGCTTAAAAGACGCTTACAGGACGGATTTAAAGGACTTGGCGTAGTCGTTTGGGTGCGTAAATTTCGGCTACTCCGTAGTTTGGCGGAGTTGGGGATTTTTGCTGCGTCGGCTATAAATATCAATCTGCAATCCTTTAAAATTTCGGGCCAAATTTTATAATACGGCAAAATTTAAGCCCGAATTTCGTTTGAGACGAAATTTACGTTCGTAGCGAAAGTCGCGTTTAAAATTTCAAGCGACGACGGCAAGCTAAATTTTTGCGCCGACTATATGAGGCCTACCTTTCGTGCAGCCGATTTGGCAAATATTTGCTTAAAACGCAAAATTTAACCCTTCAAAACACGTAAATTTTACAAATCAGAGCGTAAATTAATTTTCGTCTCATAGACGCTTCTGTCGCCTGTGCTACGCCGCACGGGCGCTATAGACGCCTGGCTCATCATCGCCTAGGCTACGGCGGTCGAGCCTAGGGGTAGGATCACGAGCCGCGATCTGGGGCTGTGGAACGACGAGCAGCCAGAGGCGCACGCCAGACTCGTCAAAGAGTGCGTCAAACAGGGCGCCGCTATGGCCGCCCGGCTCGCACATGCCGGCAGAAAAAGCGAGTGCGAGGGGTTGATTTAGCGAGAGCTACAAAATGCCGATACAGATGAGCATAGAGGACATCGTCTCGGTCAAGCAAGCTTTCGCCAAGGCCGCGGTTAGAGCCCAGCGCGCGGGATACGCCGCGACCTAGATCCACGCCGCGCACGGCTATCTCATCGGCGAATTTCTATCGCCTGGGATTAACCTGCGAGACGACGAATACGGCGGGAGCTTCGAAAATCGCACGAGATTTTTAAAAGAAATTTTAAGCGAGATAAAAGCTGCGGTACAAATCCCCGTCGGCGTGCGCATAAGTGCACAAAGCTGGGTAAAAGGCGACTGGAGCCTAGAAGTTAGCGTGCGGCTGGCAAAACAGCTCTAAACGCTGGGCGCGCCGTTTATCCACGTCTGGGCGTGCGGACTTGTTGAGCGCACGGATAGCGCGCCGGCGTTTACTCCGCTTTATCAAGCGGACTATGCCAAGGCCGTAAAGCAGGCAGTCGGCATCCCGGCGATTGTGGCCAGACTCATAACAAAGGCGTCCGAGGGCGAGGCGCTACTGCTAGGCGGCGTTTGCTACGCGGTGGCTTACGGCAGAGAGCTGTTGCGAAATCCAAATTCGCGCAATCTGCGATGAGCAGGCTAGGATGCTATGAGCTGATAGAAAACTCGTATAAAAGGGCATTTAAGTAAAATCTGGCTAGATCGCCAGGCATAAATTTAAACTACCAGTGTCGGCTAAATTTGACGTAAATTTAATTGGCCGGTTAAGTGAATTTTTAGCAATTTTAGTCGAACTATTTGGGCTATGGATTTGGTAAATTCGCACTACAGTTGCGAGGTCAAATTTGATTTGATCGCAACCGATTTAGCGGCGCTCAATTGATAACTAGAACGGTTTGTTTACGCCTGTTACTAAAAAATCCTTTTGGTTTTTGCATCAAATTTGTAAAATCAAAAGGTAAAATTTAAGCCGCAAAAACGGCTTAAATTTACGTGAGCTTGTAGCTAACCGGGATTTTGATGACGTAGTCGCGATCAAGCGTAGGAAAGTCCGGCGCGGCGCGGTTTATAAGCTCGACTGCAGCCTCGTCTAGCGTTTCAAAGCCTGAGCTTTTTATCACCTTTACGTCGCGGACGCTGCCGTCTTTTTTGTATAAAAAGCTAACCTCTACGACGCCTTGATGGCGCATTTTTTGCGCGCGTTTAGGGTATTTGTGATGCTTTTGTATCGCCTTTTGGATCTTAGAAAATCTCTCGTCGCCGGCTGATGTCGCGAAGTTAAATTCTCCAACTGTTTCAGCTCCGCTAGGCGGTAAATTTGATTTTACGTTCGAGCTTGGGGCGGCGCTTGGCTGTGCCGCGGGCGGCGTAGGGGTCGGCGGCGACGGCTGTGCGGGCGGCGTTGCCTGCGCTACTTGCTGTTCCGGCTCAGGCTCAGGCGTTTTAACCGGTTTTGGCGTAGGTTTAGGCTTTGGCTTTGATTTTTCCACCGGCTTTTCTACGGGTTTTGGTTTCTCTACTGGCTTTGGCTTTTCTATCGGCTTAGGCGGCTCCACCGGTTTTGGCGGTTCCGGCGGCGTGACGACGGGTTCTGGCGGAGGAGGCGCAGGCGGTGCCGGAGGCGGCGGCGCTGGAGGAGTTGGGGCCGGAGGTGCGGGAGGCGGAGTAAAGGTGTTTAACGCTATTTTAACGCTTTTTTCTTCCGGCATCGGCTTTAGCTCGTCGTAAAATTTGATAAAAGATCCGATGAGGATAGAGTGCAACAGGATAGAAACGCCAAGCCCAGTAAAGCTGGCGCGTCTATTCAGTTGTTGTCGTGATAGCGAAGTTTTCATGATTTTTTTCTTTTAGTATGTCGATGACCTTGATAAACGAGTCGAATTTGCTCTCTTTATCGCTTTTAAGTTCTATTAATGTTTCGTTTTTTATCTCGTTTAGCTTTTCTTTTAAATTTTCCTCGGCGATTTTCTCTTCGCCTATAAAAAATTCATTATCTTTATTAATTAAAACGGCTATTTTATCGTTTTCGTCTTGCTTTTTTTCCGCGCTTTCGCTGTTTGGCAGGTCGATTTTGATATTGCCCTGAGCGATAAAAGTCGAAATGCTAAGTACGATGGCTAACAAAACGAGCATAATATCTATGAGCGGGATTACGTTTAATCCCTCTTTTTTAGGCATTCTCACGTGAAGCCTTGTAGCGGTTTACTAAAACGTCCACTTTTCTCATAAAAGCGTTGTAGATCATTAGCGTCGGTATCGCGACGATGAGGCCTAGCGCGGTTGCTTTTAGCGCGAGAGATAGGCCGACCATGATGCTTTTAGTGTCGATGCCGCCGCTCATACCCATGTCGTAAAAGGTCACCATGATGCCAGCAACCGTACCCAAAAGTCCGATATACGGCGCATTTGAATAAACTATATAAAGCGTTGTTAAATTTCTAGTTACGCTCTCTTCAAAGTCGTCTTGATTCTTATAATTTTCAAATTTAACGTTTGCGTAAAAGATCAAGCGCTCTATCGTAAGCCACACTACCGTAAAACTCATAAGCCCTAAAATACCGATGATAACGTAATCGACGTTGTGTTTGAGAAATTCCATTTAATGCCTTCTTGTAAAATTTGCGCGCCAATTATATCAGATTATGGTATTTATTGTCAATAACGAATAAGCAAGTAATATTTTAAATGATTTTATCTAAAATTTAGTCTTAGAATTATAATATTCGTTTTCAAAATCTGAGCGGATTAAAGAAAACAAAATTTAAATATTTTTCTAAATCGGCGTAAAATTTAATAAATTTAAAGAGGAGAAAAAATGAGTTTTAACAATGTTGCGAAGATTTCTTTCGTCGCGGCTCTAGCTATCGGCGCAAATGCCGCCGAAAACGTAACGCTAAGCGGCGTAGAGGTAAGCAGCACTAGCGGCGGCTACGGCGTAGACGACGTAAAGATAAGCACGAGAAATGCAGGCATACTAAAAGACGTCATGCGCGATATTCCCGGTGTTTACGTAGGCGGCACGAACGGCATGAATCAAAAAATTTACATGAGGGGCGTGAGCGACCGCGGCCTAAATATCACGATCGACGGCGCGAAGCAAAACGGAAATACCTTTCACCACAACGCAGACCTCCTGATCGACCCCGATCTAATCAAAGCCATCGACGTTGAGGTCGGCTCGCGCTCTGTAGTAAACGGCGCCGGAGCTCTTGGAGGCTCTGTGGCTTTTAGGACGGTGGACGCTAGAGACCTGCTGGAAGAGGGCGAAATCATCGGCGCGAAAATCAAAACGGGCTATGCTTCAAATAACGACGAATTTTCGCAAGGGCTAATGGTCTTTACTGCGCCCGTCGAGGGACTTGACTTTTTAGCCGCGCTAAATCACAAAGGCTACGACTACGGCAAGAGCGGTAACGGCAAGAAAATCGGCGGCGACGGTAACGACCTTAGCTATCTTTTTAAGCTCGGATATAGCTTTTTAGACGCGCACAGGATATCGCTCTCTCACGAGCACAACCACTACAAGGGACTTTATCCTTTAAGAGCAGAATTTGGTAGTTGGCATACAAATGATGACTACCGCAAATACGAGCGCGACACGACGACGTTAAAATACGAATTTACGCCGAGCGAACTGCTAAATCTAGACGTAACGGCGTATCATACGAAGCATCAGAGGATCGACGGTAGCAAATGGGGCGTAAAAACTAGAGGCCTAAGCGCTAAAGCAAAAACCGCGATAGAGACGGGCGACGTGACGCAAACACTAAGATACGGCGCGGAGTACTACCACAGCGAGAATTTTAACAAACCGCAAAACAACCGTCCCGAAAAAGTAAACAACTACTCGTTTTACTTAGAGGACGCGATCAAATTTGCAGGCCTAACTGTGACTCCTGGCATCAGATACGAGCGCCACGAGCTAAAGACATATAACGGCACGGGCGCAAATATCGGCGGATACAAATACAAATTTGACGAATTTACGCCCGCTCTCGCGCTTGATTACGAGTTTATGAAGGGGCTTGGCGTATTTGCCAGCTATGCTAAGGTGTTTAGAGGACCGGACGTTATGGAGTCTATGCTAGCTAGCGGCTCTAGCAGGGGTACGGCGCTGGGATACAGAGCAAACCCTGATCTAAAGGCCACTACGGGCGATAGCTACGAGATCGGCGGACGCTACAAGGGCGAGTTTAGCGAAACGGGACACGTTAGCTTTGTAGCTAAATACTTTAAAACCAAATACAAAAACCTAATCGTAGATAATAACGCAGCAGGCGGGCGTATAAATCCGGTGCTTTATAGGATCAACGCAGGCGGCGCGGATATCGACGGCGTCGAGCTTTTGGCGAGGTTAAACCTTGATGCGCTAAGCCTGGGTGCCAGCTATACTCATCAAAAAGTAAGATATAAAGACCGCGTGAGAAACGGTAGCGGCGGCTACTACACGTCAAATATCATCGGCTACCGCGACCAAGGTGACAAATACACCTTTAACGCCGAGTATTCGATAAACGCTATCGATACGCTCGTGGGCTATAATCTTATTTATTTCGCCTCGAAAGACACGACGAGTGCTGGCAACGACGCTGCCGTACATATCCCGAGCTACGCCGTGAGTGATATCTATCTCACTTATGCGCCAAGTGGCGGTAAATTTAAGGGACTTGAGATAAACGCTGGCGTTTATAACGTATTTAACAAAGCCTACGTCTCGCAGTCTCAAAGAATAGCCGAATATACGGGCGATGCGAACGCGATCGACTGGGAGCCGGGCAGAAACTTTAAGGTTAACGTCTCTTATAAATTTTAATTTTTATTCTAAACTCATGCATCTGGGGGCTTAAATTTGAGCCCCTTTTTTCTATCTTTTATCAAATTTACTCAAATCTAGCGTTGTTTCTTTTGTTATTTGCGGAAAGGATTGTTGTTTTAAATGCGCTCAAATTCATGCAGCGTTAGTCAAGCAAGCGAAATTTACCGCGTATCGTGAAGGTAAATTTGAGAAGTTAAATTTATGGGCGCGCGGTGTTAAATTTAGCAGGTATTTTTTGGTTTTTACGGAGTTTCCGGCGAGTAAATTTGAAGTTAGATTTGACGTGACTGATTTAAAAAAGGCGAGTCTGAGTTGACCCGCCGTAGTAAATTCGGCTCCTTAAATTTAGCGTTTTCTACCCATTCTTTTTAGGTTGTCGCATGCGGACGAATCTCCGCTAAAGCACGCCGAGCGGTAGATGTTTCTGGCTTTTGACTCGTCCTGTGATACGCCTAGGCCGTGTTCGTATAGTACTGCCGTATTTGTGCATGACGGGATGTCTCCTAGTTTGCAGCCTCTTTCGTATGCACTCATGGCCGCGACGTAGTCAGGCTCTTTGCCCTCGTCGCCGGAGCGGTATAAGTCGCCTAAATAGTAGCAAGATATCGCCCCTCCGTTCGTGCAAGAGGCGTTAAAGATCTCCAAAGCTTTATTTTTATCCCTGTCTACGCCAAGGCCTAATTGGTACATATTAGCTAGGTTGGTGCAAGCTAGCTGATAGTTGTTTTGGCATGCGTTATCGTAGTATTTTTGCGCCGTTTTATGGTCTTTTAGATTTTGATAGCTGATGGCTAGGTCGTTGCAAGCCGAGTAGTTACCCTTTTCGCATTTTGGCTTTAGTATATCGATCGCTCGTTTGTTAAAGTCGTAATCAGCGTTATCGCTCGCCGCTCCGCCGCCGCTTGAGGCTGCGCATCCTACGAACAAAAACCAGATAAAGGCAAGAAGTAAATTTTTCATTTTCTATCCTTTGTGTTTATTAAAATTGTCCAAACAAATCATTTAATGCTTCGCTGATGCTAGGATGGGTGAAAATCTGATTTTTGAAAAAATCAGCGCCCGCGCCAAGGGCCATCGCAACGGCGATCTCGTTGATAAGCTCGTTTGCATAAACGCAGTGAAACGCAGCGCCTAAAATTTTGCCGCTTTTTGCCTCCACGATCGCTTTTAAAAATCCCGTTTCGTTGCCGACTACCTTTGCGCCGGGGACTGCGGCTAGCGGGAGTTTTAGGACTTTAAAATCTAAATTTTGAGCCGTCGCTCGTTTCTCGTTTAGCCCGATGCTAGCTAGCGGAGTCTCGGTAAAAAGCGTGCTGGCGTGAGGCGAGCGGTTTAGCGTGCTGCGTTTGCCCGTGCCAAAAAGCTTGTCAAAGACGATGCGAAAATCATCTAAGCTCGTGTATGTAAAAAGCTCGCCGCCCCGAACGTCGCCTACCGCGTAGATATGCGGCTGTGCTGTTTGTAAAAACTCGTTTACAAGCACGTTTCCTTTGGCGTCCGTTTGTACGCCCGCCGCGCTTAAATTTAGCTCCGCAGTCGCAGCTACTCGTCCGGTCGCTAGTAAAAACGCGTCCGCTTCAAGGCATTTCGTCTCGCCGTTTTGGGTAAAAATTAGCGCGCAATCTTTTAAATTTTTAACTTCGCAGCCCTCTAAAATTTCGACGCCTTGCGTTTGCAGCAGCGCTTTTACGCTCTGTTTTACGTCATCGTCCTCGTTTTTTAGTACGCCCGAGCGAGCTACGATAGTGACTTTTGAGCCAAACTCGGCAAACATCGAGGCAAACTCAAGCCCGATGTATCCGCCGCCCACGACTACTAGGTGCTTTGGAAGCATTTTTAGGTTTAAAATCCCCGTGCTGTCGTAAGCTAAATTTGAGCTAACCTCAAAGCTTGGTTTTTCATTGACCGAACCCGTGTTTATAACGATAGTAGGCGCGGTAAGTACGCTTTTTGAGCCGTCAGGAGCCGTGACTTCGACGCTGTTTTTATCCATAAATTTAGCCGTACCGTTTATCACGTCGATGTTTGCGTTACCGTCGAGCATAGCGAAATTTTTAGCTCTAAGCGCGGAGACGAGAGCGTCTTTTTTCTCGATGCTTAGCGTGAAGTATTCGCCCGCGACGTTGTTATTTACGTATTGCGCTTCTTTGCTTAAATTTACTAGCTTTTTTGTCGGGATGCAACCGACATTTATGCACGTTCCGCCGTACATCTGCGCCGATTTTTCGATCACGGCGACTTTTTTGCCTAAATTTGCGGCTTTTACGGCGAGAGTTTTGCCTGCTTTGCCAAAGCCGATGACGATGATATCGTAGTTTTTCATATGTTTTTTCCTAGTATGTAGTGCGTGGTTTCATTTACTTTTTTTATATTTATTTTGTTTTTTTCAGCCCAGTTTTCGATCACGTTTAGCGCGCCCGGCGTTTTGCCCGCATTTTTTATCTTAAACACGTCCTCGCTGCCGCTCATCGCGACGAAGCCGCCGAGCGGTTTTAGGTGGTCGTTTAGCGTGATAATGCTACTTAAATTTAACCCGTCGCAGTTGTTTAGGATGCGCTTAACCTGCGCGGCGATCGCGTCGTTTTCGTTGTAGCCTAGTTGGTTTAAAAGAGCTGAAATTTCCATATTTTTCCTTTCTAGTTTATGCTTTTTTGACTTACCAAAACGCCTTCGATGAGCTTTTTTATATCGCCGTCTAGTATCGCGTCGGTTTGACTGTACGCCTCGCCGCTGCGGTTGTCTTTAACCTGCTGATACGGAAAAAGCACGTACGAACGGATCTGATGGCCCCAGCCGATCTCGCTTTTTTCGACACTGCCGGCGGCTTCTTGCTGTTTCATTAGCTCTAGCTCATATAGGCGCGATTTTAGCATTTTCATCGCGGTGGCTTTGTTTTTGTGCTGGCTGCGGTCGTTTTGACACTGCACGACGATGCCGGTGGGTGCGTGAGTGATGCGCACGGCGGACTCGGTTTTATTTACGTGCTGGCCGCCTGCTCCGCCTGCGCGGTAGGTGTCGATTTTTAGGTCTTTTTCGTCGATTTCTATCTCGATGTCGTCATCGATCTCCGGGCTCACCATCACGCTGGTAAAGCTAGTATGGCGGCGACCCGCGCTATCAAACGGGCTGGTTCGTACTAAGCGGTGGATGCCGTTTTCGGCCTTTAGATAGCCGTAGGCGTTTACACCTTTAACGATAAAGCTCACGTCTTTTAGCCCTGCTTCTTCGCCCTCTTGAAAGTCCAAAGTTTCGACTTTAAAGCCCTCGCGCTCGCAAAAGCGCAGATACATGCGGTATAGCATGCTCGCCCAGTCGTTACTCTCCGTACCGCCCGCGCCCGGATGTATGGTGACGATGGCGTTTTTGCCGTCGTCCTCGCCGCTAAGCAGCATAGAAATCTCTAAATTTACGATCTTATCCTCTAGCTCGCCAGCCTCGGCAAAGAGCGAATTTATCGTCTCTTCATCGTTTTCGGAGTTTGCCAGCTCGTATAGTTCCTTTGCGTCGTCTACGGCGCTTTTGGCGTTTAGGAAGTTGTTTAAGATATTTAAAATTTTCGTTTTTTCCTTGCCGATGGCGCTTGCTTTTGCGATGTCTTGCCAGAAATTTTGATCGTTTTCTAGCTCCTCGATCTCTTTTAGGCGAGCTTTGATACTCTCGGGCTTTACGACGCCCGCGATATTTTCTACTTTCGTATTTAGTGTTTTTAGAAGTTCCGTGTATTCGTAATTATCCAAAATTTAAGACCTTTTTTGTGCTTTTTGGCGTGATTATAACATATTTGTAAGAGTAAAGATAAAATTTGCTATAATCGCGCGTTAAAATTAAACATAAAGAAGAGAAAATGCAAATTTTAAAAACAGCAGAACAGCTGCGAGATTTCGTCGCGGCAAATCCCGAAAATATCGGCTTCGTACCTACGATGGGTGCGCTTCATGGCGGACACGCTAGCCTCATAGAAAAGTGCGTAGCGGAAAACAAAACCGCGATCGTTTCGACCTTCGTAAACCCGACTCAGTTTTTAGCCGGCGAGGACTTTGAGGACTATCCGAAAAACGAACAAAACGATGCTAAAATTTGCGAGGAGCTGGGCGTGCATGCGATGTTTGCGCCTGAGGCCGGGGAGTTATATTTTGATACCGAGCCGTTAATCAGCGCGCCTGAAAATTTAGCAAGCGTGCTCGAGGGTAAGACTCGCCCGGGGCACTTTGACGGCGTGCTTCGCGTGCTAAACAAGCTTTTTAATCTAACAAACGCAAAGCGCGTCTATATGGGTAAAAAGGACGCGCAGCAGCTACTCATAGTACAAAATTTTGCCAAGACCTGTTTTTTAAATTTAGAGATTGTGCCTTGCGAGATCGTTCGTGCGCGTGACGGACTGGCGCTTAGCTCGCGAAACGCCTACCTAGACGAAGGGCAAAAGCTTGAAGCGCTTAAGCTTTCGCATTCGCTTAAAAAAGCCTCAAATTTGATCGCGGCCGGCGAACTAAGCGCGCAAACGATAAAAGGCGAGATGCTACAAACCCTAGAGCCGCTAAATGTCGACTATGTCGCGATCGCGGATAGAAATTTAAACGAAATCTCGCTAATAGAGCCAAACAACACGATAATCCTAGTCGCCGCGTACGTGGGCAAAACGCGTCTAATAGACAATCTGTGGGTATAAAATGGGCAAACTTCACTTAGTATCTTTAGGCTGTAACAAAAATCTGGTGGATTCTGAAATCATGCTCGGACGGCTCTCAAACTACGAGATCACGCCCGATGTCGCCTCTGCCGACGTCATCATCGTAAACACCTGCGGCTTTATAAACTCGGCCAAAGAAGAGAGCATCCGCGCGGTCCTAGATATGCACGAAGCGCGCAAAAAAGGCTCCCTGCTCGTGGTCACCGGCTGCCTCATGCAGCGATACCGCGAGGAATTGATGAAGGAGCTGCCCGAGGTCGATCTTTTTACCGGCGTCGGAGACTACGACAAGATTGATGAAATCATCCTAAAAAAGCAAAATTTATTTAGCCCCGAAACCTACCTGCAAGCAAGCGAAGAGCGCGTGATAACGGGCTCAAACTACCACGCCTACATCAAAATTTCGGAAGGCTGTAATCAAAAATGCAGCTTCTGCGCAATCCCGACCTTTAAGGGCAAGCTAAAATCCCGCTCGCTCGAAAACATCATAGGCGAAGTGCAAAAACTCGTAAAAAAGGGCTACTACGACTTTAGCTTCCTCTCGCAGGATAGCAGCTCGTATATGCGCGATCACGCGGTTAGCGACGGGCTCATCTCGCTCATTGACGCGGTCGAGAAGATAGATGGCGTCAAAACCGCGCGCATACTCTATCTCTATCCGAGCACGACCTCAAACGCGCTAATTGAGCGCATCATCGCTTCGCCGGTGTTTGTAAATTACTTTGACATGCCGATCCAGCACGCAAGCGACAAAATGCTAAAAATCATGAGGCGCGGAAGCGGCACGGCGCGGATCAAAGAGCTTTTAAATTTGATGAAAAAAGCACCTGATGCGTTTTTGCGAACGGGCGTCATCGTCGGGCACCCAGGTGAGAGCGAAGCCGAATTTGACGAGCTTTGCGCGTTTTTACAGGAGTTTAAATTTGACCGCGTTTCGGCGTTTGCATATTCAAAAGAGGAGGACACGCTCTCATACGAGATGGAGCAGGTGCCCGCCAAAATCATCTCAAAGCGCCTAAGCAAGATCGAAAAGATCACTCGCGCCGCGATAGAAACGAGCTTTGCGCAGGAGCTGGGCAAGAAATTTATCGTTTCGCTCGAAGGCGAAAGCAGCGAGGGCGAGATGTTTTACGCCGCGAAAAAGGCGCTCTGGGATAAGGACATCGACGGCGAAATTTTGATCAACGAAAGCGACGTGGAGCAGCTAGAAACCGGCGGTCGCTACTGGTGCGAGATCACGCAGGTAGCGGGCAGCCAGGCGCTAGGCAAGATTACGGCAAAGGCCTAAAGTGCTAAGCGCGCCCGTTTTACGTAGGCTAAAATCGGGGCGAAATCTGCTTGCCTTTTCGCACGGCGTCGATAGCACGGCGCTTTTTTATCTTTTAGACGAGGCGGGCGTGAAATTTGATCTTGCGATCATGGATTACAACATCCGCGCGCGGAGCAAAGACGAGGTCGCCTCGGCGCGGGACTTGGCGGCCAAATTTAACAAACAAATCTACGTAAAAAGCGTGCGTCTGGGCGCGTCAAATTTCGAGCACGAGGCACGCGCGGCCAGATATGATTTTTTCGCTCAAATTTGCCGCGAGCACGGATATGAAAATTTGATCTTGGCGCATCAGTTTGACGATAAATTCGAATGGTTTTTGATGCAGCTTGGGCGCGGTGCAGGGCTTAGCGAGCTACTTGGCATGCAGGAGCTTGAAGCTCGCGAGGACTACGTGATCGCTCGACCGCTTTTAGGCGTGCGAAAGTGCGAACTGGAGCGGTTTTTGCGTGAGCGAAACCTAAAATACTTCACTGATGAGACGAATTTGACGGACCGGTTTAAACGCGGTCGCGTTCGTGCAAAATTTAGCGAGCCGTTTTTGGACGAATACTTTAGCGGCGTGAAAAAAAGCTTTGAGTTTTTGGCGGCTGACGCGTTAAATTTAACTCCTGAAATTTCTAATCCCAAGCCTAAAATTTATCTCATAAAACGCGGCACAAACGAGCTTCGCGGCGTCGATCAGGCGTGCAAGCGGCTAGGACTCGTGCTAAGCTCGGCTCAGCGAAACGAATGCGCTCGCTGCCTGGAAAACGGCGCAAGCTGCGTGCTAGGCGGCAAGGTAGCCGTCGGGGCTGGCGCAAATTTTATACTTGTAACGCCTTACGTTAAGCCAGCGATGGAAAAGAAATTTAAAGAAGCGTGCAGGCAGCTTGCTATCCCGCCGATAAACCGCGGATTTTTATTTGCTTCGGGCGCGGATCTTGCACTATTTGGGAAGCTTTTTAGACGTCTGCGTTTTGGGCGCGAAGCTGTGATAAAAGATACTTGAATCTTTGAAATACGCTAATGCTTTCTTTACGGTAGCTTTAGATTTAACGGCGCTAGACAGCCGGCTTTAAGCATCTTACGAAACGAGATACCGCTGCTATCTTAAAAAGGCGGCTTAAAACTCGGTTCGGCACTTAAATTTAAATTTTGCGGCCGATAGTTTGAAGGCGGCGAAATATTTAAATTAGGCGGTTTGGTACTAAATATACCGCTCCAAAATCCTTAAATACCGCTTACGAAAATATCGGTATCCGCAAACATAGCTTGAATTGTCGTGCAAAAGGCGTAGGCGTAAATATGCAAAAAAGGCAAGTGCCCTAAATCTCCGATAAATTTACGCCCGAAATTAGAATTCGGCGATAAAAGGCCAGGCGGTCTTAATCAAATTTTACAAGCAGTTATCATCACTCCCCGTATTTTTTCTTTAGATCGTCCCACGTAACCAGCGTGCGTTTGCCCTCTAGGCTACGGATGCGCGTGACGTCTTGCATCATCTCTAGCACCCCTTTAAATACGCCGTTTTCATCGCGCACGGCGGCGTAGTAGATGTAGATAAATTTGCCGTGAAGCTCCATCCAAAAGTCGATCTCGTCGCGCTCGCCCTTGCGGAAGGCGTCGATGATCTCTAGCACGCTAGCTACGCTCTCGCGCGGGTGGCAGTTCTTCACATCGCGCCCGATGACGCCCGCGCTTCGCGGAAATACGCGGTGCTTGGTGTCGGTGTAAAATTTCACGATCTCGTTTTCATCGACGAATGAGAGATCGACGGGCATGTGTTTATAAATGAGGTTGATTTGCTCTAGCGTGAGCTTGCCCGTAGCGACGTCAAAAACTGCGTTTTTATCGCGGCTTGCGTTTGGATTTAGCCCGTATTTGCTCATTAAATTCGACAGCTCTTTTAGGAAATTCGGATTTAAAACCGCTTCGTTTAGGTCGCCGTTTTGCAAATTTACCGCGCTTAAATTCGGCTCGCTTTGCAAATTTACGTCCTTTAAATTTGACTTAGGGCCGCTGTCAGAGTCTAAAATTAGCGGATAAAATTCGCTCGGCTTTTCGATGAGAAAATACCCGATCTCGTCATCGCCGCGTCTCATCGCGCGAAACTCATCCTCGCTAATTAGCTCCAGCGACGTCGGATAGAGCGCCGCTTCTTCGCGTCCGAGCAGATCGAGTAGATTTTCGTAGATCTCGTGCTGAGCTGCGATAAACTCGTCAGCCTTGCCTTCCTCTAGCAGCTCGCGCGCTGCGGCGATACCGTCGCGGACCTTGTTATCAAAGCTCCACATAAAGCGCGACGGGCGGTCAAAGCCCTTGTTTTCGAGCATCGAGTAGAGTTGGTGTTGTTTTCTGGCAAAGTGCGTTCTGTTGAAGCCGCCCAGTTTGTCGTAAATTTCAAGCCATTCGTTTTTGATAAATTTCTTTTTTAGCAGCTCTTTTGCCTTTGCGATCAGCTCGCGCGCGGCGTCGTTTTCGCTGATGTAGGTAGCGATTGGGTGGTCTTTTGGTAGCTTGGGGCGCTCGGCGATTAGGATACCGCGCAGGATTTCTGATAGCTCGGCGGCGTTTTCGTCGATAAATTCGCTCTTAAAGCCTAAATTTAGCAAATTTGCGCGCACGTTTTTAAAATCTGCCGGCGTGAGTTTCGTTAGCTCCGATTTTGCAGCTTTTCTAGAGGCGAAAAAATTTACCGCTCCGTTAAGATAATCCCTTAAAATCGCAGTCGCCAAGGCAACGGCGGTATTATTAAATTTAATCATTTTTTATCCTTGCTCTAAATATTTTAAAGAGATTTTAGCGAGAAATAATAAAGTCGGGTTTGATTTATCTTAAGCCGTAGATTTTGACGTTAAATGCCGCGCTTATCTTGTCGCCGTCTTTTTGCATTTCGATAGGAAAGTCGATTTTGACGACGTTTTCATAGCTCCGTAATGCGTCTATAAAGTCGTAAAGTCTGGACGGAGTTTTTATCGTCGCGGTTATCTTTAGCTCGTTTATCAAAAACGGCTCGCTTTGAGATATATTGCTATTTTTAGACACTACCGAGTCTAGATACTGCGATACGAATGTTACGAATTTACCCTCATCAAATTTATTTTCAAAAGCATCCAGCGCCGCTTTGTTATCCGATTTTAGTTTGTCTAGCGCCTCTTGCTTACCGTTATAAACCTGATTTATCTGCGTTGAGGCGGCGATTTGCACGCGGTTATCGTATTTTATCCGCTTGTATTCTTGGATATTTGGAACCAAAAAACCAAAAATCATAATGAGGCAAGCGCTAATAAAGACGAGTATGTATATGAGTAGTTTAGTAACATCTATATTTTGCAAACTTCTATCTTTGCTCATTTTGGCCCTCGGAGTTATCTGTTTTGTTTGTACTGATGAAATTTAACCAGCCGTTAGGCAGCTGGTAAAAAGAGGTGTTTGATGTGCTAAAAATCGATTTTAGCGGCGTAGCCAGCAGCATATTAAAAACATCTCGGCTAGGTGTAGTTCCTTTTACGACGAGCGAATTTTCGTCCATAGAAATTTCTTCTAAAGTTATACTTTGAGGAACTAAGTCTAATAGATTTCGCACGCTTTGCTTTAAAAGCGCGTTTGACGAGGCTATCTGAGCCGCAACGTCTCGCCTTTGCTTTAAAAGCTCGGCTAATTCGTCTGCTTGATTGATGCGCTCTTTTGTTTGCTCTATATTTTGCTTTAGCATTTGCGTTTCGTTTTGTAACGTTTGATTTTTAAAAGCGATAGCAAAATTTACCGCTGCAAAAATCAATACAACCGAGATTATCAAAAATATCCAAATTTTATTAAAAAGATTTAAAATGGGCTTTTTTTGAGGCTTTATAAAGCTATAACTAGTCATTTTTCAACTCTTTTATCATTAGTTCCGTCATTATTTTTTGCGTATCGACGGGGTAGACCTCGGTTTTAACCAAAAGTTCGTTTTGCAAATAGTGTAAAAACGTAGCGCTCGTCCTCTCCGTAGCGTCAAAAATCACGACGTCTTCGATAAAATCGCTTTCATATAGCGGATTTGTGTAAAATTCCTTAAGCGCTAGCGAAATATAGCCGTACATACTCATATCTCGGCCAAATATCGACACGGAGGTCGCTACGTCCGTGGATGCGGGCATGTTTATATCATACCCTAGATCCTCAAACTCATCTGCCGAGCCGTCTAATTTTAGCAGCTCGTCTAGGCTCTCTACGCCGTCAAAATTAGCAAAGTCTTCATCTACGCTCTCGATAAAATCGTCTATTTCGCTGCTTCGAACCTTATCAAACGCCGTTTCTTCGCTCGACTCTTCTAGTTTGCAAACGGCGGCGAATTTGGAAATATTTTTATGAACGATGCAAATGGCGCAAATTTCGCGGTGCGCATAGACGTAAAGCGCGTTTTTGCCTACCAAATTTTGGCTAAGGATCCCATCGTGAATGAGAGCCAAAGGAGAATAAAGCAGACTCACGTCCGTATCGCCGAATAAATTTTCAGCCTTTTTTACGTCCTGCATTTTTACGTAAAATATCCAGCCAGGCGCTGGATTTATGAAAGTTAGCTCCTTTGGATCTATGCCGGCTTTTTCAAGTGCGCTCATATTTTTAGGACCGACCGCGCCTTGAGATAAGGCATCAAAAAAGAGCGAAACATAAACCCATTTATATTCTTTTTGCAGATTTTTTAGATACTCTTTTGCCCTTGCCGATACCGCGCCGGTATCGTCGTTATCAAACTCCGATTTTATGGTTTTTAGCGGTTTTGAACCCTTATACGCTTCGCCGTAAAATAGGCACTTCTTGGACTCGATAACGACGCTAATATATAAGACGCTAAAAAAACTGCGCAGTGACAAGCTCTCTCCTAAAATTTACGATTTTTTATCATATCTAAAATGTTATTAAATATAATTAAAATAGCTCCGTTTGCAAGGTTAAAAATTTATCTCTTATCCGTATAGCCTCTTCTTGCAGATCCGCATCGACCAAATTCGACGGCTTTAGCTCTTTGTAGTCGCTCACGGCGATATCGCACATCATGCGGATTTTATCCAGATTGGCTTTGCTTATTTTGCCTGATTTGCTGATTTTTTGAATATTCTCTAGATAGCCGTTTGAGCGGGCGATATAGGTGGCGTATTTTTGCGAGATTTCGCTTTGCACCATCACGGTGTGGGCTAGTTTGTTGTAGACGTCTTTGTGATAAGCGGAGCTAGAAAGTTTATAGGCGGTTTCGTAATCGCCCGTTTCGTAGTAAAATTTGGCTTGCAGAGCATTTTTATAAGATGGGCTAAGCGTAATAAACGAAATAAAAACGGCTGCTAAAAGCGCTCCTATAATTAAGATAACGGTCTTTGAGCTCATTTTTCCATCTCCTTTTTTATTAGCTCCCTTGCGTCTTCTAGCGCCATGTCCGTCACGGTAAATGGGGGCGAGAGCGTATAAGAAATCTCGGTAAAAGGCTTTGGGATTATCATTTTGTCCCAGCTTTTTAGCTGCCAAAATTTACTCGCTTCGTAGTTTAAAATTTGTATTTGCGCATTTTGCTTTTGCGCGATGACGACCGCTCCGTCGGCTATGCTATGATAGGGGCCGCGCGGACCGTCTGGGGTGATGATGACGTCGGTACCGCCTTTTAGCTCTCTAAAGCTTTGCGCGAGGGCCTTTACCGCGCCTTTTGAGCTACTGCCTCTGATGGCGCCGATACCGAAAAACGAAATCACGCGCGCGATGATCTCGCCGTCTTTGTGGTCGCTTATCATGACTTTGGCGCGTCTTTGCGGATTTTGGCTGTTTTTCCACCAGTGTATGTAGGCAAAACTCATCAGTGCCAGTCTGCCGTGCCAAAACAGCACGACGCAGGGCTTGTTCGTCAAATTTGCCTTAGAAAAGCTCTTTTTGCAGGTTAAAAATATAATCCAAATAAAAAAATAGATAATGCGCGGGGCTAAATTTATAAAAACGCTTCGTTTAAATTTAGCCCACAAGCTCACCGTAAAGCACCATTCTCTTTGGGTCGTTCACGCGCACTTTTAGCGTCTTGCCCAGCAACTCTTCGCTGCCTGCGACTTGAACGAGGAAGTTATTAAAGCTTCTGCCGGCGACGCCGCCATTTGCGCGAAGCTCCTCAAAATATACGTCGAAAATTTTGCCTTTTTGCGCCGCGACGATTTCGTCTAAAATTTCGTTATGGCGGCTTTGCAAGCGGGTTAGGCGGGCGCTTGCGACGGCCTCTGGGATTTGATTGGTAAATTCCGCCGCCTTAGTCATCGGGCGGGGCGAATACTTAAAGCTAAAAATTTGCTCGAAGCGTACCTTTTCTAGCACATCCATCGTGTCCTCAAACTCCTCTTCCATTTCGCCAGGAAACGCCACGATAATGTCGGTTGAGATGCTAACCTCAGGACACATCGCGCGTAGCTTAGCGGCTCTGTCTAAAAACCACTCTTTGGTGTAGCCGCGCTTCATCTCGCGCAGGACTTTGGTGTTTCCGCTTTGAAGCGGCATGTGCATGGATTTGCAAATTTTGGGATTTTGACTAAAGATTTCTAAAAATTTATCGTCCATATGAAGCGGATGCGGGCTGGTAAATCGTATGCGCTCGACGCCCCCTATCTCGCTGATCTTTACGAGCAGGTCGCTAAAATCGATCTTCTCGTGCGCGCCCGAAAATCTCTTGCCGTAGTTGTTTACGTTTTGTCCAAGTAAGAAAATCTCCTTCGCTCCGCCCTCGGCGGCTTTTTTTACTTCGCGCAGGATCAAATTTGCGGGGATCGAGATCTCGTCGCCTCTGGTGTGCGGGACGATGCAGTAGGTGCATTTTTTATCGCAGCCGATCGAGATATTTATATGGCTTTTATACGGCGAGCCGCGAAATTCGCCGAATGCATACTCGCTCTCGTCGTGATTTATGTCGGTGCTGATAAATTTAGGCGTCTTAACCGCGGCTGAAATTTTACTGACGTTTCGCGCGCCCAGTACGAAATCCACGTAAGGCGCTCGTTTAAAAATTTCGCTTCCCAGATGGCTTGCTGTGCAGCCGCAAACGCCGATTTTAGCGCCTGCCTTTTTTACTTTTTCAAAGCTTCCGACTTCGCTAAAAAGCTTATGCACGGGCTTTTCGCGCACCGAGCAGGTGTTGATGAGGATGAGGTCGGCCTCGGAGATATCGTCCGTTAAATCGTAATTTTCCTTTTCCTTTAGTTCGGCGACGATATGCTCGCTGTCGCGGACGTTCATAGCGCATCCTAGCGTTTGGATAAATACCTTTTTGCTCAAAACTCGCCTTATAAAATATGCACTTCGTACATGTAGTCGTTTTCGTCTAGGCCGTAGCGAACGGTGCGGTGATAGACGCTAAGGCCTTTTTCCTCGAAAAATTCGACCAAAGCGATGAGTTGTTTGTGGCTGTTTTCTCTGTCGAAATAGAAAATTTGTTGCGGATCTTTGGCAAATGCCGCTTCGATTTTTTCAAGAGAGATCGTTTTTGGTTTGGCGTCAAGTTGCGTTCTAGCGAGTTTTAGCTCCATCTTTAATCCTTTGAAATCTTTAATTTAATCTGTGAATATAGCAAAAACATCTTAAAAAACGCATTAAACTTCTTAAAAGTATAAAGCTTGTATAATGCTCCTCTAACTCAAAAATTCCCCAAAAAATAAATAACGGAGCAAAAATAATATGGAGAAAATAGCAGATATCATAGAATCTATCGCAAATGAAAAAGGGCTTGAAATCGAAGACGTAAAAGAGCGCGTCATAAGAGCTATTATCAATACCGCAAAGAAAATTTACGGCGAAAACTACGAATACGACGCGCTTATAGATAATGCGACCAAGACTCTTCATCTATATCAAAAAATCACCGTCGTCGAGGACGGTGACGAGCGCTTGGCTGAGGATAACGAGCATTTTATAGGCCTAAAAGAGGCTAGAAAGGTCGATAGCGGAGTAGAGATCGGCGACGAGCTAACATACGAGCTATCTACCGACAACCTCGGCCGAACCGCCGCGCAGACGCTTCATAAGGAGCTTGAGTATCACATCCAGCGCTTGATGGAGGAAAAAATCTTCCAAAAATATCAAGACATGGTCGGGCACATGGTTTTTGGCTCCGTTACGCGCGTGGATAGCGATGAAAATACCTTCATAGAAATAGACGAGCTGCGAGCCGTGATGCCGCGCAAAAACCGCATAAAAGGCGAGAAATTTAAGCCCGGCGACGTCGTAAAAGCCGTCATAAAAAGCGTCTATATCGACAAATCTATGGGTATCAAGGTCGAGCTAAGCCGCACGTCGCCAAAATTTCTCGAAGCCCTACTAAAAGCCGAAGTGCCCGAGATCAAAGACGGCCTCGTGCTGATTGCTGCAAGCGCCAGAATCCCGGGCGAACGCGCCAAAGTAGCGCTCGTAGCTACCTCGCCTAACGTCGATCCCGTGGGCGCGACCGTGGGAACTAGAGGCGTGCGCATAAACGCCGTCACAAAGGAGCTAAACGGCGAAAATATAGACGCGATCGAGTATTCGGCCGAGCCTACTATCCTCATCACGCGAGCGATGGCGCCGGCGATCATCAGCTCGGTTAAAATCGGCGAGAACAACAAAGCCGTCGTGAGCCTAGTAACCGAGCAAAAGAGCAAAGCTATCGGTAAAAGCGGCATAAACATCAGGCTAGCTAGCATGCTAACCGGTCACGAGATCGAGCTAAACGAGCTGGGCGCCAGAGGTGAGAGCAAAGACGAAAATGCGAAGGATCTAAAAGCGCTGTTTGGCGATCTGTAGCCAAATTTGAGCCCTTTGGCCGCATGCGCTTTGGGCGGTAAATTTAGGGCGTGGCACTGGGGTCAAATTTGAGTAAAGAAATTTAGCTCAAATTTGGTCCGTTTCGTTTGCTTTTTATTTTGATTCATTAAATTTTATCCATAAATCAACAAATTTGCCATGCTTTTCTCGCAAAACCCGCACCGCAAAAATCTGATGCTAAATTTACAAAACCGTCCAACTGTAGAATAAATAAATCCGATACATTTAAATATAATTTAAAAATATTTAAGGACGCAATATGTAAAATACAGCCAATAACCTCGTAGGATCAAAAATGAACGCAAAATCGCCGAATCAAACCAAACCCCTCAAAAAGCTACTTTTGATAGCCTTGACCGCCCTCATCGTCGGCAATACCCTGATGTACGTGAATCAAAGAAACGAATGGCTCTACGAAGGCCAGCCCTACAAGAAGGCAAAAGAGTGGCTAATAGGCGCGAATTTTATGATGGTGTACGGCAACTTTCTAACTAAACTCCCCTTTGTCGATGAAAAAAGCCTTATCGTCCAGCCCGTGATTGCCTTGCAGGATTATTTCATAAAAAAGTGGAAGGAAAATTTACCAGACGACGATGCGGAAAAGTACGCGGACTGGTATGTTTTTAGGTTAATGATGTATATCATGAACACATCAGGCAGCACCGTCCTATACGCTAACAACAAGTATTCTTTTGAAGAGACGATAGAATTTAACGAAAAAGCCTGGGAAACTATAGAAAATATGGTGAAATTTGAGGCTAAAGATAAGATGTTTCAAAAAATCAGGCTTGCGGCTTTTAATAACTTATCGATTATTTTCACGAATAATTTTACGGCGTATTGGATAAAAAATCCTCTGTATTCTAAGCCCAAATCTAAAAACTATAGGTCGGACGAGTCTCAAGTAAACATACCAAAGATGCTTAAAGACGTCAAACAGCACGAAAGACTCATAAAGCTGCGCGAATATATAAAATATATGAATGCGCTTTACTCTTCAAAATATCCCGAAATTTACGACAAAGCTCGCAAAGCGGATACGGCAGAATACTTTGAAAACGAAAGAATACACGCGATAGCAAGCCAAATTTTATACTGGCAAATACGTACAAATAGGCATGCAGACATAGACGGCTTTTGTCAAACGGATAAAAACGAGTACCTAAAAGACTACATCGAAACTAGAAAATGGTTTTTGGCAAACGAGGATGATCTGAAAGCTAAAGGAGTTAGTATAAAATCGACCGTAATAAAATCCGTGGACGACAAGATAAAAGAAGTTTGCGAGGACGTTAAATTTTAAAATCCGCCGCAAAAGCGTCAAATTTTATAAAACGTTAGCGAGATAAATTTAAGATTAAAGCGGCGAGTGACCGCCTGATTTGAGGTTATTTATTTTTAGTGGAGCGGTACATCGGGTGCTGGTAGTCGTTCCTTTCGCAACCGGCAGCTAAAAATCCAAATACCAAAGCAAGCGCGCACAATATAACTTTTCTCATTTTCTACCTTTTTTGAATTTCATTTTCGCGCGATTATAGCAAATTTAGCCAAATTGCCAAAATATCCGCGGCTAAATTTGACGGCATTTGGACTGAGCTATTTCGCGTCAAATTTGTCGCAGTTTTGCAAGCACTAAGCAGCACGCGCGTCAAATTTGCCCGCCAGATACCGGCACGCGACGGATTCGCGCTTTCTGGCAAATTTGCTAGCCCAATTTTATCCAGCCTTGCGCCGCGCCGAGTCATGATATATTAAATTTTTATCCAAAAAAAAGTAGAATATCTTAATTTTAAATTTAAGGAAAAATCCGTGTTACAAGCATTAGCGCTTAGATATAGACCGCGAAATTTTAGCGAGCTCGTAGGCCAGGAGGCCGTCAGCACCAGCCTCACGCACGCTCTGGACGAGAACCGCCTCACTCACGCCTACCTTTTTTCGGGGCTTCGCGGCAGCGGCAAGACATCAAGCGCTAGGATTTTTTCAAAGGCGCTAGTTTGCGATCACGGCCCTACTAGCCGGCCCTGCGAGCAGTGCGCCAACTGCATCGCCGCAAACGAAGGCCGCCACATCGACATCATCGAGATGGACGCGGCCAGCCACCGCGGTATCGACGATATAAAGGGGCTCATCGAGCAGACCAAGTACGCTCCGGCGATCGCGCGCTTTAAGATTTTTATCATCGACGAGGTGCACATGCTCTCCACGCCCGCGTTTAACGCGCTGCTAAAGACGCTCGAGGAGCCGCCGCCCTACGTCAAATTTATCCTGGCCACGACCGATCCGCTCAAGCTCCCGGCCACCGTACTATCGCGTACGCAGCATTTTAGATTTCGCCAGATCTCGCGCCCGGACGTCGTCGCGCATCTTGACTTTATCCTAAACCGCGAAAACGTCCCGCACGAAAAAGAGGCTCTCGAGATCCTCGCTCGCAGCGGCGCAGGCTCGCTGCGCGACACTCTCACGTTGCTAGATCAGGCCATCATCTACGCCAAGGGCGAGCTCACGCAAAGTGCCGTCGCGCAGATGCTGGGGCTGCTTGATCCGCAGCGCATAGAGGAGATCTTGGCGCTCGTTATGAGCGGCGACAAATCGGCCGTAAGCGCGGCTGTAGCGCAGCTGGAGAGCTACGACGCCGAGATGGTGATAGACGAGATAACGGCAAATCTCAAGGCGAATTTCCTCGCGCAAAGTCCGAAATACTCGTTGCTTTTGTATGAGAGATTTTTTAGGATCCTCTCGCAGGCGCGCTCGATGCTAAGCGTCAGCAGCGACGGCGGATTCGTGCTTGGCGTGATGCTTTTTATGATGATCGAGGCGATAAATCTAAAATCGATCGACGAGATGATAGCCGTGGACGCGAGGGAAAAATTTGCGGATTCGCAGGCGCGCTCGGCTGATTTTGGCGCTTCCCGTGCGGCGTCAAATTTTGCTAGCGGTCGAGGCGAAGCGGCTAAATCTGCGGCTCCTGCGCAGACGGGGCAAATTTCAGCCTCTACGGACGGCTCAAATTTGACGGGTGCAAACGGGGCTAAACTCGCCTCGCAAAACGACGCGGCTTTGGAGCAAAATTTAAGCGCTCAAGCGTCTCAAGAGCCGGGCGGCAAAACCGGCGGCGCGAAAACTCAAAATCCAGCTTATGAGGCGTTTTTGGCCAAAATTTACGACCGCAGCTTTGATCTTGGCGAGTGCTTTAAAAACTGCATCGAGTTTTTGGATTTCTCAAGCGGTTGCATGAGTCTGGCCTCGAGTGCGGCCGGCGACTATCAGAGGCGGCTTCGCGAGAGTTCGAAGGTGATTTTGCAGATTTTGCGTAGTCTTTTCGGCGAGAGTGCAAAGATAAAGATAACTCCCAAGCAAAGCCCCGAAATAGGGGGCGCGGAGCAAAAGGACGCGGCGGCAAATTTGACGGCGGAAAGCGCTGTAAATTTGGACGATGAACGCGGCGGCGCGGACAAATTTGAGGGCAACGAAACTGCGCCAAACCCTGAGAGTGCCAAATTTGACGCGGACGACGCGCCGGGAAATACAAATCAAAACGCCCAAGCGCAAGAGCCCTCAAATTTGACCGGAAATTTGTTTGCAGGCGGTAGCGAGGAGGGTGTGGCTACAGCCTCGGAGCAAAATTTGGGCGCCGAATTTAAAAGCGGTGAGCAGGACGAGCAAACGCAAAATTTGACTCCGCAAACACAGGCGGATATTTTGCAAGCGGCAAGCGACTCGGCTCCGAGCGCGCAAACTAATAGCGACTCGCTACACGACGAAACCGAGCTCTTAAATTTAAACGAAAATGCGGCAAATTTGGCGCAAAACTCGCAAATGCAGGCTGGTTTAGATCAGCCTGCCGAGCCTAAATTTGCGCCCGATTTTGAGAGTATGCGCGACGACACGCATGATTTTCATGAGGCGTATTCGCTGAAATTTAATACTGGTGACGGCGCTATAGCGGGGGCGGATCTGGCGTTTTTAGACGACGAACTAAGGCGGCTAGAAAGCCAAAATGCCGTAAAAACGGAGCAAAAACTAAGCGGTACCGCTAAATTTAACCAAAACAGCGCGCCGCAAACAGCAAGCTTTGGCGAGCCGCCCTTTGATCCGGACGACGTGCGCGAGATGTTTGGCGAGGCGGCGGACTATGAGGGTATCGCTGCGCCCTTTGAGCAAGACGCGAGCGAGCCGACAAGCACGACCGCAAGGCAAAATTTAGATACGACAAATTTAATAGGCGACGGGTTTCAAAGCGAAGCGAATTTTGACGACTCGCTCTCAAACGAGGCAAATTTGAACGCTCAAAATCCTACGTCAAATTTGGCCGCCAAAACTCAAGCCGATCCTAAAGCCGCAAAAAATCAGGCGGTTTTAAAAGAAGCCAAACGACTGTTTGGAGAGCCTGAAGTTTTAGAAATTTGAGGCGTTTGATTTAGCTCGTTAAATTTGCATACTGTTTTGATATTTTTGGTAGGGCGCGATAGTAAGCGAAATTCGCCAAGCCTTTTTTGAAGCAAACGACGACGTCATAAAATGCTACAAATATCAAGCCGTGCTAGATACTCGCACGTCAGAGCTATGCCGCGCCTACGACGGGCTAATATGGGATAAAGACTACAAGCCCATCGGGCATAACTTCCCGTTTCGCAAACCGCGCGTAAATACTCATTTTAATTGCCGTAGCGTCATAATACCCGTAACTAAAAGCTGGGATGAGCTAGGCATCGAGGGAATGGACGGCGCAAATGACCGCACGAGGTCGTCTATGAACGGCTACGTGCCGCAGGATATGAGCTTTAACGACTGGCTAAAAACTCAAAGCCCCGAAACGATAGAAAAGACGCTGGGCAAAGGTAGAGCCGAGCTGTTTATGCAAGGCAAGATCACAATACGGGATTTAATAACGCAGCAGGGGCGGAGCATAAATTTAAGCGATTTAAGTAGCTTGGGCGCTAGAACTAGAGCGAGCGATAAGTTAAAAGCTATGTTCGCGGACGTGGATTTTACGAAAGCAGGATACAGACCGCCGCTAAAAGAGCCGCTAACCCTAGCCACGCTAAGCCCGCGTACGATAAGCGAGCTAAAAGCGCGCGGCATAGAAATAGACGGCAAACTAAAGGCGGCAACGCAAAGAGAGCTACTGCACGGTATGAGGCTAAAAAAGATAAAAGGCGGCAATGCGTTAAGCGCCCATCAGTTTTTCGATATGCCGTTAAATTTGACCGAGGATAATTTATATTACGGCAAGGACGAAATGGGTAACGATACGATAAATTTCTTTTGGGAAAGCGATAATGAGTTGTGCTATGCGTATTTTACGGATAAGGGGATATTGCAAACCTACGGAAAAACTAAAGCGCAGACGATAAAAAGATACAAAGCGATAAAAGGGAGTTGAACCCAATCATAACGAGGCTTGCGCCTCCCCCTCTGACCCACTGAGGCATTATCGCTCTGATACTCTTATTATACCATATTTTTACCAAACCAACCACGTTTAAAATTTAAGTTACTATTCTATCAAAGGCCGTGCCTTAAATTTACTCTCGTGGAGGATAGAATGGATATTGAGGAGCTAAAAAAGCAAGTTAGTGATTTGCAAGCAGAAAAAGAAGCGATGAACGCTAAGAACAAAGAGCTTTTAAGCGAGGTAAAAAAGCTAAAAGCTAAAAATAGCGATGCGGTGGAAGCCGAGAAATACGCCGAGCTTGAAGCTAAATACGACGAGCTAAAAGAGCAAAACGACAAGCTCGCTAAAAAATACGATGCCGATACGAAAAAGCTAAACGCCGATCTAGCTAACGCTAACGGCTCGCTAAACAAGTATCTAATCGACGCGGGGCTAAGCGATAATCTCGCAAAGGCTGGCGTAAAGGCGGAGTTTTTAGAAGCGGCTAAGGCGCTACTGCGCGGCAATGCGGCAAAATTTAAGTAAAGCAAGCGTACGTTAAGCAAATGTTTTTGTAAATTTGGCACAAGTCGCAATAATTGACGATATAAAAAGCCTGCGAAGTTGTAGCAGCTAAGAAAAATTAGGGCGTTATACTTATTTGTGAGTGCTTGTATTTTTAGGCGCAAATTTAGCAGAGTGACAAAAGGTAGAATATGCGAAGAAAGATAAGTCCATAAAATTATAAAATTTAGAGAGTTTTAAAATAGGTCGGCGAGCCGAACGACTCGCGCGCAAGATCAAGAGCGACCGTCAAATTTGGCCCAAAGGGCGCAAATTTACGACTCGTTTAGGATTGAAAGCAACTCTTTGTTGTCCTTGGTTTTTAGCATCTTGGCGTATAAAAACTTGAGCGCCTCTACGTCGTCCATCGTAGCTATCGCCGAGCGGATAGCCCAGATCTTTTGTAGTTCGTCCGGTTTTTGCAGTAGTTCTTCTTTTCTGGTGCCTGATTTTAGTACGTTTATAGCCGGGTAAATTCGGCGGTCGGAGATGTTGCGATCTAGCACGATCTCGCTGTTGCCGGTGCCTTTAAATTCTTCGAAAATTACTTCGTCCATACGCGAGCCCGTGTCGATGAGCGCGGTAGCGATGATGGTGAGGCTGCCGCCGTGCTCGATATTTCGCGCCGCGCCGAAAAAGCGCTTCGGTTTATGCAGAGCGTTTGCGTCCACGCCGCCCGTTAGCACCTTGCCGCTTGGCGGAGTTACGGTGTTATACGCGCGCGCTAGGCGGGTGATGCTATCAAGCAGGATGATGACGTCCTTGCCCATTTCTACGAGGCGTTTTGCCTTTTCGATGACGAGTTCGGCGACGCGTACGTGATTCATCGCAGGTAGGTCAAACGTCGAGCTAAATACCTCGCCCTTTACGCAGCGCTGCATGTCGGTGACCTCTTCTGGACGCTCGTCCACGAGCAAAACCATGAGATGCGACTCTGGGTGGTTGCGCGCGATGCCGTGGGCTAGCTCTTTCATAAGCTCGGTTTTACCGCTTCTTGGAGGAGCGACGATGAGACCGCGCTGACCCTTGCCAAGAGGCGTAAAGAGATCTAGCACGCGGCCCGTTAGCTTCATCGGGTCGTATTCTAGGCGGAGTTTTTCCGTCGGGAAAAGCGGGGTTAAGTTGTCAAATAGCGGGCGCTCTTTGGCCTCGATTAGCGGCATGTAGTTTAGCGCTTCGATTTTTAGCAGGGCGTAGTATTTTTCCTGATCTTTTGGTTCGCGTACTTGACCCGTCACGATGTCGCCCACGCGCAGGGCAAATTTGCGAATTTGAGAGTTTGAGACGTAGGCGTCGTTTGAACTGTCGCTGATGTTTGCGTCCACGGCTCTTAAAAAGCCGTAGCCGTCGGGCATAATCTCTAAAATGCCCGTAAAAAGTATAAATCCGCCTTGTTTGGTTTGGGCTTTTAGTATCTCAAATATCAAATCCTGCCTGCGAAATTCGCGCGGATTTTCGACGCCGACGCTGTTTGCTATCTGCACTAGCTCGTCTAAGCTTAGCATTCTTAGTTCTTCGATTTTGTGGCCGTCGACGGGGATATGAGTGCGCGAGTTTGGATATTTTTTGGTCGTTTTTTGATTTTCCTGCGCCGAATTTGCAGGCTGGGTTGCGTTATTTTCCATCGTGTCCTCTTTAAAATTACGGAATAATTTTGTAGATAAATTTAAGTTTCAAAAGAAGTTTTGAAAGCCCGCATTTTATAAAATTTTGGCTTTGATGTCAAGACGCGGTATAATACGCCAAAAATGAAAAGGAATCTCAAAATGATGGATTTTAAAGACGGCAAGCGCGAAAAAACGATCATAAAAACCGCGCTTATCGGTATAGTTACGAATTTTTTCTTAGCCGGGGCGAAAATCTTTATCGCTATGGTCTCAAACTCGGTCGCGCTGATATCAGACGCCGTAAATAACCTTAGCGACGCAGGCTCAAGTATCATCACGATATTTGGCTCAAAACTAGCTAGCAAGATGCCGGGCGAAGCCCCACCCCTACGGCTACGGCAGGACCGAGTATATCGGCGGTCTTATAGTCTCGGTCATCGTGCTGATGCTTGGATTTCAGTTTCTAAAAACTTCGGTAGAAAATATTTTTGCACCTGAGCCTACTAGTTTTACGATGCCGTTTTTGGCGTTTTTGTTCTGCGCGATATTCGTCAAATTTGCGCTCGGATTTTACTACAAAAAGATCGGCAAACAGACCAAATCTATCTCGCTTAGAGCCGTCGGGCAGGAGGCCTTGGGCGATGCTATCATATCTTGCGTGATCCTTGCTTCTGCCGCGTTATCGTATTTTGCCGACGTTCAGATAGACGGCTACGCGGGCGCTTTGGCTTCGCTTTTTATTATCGTAAACGGCGTGCTTTTGATAAAAGAAACCTTCGACAAAATCATAGGCCAGCGCGTGGAAAAGGAGTTCAGCGACGAAATTTACGCCGCCGTAAATCGCTGCGAGATCGTGCGCGGCGCATACGACCTGATTCTGCACAACTACGGCGCGCAGCGATACGTCGGCTCGGTAAACGTCGAGATAGATGAGCATTTGCCCCTTAGCGAGGTTTCGCAGAGGCTAAACGAGCTTCAGATTGAGATTTATAAAATTTACAGGATTTATCTGGTTTTCGGCGTTTATAGCGTAAATTTGGGACAGGAGCAAAGCCGCGCCTGCGTGGCGAATCTACTTTCGCGATTTAGCAGCGTGCGCGGATTTCACGCGTTTTTTATAGATACGAAGAAAAAGAGCGTGAGGTTTGACGTGGTGGTCGATTTTGCCGAGAAAAACCTAAGCCGTCTGCGCGCCGAGATAGAGCGCGAGATCTCGCTAAGCTTTCCCGGATATAAAATCTTCATCGTGATAGATAGGGAGTTTGCGTGAAAATATTTATTGCCATGGTATAATTTTATTGTTTAATAAATATTTCAAAGGAGGATATATTGAGGAAAATAATAGCTACTTCGCTGGCGTGCTTGCTGTGTTCTAGCGCGGCGTTTGGGGCGGATGCGTCGGGTTTTACGGCGGGTTTTAGCAGAGACGACGCCAAAAACGTCGTCACGGATAGCGTCTATAAACTGATATGGCAAGACGGCGAGGAGATATATCAAGGTACTTACGACGAGGCGGTAAAATATTGCGAAAATTTAACCTTCGCGGGCTTTGAGGACTGGCGGCTACCTACGTTAAACGAGCTTTTAAGCATCACGGACGATAGCGGGTATAACCCTGCGATAAACAAAGCCTTTAAAAACATCGTATACGAGACGAACGACAAAGGTGAGAAAAGCTACGGCTGGTACTGGAGCTCTACTAGGTATGCCGGCGGATCGTCTAATGTGTGGCTCGTGTTTTTCATGGGCGGCGACATCAACTGGGGCGGAGTTTCTAATCGCGACTTCGTGCGGTGCGTTCGGGACTATTGATTTTTGAAATTTAGATAAAGGAAAAAGTATGAAAAGATATATAGCTGCTTCTTTACTGCTTTGCGGACTGCTAAACGCAGAGGCGCTAAGTCCTACGTGCTACCGAGATAACGATAAAAACGTAGTGGTATGTAGCGACAAAAAGCTGGGAAGACTAATGTGGCAGGATGAGAATCAAAATTTTCAAGTAACGTGGGAGCAGGCGCAGGAGTACTGCAATCTAGTAAACCTAGCCGGACATAAAGACTGGCGGCTGCCTACAAGGATGGAGCTACTAAGCATAGCGGATAAGAGTAGGCATGAACCCTCTCTAAATACGGCTTTTAAATACACAGAAGACTTCGATGATCCGCACTATTGGAGCCAGACTAAAATCGCCGACTTCTCGTCCGGCGCGTGGCTCGTGGATTTCAGGAATGGATACGATATCTGGGACTTCGTTTCTAGTCGCGGCTTCGTGCGGTGCGTGAGAAATGATTGATTTGGCGGATTATGCACCTTAAATTTGTTTTTTATAGTTAAATTTGAGGCTGAAATTTGACGAGCCGAATTTTATTTAAACTCGCGACTCGTAAATTTTGCGAGGCCAAAATTTGCAAGCATTAAAAATTCTCTCGTAAATTTGCCGGCGTTTTTAAGATGCGGGTTTTGGCTAAATCCGGTCAAATTTACGGTTACGTCTGTGCGCGAGCAAAATCTGTCAAATTCGGATACAAGCAAAATCCGCGCCAAAGCTTGCAAAATCAAGCGAGGCTTTAGAAATTTTACGTATAATCTAAAATCTTAAAACTAAAGAAAAAAGTAATTTATGAGCAAATTTAAGTGCGCGCATTGCAGGGGCGAATTTGAGCGCGAGGCGCTGATAGAGCGCGGCGGGGAGCTGTTTTGCTGCGAGGGGTGCGCGGGAGTTTACGAGATACTTAACGCAAGCGGACTTAATGAGTTTTACGAAAGGCTCGGTAAAACTACGCTAAATCCAGCCCTAAACGCAAAAAACGCGGCGCAAAAGTCGCAGGAAGACCTCGCGGCTATTTATCAAAACTACGTCAAAAACGAGAACGGATTTAACAAAATCTCGCTCATCATCGAGGGTATCCACTGCTCGGCTTGCGTCTGGCTAAATGAGAAGGTTTTATTTGCGCAGAATGGAATTTTAGAGGTAAATATAAACTCGGTTAATAATAAAGCCCTCATCGTCTGGGACGAAAACGAGATAAATTTAGCTCAAATTTTCGCTCTCATCCGCTCTATCGGCTACGAGCCCTACCCATACGACGCGCAGGCTCAGGAGCACAGACTCGCTGGACAGAGGCGCGAATTTTACGCGCGGCTGCTTGTGGGGATATTTTGCACGATGAATATCATGTGGCTGGCCGTCGCGCAGTACGGCGGCTACTTCACTGGCATGCGCGCCGACGTGCGCTCTATCATAAATTTCGCCGAATTTATCCTCGCTACGCCGGTGCTTTTTTACACTGGAAGCGGGTTTTTTAGAGGTGCTTGGGCGGCGCTAAAAAACAAAACGCAAAACATGGATAGCCTCATAGTTACTGGCACGTTCGCGGCTTATATTTTCTCGATATACGCTATGTTTTCTAGGCGCGGCGAGGTATATTTCGACTCGGTCGCGATGATAATCACTTTCGTATTTATCGGCAAATATCTGGAAGTCTTGAGCAAGAAAAAGGCCGCCGACACGCTTGATAATCTAAACTCGCTAAATTTAAACTCGGTTAGCATCAAAAACGGCGACGAAATAGTCCTAAAAAGCGCGCAGGAGGTGCGTGTGGGCGAACTCGTGGTCGTGCGAGTCGGCGAGCGCGTGCTGCTTGACGGCGTCGCCATCAGCGGCGCGGCGAGCTTTGATCTATCTAGCCTTAGCGGCGAGAGCGCGCCTGTATATCTTAGCGCAAAAGATGGCGAAAACGAGATAAAAAGCGGCTCGGTGTGCGTGGACGGCACGCTGGTTTACGAGGTCGGCGCCGTCTTTAGCGAGTCGGTGCTAGCCCGTATCATAAATCTACTAGAAACCGCCGCAGCCAAAAAGCCTAAAATTCAGGCACTCGCAGACGCTATCGCGGCGAGGTTTTCGGCCGCTATCACGGTGCTGGCGCTAGCGACGTTTGCGTTTTGGTTCTGGCGCACGGGCGAGCTCTCCGCCGCGCTCATCGTCGCGATCTCGGTCGTGGTGATCTCGTGCCCCTGCGCGCTGGGGCTTGCCACGCCCGTTAGCACGCTCGTTGCGCTTGGGGCGGGCTTTAGGCGCGGGATACTTTTTAAAGAAGCGCGCATCATCGAAAGCCTAGCTAAGTGCGATACGGCCGTGTTTGATAAGACCGGCACGCTCACGTCCGGGCGGCTTAAAGTGAGTAAATTTACGCACGTGGGCAAATTTGACGCAAGCGCGCTTTTTTCGCTGGTTAGCGGCTCGGATCATCCCGTTAGCCGCGCCGTTGGCGAGTATCTGCGCGCAAATTTTATGGATTTAAAACTTTTAGAGTTAAGCGGCTTTGAAAACATCGCAGCGCGCGGAGTAAGTGCTAAATTTGACGGTATAAATTTAGCCGGCGGGAGCGAGAAATTTATGCGCGAGCTGGGGCTTTACGACGGCGAAGTAGTGCGCGGGACTTGCTATTTTTTTGCCGCTGACGGGCAGATCGCGGCGGTATTTGAGTTAGAAGAGAGCCTAAAAGAGGGCGCCAAAGAGTGCGTGGACGCGTTAAGAAACGCGGGTATGCGCGTTGCGATGCTAACGGGCGATAACGAATATGCCGCAAAGCGCGTGGCAGAGGAGCTAGGCGTGGGCGAAACGATCGCAAACGCTCTGCCTACGGACAAAGCCGCCTACGTGGAGAGACTGGCGCAGCAGGGGCGAAACGTGCTGATGGTAGGCGACGGGATCAACGATGCCGCCGCGTTCGCGCTCTCAAGCGTGGCCGTATGCATGGGTAGCGGAGCGGCCGTGAGTATCGCAAAAAGCGACGTCGTGCTGATGAGAGAAGACCCCGCCTCGCTCGCGGCTGCGGTAGTGCTCGCGCGTAAAACCTACCGCATCGTGCGGCAAAATTTGGCCTTTTCGCTCGTTTATAACGCCGTGACGATACCGCTAGCGATGGCCGGCTATGTAGCGCCGGCAGTGGCTGCGCTATCGATGTCGCTAAGCTCGGTCGCGGTCGTACTAAACGCGATGCGGGCTAGGAGCGAGCGATGAGCGGGGCGGTCGTGGCGATGATGATAGGCATCTCGACGCTGCTTGGCGCGTGCGGGCTGGCGGCGCTGCTGTGGGGGCTTAAAACCAGGCAATTTGACGACGAGCGAAAGTTTTTGGACGGGACGAAATTTGACGACGAAGATGCGCTAAACGACGCCTATGAGCTGGAGCTTCGCCGTAAAGAAAAGGGCTATAAGTCGCCTGATTGAGGTAAGTTTGTGCCCCTGTTTTTTGGTTTTATAGTCGCTAAATTCGTTGGATTTCGGTCTCGAAATTCGCCGCGAAATTTGATTTTTAGCGTCGGCGGGATTTGGGGTAAATTTTCGTTTTTAAATTTGACGGGGCGTATTTTTACGGCAAATTTAAGCGGTAATTTTCAATCCTGGGTAAGACTCGGCGTGAAATTTGACGAGCTACGCGGAAGCGACGCTGCGTAGCGCGGGTAAATTCGGGCATTTTACATTCGCCGCGGTTATTAAAATTCGTAGGCGGCGAGTTAAATTTCCAGTCGCGCTTAAAATTTCGGATTTTACGCAGCGGTCGTTAAATTTAAGTCGATGCGGCTTTACGTATCGGTTTTAGATATAGTCGTAATGCCGTAAACCTCGGCGCCACCAACTTTTTTCGGGTCGCTTCGGCGGACTTTTGATTTTAATATGCTTTTTAGCGAAAGTTCGCCGTATATATTTTGAGGTATTGCCTACGATGCGCTCTTATTCGTGCTTGCGATTATCGACGGCTCGTGCGCGGACGGGGCGAATTCGCTCCTAAAGCCTTTGCCCGCAAATGAGCGGGGCGGCGAAAATTTTAGCCTTTTGTAAAAATCCCTTCGTAAATTTACTCACTCTAACGATATTTTTGCGGCCGTTTGACGCACCCGCCAGGCATGCCGCCCGCTTGGAGTTTAGGCGGCTTGGAGCCGCTTAAATTTAATCGCTGCAATCGCCGAGCGGGCGCGGCTTAATCCTAATAATTTTTTGCTTTCTTGCTTGTAAAAGCTTCGCTCTCGCAAGCCCTCTTAATCTATTTTTAGCTTTTTAACGATATGATTCCGCAAATTTAAACAAAGGAAACAACATGAAAACGCTAGTTATCTTATCGCATCCCAATCTCGCCGCATCGCGCGTAAACAAAGCCTTGTCGCAGGTAGCAAAGTCCGCAGCGGACGCTAAAGTGCGCCATTTGGAGGAGCTTTACGGCCTAGATATCGCGCGCATAGACGCCCGCGCAGAGCAAGACGCGCTAGCGGCTGCCGAGCGAATCGTATTTTTGTACCCGATGTACTGGCTAAACGTGCCGCCTATGCTAAAAGCCTATATCGACATCGTCTTTTCGCACGAGCTGGTGGGCTCTGGCGCGCTTAAGGGCAAGGTCTTGCAGCTTGCGCTAAGCGTCAGCACCCCGCTTGGTGAATACTCTAAACAGGGCGCGATCGGCTTTAGCTTGGATGAAATTTTAACGCCGCTTAAGATCACGGCAAACTACTGCGGGATGGACTTTGCAGTGCCCTTTATCAGCAGCGGGTTTGAGCCGGGCGAGTTTGGCGACGATGCCGTAGATGCCGCAGCCGCGCGCTTTGGCAAGCTTTTACGAGGAGAGCTAAGTCCTAACGAATATCAAATTTAGCCTCGTCTTTTGCGACCGCGAGTTAAAATTTCGCGACGGAGAATTTGGCTGCGAAATCCGATTTTGCCGAGCCGACCGCTAAAAAGCTCGAATTTAGCTCGGTTTTGCATTAATACGGGCGTTTTTATGCCGCCGCTTACGGGCGTGCGATTTTGTAAACCCGCGCTACGGCGCGTATCTTAAATTTCTTTAAAGGCGCGCCCTAAATTTAACCTTAAGCCCTAAATTGCGGTATTAAATTTATCCGTCGATTTTCGCGCCTCGATGCAAGTATAAAATCAAATTTAAAGCCTGATTTAAGCGAGTAAATAAAACCTGCGCCGAAACAATCTCTCGCGATTATCGCAAATGCTTGCCGCTACTTGTTTTGTCTGCTTGCGGTAAATTTGCAAGCTTAAACCGCGGGATTATTTTAGGCTATCGATATACTCGCTAACAGCTGCCATATCCTCGTCGCTTAGGTTTTTGGCGTGCAGTTGCATAATCTTGCCCATACCAAAGGCGTTGTTTGAGCCGTCTTTGTAGCCTTGTAGCGCTTTTATGCGGTCTTCTTTGCTGATGCTAATTAGCGTAGGTACTTTGTTTGCGTATTTTACCTCCGCTTTTTCGCCGTGACAGGCCGAGCATTTTTTGTAAACGGCTTCGCCGCTAGCCGCAAATAGAGATAAATTTAGCGCCAAAACGGCGGTAGCGATGCGATAGATTTTCATTTTTCGTCCTTTTTGATAGAATTTTAGACGAGATTATAGTCTTAAAAAGTTAAAAGAAAAATTATAAAAATGTTGCAAAAATGAAGCGTCAAAGAGAGAAAAATCGGCGGAAAAACTCCGCCGAAGGGATTATTTTAGAGTAGGGATGTACTCTGAAAGAGCGGCGATATCCTCGTCGTTAAGGCCTTTTGCTAGAGGTTTCATCATTGCAGAAGACTTAAATTTATCTAGGCTGCCCTCTTTGTAACCTTTTAAAGCTTCGGCGATCTCTTCTTTAGAAAGAGACGAAAGCGCAGGAACTTTGTTTAGATACATTTTTTCTGCTTTAGCTCCGTGACAGGCTTTGCATTTGTTGTAAAGGGTCGCGCCGTCAGCGGCAAATAGGCTACCTGCTAGCAATGCGGCAGCTCCTGAAACAATGATAAGCTTTTTCATTTTCAATCCTTTTTGATAAAATTGCAGGCGTATTATAGTCTTAAAAGCTAAATTTTACATTATTTTTTTATATTAGTTTATATCGCGGCGCCGGCGGCGATTTTCGGTTAAATTTAGATTTTTTTTGTATAATTTTCGCCATGGATAAAACGAAGCTTAAAACGCAACCGCAAAAGGCGCTATTTCTTGATCGCGACGGCGTGATAAACGAGGATGCGGGCTATGTTTATAGACGCGAGGATTTCGTTTTTAAAGATGGCATTTTTGAGGCTTTAAGGGAATTTGCGCAGGCGGGCTACGCGCTAGTCGTGGTGACGAATCAATCAGGCATTGGACGAGGCTACTATACGCTAGAGCAGTTTGACGAGCTTTGCGGCTTTATGCTGGGTGAGTTTGAAAAAGAGGGCGTAAAGATAGAGAAAATTTACTTTTGTCCGCACGCGCCGGAGGCTCTTTGCGGTTGCCGTAAACCGGAGCCCGGCATGCTGATAAAGGCCGCAAACGAGCTAAACATCGACCTTGCGCGCTCAATCATGATAGGCGACAAGGATAGCGACGTGCAGGCGGGACAAAGCGCGGGCATAGGGGTAAATTTAAAGCTCGGAGACCGGCTAAAAAGCGTGGCCGACGCGCTAGAGTTTTTAAAAAAAGAAGGAAAAATATGAAAGATATAAAAAGGGTCGTAATAACGGGCGCTGCGGGCTTCATCGGCTCAAATTTGGCGCACTGTTTCGACGAAAATTTAAAAGACGTAGAAGTGCTCGCCGTGGATAAATTTAGAAGCGACGAAAAATTTAGCAACGGTAATCTAAAAAGCTTCGGGCATTTTAAAAATTTGCTCGGCTTTTCTGGCGAAATTTACGAGGGCGACATAAACTGCGTAAAAACGCTAGCTATGATCGAGAAATTCGCCCCCGACGCGATCTTTCACGAGGCGGCGATCTCGGATACCACGGTGACCGAGCAAGGCGAGCTAGTAAGGACGAATCTAAATAGCTTTAAAGACCTGCTAGATATCTGCGAAAAAACGGGCGCGCGCATGATATACGCAAGCTCGGGCGCCACGTACGGCAACGCAAAAAGCCCGCAAAGAGTCGGCGAATGCGAAGCGCCGAATAACGTCTACGGCTTTTCAAAGCTAAAAATGGACGATCTGGGTCGAAAATACGCCAAAAAGGGCGTAGCGGTCGTAGGTCTGAGATACTTTAACGTCTACGGCGCGAGGGAGTTTTATAAAAACAAAACCGCCTCGATGGTGCTACAGTTCGGTCTGCAAATTTTAAGTGGAAAAAATCCGCGCCTCTTTGAGGGTAGCGATAAAATCAAACGCGACTTCGTCTACATAAAGGACATCGTGCAAGCAAATTTGCTCGCTCTAAACGCACTAAGCGGCGTGTATAATGCGGCGACGGGCACGGCAAGAAGCTTTCAAGAGATCGTAGATATCTTACAGCGCGAGCTGGGGTCGAATTTGCCTTGCGAATACATCCCAAACCCGTACGCGCGTTCATATCAGTTCCATACGCAAGCCGACATCGAGCCGACTAAAAAGGCGCTAGGATACGAGCCTAAATTTAGCCTAGAAGAGGGCATAAAAGACTACGCAGCCGAGATAAAAAGGATATATGAGGAAGAGATAAATGCGTGAAGTACGTGCTTTAGTCGCGGGCGATCTGATGCTAGATCACTACATCTGGGGCAGCTGCGAGCGTATCTCGCCCGAAGCTCCCGTGCAAGTGGTAAAGATAAAAAGCGAAACCAAACGCCTTGGCGGAGCGGGCAACGTGGTGCTAAATTTGCTCTCGCTAGGCGCAAAAGTCGGCGTCATGAGCGTGCTAGGCGATGACGAGACGGGCGACGAGATAGAGCGGATATTGCTGGAGCAGGGCGCTAGGCCTGAGTTTATCAAGCGCGAGATCGGACGCACGAGCTCGATAAAAAGCCGCGTGATGGCGACGCATCAGCAAGTAGTGCGCATAGATAAAGAAAGTGTCGAGGCCGTAACGTGCGAGGACGAGCTGGCGGCAAATTTCGCCCGCGCGCTAGAGAGCTACGATGTCGCGCTGCTATCGGACTACGGCAAGGGCGTGCTGACGCCGTCGCTGTGCCAAAAACTCATAAAGGCATGCACTGATGCGGGTAAGCCCGTGCTAATCGATCCAAAAGGCGCGGACTACTCGAAATACAAAGGCGCCACGCTGCTAACGCCCAATAAAAAAGAAGCTGGCGAGGCCGTGGGCTTTAAAATAGAAAACGATGAGCAGCTTTTTACGGCGCTAAATTTACTAAAAAACGAGCTAAATTTGACCCATTCGCTGATCACGATCTCAGAGGAGGGTATCGCGCTTTTGGAGGACGGACGGGCGGTTAAATTTCCTGCTCTGGCAAAAGAGGTCTTTGACGTCACGGGCGCGGGAGATACGGTGCTAGCGACTCTGGGCGTGATGCTGGGTGCGGGCGAAGGTATCAAAAAAGCGATCGAGACGGCAAATTTAGCCGCCGCGGTCGTCGTGGCCAAAGTCGGCTCGGCGACGGCAAGCTTTGAGGAGATAAACGAGCTCGTGCGCCGTAAAAACGCGGCAGGCTTCGAGGAGAAAATCAAAAGCGCGGACGAGCTAGCCGCGATGCTAGCTAACCGCGGCGAAAAGCGGCTGGTTTTTACAAACGGCTGCTTTGATATCCTGCACGCGGGACACGTGAGCTATCTAGCTAAGGCGCGGGAATTCGGCGATATACTAGTCGTCGGGCTAAACTCGGACGCCTCGGTGCGCGCGCTAAAAGGCGACGCTCGCCCCGTAAACGCGCAAGCTGATCGCGCTACCGTGCTAGCGGCTCTTGGTGCGGTTGATTACGTGACGATATTTGACGAGCTAACGCCTCTAAATTTGATCGAAAAACTACGCCCCGACGTGCTCGTAAAGGGTGCGGACTACGAAGGTAAAGAAGTCGTCGGCAGCAGCGTCGTAAAAGAAGTGCGGCTAGTGGATTTTGTAGCCGGCAAAAGCACGAGCGCGACGATAAAAAGGATAAAAAATGAAGACTGAAGAGATGATAAAAAGCGAGCTAGAGGGGCATCTAGCGACGATACAGGCGACCTTTGCACTGGAAGCGGACATCAAAAAAGCCTGCGAAACGGCGGTAGCGACGCTAAAGGCGGGCGGTAAAATTTTGCTTTGCGGAAACGGCGGAAGCGCTGCAGACGCGCAGCATATCGCAGCCGAGCTAACGGGTCGCTATAAAACCGAGCGCGGCGCGCTAGCCGGCATAGCTCTAACGACCGATACCTCCGCGCTCACGGCGATCGGCAACGACTACGGATATGAGTTTGTTTTCTCGCGTCAGCTAGAGGCTCTGGGCCGCGAGGGCGATCTACTCATCGCGATATCTACTAGCGGAAACAGCGGCAACGTCATAAAAGCGCTCGAGCTAGCGCGAAAAATCGGTATCAAAACGATCGGGCTAAGCGGCCGCACCGGGGGAGCCATGAACGAGCTTTGCGAGCTAAATTTGGTCGTGCCGTCAAACGATACGCCGCGTATCCAAGAGATGCACATAATGATAGGGCATATCATCTGCCAAGCTATCGACGATGCATTTTAGGCTAAATTTAAAAGCATTTGCGGCGGCGGAGTCAAATTTAACCCGCCTTGCCGCTTTTTAACTCCACCTAGAGCGCAAGCAAATTTAACTACTTATGAAAACACAAACTCCCGCCTACGCCGTCATCGATCTAAAATCCTTCTACGCCTCGGTCGAGTGCGTGGAGCGAGGGCTTGATCCCTTTGAGGCGAATTTAGTCGTCGCAGACGCTAGTAGAGGCGAGGGCAGCGTGTGTCTAGCCGTTAGCCCAGCCCTCAAAGCTCTTGGCGTAAAAAACAGATGCAGGCTGTTTGAAATCCCTAAAAATATCAAATATATAATCGCTGTGCCCAGGATGCAGTTTTACATCGACTACGCGGCTAAAATTTACGGCATCTACCTAAAATACGTCGCCAAAGAGGACATCTACGTCTACTCCATCGACGAGGCCTTTATCGACCTCACCTCGTATCTAAAATTTTATAAACTAGAAGCTAGAGCTATGGCAAAGATGATAATGGACGACATCCTAAAAACTACTGGCGTAACGCCGACCTGCGGCATGGGGACGAATTTATATCTAGCTAAAATAGCCCTTGACATCCTAGCTAAGCACAGCGAGGATAATATCGCTTTTTTAGACGAAACGCTCTATAAAGAAAAGCTCTGGACGCATCAGCCGCTAAATGATTTTTGGCGTATAGGCAAGCAAACTAGGGCCAAGCTCGAGCGATACGGGATATTTTGCATGAAGGATATGGCAAACGCTCCTTTTAGCCTGCTAGAAAGAGTGTTTGGCGTCGATGCCTATATCGCGCTAGATCACGCAAACGGTATCGAGCCCACCACTATAGCGGGTATCAAAGCCTATAGGCCCTTTACCAAATCATACTTTAGCTCTGAAATTTTACCCAGAGACTACGAGAGACTAGAGGCTCTAATCGTGCTAAAAGAGATGACCGATAGGCTAGCTCTAAAGATGATAAACGAGGAGGTGCGGGCTAGCGGGCTCACAATAAACATCAAATTCGCCGATAAAAACGAACCCGCGCAAAGAGCCACGGTAAGGTTTAAAACACCTAGCAATATCGCTAGCGTGCTCATGGACGCAGCACAAGAGCTATATCTAAAAAAGATAAAAAACGCAGGCCTCATCAGGCAAATCGGCATATCGGCAAACGACGTCGTGAAGGAAAGCAAAACCGAAAGAAGCCTCTTTGAAGAAGAAAACGCAAAAGAAAAAACGGTGCTAAAAACCCTAAATCAGATAAAAGAAAAATACGGCAAAAACTCCATCCTAAGGGCTATCGACCTGCTACCGGAGGCCACCGGACGAGATAGGAACAAAAAGATAGGAGGGCACAAAAGCGGTGAATAAGGACAGAGCCAAAATCTTTAGTTCGTTTAACCCTCTTTCAACCCTAGAAAAAGCCCTAAAAGCGCAGGAGCGAGAAAAGAGCGAAAAGCTAGAACTGGACGAATCAAAGATAGAAGAAATCCTAAATAAAATAAGCAAACTAAAGCCAGCCGACAAAGTAAAAATCACATACTACGACGGGCAGGGCTACGTGAGCATAGAGGGGCTGGTTTCAAGCGTAAATTTGATAGACAAAAGCCTAACCGTAGTAAAAACGAGGGTCAAATTTGACGATATTTACGCGGTTGAGGTTGGTTTGTGAGCAGCGATTTTATATTTATGCTTCGTAAGACCGCTTTTTGGAAGATGAAACAACTTTGAAATTTTAGACAAGATACCGTTTAGTGCTTGCCGTGAGACGTAAAATCTCGTCGCGCGGTTATAAAAAGCCCTTTTGGATAAATTCGCAGCAAAGCCTAAGAAGCGCTAAATTTATCGCCCAAGATAGCCTTAATAAAACAACCGCTTAAGCAAGGGGCATTTATACGCAAGGATAAAACTAGCAAAAGGTAAACAGGCCGGCTCGGCGGCTAGGAGTTTGCGGGTCTAGCGGCGGTAGGGCGAGATTTGCGCTTGATTGCGGATTTTTGGATTTGTTTTGGGCTGTTTAAATTTGCGAGATTAAGCCAAGCGCCCGTTTAGTAAGAAACGCTTTTGGGCATTAAATTTAGCTGCTCTAAATTTAAATAAGCTTGGATTTGTGCCGCAAATTTAGCCGTTTTGCGCCGCCTTTTTCGCGCTTAATCAGGCGCGGATTAACAGGGTGTCTACTGATTTTTGCGGCTTTGCTAGATTAAATCCGAATTTGCGCTTCGTTGCGATTTTGGCATTTTTACGCGTCCGAGCGTTAAATTTACGGCCGAATTTAGGCGTATTTTTAAGGCATATTAAAGCGTCAAAAACCCGCCTTTCGTATCCGCAAAGGCTAAAACTCCGCCGAACTAGCGCCTGATTTTACTCCCAAAGCCTCCTTATCCAGATCAAAAATTCGTCCCTAGGTTCGTCGTCGTCCATATCTGCAGGCGTCGCGATCTCAAGCGCCGTTTGCGGGATCGTCGTTTTAAAGCGCTCCCGCACCCACTGCTTAAACGGCTCGTTTGGATGTACGAAAAGCTCGTCTTCGTCGCTATTTGGCGGCGAGCTAAAAGCCTCGCTCCAGCATATCTCGTCGTATCCTATCGCAAGCAACCGTAAAAAATCAAGCCCGTTACGAGTCAAAACGCAAGTCATCGTCGAACCTGAACCGGAACCCATGTGTACTATCTTGGTTTCGCCCGCATCATCCATCCATAGCGCACACATCGAGCCGTCTTTGCCGCTACTTGCAAATACGCAAAGCCTATTTTTTATCTCTGCGTCCAGCTCGCGCTCTTTGCCGTAGAACCAGTAGCTAAGCCCCAGATCACTGCTCTCCGGCTCGCCGGCGAAAAACGCGATGTCCGTCCGCCCTCGCGCTCATCATCGCTCCAGCTCTGCTTCAGCCGATCCTGCGGGTAGAGATAGCCGCGCCTGCGCCCATCCTCGTCGCTTACAAAACCGTTTGCCTCTATCCACGTATAAAGCGCCTCGATCTCGCTTGGTACTCGCATACCCTGCGGCAACGCCTCGCGTAGCTGCTTTAGTAATAAATTTTCCATTTTTCTCCTTGTGCGCGAATTTGCTCGGCGACTTTACGATTTTTCGGCTAATTTTAGGCATTTGCCGCGCTATTATCTAGCCTTGGCAAACCGTATTTTAAAAGCCCTCGCGCGTTAAATTTAGCTTTGTTTTGATTTTTAAATTTATAGCGCTTGCAGCGAGTCTTATTTTTGGCTCAAATAAAAGTCATAAAACCAAGCGCGCTTAAAATCCGCCGTTAAATTTTGCGTTTTACTGCGGCGCTACTCTTTGGCCTTGAGGCAAGCCCGCAAACCGCGCCGTAAAATCAAAATTTCGTTTTAAATTTCCCCGTTCCCGCCCTGGGTATCGCTAGATCAGCATTAGGTAGTTACATTGCGCATTTACGTTACCCTTATAAATTTACTGAAAATAAATCGTAAAAGGGGTGCACCCGTTTCCGCGAGCGCTAGAGTTCCGTTGTAGGGAAGGTTTCATGCTCGCCTCTTGCGATACTTACCCGAAATTTAAATTTTACGCCCTTAGCTTTCGATCAGATCGGTCTGCCAGTTCGCGCCTTGCAGCGTCGTGTCAAGTTGCCTGATCTGCCTAGCTAGCTCGTCCACCTGCTTTTGCAGCGCCGCGACGTCGACCGTGCTTAAAATTTTAATCTCGCTGCGCGAATAAATTTCCACCTTTTGAGCGCTCGCTTGCGCGAATGTTCGCAGCGCACCCGCTTTTAGCGTGAGTACGTCGCGCTTGGCGATTAGCTCGGTTAGGCTTTTGCCGTCCGCTTTTGCGGTGCAGTTGGTTAAATTTATCCGAACTATCAGGCGCTCAAGCTCGCCCGTGAGCGCGTCTAGCTCGGCTAGTAGCGCCTTTGGCTCTTCGCTGGGCTTTTCTCCCTCTTGCACCTTTGCGTTATCCGCGAGCCTTGATTTTAGCTGCTCGATGCGTTTTTGTATGTCTGCGCGTAGTATCAGCGCCTCGGCTAGTTTCATTTTCGTCCTTTTTAAAATTTATTTGCCGCTATTTAGCTGCCGATCTTGTCCGTAGCGCGGCGAATACGGGCCGTAAAGCAAGCAGTCGCGGCAATCGGTGCTAAACAAAATCGCGTCCGCGCGCGCCGATAGATCAAAGCTCGCGTCCGAGACTGAGTCGGCGATCTGTTTAACTAGCGCGGAGACTAGCATGCCGATGAGATCGCCTCCGCCTCCGCCCGAGTCGTTTGCCGCCGCGGCGCTTTTTTGCCAGAGTACGGCGCCGGTGTTTAGATCCACTAGAGTCGCCGCTACGCTCACGCGCGTTACGCTGTTAATCAGCATGTACGAGGTGCCGTAGTCCGCGACGTTTAGATACAGCGCGGCATCAGCGCCAAATATCTGCTTTAGCTTGTACGTAGAGATCTGCGCTATCTCGCCTGCGTCGTAGATGCCGTTATTTTTAAAGGTCTCGTTTACGAGCGCGGGCGAAAATACGTAATACCCCGCCTCGCTAAGCGGATAGAGCGCGTTTGCCAGCACCGCCGCGGAGGCCTTTATCTCGGCTGAGTCGCTGGTTGGCATCATGACGACGATCGAGCGAGGCTTGGTCTGTAAAAACGCCGAGTAGTCGTAAACCTCGGGCTGCGAGCCTGCGCACGCTCCAAGAAATAGCACCGCAAACGCGCCAAGGAGCGCCGATTTTATTTTATTTTTCATTTTGGCTTCCTTTTGCGGTCTTGCTCGTTTTGGCGGGCTTTGCTTGCTTGTTTTTTAAATTTTGCTTGCTCGTTTGCTCGCCTAAATTTGAGCCTTTGTCGCTCAAATTCGGCTCGCTTGTGCCTGGTTTTTCCTTCGTCTGCTCGCTTAAATTTGCCTCGGTTTTGCCTGCCGCACCCTTGGTTTTGCTATTTTGATTTAGCAAAAACATCGCGTAGTCGCGCGACTCGGGATAGAGCTCGGCCTCTTTTTCGATGTAGGCTTTAAATTTCGCCCCGTTTCCTTGCGAAAGATAGAGCAAACCTAGATGCGCGTGCAGTCCGGGCGGAGTCTTGGCGGCTCTTTGATAGGCTTTTTGCAGGCTCTCCTCGAGTGCTGCGATCTGCGCGCCCGCGTCGCCCTCCTGGGTTAGATACTCGTAGACCGAGCTTGTGTAGGCGCCGTCCCAGTAGTATAGCTGCCTAGGCGAGTCGTCCGCGCAGCCAGAGAGTAGTAGGGCGGCGGCGGAGGCGAGCGCGAAATTGGCTAGTGTTTTAAAGCGCAAAATTTATCCTTATCTCGCGTTAAAAGCGCCGCTTTCAAGCCCGCGCATTAGGTTGTTTACGGCCTCAATGATGGCTAGGCTTAGCACCTTGCCGTTTAGCGTCGAATCATACCCAGCACTTCCGCCAAAGCCCAGCACCTCGCGGTTTGAGAGCTCATACTCGCCCGCGCCCTGAGTAGAGTAGACCACCTCGGAGTTTTTTACGTCCACGACGTTAAGATTTACCTTCGCATAGGCGGTTTGGGTTTTGCCTTTGCCAAGTATCCCAAAAAGCTGATGATCGCCCGTAGTTTTGCGGCCAAACTCCGTCACGTCGCCCGTGATGACGTATCTTGCGCCCTTGATGTTTTGCGCCTCTTTGTTTAGCGCGCTTTCTTCTTTTATGGCGCGCATGTTGCTGCGGTCAAGTACCGAGAAGCGCCCGCTTTGCTGTAAATTTGAGATGAGGATGGTTTGGGCTTGGTTGCCCAGCCTGTCCTCGCCGTCTGAAAATACGCCGTTTTGGTATGATGACTGGTTGCTAAAGCGGCCGATAGAAACGGCGATCTTTTGTCCTTGATAGGCGGTGCTTGGGGTTTGAACTTTTGGCGTCTCGACTACGCGAGAACTCTCCGTCGCGCAGCCGGTTATTAGCATCGCGGCGCACGCGGCCAGTAAAAATTTTACGTTCGTTTTCATATCGCTCCTTTAAATTTTGATTTGCGTTATTATCTTATCTGTTTTATGCTTAAAAATAGGTACCGCAATCACCCGTCCGTAGAATCTTTGCATGGCTAATCTTTGCGTTAGCTAAAACGCTTTTTTAGATTGTTAAAAGCTAGTTCAAGGGCCTTTACTTCATACCCAAGCTCTTCTATGACCTCTTTTCTAAGATTCAAGTTCTCGGCTATAAAATCAGAAAATTTTAGCGATAGAACAAAAACGTCTTCGTTACTAAAGCGACATTCGATATCCTCAAACGTAAAAACTTTTGCCGAAAATTTAACGTCCACCCAAGCTATCCTTTTTACTTTTAAAAACCCGTTTGGAAAATAAACGGCTTTTGTCGTAATCAGGGCGTTTTTAAAGATGATAAGCGGCAACTCTATCGGTAGTTCGTTTCTTTTTAGTTCGAGTTTGTGTCGTTTTAAAAATTTATTCGCCGCCTCGAATAAGCTATAATGGCTATTGCGTTTGGCCTCGTTAAAATGCGAAACGCAAGCGTAAAATATTTCGAATAATATGCCGCTTGATGAATCTTTATATAAAGTATCGTCGCCTTCAAGCGTAGTAAACGGCGTTACGATGTCTTTTTCGGTTTCGCTAAACAGATAATCGGTCTCTAAATTTCTAAACGGAGCGTAAAATTCCTCATAAAAAATATTTAGAATTTGCGTAAAATCCTGAGTATTTAAGCCGAGTTTGGCGCACTCTCCTTCGTAATATTTTCTCTTTTTCTCATAAAGCTCTTTTTGCTCGCCGGTTTCATTTTTGTCTAGGCGCTTTTCTAGAATAGAAACCAGCTTTTCTTTCGCATTTTCTACGCTGTTCTCCCAGATGCCGCTCATTTGAAATATATCGTAAGGAAGCGTTAGGGCGTTATAAACGAGCCTAAGATTGCTTGTCGTTTCATAGTCGTCTTCGTCATCTTCTCTTTTCTCAAAGCTGTTTTTGTATAGCTCTCCAAGCATAAAGCTAGCGATAAATTCGTCCCAGCCGTTAAATTCGCTAAGAATTTTTTCACCGTAGACATTTACGATTTTTTCATATTTTTTTTGCTTCAAATATAAATCCTCAAAGCCGATTATCGCCAATGCTATTATGGATGCGTAATCGTAAGCTCTTATGTTTTGTTTTTCGCAAACGGCGAGTATATCGCTCGTATCGGCGCAAAATTCGATAAATTTGCATAAATTCGGCTTTTTTGTCGGCAAAGTCATCTTCATTAAAATCGTCTTTATCAAAGGATACGCCGAAATTTTTAAACTCTTTTTTTATCTCCTCATCGGTTAAAATTTGATTAAACTCATCAAAGCTTAGCGTCTCAAGCTCATCTCTTATTTTATATAAAAAGTTAAATAAAATGCATTCGTAAATATGCTTGTCTAGCTTTTTTATATAGTCCATAACATCTTCTTCTAAAACTACTTGGTAAGTTTCCTGCAGCGCGTTTGGGGATCTGTAAAAACCACTCTCGTAGTCCTCGGAAATACAAAAAAATCGCTCTTTTAACAGCTCCTTGCAAAAGAAAACGTTCTGCAAATCATACGCCTTAAGAGGAAAAGCGAAAATGTTGTTGAGGTTAAAAATCTTATTCATTACATTGCTCCTTAAATTTATTTTTAATAACTATTATTGCGCCGAGTTTGCGATTTATAACGATAGTGCAAAACAAATCAAACCGCGTCATAAGCCGTAAATCGCTGTCAAATTTGATGTGCTTTGCGCTTAAATTTAACTCAAATTTGGCCCGTGTCAAATTTGCCCGAGGCGTCGCGCGTTAAAATTAAATTTTAGCTTGAAAACGCCGAATTTGCCGCTAAGTAAAATTTAAAATCGGCGCCGACAAGTCTAATTTATCAAAATCGTCGTTTCGCGAAAGTCGAATTTGATCCAAAGCAAATTCGCAAGCGGGCGGAGTCGCTTACAAAATCTCCGCCTCTTTGCTTGCGTTTACCGAGCTTAACGCGATGCGGTCGCCGGATTTTAGCTCGCTTAGATTTACGGTTTTGCCGTCCTTTTGTACTCGGACGAAATTTGAAATCTGCGCAAAAAACGACTCTTGCTGCGCGTATGCGGCGCGAGCTAGTTTTAGCGCGTTTTCAAATTTGAGCAGTTTAGTCTGCGTGGCAGCGTCTAAAACCTGTCTTAAATTTAGCAAAATTTGCTCTTTGCGAGCGATTTTTTGCGTGAGGCTAGCCTGAGAAAATCTCGCTCTCATCATCGCTAGAGCGTTAAATTTATGCTCCCAAACGCGCATAAAGGCCGCGTCCGCCGCCTCGCTTAGCCTGTCTATGCTTTGCATTAGCTCGCCCGCATCGGGCAGTAGCGCAGCCATCGCCGCGCTTGGGGTCGGAGCGCGAAAGTCCGCCGCAAAATCGCTGATGACGTAATCAATCTCGTGTCCGACGGCCGATATCACGGGCGTGCGTGCCGCGTAGATCTCGCGGGCTAGATTTTCGTCGTTAAAGCACCACAGATCCTCTCTGCTACCGCCTCCGCGCGCTAGCACGATCGCATCCGCGCCGCTTGCATCTGCTCTTTTTAGGGCGCGTATGAGCGAGGCGGGCGCGGTTTCGCCCTGCGTTAGCGAGTCAAAAACTAAAATTTCAGCCAGCGCCCAGCGCTGCGAAGCGATACGCAGCATATCTTGCAACGCGGCGGAGGTTTTTGACGTCACTAGCGCGATCTTGCGGGGAAATTTAGGTAGCGGTTTTTTGCGCGATATATCAAAAAGCCCTTCGCTCTCAAGTCTGGCTTTTAGCTGTTTAAATGCAAGTTCGAGCTCGCCTTCGCCGCTTGGGCGTATGAGAGTCGCGATAAACTGATAGCTGCCGCTTGGCGAGTAGAGCGAAATTTTGCCGTAGAGAGCGACCTTCATGCCGTCTGCGACGTCAAATTTGAGCTTGGCGGCGTTAAATTTATAAATGACCGCCGAGATCGCGGCCTTTTCGTCTTTTAGCGTGAAGTACCAGTGGCCCGAGCCGTGCCTCACTAGCCGCGAGATCTCGCCCTCTACCTCGACGTAGGAAAACGTCGTCTCAAGCAGCGTTTTGGCCTGCTCGTTTAGCTCGCTGACGCTTAGCACTCACGCGCCTTTTGCGCGATGAAAAGGGTAGAAATATCCATCGAAAAGCTCTTGCAAAGCCGCATCTCAAAGCCAGCGCTAGCGAGCTCGTCCGCAAAGCTAGCCGCGTCTAAAAAGCCCTCGATCGAGTTTGGTAGGTACTCGTAGGCTTCTTGATTTTTGGAGATAAAGCCGCCTATTTTAGGCAAAATTTTACTTAGATAAAAGTCGCGAACGCCGGTTAAAAGCCCGCTTTTTTTGCGTTTGGTAAACTCTAGCACTACAACGTATCCGCCCGTTTTTAGCACTCTGTTAAACTCTCTTAGCGCGGCCCCCCTTTCGACCACGTTTCTGATGCCGTAGCTGATGCTAAGAACGTCCACCGAGCCGCTATCAAGCGTCGTTTGCGTCGCTAGCGCCTCGATAAATTTAAACTCCGGGAATTTTTGCTTGGCGACTGCTAGCATGCCGCTTGAGGGATCGACGCCGATTAGATTTTCGATTTTTACGTTAAACTCGCCCGCCGTCTTTTGCCAAAAGCCCATCATATCGCCCGTGCCGCATGCGACGTCTACGATATTTACGCTTGAGTCTTTGAAATTTGACAAAACCGTTTTGCACGCGATCTTGCGCCAGCTCACGTCCGCGCCCATGCTTAGCACGCGGTTTGCTAGGTCGTAGGTAGGCGCGATGTCGTTAAACATCTGAACTATTTTTTCTTGTTTTTCCATTTTTTCTCTTTAGATATAGTAGATTTTTAAGCCGTGCGAAAGCTTTGTGAGGCTTTTTAAAATTTTAGGCTTTGAGTCCAAAATTTCGCTTCGCAGCTCGTATATTTTTTTGTAAATTTTAGCTTGGAGCTTGTCTATGCGCTTTTGCTCGGTGCCGCTTTTTACGTGTGCGAGCAGGCCTAGCCAGACGTCGGCGTCTTGCAACGAGCCGAAAACTTCTTGTAAAATTTTGGTCTTTTTAAAACATTTTTTAGCCGCAGGGAAGCCAAAACCGCCGCCGAAAATTTCGCTTAAGTATCTCAGCCTTTTTATCTCGATGCGGCACTTGTGAAACTGCGCGTTCTCGGTGGTTTGGCTCAAATTTGAGAGAGATTTTTTAAGGCGTAAAATTTGAGCTCGCATGGATTTTGCGACGAGTTTTTTTATTGGCGCGTCTCCTAGCTCGCCTTTAAAAAAGCCGCTTCCTTCGCGTAAAAATACCTCCCAGTCGCGCAAAATTTCGCTTGTTTCGTCGCTTTGCAGCTCGGCTTGGACGCTTTTGGCTAGGGTTTTGCTTAGATTTTCTAGCTCGCTCGCTAGCGCTTCAAAGCCTTTTTGCTTTTGCAAAAACTTGCAAAATACGTCTATATCGCGCTTTTGGTTAGTTAGCTCGGCTAGTTTTTTAAAATTTAGCAAAAAATGCCGCGCCGTTTTGCGGTCGAAAACGGGAGCGAAAATTTTGAGCAAAGAGCGGGTTTTACGCAAATTTATGCGGATCTGATGCAGCGCCTCGGCGTCGCTAGAGCTTGCGTACTCGTTTAGGTGCTTGCCAAGTAGCATAAATATCTGAAAAAACACTATCCGCATCCCGTCCAGCGCGCCGATGTAGCTTGGTAAATTTAGCTCTAGCCCCGGGCTGTTTCGTAAAATCTCAATGCTCTTTTGCGCGTCGAAACTGCCTTGCGGTAAGCCAAAAAGCGCCAAATTTTTATTTTTATAGCGTTCGTCTTCCGTGACCTCGCCGGTTGCGTGAGCGGCGATAAATTCGGGCGGGTTAAACTCCGCCGCCTCGCGCTCGCTAGCAAACTCGGCCTCAAAAGTTACAAGCCCCTCCAAAGCGCCGTGGAAAATATCGACGTTGCAAGCGGCGCCGTCAAGCCGAAATAGAAATCTCGTCTTTTTTATCGGAGCGGCGACCGCGTTTTTTAGGGCTTTTTTAAAGCTTTTGGCTTCCGTTTCGCTCTCGTTTTCCTCGCGCGCTAGGCCGATGCCTGATTTTTGCGTGATCGTAAAAACGCCCGAAGCCTCGCGAAATCTAATCTCCTCAAGCGGAGTGATTTTGACGTAAATTTGCGTCACTTCTTTTTGCTCGGTGCCGATGTTGCGGGCCTTTAGCTCGTTTATGACGGCGGCGTCACGCAGGATAAATTTACGCTCGATCTCTATCAAATTTCGCTCCTTAATATGAAAAATTGTATCAAAAGGTAGCTTAAAGTGTAAAATTTGCGAGCTTTTGCCGCCGACCTTGCGACGCGAAATGATTTTTTAACGCAAATAACGCTAAAATCAGCTCAAATTTGAAAGGAGTTTGGATGAATAGAAAGCTAAATTTTAGCGCGGGACCTTCGGCTCTGCCTCTTAGCGTACTTGAGCGCGCGCAAAACGAGCTCACGGACTATCAGGGCAAGGGCTTTTCGATAATGGAAATCAGCCACCGAAGCAAGATTTTTGAAGAGGTGCACTACGGCGCGATGGCCAAGGTGCGCGAGCTATACGGCATCGGCGAGGAATTTGACGTGCTATTTTTGCAAGGCGGCGCGCACTTGCAGTTTGCGATGATACCGCTAAATTTAGCCGCCAAAGGCGTCGCGCAGTACGCAGACACGGGCGTCTGGACTAGCAAAGCGATCAAAGAGGCCGCAAACGTCGGCGCAAGATACGAAGTGGTCGCTAGCAGTAAAGAGACATCCTACGACCGTATCCCAGAGGTCAAATTTAGTGACGACGCCGCATACGGCTACGTCTGCACGAACAACACCATCTACGGCACGCAGTACCGTGAGCTGCCTCGCTCCAAAGCGCCTCTCGTCGTCGATGCGTCGAGCGATTTTTTCTCGCGGCCGGTTGATTTCACGGACGTGGGTCTTCTCTACGGTGGCGCGCAGAAAAATGCCGGCCCAAGCGGCGTAACCGTCGTCATCATCCGCAAGGACCTGCTAGAGCGAGCCTGCATGGAGCGTACTCCGACGATGCTTCGCTACGATACGCACGCTAGCGCCGCGTCGCTATACAACACGCCGCCGACCTTTGGCATATATCTGCTAAATTTGACGCTGGGCTGGGTGCAAGAACAGGGCGGTCTAGCGGGCGTAAACCGGATCAACGAGCAAAAGGCGGCGCTGCTTTACGGCGCGATCGACGGTTCGGGAGGCTTTTACAAAGGTCACGCGCAAAAAGATAGCCGCTCGCTGATGAACGTTAGCTTTACCATCGCAAACCGCGAGCTGGAGGCGGCCTTTATCTCCGAATCCGAAAATGCGGGTATGCTGGGTCTAAAAGGCCATCGTCACGTAGGCGGCATCAGAGCCTCGATATATAACGCCGTGAGTATCGAAAATGTGCGGACTTTGGCTGAGTTTATGAAGGAATTTGCTAGGAAAAACGGGTAAGTCGGAGTAAATTTGACGAGGCGTGCCGTGCGAGTTTGACTTTGCTTCGGGTAAATTTAAGCCCGAGGTTAAATTCGGCGGTGCGTCAAATTTTGCTTTTTACACAAATTTAAGCGGCTTTGGCTTGGGAGCGGTCGCTTAAATTTGCTTTGATTTTGCGGCGAGCCGATTTTAAATTTGCCGAGCCAAATTTAGCCTGCGCCCGCCTTTTGTTATACATTTTAAATTTAACTGCGTGAAGCGAAATTTGGAGAAAATTTGAGAAACTACGACGAAAACCCGATAATCATAAACGACTATGGCGCGCTGTTTTTGGCGGGATGGTATATTATTCTTTACTCGATTCTCGTTTTTGTATTTGCTTTTAGCGACTATGAGCTTTTATACCGCATTTATCTTATTGCTTTGCCTGCATCTTTTTTATTATTCTGCCTATACAATACATACGTTTTCGCACCGCGAGTTTTTAAACAAAAACCGAGCTTTTTTAGATTTTCTAGCGAGCAAATTTATCATATAGAGTATGTCTACGTAAACAAAGTAGAGAGCGAGGAGAAAATCGTCCTCGTAAAAGACGTGGAAAAGGTCTATTTTTGCGTTATCAGCGAGCTTGATAGCAGATACGGCAGATTTCACTTTTTTACCCCGTATCAGCTCTATAAAAAGTCCTCTATCGGCGTGCATTTTAATAAAACGAAGGACTTTATAAGATATCTTTTAGTTTATTTGATATTTGCGCTGCCGTTTAAAATCTATAAACTCAAAAAATCGGGCGAACCGCTATGGCTACTGCGTAAAAATTTCGTCATAAGGATGAAAAATAGAAATTATTTTTTGGTAAATTGCTATAGCAGAGATGATTATTTTGAGCTGTTGCGGTATTTTCGGGCGAACAAAATCCCCGTGGAGGACAAGACGAAATTTATGCCGCAAGCTCAAAGGACTGCGATATTTTTCGAAGACAAACACGAAGTTTGGAGCGACGATCCAAACGACACGGAAATACCAAAAGACGATTGGAAGCGCAAGATGAGGCGGTTTTTTAGCTTAGAGTAAATTAGGCTTGAGATTTTTGTCAAATTTATATATAAATTTGCTTTTAGTTTGCCGCTAAAATTTAACTACGTTTAGCTAAATTTACATATCTATTTTTAAAACGTAAACGCGCAGGCGAGAAGATTTTTGAAATTAAAAATATTTAATTAAGTAAGAAATCTATTTTATAAATATATAATAAATAAAAAATAGGAAAAAATGTGGAAAAAGAAAAATACGAAGAAAACGTAGAGAATGAATTTGACGAGGAATACGACAAGGAATTATACGACGTGATGCGTATAGAGACTGCCGATGGTAGCGGAGCATATATAGAGATAGTCATGCCCAAAACGCTTCTTAGCGTAGAACGTGCGAAATATATCGGCGGGTTATTTGAGATTTTGTTTCAAATCGTTATACTTAGCGCATCTATTTATTTGATGTTAATTGGTAATAATTATTCGTTTATCGGTGTATTAGGTATTTTTTATTTTATAAGAATTTACTTTTATTCGTATTTTATAAAAAAGATATACTGCTACGATACTTTCTTAAGTATTTATTATTTGTTTAGAGAAAGAAGCGTGGATTATGAAGAAATAAAATACGTTAAAATTATAAATAAATATATGATTATAAAAACCGTCGATTCCGTATTTTATTTTGCAAGAGTTAATTTATCATTATTTAACTCAGGCGATATTAAAAATTTGGAAGAGTTTTTAATCAACAAAAACGTAAAGATAATGAAATGATAAATTTAAGCGTAAACGTACCGACAAAAGGCGAAAAGCTTCTTAGATTTGCGATGTTTGCGGTTTATATCGCATTTTCATTTTTTGCGGCGCGGTTGGTCGCCGTGTGCTATTTGTATTATATTTTTGCGCTGAATTTGCCGGTACCTATGGGCGTTTTGAGCGAAATTTTAGGCGGCGTATTGATCGGTATCGCGATATTTCCGTCTCAATTTTACTCTGTAAAGCTTGATTCATGCGGAACGCCTAGATATGCGAATTTTAGTTTTAGTAAATTTATAATGGTAATCTTCGTTTTTCCTATCGTAATCGGAATTTTATTTGATATTGGGCTTTTATTAAAAATAATAATGTTTATAAAGCATTATATAGATCGCTTTGTTATTTTTGTAGATAACGAATGCGTCGCAAGCGCTGTGCGAATGCTTGAGGCGGCGGCGGTTACGATATTTACCGTTAAATATCTAATATATTATTTTTTGATTATATTTTTTTACTACATATTGTTAAGTATAGATTTAATTATTCGCCTTCAAATGCTATGAAAGTTTAAATTTAGCCTAAAGTAGCCGTTTGCAGTCTTTTCTCGCGCCTGCGCCTTAGGATTTGAAAGGCCTCAAATGCGAGTTTAGCCGCCAAAACCGCGATAAAAATATGTCTAAAGACATAAATTTTGCCTAAAATTTTATGTTTTTTAACGATTTTTAGCGCGAGCGATTTAAACGCCTGCATGGGTTTTGATTTTAACTCGCCGACTAACTTATCTTTTATCTCGCAAAGCAAGGCTAGGGCGACGTCTTTTGCGTATTCTCGTATCTTGGGCGAGGGGCGTTTTAGCGTTTGCTGCTTTTGCGCGGCGCCGTAAATTTCATCTAGTTTTCGCATAAAATTTTGCCGCGCGTCTTTGCCTTTTAGTATTTTTTCGCCGGCTTGGCTTATCTCGTATATCCCGCGTCCTGTTTTTACGACTAGCCTTTGCGGAGGCGGCAAATTTAAAATCGTTGCGCTTGCTGCTAACGCATTTATGAGCGCGTCGGCTTTGCTTTGCGAGGCGTTTATGCTTTTTGCTAAAAACGCCGTTATTTCCTTTCTGCTCGCCTTTTTTCTATCGTTTAAAAACTGCACCGTTAAAAACAATCCTTGATAATCCATTGCAAAAACTTTCATATTATATTAAATTGAGAATTATACTTAAAATATATCAAAATAAAATAAAATCTGAAAATATTTTGGTTTTATCACTGTAAAATTAAGTTAAGGCTCGTTTTGACTTAAAGTTACGAAACGGCAAACGGATTTGGACCGCATTGCCGTTTTAAAGCCTGTAAAACAATATATGGCGGGTTTTTGCGGTGCTTTGTTATAATTGGGATTTACGGTGCGCGGCAGCTATAAATTAACGGCAAAATACCGTAAACATCCGTTTTAAGCTTTGTTTTTTAGCGCGTAAATAATCAAAATCAAGGCGGTAAAATCGCTAAATTTTTATCCGAGTAGATAAATCAAAGGCTATTTCGCACTTTAAGGCATGAATTAAAATCGTAAAACTTCGCGCGGGTATGAGCCCCGCAAGCAAACGGGGTGGCGCAAGCAGCCGCATATAAATTTGGCCCCGATTAATAGCAAAAAATCTTACAAAGAGCGTTTTGGCGAAGCTGCGGGGCTTTAAAGAGCAAAACCTAAGGCTAAAAATAGCTTGGGCGCCTAGATTTGCGGCGTTTATAGATTTAACCGCTAGCAAACGAAAAATCGCCGCTATGCAAGCTAAATTTAGCTCAAAAACAGCCAAATCTTAAAAATAAAACCCCGTCGCCGGGCGCGTACCCTAGCTAAATTTAGCTCAAAAACAAGTTAAGTCGGCGCACGTCTGATTTTCCGCTTAAAATCGCGTCTTTAAAATCGCCGCCAAAGGCCTTTTGCAAGCGAAATTTAGCTTTTATCGCAAAAGTGAGTTTTACGGCTCTGCTTGCTTTAGGCGCGCTATGAGGGTAAATTTAAGCCAAGAAAGCGTCTTTATTAATGCTTTTAAATTTGCGTCTAGTCTTTTTTTGCTTGCGTAGATTAAAGCCCAAAGTCCGGTTTTAGCGCCGATGGTTTTGGCTAAGCGACCGCAAGCTAAGGCAAGATACACTAATGCAACTTGCGGTTAAACCGCCCAATTTAGCCGCCAAATTTAGTCGGTAGGTTACTTTTTGCGGATGATTTTAAAACCCAAAGCCCTTAAATTTAGCTTGCGATTTTAAACTATCTCGCGCATTTTTTAAATTTAACCCGCAAAATTTAACGCGGACACGCAGCTTTAATCTAAACGCTTAAATCTAATTTACGAAAAACTCCTGCGCGGGCTCTTTGCTCTCAAAAGGCTTCACGCAAATTTCGCGCTCGCCGACTCTAGTTCGTACCGCCGCGTCTTTATCCGTCTTGGTATAAGCAAGCGCCAACCGCACGGCAAACTCGAGATCAGACTCGTTAAATTTAGCGTCCACGAGGCTAGTCGCGCCCACGACGCCTTCGTCAAATTTGATCTGCGTAAATTTAGGATTATTTAGAGCTAGAAGTTTGGCGTTGTCGTTTTCGTCGCGGCCGATGACCATTTTGGTGCCGTTTGCCAGGCGCAGATGCCGTCCGATACGCAGCAACTGCATATCCGCGCTAGTCATATCCGGGTCAAATTTGATGAAATCTTTGATTTTATTTGAAAAGCTCTCGATCGTGAGCAAGCACCCGCCGCCTGGCGTCTCAAATTCGCTAAAGCCGAATTCCTTAGCAAGCGCGAGCTGCCTTTTGCGGTCGCGTCCGCTGATACCTAGCAGCTTACTGCGATCGACCCAGCCTTCTCGCTCGGGCTTTGTGGGCTTCATTAGCTGTGCGGACATCGGGCGTAAGATAAGGTCGTCCTCGTCGCCCGCAGCGTTTTTGACCTGCACCATCGCGTCGCGCCTCTGACTCATCGTGCGCTGGCCGACCACCTCGCCCGTCGCGATAAAACTAGCGCCCTCCGAGCGCATCATCGCAAGTGCCGTTTTAAACATATATCCGTGGCAGTCGATGCAGGGGTTAAAGTGCTTGCCGTAGCCGTATTTAGGCGTAAAAAGCACGTCGCGTAGGTATTCGTTTCTGATATCTACGATCTTAAACTCGGCTCCGGCTTCGTTAGCGCGGCGGCGTAAAATTTCCATTTTTTCCTCGTCGCCGCTAAAGCCGATGTCGATATGGATCGCCGTAACTTCGATGCCTTGGCTGGTTAGAAGCTTGATGGCGATCATGCTGTCAAGCCCGCCGCTAAATAAAACTAATGCTTTCATTTTTTATTGATTTCCTTTAAAATTTTGTCGATTTTTTTGAGTATGAGCGCCTTTTCCTCCAGAGGAATTTTCGCCGCCGAGTACTTTTTGTACATATTTTTATAAAATCTCGTTTTAAAAACATTCACGGCTTCAAAAATTTTCTCCTCGTCGCTAAAGGCGTCATAGTTTTCAAACATCAGCTCGCGCACGGCGGGATCGTCTGTATCGACCCCCTGCGCTACGGCTTCGAAAATATCCCTGTGACGGACGAAATATTCAGGCTTTAAATTTTCCAAAACGGTGCTTTTTAGACTCTCGTTTTCGATCATCGTTTTTAAAATTTGAAGCTCGAGCTGATCTTTTTGTCCGCGCTGATTTTTGCCGAAATTTTGCATTTCGTAGGCTTGCATGCGCTCCTGAGTAGCTTGCGTATTTGCGCCTCTAGTTAGCCAAAACGACCCCTCGGCTATCTTTAAAATTTTAGCCACGAGCGGCGCGTAGGAGTTTGCCACGACGGGTTTTAGACTCGCGGTAAAGGCTTGGATCGCTTCTAGCGCCTTTTGCTTTTGCACGGGGCGCGAGAGGTCAAAGCCGCTAGCTAGATGCCTGATGTAAAATTCGCCGATCTCCGTGCCGCTTTCAAAAATTTGACGCAGATACTCTATCTTGCCTGCAGCGACCATATCGGCCGGATCGGCGCCGCCCTCAATAATGACGACGCTGCCGTCGATTTCGTTTTGCGCGAGCAACAGAGCGGATTTCGTCGCAGCGTTTATGCCCGCATCGTCGCCGTCAAAGCACAAAATAACGCTAATCTCGCCGCGTTTTAAAAGCGGCAAGTGTTTGGTTGTGAGTGCGGTTCCAAGCACGGCTACGACGTTGTTAAAGCCCGCCTTGTGCAGCATGATGACATCCATGTAGCCTTCGGTGATTATGATTTGATTTTTGGTGAAAATTTCGCGCTTTGCCAGGTGATAGCCGTAAAAAAGCGTTGATTTATCAAAAACCGCGGACTGGGGCGAATTTACGTATTTAGCGGGATTTCCGCTGATCGTACGTCCGCCAAAACCAACCAGCCGTCCCGCGTGCGTATAGATAGGAAAGGTGATGCGGTTTATGAAGCTAGCGTAGATGCCGTTTTCGTTTTGCTTTACGATGCCGACTTCTAGGGCTTCTTTTGGCTCTATTTGCTCGTTTTGCAGTAGCCTTATCGTCTGTGCGCTCTCAGGCGCGAAACCTAGTTCAAATTTATCTATGAGCTCGTCCGTGATACCGCGAGAATACAAATACTCTACAGCCGCGGGCGTTTTATAGAGCAGCGAGCGGTAAAAGGCGTTTGCGTTTTCTAGGATGTGCTTGTTTTCCTTCGCCGGTTCGCCGCCGCGCACGTAGTTTAGCGTGAAATTTTGCAGTCCCGCGATCTTTTCGACAGCTTCTGGGTAGCTTAGCTTTTCGTAGTCCATCACGAATTTGATCGCGTCGCCGCCGGCTTTGCACGAAAAGCAGTGAAATATCCCGCGCGACGGGCTCACGCTCATGCTCGGGTTTTTATCGTCGTGAAACGGACAGACGCACACGAAGTTAGCTCCGCTTTTTTTCAGCGGCAGATAGTGTCCGACTATATCGACGATATCGGTTTGCGCTTTTAGTCTTTCTATTGATTTTGGATCGATCATAAGCGAGATTATACAATCGTTTTGCTATAATCGGCGTTAAATTTGACTTTAGAAAGCGGCATTTTGGATATATTTTTTATCGAATTTAGGGACCCGATTTTCGGTCTAGTGGTGCTAGTCGCCGCGGTACTCGTGATCGCCGTTTTTAGCTACGCGTGGGGCGTTTTTAAGAGCAAGGACGAAAAGGCGGAGATTGCGGGATTTTTAAAAAAATTCGGCAAATCTCAAGGTCTGAGCGACGAAAACAAGCAGCTTTTGATAAACTCGGGCGCGGATACGGCTACGATGTGCTTTTTGGCGGGGACGTTTTCAAAAAGCGGGTATTTTGAAAAGGCTATCAACGTCTATGCCGTGGCTTTAGAGCGGGCTAAAAACCGCGCGGCAAAGGAGCAAATTTTCACCGATCTGGGTCAGACTTATTTTAAGGCGGGCTTTTTAGAGCGCGCAAAAAGCGTCTTTTTAGAGGCGCTAAAAATCTCTCCGCGAAATCAAATCGCGCTAAAATCGCTAACGATAATTTTTGAAAAACTAAAAGACTACGAGGGCGCGTTGCAAGCCTTGGACGCGCTGCAAGAGCTCGGCGAGGGCGTGAGAGCGCAGACGGCCTACATAAAGGCGCTGCAAATTTTAGCGGATAAAAGCAGGGACGAAGCAGGCAAAATCAGCGAAATTTTAGCTCTGAAGGACGAATTTGCTCTCGTGCGGCGTATGGCGATGGAGAGGTTAAATTTAAATGGTTCGGGGCTTAAGGATTTTAGCTATTTCCCGCCGCTACAGGACGTTTTGGATTTGGTTTATTATCAAAACACGCCCGTAAATTTAACCGACCCCGAGTACAAGAGCCTGTTTTTTATCAAAGGCATGAGCGACGAGGACGGCGCGCCACTGGGTTTTGAGCTAGAGGTTTTAAAGAAGCTAAAAGCGGCAAACTACGACAAGGCCGCGCTTAGCTTTAACTACGTTTGCAAGAGCTGCAAAAACGCCTTTCCGATGCATTTTTACCGCTGTCCGATGTGTAGCGAGCTAGGCAGCGTGCAAATTTTGCCTCACATCACGGAAAAATCTGATGAAAACAGTATGCCTTTTTAGCGACGGCTCGTGCCTGGACAACCCAGGGCCGGGCGGCTGGGCGTACATCCTAGAGTACGGCGAGCACAAAAAAACGGCAAGCGGCGGCGAGGCACACACGACGAATAATCAAATGGAACTACGCGCCGCGATCGAGGGGCTAAAAGCACTAAAGCAGCCGTGTCGCGTGAAGCTCTACACCGATAGCTCATACGTCGCAAACGCCGTAAATGCGTGGCTAGAGGGCTGGGTGAAGAAAAACTTTAAAAACGTAAAAAACGTCCCGCTGTGGCAGGAGTATCTAAGCGCGAGCAAGCCGCACGAGGTCGAAGCGATCTGGGTCAAAGGCCACGCCGGGCACCCGCAAAACGAGCTTTGCGACGAGATGGCGCGCGAGCAAGCCGTAAAGATAAAAAATAGCTTAAAAGGCGAATAATGCGAAATTTGGAAGAGAAATTAGGATATAAATTTAAAGACGAAAAGCTGCTAAAAACCGCGCTCACGCACAAAAGCGTAAAAGGCGGCGCAAACAACGAAAGGCTCGAGTTTTTGGGCGATGCGGTGATGGATCTGGTGATCGGGGATTATCTTTTTCACAAATTTTCGCGCCTAAGCGAAGGCGATCTAAGCAAACTAAGAGCCGCGCTCGTAAATGAAAAAAGCTTCGCCGAGCTGGCTAAATATCTAAATTTAGGCGGGCTCATCAACATCTCGCCGGCCGAGGAGCACAACGGCGGACGGCTAAAAGCTTCGATCCTATCAGACGCCTTCGAGGCGCTGATGGGCGAGATCTACCTAGAAAGCGGCTTTGACGCCGTGCGCGCGGCCAGTCTAAAAGCCTTTGAGAGATGCTATCCCGATATAAATTTCGACCGCATGGTAAAAGACTACAAAACCGCGCTACAAGAGCTCACCCAGGCGCGCTTTGCGCAGATACCAAAATACGTGCTAGTAGGCTCAAAAGGCCCCGATCACAAGAAAGAATTTGAGATCGCGCTAATGCTAAACGAGCGCGAGATCTCGCGAGCCGCAGGCAAGAGCAAAAAAGAAGCCGAGCAAAAAGCCGCCAAAACCGCGCTTGAGATTTTAGGAGAGAGCAAGTGAATACCTTCGGACGCAAACTAACGCTAACGACGTTCGGCGAGAGTCACGCAGTGGCGATCGGCGGCGTACTAGACGGTTTTCCAGCAGGCGTGCGTATCGATTTAAATTTTATCCAAAGCGAGCTTGATAAACGAAAACCGGGCGGCTCGAAATTTGCCACGGCAAGGAGCGAAGGTGACCGCGTGGAGATTTTAAGCGGCGTGTTTGATGGGCTAAGCACGGGCACTCCGATCGGTTTTGTCATCCGAAACGAAAATCAAAAATCGGGCGATTACGAAAATTTACGCGAGCTCTTTCGTCCAGGACACGCCGACTACGCCTACTACCTTAAATACGGCGTCCGCGACCACAGAGGCGGCGGACGCAGCTCGGCTAGAGAGACGGCTGTGCGCGTGGCCGGCGGCGCGATAGCTCAAATTTTGCTGGGCGAATTTGGCGTCAGCGTGCAAAGCGGCGTGGCTAGCGTGGGCGAAATTTCGTGCGGCGAGCGGTTAGACTTTGATCTCGCGGCGCGATCGGAGATATTTTCGCTGGGTAACGAAGAGGCGATGAAAGAGGAGATCCTAAAAGCCAAGCAGGGGCACGACAGCGTCGGAGCTAGTGTCGTCACGGTGATCCGCGGCGCGCCGGCCGGGCTTGGCGAGGGGCTATACTATAAATTTGACGCTGTAATCGCGGCCGCGATGATGGGCATAAACGGCGTCAAAGCCGTAGAGATCGGCGAAGGCGTGAATGCGAGCAAGATGCGCGGCAGCCAAAATAACGACCCGATGAGCGCGGCGTATGCGGGCGTAGATTCGGGCGCAGATAACTCTACTTTTGAGGGCACGGGCGAGCTAGCAAATTTAAACAGTGGCAAATTTGACGAATGCAAAAGCGAGGCAGACGGCGAGGCTTGGCGCAGGTTAAATTTGGACAAGAAATTCGGCTTTGCCTCAAATCACGCGGGCGGAACACTAGGCGGTATGACTAGCGGGCAAGAGGTCGTGATAAAAACGCATTTTAAGCCCACTCCGTCGATATTTTTACCTCAGCCGACGCAAAATGTGCGCGGGCAGGACGTAGTCTGCGAACTGCGCGGGCGGCACGATCCGTGCATCGGCGTGCGCGGCAGCGTCGTAGCTACCGCGATGGCAAGGCTAGTGACGGCCGATATGCTGCTTTTAAATTTGAGCGCAAATCTTGCGAATTTAAAGAAAATTTACGGCTAGCCAGACCGAACCGCGCCCAAAACGAAGCGGAGCAAAACGTACGCTGCGCGCGTGAAATTTGCGATGATTTTTGCGCGCGGCGAGGAACTATGAGCGCGCAAATTCGGGCTTTTTAACTCTAACGGCAAGAAAACATATCCTAAAAAATCGCCAAACAGCACACCTTGAACAAACTACAAAACGCGAGAATCTAGGCCTTAGCGCGATATTTAGGCGGATAAGTCGGTTGATAGCGCCTGCGGGGATTTTTGTAGATTTTTAAAATATCTCGCGCAAAATAGGCTAAATTTGCCTCTTTTTTATGTTTAAATTTATGATTTTCGGGCTTAAAACCCAAATTTAGTCACCCAGCGCGCAGGCGATTTTGCGGCTCTAGCGCGGGCTATCGCGCGGAGCGCGGAGTGCTTGCAAAGCGGCTGCGAGATTAAATTTACGCCGATTTACGCGGGCATGCCGGTACCCGCGTTTTATATTTTCGCGTCCTTTTAAAATAAAATCAAAAATCAGCCTACTTTTTGCCTAAAATTTGTAAAATTAGCCCAAAAAAAGGATAAAAAATGAGCCAAAAAACCCTAACGATCATCGACACTTTCGGGTTTTTTTTCAGACTTTACTACGCGATGAGCGGATTAAAAAACCGCGAAGGCAAGCCAAGCGGCATGGTGAGCGGTTTTGCGAATTTTATTATGAATCTGCAAAACGAATTCGCAAGCGACTACATCATATTTGCGCTTGATAGCAAGGGCAAGACGCTGCGCCACGAGATCCTAGGAGACTACAAAGCCAACCGCTCCGAGCCGCCCGCCGCGCTAAAAGAGCAGCTGCCGGTGTGCATAGAAATGATAGAAAAAATGGGCCTAGCCGCCGTGAGCCGCGAAGGCTACGAGGCCGACGACATCATCGCTAGCGTCGTAAAGGAGTGCAAGCAGAGGGATATATTCGTACGTATCGTGACGCACGATAAGGACCTCTATCAGCTCATTGAGGACGGCAAGGTAAGCATCTACAGCCCCCAAAGCAAGATCGACCACGATAGCGCGAGCTGCATAGAAAAATACGGCGTTCCGCCAAGCTGTATACGCGATTTTCTCGCTATCGCGGGCGATAGCTCGGATAATATCCCGGGCGTAAAAGGCATCGGCGCGGTCGGCGCGAAAAAGCTTTTGGGGGAATTCGGTAGTTTAGAAGGCATCTACGAAAACCTGCCGCTAGTGCGAAACGAACGTATCCGCGGCATGCTGGCAGAAGGCCGAGAGAGCGCATTTTTGAGCAAGCGACTAACCTCGCTTTTTGACGACGTGCCTGACGTGCTAGACCTAAAAAGGGCGGAATTTCCCGAACAAAATCCGCTCGTAAAGGTGGCGGACGTCCTTCGCGAATACGATCTAAACCGCCTTTTAAAAGCGCTGCAAAACAGCCAAAACGCGGGCGAAAATGCGGAATTTAAGCTCGGTTTTAACGCGCGGCTTTTAACGGACGAGGGCGAGATCGAGCGGCTGCTGGCAAATATAGACGCGGACACGCTCGTGGCCTTTGACACCGAGACAACGGACGTCGATACGCAAAACGCCCGTCTGGTGGGCTTTAGCTTTTGCTTTAACGACGAGGAGGCCTACTACGTGCCGGTGGCGCACGAATATCTGGGCGTGCCTAGGCAAGTAAGCGAGAAATTCGCCGCTTGGGCGATCTCGCAAATTTACAAAGGCTGCGTGATCGGGCAAAATTTAAAGTACGATTTTAAGGTCGTAAAGCGAAATCTAGGACTCGAGCCGCCCGTAAATTTTAAAGACACGATGATACTGGCGTGGCTCATGGATCCGGGTTCAAGCGTCGGTATGGACGCGCTAGCCAAGCGGCTCTACGACTACGACACGATCAAATTTGAAGACGTGGTAAAGCGCGGCGAGACCTTCGCGTCCGTGGCGCTGGAAAACGCCGCAAAATACGCCGCCGAAGACGCGTGGATAACGCTAAAATTTTACAAAAGCTTTTTAAATTTGCTCGATCCGGAGCTGCTCGCGCTGGCCGATACGCACGAGTTTCCTTTTATCCTCACGCTTTTTGATATGGAGCGCGAGGGTATCGCGATAAACCGCGAGAAAATGCAAAATTTGATCCTAAAAAACGACGCCAAGATCAAGGCCTTGACCGCCGAAATTTACGAGCTAACGGGCGAAAATTTTAATATAAACTCCGTTAAACAGCTAGGAGAAGTGCTGTTTGAGCACCTAAAACTACCCGTAAAGAAAAAGACCAAAACCGGCTACGGCACCGACGAGGCCGTACTAGCCGAGCTCATCGAGGAGCATCCGGTCATCTCTAAGCTGCTTGAATACCGCGAGCTATATAAGCTACAAAGCACCTACTGCGAACCGCTGCTAAATTTAGCCAAAAAAGACGCTAACAGCAGGATATACACGAACTTTATCCAGACTGGAACTAGCACGGGAAGGCTCTCGTCTAAAAATCCGAACCTGCAAAATATCCCCGCTCGCGGCAACCTAGCTAAGGACGTGCGCGGCTGCTTTGAGGCTAAAAGCGGATTTAGCTTCGTAGGGCTTGATTACAGCCAGATCGAGCTGCGACTGCTCGCGCATTTTAGCCGCGACGCCGCGCTGCTTGGGGCATTTGCGAACGACGAGGATATCCACGCGCGCACGGCGATTAGTATATTCGGCAGCGCCGAGGGGCAAAACCGCGCGGTGGCCAAGAGTATAAATTTCGGCCTCATCTACGGCATGGGCTCGAGCAAGTTGGCAAATCAAGTAAGTATCACGCGCGCCGAGGCAAAGGAGTATATCGAGCGCTATTTTAAAGCTTTCCCTACGATAAAGGGCTTTTTAGAAGGGATAAAAACCGCGGCCAAAAACGAGGGCTTCGTGCGCACGTTGCTTGGTAGGAAGCGGCTGTTTGACTTTACTACCGCGACGCCGATGCAAACTGCGATGTACGAGCGCGAGGCGGTAAATACGATATTTCAGGGCTCGGCTGCGGATATCATCAAAATGGCGATGGTAAAAATCCGCCCGCTTTTAGACGAGCGCGCTAGGATGCTTTTGCAGATACATGACGAGCTGATTTTCGAGGTGCGAGACGACTATGCCGATGAGTTTGGCGCGGCGGCGCAAAAGATAATGCAAGAAATTTACAAACTAAACGTACCGCTAAAAACGAGCCTAAACGCGGCGAAGGATTGGGGTGAGCTAAAATAAAATTTGAGGCTTAACGCTCGGTAAGCGTCAAATTTGCCTAAAACCGGCTAGCTTTGGGTTAGTCGCGCAATCTTAAACGTTTACGGTTTGCGGATAAATTTAAGATAAAATCGGTCGCTAAAACCTTGCTTGAACGTAAATTTAGCCCAAAATCAAGGGCAAAAACCTAAAATTAAAAGCTGGAAAGAGAAAACCGATGAACGTCCATAAAATCGCCTACGCAAGAGTTGCCTTGCTGGCGTTTGCCGCCTTTATTTTTAACACGACGGAATTTATCCCAGTGGCGCTGCTAAGCGACATCGCAGCGGATTTTGAGATGGACGCTACTAGCGTAGGCCTCATAATCACCGTCTACGCGTGGGCGGTAAGCATCCTTTCGCTGCCGCTGATGCTACTAACCTCAAAGCTCGAGCGCAAGAGGCTGCTTTTGCGACTTTTCGTGCTATTTACGCTAAGCCACGTCCTGGCCGCCATTGCGTGGAATTTTACCGTTTTGGTAATAGCGCGCCTTGGTATCGCGATTTCGCACGCGATCTTTTGGTCGATCACCTCGTCGCTCGTCGTGCGCCTAGCGCCGATAAATAAAGGCTCGCAGGCTATCGGCATGCTGGCTCTTGGGACATCGCTAGCCATGGTTTTGGGGCTTCCTTTGGGGCGCGTGGTCGGCGAGCTTTTGGGCTGGAGGATTACGTTTTTTGCGATCGGCGCGCTTGCGGCGGCGGAGGCGCTGTTTCTTTGGAAAATTTTACCGTCTTTGCCAAGCCGCCGCGCGGGCTCTCTTGCGAGCTTGCCGATGCTAGCAAAGCGCCCTATGCTGCTTGCTTTGTATCTGCTGACGTTTTTGATCGTAGGCGCGCATTTTACGACCTACAGCTACGTCGAGCCCTTTGTGGCGAAATTTAATCCCGCAGGCGATCACTTCGTAACCTACGTCCTGCTAGCATTTGGCGCCTCGGGCATTCTTGCTAGCATGCTTTTTTCGAAGCTTTACCGCTCATTTCCGAACGCATTTTTGATCTGCGCGATTCTCTTTATCCTAGCCTCGGCGCTAACGCTAAAGGTTTTTGTCGCAAATGACGCGGCGCTGCTACTCGCAGCTTTCGTCTGGGGAGTGGGGATTTTCGGCTTTGGGCTTTGTTTACAGATTAGGGTTTTGGCGCTAGCTCCCGACGCTACCGACGTCGCGATATCGATCTACTCGGCGATTTATAACGTAGGCATCGGCGGCGGAGCGCTTTTAGGACATCAAGTCGCAACGAGGTTCGGGCTTTGGCACATAGGCGAGGCGGGCGCGATACTGGGCGCGCTAGGGCTTGCAAGCTACCTCTACGCAAGCGTGAAATTTGCGGAGAAAAAATAGCGCGTAGGTTAAATTTACGAAAGAGCTTCAGCAGGCTAGAAGCACCGTTTTTAGAGCTTGCGTTTTAGAAAATAGCGGCTTTCTGGGTCTAAATTTTTAAAATTTATCCCTCGCGATTAGTTAAATTTTGCAGATGAATTTAATCTCGCGCTTAGTCCTGTTGCCTGTTTTATTGATCGTCCGCGCTATCCGCCCAAAGCACTTAAAATTTAGCGATAACACGCAAGAAATTAAAGCGCTAGCCGCCAAAATTTAGCTACTTTATAAACCCGACCCGCGGTAAAATTTCAGCCAAAACCGCGTAATTATATTTTTCGTTTGCGCCGTAAAGATCCGGGTTTAAGGCGGCTAGAAAAGGCTAAATCTAGCCAAATCGGCAAAATCGCCGCAAAACCTAAATTTAGCATTCGTCGCTGCGAGCAAAGCAAAGGCCTGAGAGAAGATCGCTCTGCTTGCGCGCTTACGGGTTAAAACTAGCTAAAAACGAGACCGCTAATCTGCCGAATTTACACACATTATAAAATGAAACTAAAGTTTCAAATCTAATTTAGATATTTTAAAAACAAATTTCGGTAATATTGAGCTAGGCAAAATTTATCCGAAAGGAGCTGTTATGAGCGGTATTGCTCTCATCGTCTGCTTCGTCATCGCGGTCGTCGTTATGATCGTGCTGATTTCAAAGTTGGGGGTTCATCCCTTTATAGCGATCATGCTCGTCTCGCTGGCTCTTGCCGTGATCGCGAGTATTAAGCCGGTCGAAATCGAAGGCGTCGTCAATGCGGGCATCGACCTGGTCAAGGTTCCCGCGATCATCGGAGAGGGGTTTAGCGGGATATTTAAAAGCATAGGCATCGTCATCATCCTGGGCGCGCTCATCGGTATGGCGCTGGAAAAGACGGGCGCGGCGCTAAAGCTGGCCGATATGGTCGTGCGCTGCGTAGGAGACAAGCGCCCCGAGCTAGCTATGCTCATTATGGGCTGGATCGTGGGTATCCCGGTCTTTTGCGATAGCGGCTTTGTCGTGCTAGATCCGATCCGTCGCGCGATAAAGGAAAAGATCGGCGCCAACCCCGTAGCTATGGCCGTCGCGCTCTCGTGCGGCCTATACACCTCGCACGTGTTTATACCGCCGACGCCGGGCCCCATAGCGGCCGCCGGAGCCGTGGGCGTGGGGCACAACCTACTGCTAGTCATCGCCGTGGGCGCGGTCGTTTCGATACCGGTTCTCATCGCGGGCTATCTTTTCGCTAAAACTATCGGCGCGAAAGTAAGTTTAAAAGAGGATCTCGCAGACGTGAGCAAGAGCTACGACGAGATCATCAAAGAGCACGGCAAGCTGCCTTGCGCGTTTTTGAGCTTGGCGCCGATTTTTGTGCCGATTTTGCTGATGGCTTGCGGTTCTCTTTTTAATATTTTAAATAAAAAAGGATTTTTCGTCGCCTTCGTCGCTCCGGACATTTTAGAAAAAGATCCATCGGCGACGGCATGGTTCGTAAAATTTATATTATTTATGGGAGATCCTGTAATCGCGCTTGGCGTGGGCGTGCTATTTGCCGTTATCTTGCTGGCCGAAACGGGTAAACTGGGCGAATTTAACCATATGACCAACGAAACGCTAAAGATCGTGGGACCTATCCTTTTCATCACGGCTGCGGGCGGCGTGCTAGGTAACGTCATCGCTAAGGCGGGCTTTGTCGAGTTTATGAAGGCAAATGCCCATCTCATCGGCACCGTGGGTATATTTTTCCCGTTTGTTATCTCTGCTATCATCAAGACCGCTCAAGGCAGCTCTACCGTGGCGCTTACGACGACGGCCTCTATCATGGGGCTTTTCACCGATAGCGGCTCGATGATGAGCGCGCTGGGGCTAACTAGCGAGATGGGCGCGGTGCTAACGGTGATGGCGATCGCTGCGGGCGCGATGACGGTTTCGCACGCTAACGATAGCTACTTCTGGGTCGTTACGAACTTTAGCAAGATGTCGCCGGAGCAGGGCTACAAGACTCAGACGATGCTTACCTTTATAATGGGTATCGTGGGTATGGCGACGGTTTGGGTAGCGTCGCTCGTGTTGCTGTAAATACTAGGGTATGGAATTTGGGTGGTAAATTTTCAAAATTATTCGCCTAGACCCGCATCTTGAAAATGCCAAATTTTATTTAATAAAATTTGGCATTACGCGCTAAGCTTTTTTGTTAAGGGGGAAGGGGCTTGAATTACGAAGTCGCTCCCTTCCCCCTTAACAATCCCCCAACCCCTACGACGTGAGGAGTTGCTGCGCTATGCGCAGTTTTATCTGGCGCTAATGCGCTGCGCGTTTTTTAATTTGCAATGAAGTCAAATTCGGCTCGCGATTTAAAACTAAATTTGATAAAATCAGACCGTAAAATTTAAGGCGAAGTATTTTGAGATGATTTTTGGGGTTGCGCAGGTAAAATTTAGCGTAGGCTGGACAGATAGTCCGCCGAGCTAAATTTTATCAAGCTCCGTGAAAAGCGCTCAAAAAACAAGCCTTGCCAAAAAGGAAAACAGATGAAAATACTAATAGCAATCGACTCTTTCAAAGGCTCCCTTAGCTCCCTCGAGGCCGGCAACGCTGTAAAAGAGGGTATCGAAGCTTTAGCCGGCGAGATAGATGAGGTGACGGTTAAGCCCATCGCGGACGGCGGCGAGGGTAGCGTGGTGGCGCTAGCAGACGCGCTATACGGCGAGTTTATCGACGTCATCGTGCAAAATCCTCTCGGCGAAAAGATCCCCGCCAGATACGCGCTAGCAGGCGAGCTGGGCATCCTCGAGATGGCGTCTTCTAGCGGGCTCATGCTGGTGGAAAAAGAGCGCCGAAACCCGATGAAAACGAGCACTTACGGCTTTGGCCAGATGATTTTGCATGCGATCAGCAAAGGCGCGCGTAAATTTATCGTCGGTATCGGCGGTAGCGCGACGAACGACGCGGGCACGGGCATGCTAAGCGCGCTAGGATACGAGTTTTTTGACGAAAACGGCGAGCTGCTCGAGGGCAAAGGCGAAAACCTCATAAAAATCACGAAAATCTCAAACAAAAACGTAGTGCCCGAGCTACAAGAGTGCGAATTTCTCGTAGCTTGCGACGTGGATAATCCGCTCTTTGGCAAAAACGGCGCAGCCTACGTCTACGGCCCACAAAAGGGCGCGGATGAGCAGATGGTGAAGGATCTAGATGCTGGGCTCATTAGCTTTGCGAGCGCGACGAGCGAGCACTTTTCGAGCGAATTTTGGAACTTTAAGGGCGCGGGCGCGGCAGGCGGGCTAGGGTATGGGTTCGTTAGCTATCTAAACGCCAAGCTAAAGCCCGGCATCGACATCATCATGGAGGAAATCCGCCTCGAAGAAGACGTGAAAAACGCCGATCTGATCATAACCGGCGAGGGACGACTGGACTTTCAAAGCTCGATGGGCAAGACCCCGACCGGAGTGGCTAAGATCGCCAAAAAATACGGCAAACCCGTCATCGCGCTAGCGGGCAGCGTGTCGCCGTGCGCCGGCGGCTGTAACGAAAACGGCATCGATGCATTTTTTAGCGTATTAAACGAGCCAGTGAGTCTAGAGGAGGCGATGGATAAGCAAACCGCGATGCGCAACCTAAAAATGACCGCCCAGCAGGCATTGAGGCTATATTTGCTAGGACGTAAGGGGTAAATTTACGCTTTGTTGCGGTGACGGGGCCGGCGAATTTATCTATTTGCCGGCTTGAGCTTTGTTTGCTCGGTATGATTAGCGAGCCTGAGCGGACGCTTTGCATTTTGCCACAAATTTGCCTTTCGGCGTGGCAGTTTTGCGGATTTTTAAATTTGCAAATTGATCTAGTAAATAAGTAAAATTTGCGACGGTAAAAACAAATTTTAGTTTGAGTTTTTGCCGTGCGGATTTCGCGCCGAGTCGTAATGCGCGACCGAATTTGCAAAAACCTAGGCTAAACTAAAATTTAACAAGCTAAAGCCCGAAAAAGGCTTTAGTCTTATTTTAGGGATTATTTTTCTTTCGCTTCGGCTTCTATCTCTAGCTCAACCTTGTCAGATAGCGTGATTTCAGGGGTGTCTAACCCGATTTCAAAGAGTTTACGTTTTGTGTTGCCTTCTAGGCTAAAGCCGATTTTTTCCTTGCCGTTATCGCCTGCAGTAAAGCCGCCAAGCTCGAATTTTAGCACCACGGGCTTAGTAATGCCGCGCATCGTGAGCGTGCCTACGACCTTGCCTTCGGTGTCGCTTTCTTTTTCAAATTTGACCATTTTGTAGGTGATTTTGTCGAATTTTGCCGCATCGAAAAAATCGGCACTTCGCAGATGCTCGTCGCGCTTGTCGTTTTGCGTATTTACCGAGGCGGTCTCGATGGTAGCCTCGAGCGCTTTTAGCTCCTTAGCGTTTTTGTCGTAGTCGATCACGGCGTTAAATTTGCCGAAATTTCCGCTTACTTTTGATATGCTTAGGTGTTTGATTTTAAAGCCTACGTTGCTGTGCGCCGGGTCGATCTCGTAGACTGCGGCGTTTACGCAGCTTGCCGCTAGCGCTGCTGCTAGCGAAAATTTGATTAATTTTTTCATTTTTTCTCCTTGTAAATTTTTGAAAGTGTATTTAAAAAAGGTAAATACATAGCTTTTGCTGCGTTTTGGACTAAATTTGCGCGACGAATCTATGCCGAAAAACCGCCGACTAGGAAATGATAAAAACCGGGCGGTGCGACACGCTTGAGGGTTAAATTTAATGCTTAAAATCGGCAAAATCGCTCGCAATACGGCAAATTTGATAAACCGTGCGCGCCAAATAAATCTTAGCCCAAAATCTCCCCGATGAAAAATAGCGCCGACATCGCAAAAGTGCTTAGCGCGACGACCTTTAGCTGTCCATCGAAATCGCGACACTCCTGCACCCACGAAACGAAAAATAGGTGCCAAACAAGCGGCGCAAAGCTAACTACGTAGAGTAGTTTTACGCCCAGTTCGCCGCGTAAAAACGAGTAGCAAAGCATCAGATCCGCTCCGCCCGCGATCAGCGCGTAGTGGTAGCGCTTGGCCGCGTTCAGCCCGATACGAACGGGGAGCGTGCGCTTGTCCTTGAGTGCGTCGTTTTGGATATCGCGCATGTTGTTTAGATTTAGAACGGCCGTGCTAAGCATACCGCACGCACATGCAGGCAGCAGTAGCGCCGCATCAAGCGATCGCGCGTATAAAAAGTACGAGCCAAGCACGCTCAAAAGTCCGAAAAACAAAAACACGAAAATGTCGCCAAGCCCCTTGTAGCCGTATGCTCCGGCGCCCACGGTATAGCGGATCGCGGCATATATCGACGCGCCGCCCAGCGCCAAAAATAGCAGTACGAGATAAAACCGCTCGCCAAACGCCAAAACGCTTAGCGCGAGGCTAGAAAATGTCGAAAGTAGCGCCGTAGCGACGATGACGCGCTTCATCTCGGCCGCACTCATCTGCCCGGTTTGGATCGCTCGGCGCGGCCCCAGTCTGCCCTCGTCGTCGGTGCCTTTTACCGCGTCGCCGTAGTCGTTGGCGTAGTCGCTTAGCACCTGAAACAGTAGCGTCGTAAGCAGCGCCAGCGCAAAAATATCCGCTCTAAATACGCCCGCGCCGTATGCCGCGCCGCTGCCCAGCAATACGCCAGAGACGCTAAGCGGCAGCGATCTAAGGCGCGCGGATGCGTAAAGAGCTTTTGCGGTTATCATTTTTTGCCTTTTATTTTTAAGTTTATATGCCGAATTTGCGGCAAATTTGAGCTCAAATTTAGCACCCGAATGCAAAAAATAATATAAATTTGACCCGGATTGCGAGTAAATTTTATAAATTCGGAGTTAAAATTTACAGCGGTTATCGCCGTATTTAGAGTTTTGAAGTTAGTTAAATTTGCCGCCAAAGCCGTCCGCGCTTAAATTTGTAGCGCAAAAATCCTAGCGCTAGGCGTTAAATTTATCAAATTTCCGCCGTTTCTCGCCAAAACTCAAGCGCCTTATCATCGCCGGCCTAGACAAATTTAGCGATTTTTCTGCGTAAGGCAAGGCTTTTTGCTTGGACGCCGATACTAGCAAGCGCTCTAAAAAACTCTCAAAATCGCTCGCGACGCGCCTGCCGCAAAGCTCTTCGTCGCTAAGCAGCCACGCATAAATCGCGCCGTCAGCGCAATCAAGTAAAAAAATCCACGGATCGCCCACGGCAAAAACTATCAAATTTGCAGGACGCGCCTCGCCTGGCCACCATTTCCGCCGTATTCGTCGGTGCCGTTTAGCCGCACAAGCTCGCCTGTTTAGTCTCCTTTGGTGCCAAAGCGTACGTTGCAAACTTCAAATTTGCCCAAGTTAAATTTGCAAACCAGTCGCAAAAACGCAGGCGGAAATTTGACGCCGAGAGCTTCTTGCGCATTTTCTATCGCCCGCACAGACGCGCTAGAGCCGCATTGCGGCGACAGTCTCATGCCCGTTATGCCCTCTTGCTCCAGAGGCAGGTAGATCTTGTCTAGCTTGCGAGCGATTTGGCCTAGCTCTAAAAACACGTCTTTTTCCGCATCTAGTTTATCTGAGGTTTTTTGTTTTGGTTTTTATCGTTTTGCGCTTGCGTTGCGGCGACGACCTTGCGTAAAATTTTGCTATACGTATATTGGCCGCCCGTTAAATTTGCCGCGCTTGTCTGTGTAGGCAAATTCGACTTATCGCTTTTAGCCGTTTTGCCGTGATTTTTACCTTGTCGGCGCCGCTTGAGCGCGTTAGTCTTTTACTTTAAAATCGCAAAGCCGATACCGACTTTATCGGTGTGGCGGTTGTAGTCGATGAGGCTCTCGCCATATCCCGTAAAGTACTTCACGTAGCCGTAAACGCCGCTTTTTCCAAACGGAAACAGCCAGCCAAGCTCGCCCGCGCCGCGGTTTGTTTTATCAAAATGCAGGTTGTTTCGCACCATTGCCGTAAAGACGTGGCCGCGGTAAGGCAGGGCGAAATTTATATCCATGTTGCCGAGGTATTTTTCGATGTCTGGGTTATCGTCGCTGCCCTTGCTCTCAGGGATGCGCGCCCACGCTCGCGGGATCACGACTAGGCTGCCGGCGTAAAGTTTAGCCTCGAGATATACGCGGTTCCATGAGCGCGACTTCTCGCCGCCTTGGCCGTTACTCTCGTGCAAAAGTCCCGCGCGTAGGTAATCAAGACTCGGTAGCGCCTCAAATCTCATCGGGACGGTTACGAAAATCTCGGGGCGGTAGTTGGTCTCGCGAAACGGCGTAGAGCTCTTAGCCGTCTGCCACCACGAGCTTTGCGAGTAGCCCGCCGAGATCGTTTCGTTCATATCAAACACGTCGTAAAATAGCGGCTTTTGCAAGCTGATTTGAAAAGCGGTCTCAAATCTGCGTCTACCCTCAACGTCGTTAAACGCGTAGGTTGCTGGCAGGAGGTAGTTTAGGTGGTGCATCTTTAGGCCCAAAATTTCATCCACGTCGTATGCCTCGCCGCTTTCGAATTTCTCTTTCGGGCGCTCTTTGGAGGCGATCTTTTGCTCCTCTACGGGCGCGTCCGCTACGCTATCTGAGGGTGCGATTACGGAGCGTTCCATGGCGGCCGTTTCGCCGTCCTCGTCCGTAAATATCGCCTTTTTAGCCGCCAGTTTATAAAGCTGAAGGGCTCTTGTTTTGTCGCCTTCATGCTCGAGCTTTGCGGCGGCTTCGTAGAGGCGTTTGGCTTCGTCTTTAGCGGTCGGCTCGGTCAATTTTTCAGTCGCGTTTTCAGACTGCGGGGCTGAATTTTGCTCCGACGTTTCCGCCTGGGCGACTAGGGCTAAATTTAACAAAATCGCCGATAAAACGATAATTTTTTTCATATTTTTCCTTCTTTTAAGGCTTGTTCGTAATCTGCCTGATAGTTGATGTTAAAAAACTCGTCTTCGCGCGCGAATTTTACGATCTTGCAGCGGCAGCGGCTACGCAAAAGTCCGATCTTGTGCTGGCCCGCGGCAAAAAGCTGGCCCGCGGCGCCCTCTAAATCCCCGCTAAAAAACCCGCAAAGCGAGTGCGTATGCGACTCGTCCGCGGCGATGACCATATCGTATTCGCGGGCAAATTTATATAGTTCGCGCACGCACTCTTCGCTAACAAAGGGCATGTCGGCCGGGACGATAAAGACGCTTTCGTTTGGGAAATTTTTAAGGATACTATAAAGCGCTAGCATCGGAGAAAAGGCGTTTGGGTTCAAATTTGCCGTATCTTGCGAGCAAATTTGAGCAAAGCTTGCCTCTGCGCCCTCTTTGTCGCTCGCCTGGGTCAAATTTGACCGCGAGAACTCCTCTGGGCTAACGTCTTTTATGAGCGGTAGGGGCGGGTTAAATTTGTCAAATTTGGAGCTAACGAATACGCGCTCGAAAATCCGCCCGAATTTATGCGCTCCGTAGTGCGTGAGCGTCGCAAATCCGCCAAAAGGCAGCAGCGTTTTGTCGCGGCCCATTCGCGAGCTTTTGCCTCCGGCTAGGATGACGCATGTTTTCATTTTTTTTCCTTGATTTTAGGTGCGCTATGATAGCATAAATTCGGCTCGCCTAGGCAAGCTATCGGCAGATTATCTTATCTCCCGCCGATGATTTTTTTTACCGCCAGCGCGGCTAAATTTAGCCCAAAGCACGCCGTCACGCCCATAAAGCTGCCCAGTTTCACGCATTTTGGCAGCTCGGTCGAAAACACGACGTCAAATTTGCCTTTAAACCCCGCTTTTTTAAGCTCGGCTCGTATTTTCTTGGCAAACGGGTCGTTGCAGGTCTGCCAGATGGACGCGACTTTGATCTGCGTCGGATCGAGACGCTTTGCGCCGCCCATAGAGCTAATTAATTTTTCGTGCGTTTTTAGCGCAAGAGCGACTTTAGCCGGCACGTCGTCGATAGCGTCGATAATAAGATCAAACGGCGAAAAATCAAAATCCTCGACGAACTCCGGCGTCATTAGCTCTTGCAGCGCCATTACGCACTCGTATCTTGCGGCAAATTCGCCGACTTTGACCGCGCCGACGGCTTCGCTGTAAATTTGGCGGTTTTGATTGGTTATATCAAAAACATCCTTGTCTATGAGAGTGAGTTTGCCTACGCCAGTTCTAGCCAGCGCGTCCGCGCAGACGCCGCCTACGCCGCCTACGCCGCAGATTAGGACGTTTGCTTTTTGAAGCTTTTTAAAATCATCGCCTAATAGCCATCGAGACCTCGTAAAGCGGTCCGGTTTTTCTAAAATTTCTTCGTTCAAATTTGATCCTTTAGGGCGGTTTTTAGCGCGGCTAGACTCGCATGCGCCGTCATATCTAGCATAATGGGAGTAAGCGAGGCATAACCGTCGCTAAGCGCGCTGATATCGGACTCGCCGTTTTGCTCGTAGTCTAGGCTCGAGGCTTGTCCGAGCCAATAATACTCGACGCCTCGTGGGTTGCGGTGAAGCATCGCGTGCGTGGCGTAGCTGCGTTTGCCAGCAGGTACAACGCGGTAGCCTCTAAATTCGCGGGGCGAGACGGCTGGGATATTTACGTTTAAAAACTGGCGCGGCGGCAGCGCTATCTCGCCGTTTAGTACGCGAGAAACGATAAATTTAACGATATCTTCGGCGAGTAAAAAGCCAGTTTTTTCTATACCGTCGCTCTTATAAAATTGCGAAAACGCGATACTTGGAATCCCTTGCAAAACGCCCTCCATAGCCGCTCCGCACGTGCCCGAGTAAGTGATGTCCTCTCCTACGTTGGCGCCGTGGTTTATGCCGCTTACGACCAGGTCGGGCGGCCTTTTATAAAGCGCGTGAAGCGCGAGATAGACGCAATCAGCGGGCGTAGCGTCGTCGAGTTTGTAAAAATCGTCGTCAAGCTTGATGAAGCGAAGAGGTCTAGTTAGCGTAAGAGAGTGCGCGCAAGCCGATTTTTCGCTGCTTGGGGCTACTATCGTGACGCGCGTGTCCGGTAGTTCGCGCAGCGCGCTAGCTAAAGCGTGCAAGCCGCTAGCCTCGAACCCGTCGTCATTGGTTATCAAAATTTCTTTCAAATTTATCCTTAAAGCATTGCAAGAACTCAAATTTAGCGAGCTTTGCCGAGTAAAATTTAGATTTGGATTTTATCATAGCTTTATTTATTTGAAATTAAATTTTTCATAAGACATGCAATATTTACTTAAAATTGTAACTCTGAAATTTAATTTATAATTAAGTTATTAAATATATTATATTATATAACTAAGAATATACAGAGCAAAATAAGTCAAATAATGATAATGCTTATTATAATATTTAAGTAATATAAAACCAATCTTTAAATTTAATTTTTATTACATTAAATTTTAAAACAAACTTTAAGTATTAAGATTATAAAATACGTCCAATAAATAAAGTTAAGTTTTATTTAAATTTATAATGGAGGTTAGAAAGCCCGTCATGGAAAACACGAAGAAAAAAGCATCCATCTGGGTCATTCTTTTGTTGCTATCGTTTGGAGTGGTTATCGGTCACGGACTATACACTTTTTACTATGCCAAGGGATTTTCATACTTTAGTCCGGATCCCGCAGCCTGTAAAAACTGTCACGTGATGAATCAAGTCTACGAAAGCTGGTCAAGAGGCGGACACCAAAACGTTGCGACCTGTAACGACTGCCATTTGCCGCATGATTTTATAGGATATTGGATCATGAAGGCTCAAAGCGGCCTAGGACACGCGTATGCCGTTACTTTTAAAGACAATCCTTACGCATTTACCGCAAACGAAAAAACAAAAAGAGTCGTTCAGGAAAACTGCATGGACTGCCATAAAGAATACGTCTCAAACGTTATCGATCCGCGCGCTATAGGAGCGGCAAAACCGTTTGATAAAAATCTCAAAGAGCATCAAGGCAATTCTAGCGAGCCTTTAAGATGTATATCTTGCCACCGCGAAGCGGGACACGCGCATAACTTTTAAAATTTAACAGGAGGATAAAATGAAAAACAAAGTGTTGTATGTAGCTACTTTCTTAGTGGCTGTCGTACTCGGTGCGGCTATGTTCGCGCTTTTTACGGATATCGGCGCTAAAAAAGCCGAAGAAAAGATATATCCGCTAATGCTAAATAAGGTAAGCGAACTTGAGCCTGATTTTGAAAAATGGGGCGCAAATTTCCCAAATCAGCTCGATGCTTACAAGAAAATGGAGCATAAAAGCGACGCAAATCCAAAAGGAAGCGAATTTATAGAAACGGCTTTCGGCGGCGATTTACCTTATAGCAAGATTATTCGCTGGCCTGCGGCTACAGTGTTTTGGAACGGCTATGCATTCGGCGTAGATTACAGCAAACCTAGAACTCACTACTACTCTCAGATAGATCAGATCGAAACCAAAAGAAACGATAAAGAGTATCTAAACGCTCACGGGCTTCCTGCATTTAAGGGTCAGCCAGGATATTGCGTCAATTGCCACACCGGATATTTAACCGCGCTTCAAGTTGATGGCGATTATAACCTAACTGCCGATCCTACGCCTGCTGCAACTAAGCCTATGCCGTTTTTCGACGTAATGCCTAAAGAGGAAGGCGAAAAGAGAAAAGCCGCGTGGACGAAGATGAACTCTATTCCGTATTTTGACGTCATGAAAAAGATCGCGGCTAAACACGGCGAGAGTATCCACGGCTCGCACTTAGGTAGCACCTGTGCAGACTGCCACTCGCCAGATGATATGAGTCTAAGAGTTACAAGACCCGCATTCGTAAACGCAATGGTCGCTAGAGGCTACCAAGCCGACGCAAAAAGCGGTATAAAGGCCACCAGACAAGAGATGAGAAGCTATGTTTGTATGCAGTGCCACGTAGAATACTATCCTGCAGGCAAAGAGTCCGTTTTAACCTTCCCTTGGAATTTCTGGAAGAAAGACGAGCCGTTTAAGATCGAGAATTTCGACCAATACTATGACGATCAGTTAGCCAAAGAGGACGGGTTTAAATTTGACTACATCCACAAAGATACCGGCGCTAAAATCATCAAGATGCAGCACTCAGAAGCTGAGCTAAGCTCAACCGGTATCCACGGAAGAAGCGGCGTAACGTGCGCTGATTGTCACATGCCGTATAAACGCGCCGGAGCTCAAAAGATCACCGAGCATGAAATTTTAACTCCGCTTGCCGATATAAACGCGGCTTGCAAAACTTGCCACCCGCAAAGCGAACAAGTGCTAAAAGATAGAATTTCATTCGTACAAAATCGCCACGCTTACGAGCTAAGAAACTGCGAAAACGCGCTACTTTCTTTGATCCAAGACATAAAAACGGCCAGAGCCGAGCTAGCTAAGCACGAGAAATTTGCTTCGATCGCCGATGAAAAAGAGAGAAAAGAAGCTATCAGTAAGGCTCTTGAAAAGACTCTTTACTTACACCGCAAAACTCACATCCGCTGGGACTTCGCATTTAGCGAAAACAGCTACGGCTTCCACGGAGACGAAGAGGCGGCTAGAATCCTAGGTCAATGTAAAGAATTTGCTCGCCAAGGACAAACCGAGCTAGTTAACGAGCTTGCGCCTTACGGCATCAGCATCAAGCTAACTCAAGAGGCTACTCCGGTTCCTGCGCCTGCTTCTTTAGGACATAAATATCCTATCGGCGTAGCGCCTACCGAAGCTATGAAAAAAGCCGACGAAGACGTTAAGAACCTAAATTTTAAATAAACCCCAAAACCCAAGGCCTACGGGCTTTGGGTTTTTTAAATTTACGCATTTACCTTTCAAATTTCAAAATCCGAATTTTTCTTATAAATTTAAATTTTATTGTTTATTTAGCCGTTTTAGGCGATAATTCCCATTAAATTTAAAGGGTAAAATATGCTTAAAAAATTTATTTTTGCTGCGTTTGCAGCAAGCCTCGCTTTTGGCGCGCATGATCTTGCGATCAAGACAAAGCCTTCGTCAAATTTGCCGTCGAATTTAGAGACGAATCTTGAAGAAAGGGACGAATCACAAAGGCGCGTAGATGAATGTATGCAAAAAGATAGCTCCATCGCCGGCATGGTAGGGTGTATAAATGCTGAGTTTGCCGTCCAAGATAAAATTTTAAACGAAAACTATAAAAAGGCTATGAGCGTACTAAACGACGAAAATAAAAAAATCCTAAAAGATATACAGCGCAAATGGGTCACTTATAAAGAGGCCAAATGCGCTTTTTATCCTCCGCAAGGAACGATTTACCGTCTAGATGCGGCCGATTGCTATTTGCAGATGACTAAAGAGCGCGCGGCTGAGCTTGCGTACGTAGCCGAGGAATTTGAGGGTAATCAGTGAAGCTACTCGTCTCTTGTTTAGAGGCTTCTGCAAATTTGCACTTCGAGCAGGTTTTAGAATATCTGCCAGAGTGCGAACTAAAAGGCATTTTTGACGAGAAATTGGGCGAACCTTTTATGCTAAGCTCGGAGTTTTCCGCGATGGGCTTTGTGGAGGTTTTGCCGCTTTATTTTAAGGCAAAACGTGCCATAAAAGAGATGACTCGCCTAGCCGCAGAGTGCGACGCCGTGCTGCTCATCGATAGTCCCGCCTTTAACCTGCCGCTAGCTAAAGCGATCAAAGAAGCGGGCATCACAACGCCCGTGACCTACTATATCTTGCCGCAGGTGTGGGCGTGGAAGGCCGGACGCGTGGCGAAGGTCGAGGCGTACTGCGATCATTTGGCGTCGATTTTGCCCTTTGACGGGATGTATTTTAGCCGTTCGCACTACGTCGGACATCCGCTGCTTGACGAGCTAAGAGTACGAAAAAACGAGCTTTTACAAAGCGGTAAGATCGCCTTTATGCCCGGATCCCGCCGTGCCGAAATTTCGCGGCTAATGCCGATTTTTCGCGAGGTAGCGAGCCGTATAAAAGACAAAAAAAAACTGCTCGTCGTGCCGCCTTTTTTGGCAAACGATATGCAAATTTACGGCGACGTTAGCGACTTTAGCGTGGTTACGGATGCACCGCGCGCGCTTTTGCAAAGCGAGTTTGCCTTCATCTGCTCAGGCACCGCGACTTTGCAGGCCGCGCTCGTGGGTACGCCGTTTGTTCTAGCTTACAAGGCAAAGGCAATCGATATAATGATCGCGCGGATGTTTGTGAAACTACGCCACATCGGGCTTGCAAATATAATGTTTGATTTTATGGGCGAAGAGTCGCTGCACGAGGAGCTGCTACAAGAGGAAGTAACGCCTAGTAATCTCATAAAAGCCTACGAGAGCTGCGATAAAAAGAAATTTATCGCTGGCTGCGAAAGGCTACGAAGATACCTAAAACACGGCTCTGCCGCAAACGTGGCGCAAATTTTAACAACTAAAAAGGATGAAAAATGACCGAACCTATGACGCTTTTTGGATATGAAAAAATCACGAACGAACTAAAAAACCTAAAAACGGTCGAAAGGCCCAATATCGTCGAAGAGATCGACATCGCGCGCAGTCACGGCGATCTAAAAGAAAATGCCGAGTACCACGCCGCGCGCGAAAAGCAGGCGTTTATCGAGAGCCGTATAGCCGAGCTTAGCGACATAGTAAGCCGCGCCAAGGTAATCGACCCCGCAGAATACGAGCACGATAAGGTAAAATTTGGCTCCACGGTCGTCATCATGGACGTAGAAACCGAGCTAGAAAAGACCTACACGCTAGTGGGTACGCCGGAGAGCAACCTAGAGCGCGGTCTAATCTCTATAAACTCGCCTCTAGCCAAACAGCTAATTGGCAAGAGCGAGGGCGACGAGGTCGCGCTAAATTTACCAAACGGCAGAAGTGACGTAGAAATAGTATCGGTTAGCTACAAGCCGATAAAATTTGAGGACTGATGAGAGAGTTTGCGGGAGCGTTTAGCCTCAAATTTATCTGCAAGGTGAGTAGATTTGCGGCTGTTTTTAGGTTAAATAAAAAACCCATAAACGCGGCAAATACCGCCAAACTTGCGGTTAAATTTACGCTACCGGGGGTAGCGAGGAAATTTGCTTTGGTGCAGATTTTGCCGCCTTTAAATTTGACGGCAGCTTTTAAAATTTCTGGTTTGCCAAGCGCTAAATTTTTAAAAATCGCTTTAGCAAAATTTGCCTTGCTAAGTTCGCGCGACTTTAGGCTTGCGGCTGCAAATTTAACGCTTAAAAAAGCAAAATTTTATGCCTGAGCCGGTCGTTATAAAAGAGGGAGCGATATTTATCGCCGACTCGCATGAAAACGAAAATCGTAAAAATTTCCTACGGTTTTTATACGCGTTAAAAAGCGGCGAAATAAAGACGCCGCAGCTGTTTTTGATGGGCGATATGTTTGATTTTTTAGCCGCGCAGTGCGAGTTTTTCGTCAAATTTTACGAGCCTTATATCGACGTCATAAACGAGATAAGCAAAAAAACGGAAATTTATTATTTCGAGGGAAATCACGATTTTAACCTCGCTCCGCTTTTTAAAAACGTAAAAACCTATCCTATAGGCGCGCAGCCGGTTAAATTTGCTTCAAAGTGCCAAAAATGCGTTTTTATCGCGCACGGAGATATATTTTTGCCTTTGGTTTCAAAATACGCTTTGAGATTTTTGCGCGTCAAAATTTTTTTAAAAACGATGAATTTTTTCGATAAATTTTTAAATTTTAGGCTCTCGAAACGAATTTTAAATAAGCTTAAACGAAAAATTTTAGACTATAAAATTCCCAATTTCAAAGAGCTAGCCGAAGCTAAAGTATATCGGTATAACGGCCTTTGTAAGGCTGATATCGTCATCGAGGGGCACTATCATCAAGGAGATATTTTTGAGCTTGGTTCTCAAAAATATGTAAACGTGCCGTCTTTTGCATGCGAGCAAAGCTATTTTATAGTAGAATATGCGCCAAATATCAAGTTTGCTCGAAAGAGCGTAAAGGTTTAAAATGCTTAACAACGGTGAACTAAAAACCGGTTCAAACGAGATGGAGCTTGTTGATTTTCGTATCTTTAAACAATCAGGCGACAAGGTATATGAGGGCATATACGGCGTCAATGTTGCAAAGGTGCGCGAAATCATCAAAATGCCGAATTTAACCGAACTTCCCGGAGTACCCGAGTATATCGAGGGGATTTTTGATTTACGCGGGGTCGTGATACCCGTGATAAATTTAGCCAAATGGATGCAGATAAATGAGCCCAAAGACGCGGCGATCAAGCCTCGCGTCATCATCGCCGAATTTAGCGAGATTTTGATAGGTTTTATCGTCCATGAGGCAAAACGCATTAGGCGTATAAGCTGGGCGGATATCGAGGCGGCGACATTTGCTTCAAATGCCGGGACGCTAGATAAAGGTAAAATAACGGGCGTAACTCGTATCGAAAACGACGAGGTTTTGCTCATACTAGATCTTGAAAGCGTGGTTGAAGAGCTTGGCATCTATAGTCCAAAAATAGAGGTCGAAATCGATCAAAGCAAGCTTTTAAGCGGTCTTGCTCTAGTCTTGGACGACAGCTCGACGGCTAGAAAGCTCGTAAAAGACACGCTAGAAAAAATGGGGCTAAAAGTAGTAGAGGCAAAAGACGGCGTAGAGGGGCTTGCTAGGATGGAGGATCTTTACGAGATGTACGGCGATAAGCTAAGCAATTTTTTAAGAGTCATATTAAGCGATATAGAGATGCCGCAGATGGACGGATACCGATTTGCTTCGACGATAAAAGACGATCCTAGGTACACGGGAATTCCTATTATATTTAACTCGTCTTTAAGCAACGACTACAGTGAAGCTCAAAGTAGGGAAGCGGGAGCTGCGGCGTATCTGACTAAATTTGATGCGACGCTATTTTATAACGAGGTGCTTCGAGTAATCGAGGCGCACAAGAAATAAGGGGGAAATCATGGACGATATGAAAGAAATAATGGAAGACTTCCTAGTCGAAGCCTTCGAACTAGTAGAACAAATAGACCATGACCTCATAGAACTTGAGTCAAATCCCGAAGATTTAGAGCTTTTAAATAGAATTTTCCGCGTCGCGCATACGGTTAAAGGATCATCGAGCTTTTTAAATTTCGACATCCTTACTAAGCTCACCCACCACATGGAGGACGTACTAAACAAAGCCCGTCGCGACGAGCTAAAGATAACTCCGGACATAATGGACGTGGTGCTAGAGTCCGTGGATATGATGAAGGGACTACTGCACGGCATCAGAGATAGCGGTAACGATACGGACGTAGGCATCGATATAGAAGATATCTGCAAAAGACTAACCGCGATATCCGAAGGCGAAGCTCCGAGCGCTGCTGCTAGCAATCCGGCTCCCGTAGAGCCCGAGCCGGTAGCGGAGGCGCCAAAAGAGCCTGAGCCCGAACCCGTTAGCGATGAAAATCTATCAAATTTAAGCGATGATGAGGTAGAAGCCGAGATAGAAAGGTTGCTAAAAATAAGAAAAGCCGAGGATCAAGCAAGGCGCGCTCAAAAAGCAACCGGAGGCGAAGCGCCAAAGCCAGCCGCACCAGCCGCACCGCAAGCCGCCGCTCCTTCAAATTCGGCTCCGGCTCCAAAACCCGCTCCCGCAAAACCCGCCGATAAAAAAGAGGAGAAGAAAGTTCCCGCGACCGGAGGCGGAGGAAGTACGGACGAGCAGACTATACGCGTCGAAGTTAAGCGCCTAGATCACTTGATGAACCTTATCGGCGAGCTGGTGCTTGGCAAAAACAGATTGCTTAAAATTTACGACGACGTCGAGGAGAGATACGAGGGCGAAAAATTTCTCGAGGAGCTAAATCAAGTCGTATCTAGCCTAAGCCTGGTAACTACCGACATACAGCTAGCCGTTATGAAAACGAGGATGCTGCCTATCGCGAAAGTGTTTAATAAATTTCCTCGCATGATCCGCGATCTAAGCCGCGAGCTAAATAAGCAAATCGACCTTGAGATCACGGGCGAAGAGACGGAGCTGGATAAATCTATCGTCGAGCAAATCGGCGATCCTCTTGTTCATATGATAAGAAACTCGTGCGACCACGGTATCGAAGACGGCGCAACCAGACTAGCCGCGGGAAAACCGGAAAAAGGCACCATCCAGCTCAAAGCCTATAACGAAGGCAATCATATCGTAGTCGAGATCACCGACGACGGCAAAGGGCTAGACGCCGAGATGCTAAAGGCTAGATCGGTCGAAAAAGGTATCATCACCGAGCGCGAAGCTGACGCGATGAGTGATAAAGAGGCGTTCGGGCTTATATTTAAGCCGGGATTTTCTACCGCGGCAAAGGTAACTAACGTAAGCGGCCGCGGCGTGGGAATGGACGTCGTAAAGACCAATATCGAAAAGCTAAACGGTATAATCGATATCGAAAGCGAAGTGGGCAAGGGCACGACGATGAAGCTAAAGATTCCGCTCACGCTAGCTATTATCCAGTCGCTTTTAGTCGGCGCTCAGGAGGAGTTTTTCGCTATCCCTCTAGCAAGCGTTTTAGAGACCGTGCGAGTGCCTATCGACGATATCTACACGATCGATGGCAAAAATGTGCTTAGACTACGCGACGAAGTACTTTCGCTGGTTAAGCTCTCAGACATCTTCGGCGTTAAGCAGGTCTTTGACGGCGGAGATCAGACCTATGTGGTCGTTATCGGCGTAGCGGAGGCGAAGCTTGGCATCATCGTAGATAGTCTAGTAGGACAAGAAGAGATCGTAATTAAATCAATGGGCGATTATTTACAAAACATCCCTGGAATAGCAGGCGCCACGATAAGAGGCGACGGCCGCGTAACGCTAATCATCGACGTGGGCATGATGATGGAGATGGCAAAAGACATAAAAGTAGACATAAAAGCTAGTATAGAGGCCTCAAAGAGCGTAAAAGAAAAACCGAGCGATTATAAGGTGCTAATCGTAGACGACTCGAAGATGGATAGAACCATAATGCAAAAATCGCTCGCGCCTCTTGGCGTAACGGTGATAGAGGCTACTAACGGCGTAGAGGCTCTAGCTATCGTAAAATCGGGCGAACATGCGCTTGATGCGATGCTAATAGATATCGAGATGCCGAGAATGGACGGCTATACGCTAGCGGGCGAAATTAGAAAGTATTCAAAATATAGAAATTTGCCGCTAATAGCGGTAACTTCAAGGACGTCAAAGACCGACAGGCTAAGAGGCGTGGAGGTAGGAATGACCGAGTACATCACCAAGCCGTATTCGTCCGAGTATCTTGAAAACGTAGTTAGAAAAAATATCAAACTAATAGGATAGAACATGAACGACAAACTAAATCAGGTTCTAAAAAGACAAAAAAGACAGGTGATGGATCCTAGCGAAAAAGAGCGCGAGGAGATCGTCCAGCTAGTCGGTTTCATCGTAGGCGACGAGGAGTATGCGATACCTATTTTAAATATCCAAGAGATTATTAAACCGATCGAATACACTCGCGTGCCTAGCGTGCCGGAGTATGTTTTGGGCGTGTTTAACCTGCGCGGTAGCGTCATTCCGCTAATCGACTTGAGAAAGAAATTTTCTCTAAACGCCGCAAAACCGAGCCCAAGCACGAGGTATATCGTGATGAAAGAGGGCGATAACGTCGCGGGATTTGTGATCGACAGGCTAACGGAAGCCATCAGGATACAGCAAAATAGAATCGATCCGCCGCCTGAAACGCTTTTAAAAGACAAGGGCATGATTTACGGTATCGGCAAAAGAGACAATAATATCCTTACGATTTTAAAAGTCGAAGCGCTACTAAAACGCGATTTTTAGGGTTAAATTTGATAAAGCTTTGCGTATTTGATTTTGATTCGACCCTAATGGACGGCGAGACGATAGATTTTTTAGCCGAGGCAAACGGCGTCGGTGATGAAGTCAGCAAAATAACTGCAAAAGCGATGGCGGGCGAGCTTGATTTTTTCGAGAGTTTGACGCGCCGCGTATCGCTTTTAAAGGGGCTTGAGCTTGCTAAAGTAGATGAAATTTGCTCAAATTTGCCGCTAATGCCCGGAGCTGCCGAACTAGTCGCGCATCTAAAAAGCAAAGGCGTCAAGGTCGTAGTTTTTAGCGGAGGATTTCATGAGGGCACCGATAGAGCGCAAGAGAAGCTTAAATTTGACGCTAGCTTTGCAAACATCCTGCACCACAAAGATGGCGTCTTAACCGGGCTCGTGGGCGGCGAGATGATGTTTGGCTTTTCAAAGGGCGCGATGCTTGTAAATTTACAAAAAATGCTCGGTATCTCAAAAAATCAGACGATGAGCGTGGGCGACGGCGCTAACGACCTATCCATGTTTGAGCATTCAAATTTGAAAATCGCGTTTTGCGCGAAGCAAATTTTAAGGCAAGCGGCGACTTGTTGCGTGGATAAAAAAGATTTGCGCGAGATCATAAATTTGATATAAAAAGGCGAGAAAAATGTTTAATAACGATATAAATTTTTCACTGTGGTGTGACTTTATTGAGCGCGACTTTTTGCAAGACGAGTTTGAAAATTTACTTCAAATAGGCGCTATTAACGGCGTGACCTCAAACCCGTCCATCTTTAAAGCGGCGTTTTTGTCGAACTCCTACAAAGACGTCATCAGCCAAATGGGCAAAAAATATCCAAAGGCGCTTTACGAGGCTCTTGCGGTGCAAGATATCAAGATAGCCGCGACCAAGCTTTTGAGGCATTACGCAAACGGCGACGACGGGTTTGTTAGCATCGAGGTTGATCCTAGCTTTTGCGATAACGCCGCAGCTACGGTGGACGAGGGCGCTAGGCTGCACGCAGAGATCGGCATGCCAAACGTCATGATCAAAATCCCTGCAACAAAAGCGGGTTTTGAAGCGATGAGCGCTCTAAGCGCGCGCGGTATCGCGGTAAATGCGACGCTGATTTTCTCGCCGGAGCAAGCCGTAGCGTGTTTGGATGCTTTTGAAGAGGGTTTGAAGGCTTATGAGAAGAAATTTCCGCTAACGCCGCTGCCAAAAAGCGTGATTAGCATTTTTGTTAGCAGGTTTGATCGTTTGCTAGATGAAAAAATGCGCGAGAACTCGTTACCGACGGGTCAAATCGGCATCATGAACGCGACTAAAATTTATAAAATCATAGAAAACAAAAACCTACCGACGACGCGCGCGCTATTTGCTAGCACGGGCGTAAAGGGCGATGAGCTAGTAAAAGACTACTACGTAAAGGAGCTAATGTATCAAAATGCGGTAAATACGGCTCCGCTTGATACTATCAAAGCCTTTATTGCGGGCAAAAACGAACCTAAAACCGCCGTTAGCGACGACAGTATAGAGAAATTTTTTGGCGTAGTAAAAAGAGCCGACATAGACATGGAAAAGGTTTATAAAGACTTGCTAAACGACGGTTTAAAGCAGTTTGTGACGGCATTTGAAGATATAATGAAAGCATTAAAATGAAGCCTTTAAGATTTACTTCAGTAGAGCAAGAAGAGGTTAAAGACTACGAACCTATCGGCTCTAGCATAAAATTCGACACTAGGGACGACGAGCTTGAGCGCATAATAAACCAGCGCGCAAATGCCGTAAAAAGCGACATAGAAGCCGTCAGAGCCAAAAATAAGCAGATGGCGCAGGCTAGAGAGACTGCTGCAAACGAGTCTGAGGAGACCGCGCAGGATGCGGGCAGTGACGAACTCAAAGAAGAGCTTTTTGACAACCCATCTAGCGACGGTAAATTTAAGAGCGAGGTTTTAGATCAAATCTCGCAAGAAGGCAAACCCAGCGACGAATCCTTTAGCGAAGACGAGCCTAGCGACGAGACATTTGTCGCGCGTATACCGTCGGTTAAATTCGACGATGAGGATTTGCCTAAGATAAAACTAGTAGACGACGATGATTTGGCGCAGACAAACGATACACTAAACGAGCCGTCCCAAGGCGATACTAAGCCTAATGATTACGAGAATAACGATTTTAGCGGTCTTTACGAGCCTTTGGAGCTTAAACTAGACGTAAATAAGAATTTGCAAGAAATAAGCGAAGCATTGCACGAGATAGATAAAATGGACGCCTCCGATAAATTTAACGACGATAAGGGTATACCCGCTCAGAATGAGATTAAATTTAACGACTACGAATACGCTTTTAAGCAACGCGATACTCAAATAGATAGCAAAGACGCGCCGGCGCAAGACGAGGTTGATTTTAACGGCGAGGCAGCGCTAAATTCGGACCCTTCATTGCTGCAAGCTAGAGCCGATCTAGCTAGCGAAAACGAGGCGAAAACAATCGACGAATCCCACAAAGACGTGCCGGAGATAAATGATGAGAATTTGCCTCGTCTTAAGGAAGCCGAGCCTGGCGTAGAATTAAAACCGGCGATAGATATTTTAGATTACGTTCCTTACGAACCTAGCGAAGATGAGGACGAAGCAAATGAGGATGCTATTTTAAGCAAAAAGCCTAAAACTAGCAGAAATTTGGAACAAGTGGCTCAAGTAGATGAAAAAAGCGTAGAAGAGCTAAATTTGCAAACGCCAAGCTTAATGCAAGAAAAAAGCGAGAAAAGCGACGACAAAGAAAATTCGGCGCCGAAATTTATTATCAAAAACGAGGAAAAATTGGAAAAGATGCATGAAAGTAAGCCTCAAACGGCAGCACAAGAGATAAATTTAAAACAAATGAAAGAGCGAAAGGATGAGCAAAATTTAGATGCTAGAAGCGTAGTCGGGCTAAATTTAAGCCCTAAAAACGAGCCTGCCAAGCCGGCACGAGGAGATAGAGCCGCGCTTTTAGCCGATCTTGTTGCAGATGTCGCAGAGCCTTTTGCACCGCAAGGATTTGGGATGGGCACGGCGACGGAGGACGATAGCGAAGAAAGAGCCGAGATAAAAAATAAGCTTGATGAGTATCTGCTAAAGCTAATCGAGGGCGGCGGAAGCGACCTGCACGTAAAATCTGGTAAAGTAGTGCGAGGTAGATTTAACGGCGAGATCGTAAAGATGGGCGATAGGGTTTTAGACTACGATAGGGCCGTGCTTTTGGCTAAAGAAATTTTGGGAACGAATTATTATAATCTCATGAAAAAAAAGAACGTAGATTTTACGTACAAGCTAAACGACGATTTTCGCTTCCGCGCAAACGTTTTTTTGCAGATGGATGGCGTATCTTTCGTTTTTAGAACGATTCCGACTAGAATTCCTACGATGTCCGAGCTTTTGCTGCCGCCTATTATCGAGAAACTTTGCGATAAGGTAAACAGAGGCATCATCCTAGTAACCGGTCCGACCGGAAGCGGTAAAACTACGACGCTAGCTAGCATGATAAACTATCTAAATCATACGAAAAATTATCATATCGTCACTATTGAAGACCCGATAGAGTTTATATATAATGACGATAAAAGCGTTATTAACCAACGCGCTATCGGACAAGACGTCGATAGTTTTGCCGATGCGTTAAGGGCGTCTTTGCGTGAAGACCCGGACGTTATATTCGTAGGCGAGATGAGGGACCTGGAGACCGTTAGAACCGCGATAAATGCCGCAGAAACCGGCCACTTAGTACTTGCGACGCTTCACACGCTTGATGCTAAAGAAACTATAGGCCGCGTCATAAATATGTTTCCAAAAGAGGAGCAAAACCGCATAAGAATGACTTTCGCATCGGTTTCCGAGGCTATCATCTCTCAGCGTCTTGTCTTAACTACGGCCGGCAAGCGCCGCGTCGCCTGCGAAATAATGGTAAAAAACATCAGGGTAAGAGATATGATTCTCGAGGATAGAGATAGCGAAATTTACGATGCGATAGAGCAAAGCAAAAATACCTATGGGATGCAGACTTTTGAGCAGCATTTACTAGACATGTATACCGCGGGCGTTATCACGAAAGAAGAAGCACTAAGAAGTGCGAGCAGAAGGGAAAATCTCGATATAAAAATCAAAAGCGCAGACCTTGCTAAAAAGCGAGCTATGGTTGCCTCCATCGAGGAGGACGACGAGCTTCTAAAAGAATTTCAAAGCGAGATTATCGCGCTTAAAGATATCAAGTAAGGCGAAATTTATATAAATTTGGGTATTATCTGCCTCTATTTTTAAGGAAAGGAAAACGATGTTAGAAGGTATCGTTAGAGAGAGTATCGGTAAAAAGGCGTCAAAAACCTTGAGAAGAGATGGTTATCTAATCGCCAACATTTACGGCAAGGGATTAGAGAATGTGCAAGCCGCTTTTAAAATCAACGATTTTATAAAAGAGGTTCGCAAAAAAGAGAGCCTTGCGTTTGACGTAAAAGTAGGCGGAAAAACCTTAAAAGTCGTAGTAGTCGAATACCAAAAAGACCCTGTGACAAACGCGCTAAAACACGTTGATTTAAAGGTTGCGCTTCCAGGCGTCGTCTCAAAATATATGATCCCGGTTAAGCCCTACGGAACTCCGGTCGGTCTAAAAAATAAAGGCGTTTTGATCATCTCAAAAAGGCGCTTAGCCGTAAAATGCACGGCTGAAAATTTGCCTAATTCATTTGACATAGACGTTAGCGGTCTTGATATAGACAATACCGTGTTGGTGCGCGATATAGCCGTTCCTACGGGCGTCACTATGATCGATGCCGACCGCGTAGCGGTTCTAGGCGTAATAAAAGCTAAATAAGGCTAGCCTTGATACTCATAGTCGGACTGGGAAATCCCGGTCCCGAGTACTCCAAAACAAGACACAATGTCGGCTTTATACTGATAGATAGACTCAAAAACTCAAATTTCACCGACGTAAGCTCAACTAAATTTCAAGGCGAGCTGTTTAAATTTCAAAATTTACTTTTTCTAAAACCGACGACCTTTATGAATTTAAGCGGACGAAGCGTAAAAGCTGTCGCCGATTTTTACAAACCCGAGCGCATTATCGTTATTCACGACGACCTTGATCTAAATTTTGGCGTCGTTAAATTTAAAAAGGGCGGCGGAAACGGCGGACACAACGGGCTAAAATCAATCGATGCCTTAATGGGCGTAGACTACGAGCGCGTACGTATCGGTATCGGCAGAAGCGCGCACAAAGGCGAAAGCGCGGTAGCTAGCCACGTGCTTGGCGAATTTAACGCAAATGAAAAAGATGGGTTGGAAAAAATTTTGGACTACTGCGAAAACGCGCTAAATGAGCTAATAAAAACCGACATCGATGCCGTTTCGCAAAAATTCTCGACAAAAAAAGGCATTTTGTGATAGGGTTAAATTTAGCATTTGCGACTTTTACTTTTTCTCAAATTTTGCGGCTTTTTAAAGCGTTCAAAAATCGATTAAATTTAGAGTCCAAATTTAAAGTCTTACGCCTAATCTTCCTTACCGTAAATTTTATAAATTTGTATAAAAACTTTACCTGCAAGTTTATAAAATTTACGAAAAAAACGCCCAGACAAAAACTTAAATTCGGATTTTTCGAGAGCGTAAAACAACTCTGTTTCTTGCCTAGCCAAAAAGCGGCAAATTTAAGCGTCATTACGGCGGCAAAGGATGCATATTTGCAGCATAACTCAAATAGTAAATTTTCTCGTCAAATTTGCGGTATTTTCGGTAGCGCCGCTTTCGTATGCCTTCCATCATGCGCAAAATTTGATTTAAAAGGCCATAAATGAACCTTTATGCGCGTTACGTCGGCTGGCTTTATTTTAAATATTTCATGATTTTATTCATCGCGCTCACGCTTTTTTACGTCGGTATAGATATCCTAACCAACCTAAAAGACATGCCAGCAAGCGCAAACCTAAAGCTGCTTTACTTCGGCCTTACCTCGCTTACGGCGGTAAACTACGTCCTGCCGCTCGCGCTCATTTTTGCGCTCATAACTAGCAAATTTAGCATGATCCGCAGTAACGAGCTAGTTAGTTTTTATGCGCTTGGTATTGATAAAAATCACCTGATCAAGCCGCCTTTTTATATCGCGCTTGCCATCACGTTTATTTACGTCGGGCTAAATTTCACGCCATTTGCCTACGCTTACGAGTACGGGCGAAATATCGTGAAACTCTCGAATTTATCGCGCACGAGCTCGGATATTTTCTTAAAATTCGAAGGCAAATTTGTCTATATGGACAGCCTAAATCCCATTAGCGGCGAGGCTAAAGACGTGCGGATATTTGACATAAACGGCAGCAACTTGCGCAGCGCTACCTTTGGCGAAAGCGGAAAGTTTATAGACGATGCGTGGCTTTTAAAGAATGCTAAAATCGTAAATTTGCCGCAAAATATCAAGCTCGGCGAAAAAGGGCTTGATATCAAAACGCCAGGCGAGCTAAAAACGCTTGAAAATTTTAAACCAAAAACCATAGAAAGCGCGTCGGCGGAGAGCTCGGCGATCACGATTCCCGATGCAGTGGATTACATTTTGGCGTTTAAAGACGAAGGTATCGGGCTAAATTCGACCAAAACTACGCTTTATAACCTCGCTTTTGCGCCTTTTTTCGCGCCTTTTATGGTGCTAATTATTTACTATTTTTTACCTGTTACGGGACGATTTTTTAATCTCGCCTTAAAAAGCTTTATCTTTACGATCGCCTCGCTTTGCGTCTGGGGCGCGCTTTTTGTGATGATGAGATTTGCTAGAAACGGCGTCGTCTCGCCCGAGGTTGGCGTGCTTTTGCCGATTATTTTACTCGGTGCTTACGCTTTTTATCTGCGTTTTGGGAGTCGTTAAGAGAGATTTAGGCAAAATTTCTGTAAAATCTAACTATTTTTAAACAAGGCTAGTTATGGATTTTACGAATTTGGCACAAAAATACGGCACCCCTCTTTACGTTTACGATTTTAACTACATGGCACACCGCTACGAAGCGCTAAAAAACGCGTTTCATGCTAGAAAATCTCTCGTATGCTACGCCGTTAAGGCAAACTCAAATTTAAGCATTTTAAAATTTTTAGCCGGGCTTGGAGCCGGGTTTGACTGCGTGAGCGTGGGTGAAGTTAGGCGCGCGCTGCTAGCGGGAGCTAAAAGCTATCAGATCGTCCTAAGCGGCGTGGGTAAGCGCGATGACGAGCTCAAATTTGCGCTGGAAAATGAAATCCTTATGATAAATTTAGAAAGCGAAGCCGAGATGGACCGCCTGGAAGCGATCGCAAAGCAGCTCGGCAAGCCCGCTCGCATCAGCATCCGCGTAAATCCCGACATCGACGCCAAGACGCATCCCTACATCTCGACCGGACTAAACGAAAATAAATTCGGCGTAGATCTGCAAACGGCAAAAGAAATGTATCTGCACGCTAAAAACTCGCCGCATCTCGAGCCAGTAGGCATCCATAGTCACATCGGCTCGCAGATAACCGACATCAAGCCCGTTATCGAAGCGGCAAAGATCGTGGCAAATTTGACTAGAGAGCTAAAAGCCGCGCAAATCGACATCAAATTTTTTGACGTCGGCGGTGGCATAGGCATCGTTTACGGCGACGAGAGCGAGCCTGATCTATACGAATACGCGCAGGGCATTTTGGCAAATTTAAGCGGCCTGGACGTCACCGTAGTTTGCGAGCCCGGGCGCTTTATCGTCGGCAACGCGGGGTATTTTCTAACTAGCGTGCTTTACGAGAAATTTAACAAAGAAAAGCGCTTTGTCATCGTAGACGGCGCGATGAACGACCTTATCCGACCGAGCCTTTATCAGGCTAGGCATAAAATTTTCGCTCTTAGCGGCGGCAAGACTCTTTGCGAGTGCAAAAAAGAGCAGCTTGATGAGTTCAAATTTAGCCCTTGTGACGTGGTCGGGCCGATCTGCGAGAGCGGAGATTTTCTCGCAAAAGACCGAAATTTACCGTCGCTAAACCCGGGCGATCTCGTCGTTATCAAATCAGCCGGTGCATACGGCTTTGCGATGAGCAGCAACTACAACACTCGTGGGCGCGCCGCTGAGGTTGCGGTAAAAGGTGGCGAAGACTTTTTGATAAGACGCCGCGAGAGCTTCGAGGACGTAGTGGCGCTGGAGCGCGAATTTTTAGGCTAGGGAGCGAAAATGCAAAACATAAACGACCTCAGAAACGAGATAGATAAGATCGACGACGAGGTGCTAAGACGCCTAAACGAGCGCATGAATTTCGTGCGAAAGATCGGCGAGCTAAAGCAAACCAGCGGCAGCGCGATCTACCGCCCCGAGCGCGAAAGAGCGATCCTAAACCGCCTAGAGGGGCAAGACTCCGCGTTTTTAAACAAAGCTGCGATCGAGGCGATTTATCTTGAGATTTTTGCCGTCAGTAGAAATCTCGAAATGCCCGAAAAAGTCGCATATCTAGGGCCTGAGGGCACCTACACCCACCAAGCCGCAGAGAGTCGTTTTGGCGCGATGAGCGCGTATTTGCCGCTAGCTAGTATCGAGGCGGTTTTTACGAAACTAAAGCACAAAGAGGCCAAATACGGCGTCGTGCCGATAGAAAACAACACCGAAGGCGCGGTGGGCGCGACGCTAGACTGCCTCGGGCGGTTTGATAGCGTCAAGGTCGTGGCTGAAATTTGCATGGATATCCACCATATTTTTGCGAGCAAGTGCGAAAATTTAAAGGAAATTAAACGTATCTACTCGCACCCGCAAGGCTACAATCAGTGCCGCAAATTTTTAGACGATCATATGCTTTCAGCCGTCGAGTTTATCCCGGCAAAATCAACCGCGCAGGCCGCGCAGCTAGCCGGCAGCGAGCCAAACTCTGCAGCCATCTGCTCTAAGATCGCAGCCAAACTTTACGGCGTACCGATATTGTTTGAGACGATCGAGGATAACGCCGCAAACCGCACGAGATTTTTTATCTTAAGCGATTTTAAAAACGAGCGCGCGCAAAAAAACAAAACATCAATCCTAGCAAAGACCGAGCACCGCCCCGGCGGGCTAGTGGAGCTACTTTTGGCATTTAGAGACGAGGGTATAAATATCACCAAGCTGGAGAGCCGCCCGATAAAACAGCGCGAATTTAAGGCGAATTTTTATATAGATTTCGAGGGGCACATCGATGACGACAACGTCCAAAAAGCGATACAAAAAGCGATAAGTTACGGCCATGAGATCGCATGGTTAGGAAGCTACGTCGCGTGGGAGGAATGAGATGAAATTTAACGAAAATTTGGCAAATTTGGTAAGCTACGAGGCGGGCAAGCCTATCGAGCTAGTCGTGCGCGAATACGGCATCGACGCCAAAGATGTCATCAAGCTAGCCAGCAACGAAAACCCGTACGGCACGAGCCCTGCGGTAGTAAAAGCAGTTGGCGAGATAGTAAACAGAATGCATCTTTATCCCGACGACAGCTACTTCGAGCTAAAGGCTGCGCTAGCGAGCAAATTTGGTGTGGGCGAAAAATCTATCGTAATAGGCTCAGGAAGCGATCAGATAATAGAATTTGCCGTGCATGCAAAGGCAAACGCAAAGAGGGGAATTTTAACCGCGGGCATAACATTTGCTATGTATGAAATTTACGCTAAAGCAGCGGGCGCGAAGGTCTTTAAAACAAAGAGTAAAGAACACGATCTAGGCGAGTTTTTGCAAATTTACAAGGCGAACAAAGACGAGATCGGCGTGATATTTTTGTGCGTGCCTAATAATCCCCTCGGGGGCTGCCTTGATGCCGAGGAAATTTATAAGTTTTTAGAGCAGATTGACGCCGACACGCTCGTGGTCATCGACGGCGCGTATCAGGAGTTTGCTAAATTTAAAGACGCGAAAAAAGAGATAAAGCCTCGCGAGCTCATAGCTAAATTTCCAAACGCGATATATCTAGGTACGTTTTCTAAGGCTTACGGCCTAGGCGGTATGCGCGTAGGATACGGCATCGGCGAGCAAAGCGTGATGAGCGAGCTGGGAAAACTAAGGGCGCCGTTTAATATAACGACGCTTAGCCTAAAAGCGGCCATAGAAGCGCTAAAAGACGAAGAATTCGTAAAAATGACGCTTGAGACGAATTTTGAAGAGATGAAAAAATACGAAAAATTTGCCGATAAGCACGGCATAAAGCGTCTTCCTAGCTTTACGAATTTTATCGTTTTTGAATTTGAGCGCCAAAATTCAAGTGAGCTTGCTCAAAATCTGTTAAAAAAAGGTATAATTTTACGTGATCTAAAAGGCTACGGATTAAACGCGATTCGCATAACGATTGGGCTGCCGAATCAAAACGACGTAGTTTTAAAACAAATCGAGGAAAATTTAAAATAAATGGATTTTAAAGCAATATTTCAACAAATCGGGCAAATTTACCAAAATCTCTCGCTAAAACAGCGGCTAGTGGCTATGGGGTCGGTTGCTTTAGTGGTTGGATTTTTGGTATTTTTAAGTATTTACAAAAGCTCAAACGTAAGCTACGACGGATATAGCGTTCTTTTTGAAAACACCTCTGCAGCGGACTCTGCGTTAATAATCCAGCAGCTTGAAAAAGATAAAGTTAAATATAAAATTTTAAATGAAGGCACTATTTTAGTGCCAAATGCCGACGTTTACCGCGAGAGAATCTCGGTGGCGTCGCTTGGGATTTTAAAAGACGGCAAAGTCGGTTTTGAGATTTTCGATAAGCAAGAATTCGGCGCGACGGATGCCGAGCAAAAGGTTAAATTTCAGCGTGCTTTGGAGGGTGAGCTAGCGCGCACGATCGAGAGTTTGGCGCCTATTAAAAAAGCTATCGTTCGTATCGCGATACCCAAAGAGACGCTTTTTACAGAGCGAGCTACGCCGCCAAGCGCCTCTATCGTTTTAAATTTAAAGGACGGGCAGAGCTTAAATTTAAAGCAAATTACGGGTATTAAAAATTTAGTCGCCGCCGCGGTAGCAAATTTAAAACCCGAGCAGGTAAAAATCGTGAGCGAAGACGGAGCTCCGCTGGGCGAAGAGGACGGCGAATACGACAGCGATCAAATCACTCAACAAATAAAATATAAGCGCGACGCCGAGCAAGGCCTAGAAGAAAAGATCATAAACGTCCTATCGCCTATCGTGGGCGGCTCTGATAAGGTCGTGGCTAAGGTAACTATAGATTTTGATTTTGCCAGAAAAGATAGCCAAAGCGAGACTTTTGATCCAAATTCGGTCGCTAGAAGCGAACAAAATGTCGAAGAAAAGCGCCAAGGCAGCAAAGAAGCCGAAGTGCAAGGGGTACCTGGAGCCGTAAGCAACATCGGTCCGGTCGAAGGTCTGCAAGACGGCAAAATGAAAGAACTCTACTCTAAAAGCTCATCCACGACAAACTACGAAATTTCAAAAAAGGTCGAGCGCGTCAAGGATCAGTTTGCTAAGATAAACCGCCTAAGCGCCGCAGTCGTAGTAGACGGAAAATACGAAAATAAAAAAGACGAAAACGGTAATCCTACCAAAGAAGTAGTCTACGTGCCGCTTGATGAAAAGCAGTTAAATAGAATCGACGCTCTCATCCGCCAGTCTATCGGCTTTGATCAAAACAGGGGCGATGAGGTAACGGTTAGTAACTTCGAGTTCCAGCGCCCGGACGGACAAACTCCTGCTAGTAAGGTAAATTCGTTCTTTGAGCTTTATATCTTGCCTTTTGCTCCGCTGCTAAAATATATATTCGTAGCGATTTTGCTCTACTTTTTCTACAAAAAAGTTATCGTGCCGTTTATGTCTAAGATGCTTGAGGACGTCAAAGAAGAGGAACCAGAACCGATGCCAGATATCGTCGAGCTTGACGATAGCGAGGATACGCTGGAGAAATTTAAGGCCGCTAAGAAAAAGGTTGAAGAGCAGCTGGGCGTAGGAGGCGACTTTAACGAGGACGAGCTGCGCTACGACGTGATGCTCGAAAAGATGAAGCTAGTGGCTCAAGAGCGCGCCGAGGAGGTCGCGGTACTACTCCAAGATATGATAAAAAACGACGCCGAATTTAGTAATCGTAAGGATATTTGATGGCTTCTATTAAACTCACGGAACAACAAAAGATGACCTATGACGATCTGTCGATGCCAGAAAAGGTCGCTATCTTGCTCATACAGCTCGGCGAGGATGCCACGACGCAGCTTTTTTCGCATATGGAAGTCGATGTGATAACCGAAATTTCACGCTACATCGCTACGGCAAGAAGCGTCGATAAGGCTGTGGCTTCGGCGGTTTTGGACGAATTTTACGCCTTGATGCAGTCAAATCAATATATAAGAAGCGGCGGACTTGATTATGCGAAGGAAATTTTATACCGCACTTTCGGTCCAGAAGCCGCGCAAAAGATCCTCGACAAACTCGCCAAAAGCATGGAAAACTCAAAGAGCTTCGGCTATCTTACCAAGGTTAAGCCTCAGCAGCTTGCCGACTTTATCGTTACCGAGCATCCTCAGACCATCGCGCTTATTTTGGCGCATATGGATTCAACCAGCGCAGCCGAGACGTTGTCGTTTTTCCCTGATGAGCTTAGGAGCGAGGTTGTAGTTAGGATGGCGAATTTAGGCGACATCAGCCCATCTATCATCAAGCGCGTCTCAACCGTGCTTGAGGGCAAGCTAGAGAGCCTAACGTCATACAAGGTCGAAGTCGGCGGTCCAAGAGCCGTCGCCGAGGTGTTAAACCGCCTCGGTCAAAAGGCATCTAAATCTACGATCGAATACATCGAAGACGTCGATGAGAAGCTTGCTACGACGATCAAGGAGCTTATGTTTACCTTTGAGGACATCAATACCCTCAACCAAGCAGCTATCCGCGAGATACTCAAAAACGTAGATAAAAAAGACCTTATGATCGCTCTAAAAGGTAGCGGCGACGCGCTTAAAGAGAAATTCCTCTCCAGTATGTCCCAGCGCGCCAGCGACTCGTTTAAAGAAGAAATGCAATTTTTGGGCGCGGTGCGCGTAAAAGACGTCGAGGACGCTCAGCGCCGCATAGTAGAGCAGGTTCAGGCTCTAGCCGAGAGCGGAGCGTTCCAAATAGGCGAAAGCGATGAGATGATAGAATGAAAAGCAGTTTAATATCAAGCGAAAAAGCCAAAGAGCATTTTATAGAAAATTACAGATTTAAGGTGCTGGGTCAAGAAAAAAAGCAAGACCCGGCTCGTGCGCAGGACTCCGAGGATCAAAAATCTGATACTGGCGAGCAAGAGAGTTCAAATTTAAACGACGCAAAAGAGCAGGGTGCGCATTTTAAGACTGAGTCAAGCTTTATCGAGGAGCTGCTAAAGCGTACCGACGAGATGAGCGGCAATATGATAAAGCTGCAAATGCAAATCGAAAATCAAGAAAACGAATTTGCTAAACGCCTAGAAAGCGAGATCCAGCGCGCCAAAGAAGACGGCATAAGGCAAGGCGCAGAGGAAGCGGCGGCTAAATTTAACGAAGAACTAAAGGCGCTTGAGAGCAGGTATATGGGGTCTATAAATAAGCTAGAGGAGGCGGCGGCTAAATTTGAAAACCTCATCGTATCTAGCGAAGCGCAGCTTCCGACTACTGCTATCGAGATCGCAAAAGAGGTCGTAAAAAAAGAGATTTCTCTAAATTCGGCAAACATTGCCGCAGCCATCTGTAAAGAGCTTTTTAGTGAGATAAAAGACGCCAAAGAGGTGCAGGTCAAAGTAAATCCGAAAGATTACGAGTTTATCAAAGAAAATTTTTCCGGTCAAAACGTCAAAATTTCTGCCGACGAAGCCATTAGTGCGGGCGGAGCAATCGTGCTTAGCGACGCGGGCAACCTTGAAGGCACGATCGAAGCCAGACTAGAAAAAATCAAAAAGATAATAGGGCAATGATAGACGTAAAATCTATGAACATGCAGGAGCTCGAAGCGCTTTGCGGAAAGCTCCGAGATAAAATTTTACAAACCGTCAGCGCAAACGGCGGACATCTGAGCTCAAACATTGGCGCGGTCGAGCTTATCGTCGCGATGCACTATGTTTTCGACGCCGCAAAAGATCCGTTTATATTTGACGTTAGCCACCAAAGCTACGCGCACAAGCTAATCACCGGACGCTGGGATAAATTTGATACGCTTAGAAAATTTGGCGGTATCAGCGGCTATACTAAGCCCTCTGAGAGCAAATACGACTACTTTATCGCCGGTCACAGCTCCACCTCTATATCGCTTGCAGTGGGCGCGTCAAAGGCGATCAAGCTAAAGGGCGAAGACCGTATCCCCGTATCCCTCATCGGCGACGGCTCGATGAGCGCGGGCATCGCATACGAGGCGCTAAACGAGCTAGGCGATATCAAAAATCCCTGCGTCATCATCCTAAACGACAACGAAATGAGTATCAGCAAACCCATCGGCGCCTTTAGCAACTACCTCTCGCAGATGATGGCGGGGCCGCTGTATCAGAAGTTTAAAAGCCGAGTCGAGAAATTTTTGAGCTATATGCCAGACGGCGCCGCATACATGGCGCGCAGGATGGAGGAGGGCATCAGGATATTTACGCCGGGGATGTTTTTCGAGGAGCTTGGGCTTGAGTACATCGGTCCCGTAAACGGCCACGACGTGAAGGCGCTCATCGAGGCTTTTAGCGTCGCAAAAGGCATGAAAAAGCCCGTCGTCGTACACGCGCAGACGCTAAAGGGCAAGGGCTACGAAAAGGCCGAGGGACATCTAGCTAGCTGGCACGGCGTGAGTCCGTTTGATTTGCAAAGCGGCGAAGCCATCAAAAAATCAGCCGCCAAATCGGCCACCGCGCTTTTTGCGGAAAATTTGCTAGACCTCGCCTGTAGGCATGATAATATCGTCGGAGTTACCGCCGCGATGCCTACTGGCACGGGCATAGACGCTTTGATGGAGAGATTTCCGGATAGATTTTGGGACGTCGCGATCGCCGAGCAGCACGCCGTCGCCTCTATGGCCGCGATGGCCAAGGAGGGCTTTAAGCCATTTATCGCGATTTATTCGACCTTTTTGCAGCGGGCGTTTGATCAGGTCGTGCACGACTGCGCGATCATGAACCTAAACGTCGTCTTTGCGATGGACCGCGCGGGCATCGTCGGCGAGGACGGTGAGACGCATCAGGGCGCGTTTGACGTTAGCTATCTAAATTTGATCCCGAATTTGACGATTTTCGCGCCTCGCTGCGCCGATAGTTTTAGATTTGCGATGCATTACGCCTACGCTCACGAAGGGCCTTGCGCTTTTCGATATCCGCGCGGAGCTTTTGCGCTGGCGCAGGGCGAATTTGAGGCGCGCGAGCTAAAGCTCGGCAAGGGCGAAATCTTGGTCGAGGGCGGCGGAGAAGCGGCCTTTATCGCTTACGGCAACGCCGCGGGCAAGGCAAATGCCGCGCGCAAAATTTTGCTCGAAAAAACAGACGGCAAATTTGACCCGAGCCTCGTTGATCTAGTTTTTGTTAAACCGCTTGACGGCGAACTTTTGCAAGAGCTCGCGCGCAAGCATAAAATTTGGTACGTCTTTTCCGATACCGCAAAAAAAGGTGGCGTAGGCGAGATTTTGGCTGCGTTTTTGCAGGAGCGGCGCATTTTTGACGTGCGCATCGTTAGCTTTGAGTTTGACGACGCGTTTATCCCGCACGGCGCTACGGCCGACGTTGAAAAGGCTCTTGGTATCGACGCGGCAAGCATTTGCGAGAAAATTTTATCCGAAACGGCGGATTAAATTTGAGCTGAAACGTTTTTGCGCGTTTTAGCGAGTGCATTCGGACGAAAAAGGCGAAAAACTTGAGCGAAACAAATCTTTTTATGCTAGGTCTTGCCGCTCTTGCTTTGATTTACCATGCCTTAAGCTGCACAGGCAAATTTGCGCGCGCTAGGTATACTTTACTTGTTTTTATCTTCGTTTATCTTTTTATCGGACTGGTTTTACTGCGGATTTTGGGTTGAATTTATACTAGGTATGCTTTGTAAATTTTGATTTGTGCTAATTTTGCTCGCTGCAACCTTTTGCGCTAAAGAGGCTTAAGCGGGTTTATAAATCGCGCCTTTGGTCTCGTTAAATTTGGCTAAAGTACCGCTAAATTTAAGCAAAAATCCCAAACCGTAATGCGGATTTTGATCTAAGGCTAAAATATCGCCCGGATCAAATTCGAGCTATTTTTGCTTCTATTTAACATAAATTTTAGCAGATAATAATTTATATTACCAACTATAAAGAAGTTTTAAATAATTTTTTTGTATATTTAGGAAAAAATACCAGGAAAAACGATGAACTATATGGAACTTCTTAAAAATCGCGGCCTCAAAGCCACTCCGCAACGCCTCAGCGTATTAAAAATCCTCGATCGCCACTCTCATCCTACGATCGATGAGCTATACGAAGAAATTTGCGCCGAAAATCCATCCGTATCGCTAGCGACGGTATATAAAAACCTAAATATGCTCAAAGACGAGGGACTAGTCGTCGAGGTCAATATGCCAAATCAAAAGGCGCGTTACGATATCTTTAGCCATCCTCATATACACGTGGTTTGCGAGAGCTGCGGGAGCGTAGAGGACTATGATTTTTGCGAGGCGCTGGATGCGTATAAGGAAAATTTGGAGAGAAAATTAGGTAATCTAATCGAAAAGATGAACGTGCTAGCAACCGTCAAGGACTGTAAAAACTGCCGTAGATAGCATCGGCTCGTTTTTGGATTTTTAGGGCTTTGCGGATTTGGCTCGTTTTTGGCTCTATTTTAGCGACGTTTTGGGTTTAAATCGGCTCAATGAAATCTAAGCGGAGCCTACCTTATCTATTTTAGTAAAGTACGTTAGAGTTTTTTTGTAGAGATATCGCTTTGTAAGCGCCTTATTTGTTTTTTGTATCTTTGCCGTTATAATATCTAAGCCCTACCTTGCCTTGCTTGCTACTTATTAAAAATATAGCTTTCGTCTTAACTTACCGCTTATTTTGACGACGTTTTGCTAAATTTAACTATCTCTAAACGTAAACAATGCATAGGATTAAATTTTGATAGGCTACATATCAGATGAGCTAAACGCGAAATTTAAAAACGAAAATAGAGGTCTTTTTTCTTTTAATTCGTCTAAAAATATTATCTAACTTTATAAAGCGCGCCGGCATCGCTTTGGCTAAAATATATAGATATATTACAAAAATATTAAAAAATAAATCTAATATAAAAATCTTGCCTAAAATCGCTAAATTTAATAAAAAATCTCAAAATAGGTGCAATAAATAATCCAATAATTTTTATATTTAGTATTACGTATTATCATATAAGAACTACTTTATAAAGTAAAAATAGCGTTATAATAGGCATTACAGGCTATTTGGTATTATTTTTTATCATAAAAAATCTTATTACAGTATTGATAATGATTATCTTATACGCTATAATGCCAACATAAATTTTTTAAGTTTAGGGAGCAAATATGAAAGCATTTTCTCTATCTAGACTAACGGCCGCGATATTGGTTCTTGCTAATTCAGCCGTAGCCGCAGAAGATGTAACGCTTGGAGAAGTCGCGGTAACCGCAAACAAAATCAGTGAAAATTTAAAGGACGTGCCTCAAAGCATCAGCGTAGTAAATAGCTCCGAGCTAGAGGAGCGAGGCGTGAAAAACGTCGAGGAACTAGTAAAAACCATACCAAATATCACGGGCGTGGGTGGGATGTATGAGGGTATAAGCACCAGAGGGCTCAATCCTTCTATATATACGAGTTCCAATCCCGTCACGGTCTACGTCGGCGGCATAGCGCAGAGTAATAAAGACGCAGCCTATATCCCCGTAACCAATATTGAACGCGTCGAGGTTTTACGAGGTCCTAGCAGCGCTATCTACGGCAAAGACTCGATCGGCGGTATCATAAATATCGTCCTAAAAGAGCCCGACAACGAGTGGAGCGGTAGCGTAGGCGCAGAATATGGCTCGCGCAAATACATGCTAGGACTTTTCGAGGCTAGCGGCGCGTTAATCGACGATAAGCTATTTTTGGGCTTAAACGGCTCGGCGTCTAAAGAGGACGGCTGGATCATAAACGATCTAAACGGCGAAAAAGCCAATGATAAGAAAAATTATAACTTCGGCTTAAATTTAAAGATAGTGCCTACCGACCGTCTCACCGTTAAAATTCGCGGCGACGTTTTTCACCGACAAGACGATTCGCTCGATGAGCTTTTTATCCCAAAGTCAAGATTTGGCAACATCTCAAAAGACGAAGCCAAACATATAAATTTAGAAACTCCGGCCCGCGTAAAGCAGACCTCGACCTCGGGAGCTCTAGACTTAAAATACGAATTCGATAAATTTGATGTAATCTCATCCACAACTTATCGTAAGGTTAAAAAAGACGGACTTTACGACGAAGACTTCGGTAGCAAAGCAACCTATCTCGATCCTGATCACTATGGATTAGTTACGTTTTTAAATGCTAAAAACGATACTATTTCCGAAGAACTTAGATTTAGCGGCACGGACGAGCAAAGCTTTAAATGGGTCGGCGGACTTTATTTTGAAAACGAAAAGCAAGTCTTCGGCCCTATCGGCGATCAGTACGGAGATAGCGGTAGGACGATAGTGGAGGACTGGCCGTCGGTAAACCGCGCCCAGACGATGTCGGCGTTCGGTCAAATTATTTATCCCGTTACGAGCAAATTCGACGTGACGCTAGGCGGTAGATTGCAACAGATCAAAAAGCATACTAAGGTCGATTATCTCTCGTACGAGCTTGGACGAAACCCTGGCGCACCGGTATTTTCGATGGATGAAAAAGAGACGTTTAGGACGTTTTTGCCTAAAATTGCGCTCGGATACGACATCACCGACGAGCTAAACGTCTATGCGATGTATTCAAAGGGCTATTTGGCGGGCGGCTTTAACTTCTACACCACCGGCGGTAGCAGAGAAGATAATAAATTTGATGCACAGACGAGTGACGACTATGAAATCGGCGTAAAAGGCTCGTACGATAGCTTTAGATTTTCTACGGCGCTATTTTATATGGCTATCAAAGGCACGCATATATTTTACACCGACCCGAACAATCCTAATATCTACTACGTCGCAAACGCCGATAAAGCGACATCTATGGGCGCCGAATTTGAGGGCGTCTTAAGAGCCAGCAAGGAGCTTGATATAAATTTAGCCGCAAGCTTGCTAAAGACTAAATACGGCGACTACATCAATAAAGACGGCACGAACAATAAAGGCAATAAAATCGAGAAAAACCCGGAGTATAAGCTATCTTTGGGCGCGTCTTACTACGCTCCGATGGGCGTTTATGCTAGGCTTGACGGAAATATGATAGGTAAGACCTATTTTGACGCGCAAAATAAGCTCGCGCAAAAGAGCTATTTTACCGCAGACGCAAAAGTGGGCTATATAAAGGGAAATTTTGACGTGTATTTTTACGTCAAAAATTTGACCGACAAAGAGTATTTTTCGCACGTTAGAGACAGGGCTCGCAACGTCTTGGCGACTTACGGCAAGGGCAGGACGCTGGGTGTCGGCGTAAGATATAGTTTTTAAATTTGGTAAATCTCAACACAAAGGATAAAAAATGAAAAAAAGTTTAGCTCTACTAGCTATTTTAGGTGCATTTAGCGTAGCAAGCGCTCATGATTTTTGGCTATTTGGACAAAGCGGCGAAAAAGCTAGCGTAGATATAGGTTTCGGGCATGATTTTCCAAAATCAGAACCCATAGACGCCGAGCGCGTAAATAACTTTGAGGCGCCCGTGATCCTTGGTAAAGACGGCAAAATCGCGTTAAAACAAAGCGGAGAGAACTATCACTACGAGGGTGCGAAGCTAAAAGAGGGCACCTACGCGGTTACGGGCGAATACAAACCTACGTTTTGGACGGAAGATACCGATGGTAAATGGCACATGGGCGGCACTAAAGAGACGATAAAAAATGCTAAATTTTGCCGCCGCGCTACGATGAGCGCAAAAAGCGTTATAAATGTCGGTGCAGAAGATGACTTTATAACCAAATCAACTGGACAACGCCTAGAAATCGTGCCTCTAGCAAATCCTGCAAAATTTAAAGTCGGCGAGCCATTTAAGGTGAAAGTATTGTTTGAGGGTAAACCGTTAAAAATTGCGACTATTGACGGTACGTTTGATGGATTTTTGAAAGACAAAAGCGCGTTTCATGCAACAACCGATCTAAAAGGGGAAACCGAGGTTTTAGCACTTAGACCTGGAAAATGGGTACTAAAAGTAGTACATAAATTCCCTTATGCAGACGCTAAAAAATGCGACGAAGAGACGGCGATCGCCTCTTTTACGTTTGAAGTAAAATAAATTTCTATTTGACCGCTTGAACGCTCGGGCGGTCAAATTTTAAGGATTTTAGATGAATCTTAGCAATGCAAAGATCGGAAATTTATACGAGATAAAGGGGCTAAAAGCAGACGGTAAATTGCTTTTAAAGCTGCTTGATATGGGCTTTATAAACGGAGCCGTCGTTGAGACGGTAAGACTCGCTCCGCTTCTTGATCCCATAGAGCTTAAGATTCAAGGCTGTCTTATTTCGCTTAGAAAAAGCGAAGCGGCGTTAGTGGAGGTTGAAGTTTGCAAATAAAAGTAGCGCTTGCGGGGCAACCAAACTGCGGCAAATCCACCGTATTTAATATGATAAGCGGCATACGTCAGCATATCGCAAACTACCCAGGCGTTACCGTCGATAAAAAATCGGGATTTTTTAGCATCGCAGACGTGGACGTCGAGATGGTCGATCTGCCTGGTACTTATTCGTTTAGTTCGTATTCGCTTGAAGAAAAAGTCGCGAAAGAATTTATCGTAAACGAAAAACCGGATGTCATTTTAAACATCATCGACGCTTCAAATTTAAAGCGAAATTTATATCTAACCTTTCAACTGCTTGAAATCGGTGTTCCCGTCGTCATCGTCTTAAATATGCTAGACGTAGCAAAAAGACGTGGCATAATCATAGATGCCGGCAAAATAGCTAAAATTTTAAAATGTCCCGTAATCTGCGCTAGCGCGTCAAAAGGCGAGGGCAAGGCTGAAATTTTAGACATTTTAAGAAATGTTAAAAATCTAAAACAAAACTACGAAGAATTTAAAGTAAATTACGAAGAGCTAGAGCCTTTTGTTTTAGAGCTACAAAATAGCGTATCTTTAGATAAAAGCATAAGTACAAGATGGCTTTGCGTAAAAGCCCTTGAAAACGATGCTGCAGCCTTAAATTTGCTAAAAAACTCTAACGCCGAGATAGAAAATTTGACAGCAGAGCAAAGGGCTAAATTTAACGAAAAAACCGGCAAAAGCATTGAGGGCTATTTGGCTGCGCTTAGATACGAAAACGCGAGCATAGTCTTTAGCGAGTGCGTAAAAGAGACCAAGAAAAATCAAGCCACGCTAACGGACAAGATAGATAAAATAATCCTAAATCGCTGGCTTAGTTTTCCGATCCTTTTCGCCATTATTTTTGCGATTTACGAGAGTAGTATAGTTTTTGGTTATAAGCTTACTAACTACACTTGGCCTTTACTTGCCGCGATCAAAAATTTCGTCTCCGATATCGCGCCCGAACCTGATATCGCTAAAGTGCCGCTCATAACTGACGCCGCCATATGGCTGGTAAATTCCGCCGTCGCGCTTTTAAACTACTTGCCGATATTTTTTATACTTTTTGCGATGATCGCGATTTTAGAGGATGTCGGATATATGCCAAGGATGGCGTTTATCTTAGATAAAATTTTTAAAAAATTCGGCCTGCACGGACAAAGCACCTTGCCGCTGGTGCTTGGTGGGGCATTTGTAGGAGGCTGTGCGGTGCCAGGCGTCATGTCTACTAAAGGCATCGCCGACGATAGAGCTAGGATGGCTACTATCCTTACCGTTCCTTTGATGAACTGCCTAGCTAAGGTGCCTTTTTATACGCTGCTTTTGGGTGCATTTTATACGACTACGACCGTGGCCGCGGACGGGAGCAAAAGCATAGATACTTCGCAAATGAGCGTGATGATGTTTTATATCTCGACCGTTACGATGTTATCGGCGCTTTTGATAGCTAAATTTTTAACTTCGACGATTTTAAAGACGAGAGAGACCGCGCCCTTCGTGATGGAGCTACCGCCTTATCACCTGCCGACGTTTAAGGGCGTCGTGATAAGAGCGTGCGAGCGCGTGTGGCTGTATATCAAAAAGGTTTGCACGATAGTAATCGCCGTGGCAGTGATACTTTTTGCACTTTTGCAGTTTCCGGGACTTTCAAGCGAAAAGCAGGAGCATTATGCAAGCGAGGAAGCCAAGGCTCTAGCGAATTTTGACATGGCCGCGAAAAAATCAAGTTATTATGCGAGCGTAGATAGCAGAGAAAAGGTCGCGCAATTACTAAATTTTTATGACGGATACAAAGCTAAAAAGATGGGCGGAGGCAAAGGCGTAGACGAAAAATATGAGGCCGAGAACCCCGAGTTTTACAAATTTATAATGCCAAAATCCGATCAAGACGCAAAAGCGATAAACTCAGCTCTTAGAAAGCTCTCGACGCAAAGAAAGACGATCCTAAGAGAGCAAAAAAACGACAAGATAGAAAGCTCGCTTCTTGGTATGGCCGGACGCGCGCTTGAGCCCGTGTCTAAATTTGCAGGGTTTGACTGGAGGATAAACGTAGCATTTTTAAGCTCGTTTGCCGCCAGGGAGTCTGCAGTGGCGACTCTAGGCAGCATATACGAAAGCGGTAAAGCCACCGTAGCAAGTAGCGGCGAAGAGATGAGGCCTGAGGAAGCAATGAGGCAAAGTAGCGGCTATACTCCGCTTCATGCGGCTTCTATCATCGTTTTTATGTTGCTTACGCCGCCATGTATCGCTACGATGATCGTCGTCAAGATGCAAACAAATAGTTACGCATGGATGGCGTTTGGGATATTTTTCCCTTTTACGCTGGCTCTCGTAGTTTCGTCGCTATTTTTCACTCTCGCAAATAGCTTTGGCGTAAGCGGTCTAACGGCTATGGGGATATATTATTTTATACTTTTGTTTTTCGTGATTGTTTTAGGATTTATGCCGCAAAAACGCCAAAACTGGAGCGGCGGCGTCAAAAAGTAAATTTAACTTTATCAAAGGAGAAAAAATGAAGAAAATTTTATTTTCATCTGTTTTAGTAGCTCTTACGAGCTTGCCTGCATTTGCGCATACGGCGCTTATGAGCTGCATAGATAACGGCGACGATACCGTTACTTGCGAGGCCGGATTTAGCGACGGCAGTAGCGCTAGCGGCGTGGAGTTTAAAGTGCTTCAAGATGGCAAGGTCGTCATAGAGGGCAAATTTGACAAAGATAGCATGTATACTTTTAAAAAACCGCAAGGCGAGTATAAGGCTAGGATGTTTGCGGGCGAAGGCCACGAGGTCATCGTAGAATCAAAAGATATCTCAAAATAATCATTTTGGGCAAGTCGCCTGCCGTTAAATTTCGGCTTAAATTTAACGCGGTGGCTTGCCTTTTAAAGGAAAAAATATGGCTTGGTACGAGGCGGTGATTTTGATCGTGATAGCGATCGGGGCGGGGTATTTCGTGTATGCGAAAGAATTTAAACAAAAAGACTGTGGTTGCGGTAGTGGTAAAAACTGTTGCTCAAGTAGCAAAAAGTACAAGTAATTTCTTTAAATAAAATATATAAGTATTTAACAGACATTTATATACGGCTCTCGTCGTAACTTACTGTTCCTTTGCTTGAGCTTAAGTTAAAAAGAGCTTTATATTATCCCGCAAGAAGAGGCTACGGACGCGATCAAAGCGGCCGACAATCTCATCATAAACGGCGTCACGCTGCTAAATGACACGCTGGGGGAGTAAAAAAGAGCGGTGCCCGCGCCATCGTCGTCGGTCCGACCGTTTTGATACCATATAAGACACTTTTTGATAGAGGCGTGAGATGCGCTGGCGGTATTTATACTGCGCGCGCGAACGAGCTTTTAGATGCGATTGCGCAGGCTGGTTTGGGGTATCGTTTTCGGCAAATTTACTGGAAAATTCTTAATGAGCCGCGAGAGCAAGCACTCTAAAATTTAGAAATTTAGCGACGCAAATGCATAAAGCTAAATTCGGCCAAATTTGATGATAAAATTTGCAGCCTAGAGGACGATTTTATTTCGGTGCAAAATCGGCGACTCGGCATTAAATTTGAGATTTACGCAGATAAAATCGGTTCTAAATTTATTCAAATTTATGAGAGCTTTGTCAAATTCAAAAAATTAAAAAACCGTACAAAAGGCCGAGCAAAGCGCCCGACCTAAAGTCGCATTAAGCGAAATTTTAATAAAACGAACTAACCTTGCCCGTCAAATTTACCATGATATTTTTCATCTGAGTGTAGTGCTCAAGGATGATTTTGTGCGTTTCGCGGCCGATGCCCGAGCTCTTATAGCCGCCGAACGGGCTGCCCGCCGGGATCTGGTTGTAGCAGTTTATCCACACGCGCCCCGTCTCCATCGCGCGAGCGGTGCGGATGGCGCGAGTGATGTCCTGCGTGAAGACGCCGCCGCCTAGGCCGTATTCGCTGTCGTTTACCATCTTGATGAGCTCGTCCTCGTTTTTAAATTTGATCACGACGCCCACCGGACCAAAGATCTCCTCTCTGGCCACGCGCATATCGTTGCTCACGTCCACTAGCAGCGTCGGCTCGACGAAGCTATCTCCCGCAGCCGCGAGTTTACCTCCGACGGCGATTTTGGCGCCCTCTTTGACGCCGATGTTGATGTACTCGACGATCTTGGCGGCTTGTTTAGCGTTGATCTGAGAGCCCATCTGCGTCTTTGGATCAAGCGGATCGCCGACTTTTAGATTTTTAAATTTCTCCACAGCCGCGGCGATAAATTTGTCGTAAATTTTCTCCTCGACAAATATCCTGCTGCCCGCGCAGCAAACTTGCCCTTGGTTAAACAAAATACCCATCTGAACGCCGTCTAGAGCTAGCTCAAAGTCCGCGTCGGCGTAGATAATGTTGGCTGATTTTCCGCCTAGCTCGAGCGTTGCCGGGATGATTTTTTCGGCCGCCGAGATAGCGATCTCGCGTCCGATCTCGGTCGAGCCGGTAAATGCGATCTTGTCGATGCCGCTATGCTTTTGTAAAAACGCTCCGGCGCCGCTACCTTTGCCCGTAATTACGTTTACGACGCCTTTTGGCAGCACGTCTTTGATGAGGCGCATTAGCTCGAGCACGCTCAGGCTCGTCTCAGACGACGGCTTTAACACGCTCGTATCGCCGGCTGCGATGACGGGAGCTAGCTTCCACGCCGCCATCAAAAACGGGAAATTCCACGGTACGATCTGCGCTACGACGCCGATCGGTTCGCGCAAGATTAGCGAGAGGTGCTTTTCTTCGAGCACGTTTGCGCTGCCCTCTTCGCCCTGGATCACGCCGGCAAAATACCTAAAATGCTCCGCCGCGTACGGCACGTCCACGTTTAGCGTCTCGCGGATAGGCTTGCCGTTGTCCATCGTCTCGACTGCGGCTAAAAAGTCTTTGTTTGCGTCGATTATATCGGCGATTTTGAGCAAAATTCTGCTTCGTTCGCTCACCGTGCTATGGCGAAACGTCTTAAACGCTTCGCGCGCGGCCTTGACTGCGGCGTCCACGTCCTCTTTGCTCGCGTCCGCGATCGCGGCTAGCTTTTTGCCGGTGGCCGGATCAAAGGTATCTAGCGTCTTGCCGCTGCTTGCGGGGGCGAATTCGCCGTTTATAAAAAGGCCGTATTTTTCTTGCAACTTAACCATTTTTTCTCCTTGAAAGATTATTTAATAACTGAAATATTACTCATCCATTATAAATATTTTGATAATTAGAAAATAATCGTTATCAAAAATTTGAGCGGAAATTTGACGGGATTTTAGGTTAAATTTGCGGGGAATATTTTAAATTTGACGCACCGAGACCCATATCGCTTAAACTCGCGACGCTTTGCGTCAGCAAAGCTATGTCGCCACCTTAAAAGCGTCGTAGGGGGAGGGATTAAAGGGGGTGGGGGAGCTCTTTTGCTTCAGCTATGCTTCGCAACTGCAAGCAGAGCGCAATTTAAGCCCCACCCCCTTTACAATAAAGCAAAAACAACCCTTGAGCGGTTGTTTTTGCTCAAAAAAACTCAAAAACTTAACTAAGCTAAATTTAGCTTTTTGCGGTGCGGGTCTCGGCGACTCAAATTTGTAAATTTAATGCCAAATTTGAACGTAAAAAGATAAGGCGCAGTATTTTTTCTTTAGACGAGGCGGAAATGAGCCGAGCGAGGGCGCATACAAGTAGTATGTAACCGAGCTTCGGCGATATTTCCAACGAAGTATAAAGGAAAAAGACAAGCCGCTAAAAATTTATTTAACTAGATCAGCCAACACTTTCGCCGCATGCTCCTTTGCCTTCACGCTCTTATACACCTTCGCGATCTTGCCGTCTTTGCCGATCACAAAGGTCGAGCGCGCGATGCCCAGATACTCTTTGCCGTAGTTTTTCTTCACCTGCCAGACGCCGTAGAGTTTGGCGACTTCGTGCGCGGGGTCGCTTAGCAGGATGTGCTTTAGGCTCTGTTTTTGCGCAAAGCCGGCGTGGGATTTGACGCTATCGGGACTAATGCCCACGATCACGGTTTCTTTAGCTATAAAATCGTCGTAAAGCGCGCTAAATTCGCATGCTTCGGTCGTGCAGCCCGGAGTGTTATCCTTTGGGTAAAAGTACAGCACGACGTTTTTGCCAACGAAGTCTTTTAGGCTGACGCTTACGCCGTCGCTGTTTTCTAGGCTAAACTGGGGCGCCGTATCGCCCGCTGCCAGCGTGATTTTTCGCTCCAAATCCTCTTTAGAAAATTCGCTCATTTTTGCTCCTTTCTAATCTCCTCAAGCGTCTTGCCGCCCGAACCTATCGAGCTTGCGTCGTATGTCTCGATATAAATTTGCACGCGCTCGCGACTTTTACCCAGCACGCGTACCATAGTTTCGGTCATCTCCTCGACCAGCTTTTGCTTTTGCTCTTTTGTCGGCTCCGGGCCTGCCATTTTTACGTTTATGAAAGGCATTTTTTCTCCTTAAATTTGATAAATAGAGACTAATTATATCAAAATTTAATCAGTTGCCCAGCTCGTTTGCGTGTTAAAATTTAAGCCTTTATATTAATATTTAGCTTTAAATTTGACATTTAAGTAAAATTTAAAGCTAGTATGATTATTATGTGATTTAGTGGTAGTAAAATTTGATAAATTTACCCAAAAGGAGCGAATATGCATAAGAATTTTTTCGGTTCTATCGTTTTGGCTGCGGCCTTGGCAAGCGGCGCGTTTATAGCGATGCCGCAGACTGCGAGTGCGGGCGTTTTGGCGCATCAGGTAAAAACCCAAGGCGAGCTTGGCTCGGTGTTTATCAACCCATACGACGTGGCGCCTCTAACGGCCGTCATCGATAGGGCGGGCAAGGACATAAAGGATATCCACGTGCGGGTGCTAGGAAAGCCGAACGGCGGCATCGACATCGCCTATAACGTCTCCGAGCATGCGCTGCTAAACCACGACGGCGTGCCGATCTGGGGACTGTATCCGGACTATCTAAACGAGGTCGAAGTAAGCTATGTTTTTAACGGCGAAAAGAAGGTCGAAAAGTATAAAATTTACGCTCAGCCGATCGTGACGTATAGCCGCGATTATAGATTTAGCCACATGCAAAAGATGAAGGTTAAAAAGGTCGATCCTGCCTTTAAAAACAGGCTCTATCTTATCAACAATACGATCACGAGCGTTTATAAGCCGCTTGATTGGAAAAACGGCGGTGCGGCTAGCTGGAACGACTTTACAGAAAATTTCGTCGTCGATACGCAAGGCGAGGTTAGATGGTATCTGGACTATCAGAAATTTTACGACCGCAGCGAGCGCAGAGTGATGGACGGCGGCATGATGATGGGCTTTCATCAGCTGCCAAACGGCGATCTTAGCTGGGGTATGGCGCAGCGATATATGCGCTACGATATGATGGGTAAGGAGGTGTATAATCGCGAACTACCGCGCGGCTACATCGACCTTAGCCACGAGGTGATGCCGCTAAAAGGCGATCATTTGCTGCTTCGCGTCGGTAAATACAACTACCACCACGCAGACGGCAGGCTCTCACACACGATCAGAGATCACATCATCGAAGTGGACGGCAGCGGCAAGGTCGTGGACGAGTGGGATCTGAATGAAATTTTCGGCAAAAACGTCTACCGCAGCAGCCTCATCAAGGCTCTTGACGCTCGCGCCGTGTGCCTAAATATCGACATGGACGCCAAAGAGATCAAAATCAGCGACGATCTGCCTTTTGGCGACGTGACATCGACCGGCACGGGACGCAACTGGGCGCACGTAAACTCTATCTCGCACGATCCTAGCGACGACGGCATCATCCTTTCGCTTCGCCACCAAGGCATCGTGAAGATCGGCCGCGACAAAAAGGTAAAATGGATCCTCGCATCGCCTGAGGGCTGGAGCGCGGACTTTAAAGAAAAAGTGCTAGTGCCCGTGGATAAAAACGGCAACAAAATCAAATGCGAAAACTCAAAATGCGAGGGCGATTTCGACTGGTCGTGGACGCAGCACACCGCGTGGCTTACTCCGCGCTACGATAACAAGGGCAGCGTAAAGCACATCAGCGTGTTTGACAACGGCGACGGCCGCGGCATGGAGCAGCCTGCGCTAAAAGAGCAAAAATACTCGCGCGCGGTCGAGTACAAGATCGACGAGAAAAAGGGCACCGTCGAGCAGACGTGGGAGTTCGGCAAGGAGCGCGGATTTGATTTTTACAGCGCGGTTACTAGCATCGTGGAGTGGCAAAAGGATAAAAGCACCTACTTCATCTCAAGCTCGAACGTCTATCTGCTAAAGCCCGATAAGACGATCAAAATGGTGCTCGTGGAGATCGATCCGAAGAGCAACGACGTCAAATTTGAAATGGACGTGGAGTCTGCGTCAAGAGACGACGTAGCCTACCGCGCGATGGTTATCGATCCGAATATCTTTAACTATTAAATTTGACCTTTTCCGGTTTAGTTTTTCTAGCCGCCGCCAAAAACGGGCGGGCGGCTGGATTTGGGATTTTGCGGCGAGTTAAATTTGAAAAGAAAATTTACTCGCCGCTTTGTTTAAATTTAATCCGTCAAATTTGCCGAGTTTAGCCCGCTTAATCTCAAATTTACCCTTTATTTTATACAATTTTTAAAATTTAATCCAAAGGATTTCTATGAAAATAATCTCTAAATTTACGCGGATTTTAGCCGTCTTTTGCTTGCTCGGCTCTATGGCAAACGCGCTAGAGGAGGGCAAGGAGTATCAGATACTACAAAAACCTCTAGACGTGCCTAAAAACAGCGTCGTAAAGGTCTTTAGCTACGAGTGTCCGCACTGCTATAAATTCGACAAAACCGTCACGCCCAAACTCTTTAGCGAGCTAGACGGAGTTAAATTTATCCCGTATCACTTAAAAACCAAAGGAAAGCTCGGCGAAACGGCGAGTAAAATTTTTGCCGCGATGATCGCTCTAGACGAGGCAAACGACGTTAGTTTGCTAAGCGAGAAGTCTAAATTTAAAAAAGCTAAATTTGCGGTTTATAACGCCGTTCACGACAAAAACGACGATTTTAAAGACGGCAAGGATAAGGCTAGATTTATCAAAACCGCCATTAGCGCAGCGGGCGTGAGCGAGGCGGACTACGACAAGGCGCTAGCTAGCCCGCGCGCGCAAGAAATTTTAAAAACATGGGACGAGAGCTACGACGTAGCCAAGGTTCAGGGCGTGCCCGCATACGTCGTTAGCGGTAAATATCTGCTAAATGCGCAGGCGTTAGGCTCGATCGACGCCATGGCTGCCGCCGTCAAAGAACTATCGGCGAGATAATGGACTACAATATCGAAAACAAGGGCTTTGTCTGCTTTGTTTATAACTTGCAGCGAAGGCGAGCATTTTGGGCGTGGCTGCTTGCGGTTTTGGCGGTCAAATTTATCTTGTGCGAGCTGTTTTTAGGCAGCGCGGTAGCCGACGCGCTCGTGGTGAAGCTACGCTTTGCGACGCTGTTTGCGGCGTTTGGCGTGTGTGTAGCGATGTGCGCGCCTAAGGTATTTGGCGTCAAGCTCGCGGGATTTTTCCTGATTTTTTTGGGCGTGATATTCGGGCTTGATTACTCTACGAGCGATTTTAGCGGCGTTAGCGAGATTAGCTTTCCTTTTGCGCTACCGCTAAACGAAATTTGCCCGAGCCTTTTTGCGCCTGATTTTAGCGCGGCAAACGAGGCTGGATTTATCAAAATTTACGCATGGGCGAATTTTGCGTTTTTTGCGGTGTTTGGGGCGTTTTGTTTGGTGATGATTTTGAGCTGGTTTGTTTATAACGCGCGTAGCAGCGAAATCAATAAAATTTAGGTTTTGGATTCCCCGGCTCGGCTGGATTTTAAAAGTAGTTTTCGGCTGGGATACTCGGGTCACGGACGATCAGTCCGCTTATCACTAATAAAGGAGAAAAGATGAAAAGAACTCTCTCGTCAGTCGCCCTAGCTGCGGCGTTACTCGGCGGTCTAAGCACTGCCGCGCTAGCTATCGGCGGACCTAGCGGCTCGCACATCGACTACGGCATCCCGGGTAAGATCGGCGAAGTGGTCGTAAACCCGTACGACACCGCGCCTCTAACGGCGGTCATCAAAAACGGCGGCTACACGCTAGCAAACGCAAAAGTCACTATCGTGCCAAAACCGGGCGGTCAAGTTATCAGCTATAAAGTCGCAGACAAGCACCTTCGCACGCACGGCGGAATCCCGGTTTTTGGGCTCTACCCAGACTATCAAAACACCGTGGAGGTCGAGTACGATAAAATTTATAAAGGCCAAACCGAGCATGTAAAAGAAAGCTATAAAATTTACGCTCCCGCGATTTATCTAGAGAGCTCGGGCATGCCGTCTCAAAAGGGCGCGCTGTTTGATAAAATCGAGGTCGTAAAGGCTCCTAGCGCAAAATTTGCCAACCGCCTTTACTACGTAAATAACTTCGTAAATAAAACCGGCAAAGGCACCAAGGTTGTGTGGAACAACCCCTCAGGCGGCGCGATCGAGTGGAACTATAGCCCCAACAACTTCGTGCTAGACACCAAAGGCGAAGTGCGCTGGTATTTAGAACCTAGTAAAATTTACGACCTCAAACAGCCTTTTAGCGCGGGCGTCATGATGGGCTTTAAGCAAAACGACGACGGCGCGATGACGTGGGGCTACGGTCAAAGATACGCAAAATACGACATAATGGGACGCGAAATCTTTAATCGCGAGCTGCCTGCGGGATACAACGACTTCTCGCACTCTATGGACGTTGCGCAAAACGGACACTATTTCCTCCGCGCGGCAAACGCCAACTATAAACGAGCCGACGGTAAAAACGTCCGCACCGTGCGCGACGTCATCGTCGAGGTCGATAGAGACGGCAACGTCGTGGATGATTTTAGGCTGTATGAAATTTTAGATCCATACCGTGACATCGTGCTAAAAACGCTCGATCAGGGCGCCGTGTGCCTAAATATCGATGCTAGCAAGGCGGGCCACACCGCGAGCACGGACGAGCTAGCCGCGATGGATACGAACGAAAAATGGGGCGACATCGTGGGCTCGGGCCCTGGACGCAACTGGGCGCATGTAAATAGCGTGGATTATGATCCAAGCGACGATAGCATCATCATCTCCAGCCGTCATCAAGACGCCGTCATAAAGATCGGCCGCGACAAAAAAGTCAAATGGATAATGGGCGCGCACAAAGGCTGGAAGGACGAATTTAAGGGCTATTTGCTCCAACCCGTAGATAAAGACGGCAAAAAGATCGTCTGCGAGGACGAGTACTCAAAATGCCCGGGCTACGAGAGCGAGAAGGGCGGATTTGACTGGCAGTGGACGCAGCATACGGCATTTAGAATCGACAGCAAGTCTAAAAAGGGTGTAGTGTATCTAACCGTCTTTGACAACGGCGACACACGCGGTATGGAGCAGCCTGCGATGGCGGGCATGAAATACTCCCGCGCGGTCGTTTATAAAATCGACGAGAATGCCAAGACCGTCGAGCAGGTCTGGGAATACGGCAAGCAGCGCGGTAGCGAGTGGTACAGCTCGGTCACTTCGCTAGCGCAGTATCAAGACGACCTTGATAGCGTGATGGTTTACTCAGCGGTCGCGGGCATGCAGTTTGACATCGCCAAAGGCCGTCCGGTCGGCGTACCTAGCCCGCATATCAATGAGTTTGAATGGGGCGCAAAAGAGCCGTCAATCGAAATCAAAATGACTAACGCGATGGGCTATCAGGCGTTTCCGTTTAGCCTAGAAAAGGCGTTTGAGAAGTAAAATTTAGCGGCTCCCGGCAGATGCGCTTCGGGGCCGCTTTTTGGTAAATTTGGATTTTGCGCTTGCGGCTAGGTTAAATTTGCCCGCTCAAATTGATGGGTCGCAGGCTTTAATTTTAGATCAAATTCGATCTTGCAAGAGGTAAAATTTAGGCTCGCGTTTCCATCCTTTGCGCTAGTCTAAATCTTACCTTTTCCTGCCAAGCGTTTGGGAAAATAGGACTCCGAAAGACAATAGCAACGCCTGAACGCTTGGATTTTAGTAGAACGCCGCCTAGATTTTTCTACTGCTTAAATTTACCCGTTTGCTTCATAAATTTGCTTTGAATTTTCAAATTTACATCCTTGTTGCCGTAAAACCGATATAATCAACAAAAACGACGGAGGCGAAAAATGCAAAAATTTGTCGAGCAAAAATTTATCGGCGAGCGCGCGATGTTTGGCGCAAAGGGGGCTGAGTTTGAGCGGTGCGGGTTCGCAGCGGGAGAGTCGCCGCTAAAGCACGGGCAAAATTTGCGCCTAAAAAACTGCACTTTCGAGTGGAAATATCCGTTGTGGTACACCAAAAACGTTGCCGTGGAGGACGGATTTTTGATGCAGATGGCGCGCGCGGGCATCTGGTACGCGCGGGACGTGAGCTTTAAAGATACGCTAATCCAGGCGCCAAAATCCTTCCGCAGGTGCCAAAACGTGAGGCTAGAAAACGTAAATTTGACCCAGGCCGAGGAGACGCTGTGGAGCTGTGCGGACGTGGAGATAAAAAACGTCTGCGCGCGAGGGGATTATTTTGCTATGAACTGCGAAAACGTGCGCGTTTACGGGCTAAATTTGGACGGGAACTACGGCTTTGACGGCTGTAAAAACGTGCTCGTCGAGGATAGCAAGCTGCTTAGCAAAGACGCCTTTTGGAACTGCGAGAACGTGACCGTGCGAAATAGCTTTATAAGCGGCGAATACCTCGCGTGGAACAGCAAAAACGTGACCTTTGAAAACTGCGTGATAGAGAGCTTGCAAGGGCTTTGCTACGTGCAAAATCTCGTGCTGCGCGGTTGCCAGACGCTAGATACCACGCTAGCCTTTGAGTATTCAAGCGTGGACGCTGAAATTTTAGGCGGCATAGCTAGCGTGAAAAATCCGCTCTCAGGCGTGATAAGGGCAAGCGAGATAGGCGAAATAATAATGGACGAGGAGTGCGTGGATCCGGCCGCGACTAGGATAATTTTAGAAAAATAACGGCACGTTTTGCCGGCGGCTTTTATGAGTTTTTGCCGCTTTGCCTGCGCGGCAAAGTATAGCGCAAACTTTGCCTAAAGGCCGCAAAAACGCATAATAAAAAATTTATCAAAAGGAAAAAATGAAAAGATATATCGCGATTACGGGCGCAAGCTCGGGTATCGGAGCGGCTACGGCAAAGGCCTTTGCCGGGCGCGGAGAAAATCTAATCCTAATCGCGCGCAGAGCGGAGATGTTGCAAAGCTTAAAGGATGAGATCGCGCAGATCGCGCCCAAATCGGACGCCATTATTAAAATTTGCGACCTTGCTTGCAGCAAAAACGTCCGATCGCTTTGGGAGGAGCTAAAAAGCTACGAGCTAAAGGCGCTCATCAATAACGCCGGCTTTGGCGACTACGGAGCCGTAGGCGAGCAAAATTTAGATAAAACCGAGCAGATGTTGCAGCTAAACGTTGTCGCGCTTACGCTGCTTTCTAGCTTATTTGCGCGAGATTATAAGTATAAGCCCGCTCAGCTCATAAACATCTCTTCTGCGGGCGGCTACAGCATCGTGCCAAACGCCGTGGCTTACTGTGCGAGCAAGTTTTTCGTAAGCGCCTTTACCGAGGGCTTGCACCGCGAGCTGGCGCAAGATAAAGAGGCTAAAATGCAGGCTAAAGTCCTGGCGCCCGCTGCGACTAAAACGGAATTTGGCTCCGTAGCGACGGATGACGCTAACTACGACTACGACGCGGCCTTTAAACGCTATCACTCAAGCGAGGAAATGGCGGAGTTTTTGCTCGCACTTTACGATAGCGATGCTTGCGTGGGCGCGGTTAATCGCGATAGTTTCGAATTTAGCCTAAGCAAGCCGAGATTTGACTACGCGGGCAAATGACGCTAAATTTAAACCGAATTTCTTTGGATAAAGGGATTTTGATTAAATTTGGCGTGATTAAATTTAACGAGCCGTTTAAAAAATAAATTTAAAGGAAAAATATGTCGTTTTTTGAGAAATTAAAGCTAGCTTTTTACACGATTTTTAGTCCCGAAAAGCTTATTTCGTTTAGGCTTGAAAAGCCCGATCCGCGCTACACGCGCGAAGCGAATTTTACCCTAAAATACGGCGTCCTTAACGCTCATCAAAATATGGACGCCGTCACGATCGCCTATGACCGTCTGTGTGAACAATATGCGGGATTTAAGCCGCTTTTTATCATCGAAAACGCCCCACAATGCGAATACACGAATATGCACGCAAGCTCTAGTTTCGAGATGCTGGACGAGGAGGAGTATAACGCGCAAAATCCGGACGCGCGCGACTTTCCCGCTGCGGAGTTTCGTTTGATGCTGGACATCCTAAACGATCCCGAGTATAAGGCTGAAGTGAGCGAATTTTACGGTAAATTTAGCCTAAACTACCCGCATAAACTAAAAGCGCTAGAATACGTAAATACCCGCGACTACGACGCGCTTGACGAGGATATCGACGTTTATCTGTGCCCTTGCGAGCGCAGTACGGACGTATTTGCGAGAATGATTCAGGGCTATTTTTCTGACGATTTTGAGCCCGAGCAGACGTATGCGTTTATTTTGATGATGAACGAGCGATTCGGGTTTGAGTTTATCGGCATAGGAGCCACGATAATGCTATTTTACCGCCGAGAAAATTTAAGCGACGATAAGGCCGAGGAGCTACTGCAAGAGCTGGCTAAAATTTACGATACGCCTTACGAGGCGATCAAAAAAGCTCTGTGGCATAGCGCGTTTGGCTCTCGTAAGACGATCGTGCTGCCTTTTGCCGAAAATATCGAAGACGCCGTAGCCGATGAGCTCTAAAGTCGGGGTAAATTTTGCCTCGCAAGCTCAAAATTTTAGACCAAAATCTTAAACATTACAAAATTTTAAAGAAATTTTAGCTACACTCAGCAAATTTTATAAAAAAGGATGCCAAATGAACCCTTCCGAATTTATCTGGATGGATGGAAAATTAGTCAAATGGGAGGACGCCAAAGTCCATGTCTTAACTCACTCGCTTCACTATGCAAACGCCGTATTTGAGGGCACGAGAGCCTATATGACGGATAAGGGCTTAGCGATATTTCGCCTAGGCGATCACACCGCGCGCCTACTAAAATCAGCCAAAATGACGATCCTAAACGTCAAGTACACGCAAAAAGAGCTTGAAGACGCGCAGGTCGAGCTACTTCGCGCAAATAAATTTAAATCAAACGTCTATCTACGCCCGATCGTTTACCTAGGCTACGGCGTGATGGGTCTAGCTCACACTAAAGCTCCCGTAAATACTGCAATCGCGGCATGGGAGTGGGGCGCGTATTTAGGCGAAGAGGGACTAAAAAAGGGCATCCGCGTGAAAATTTCAAGCTTTGCCAAACTAAACGTCGGCGGTCAAATGAGCCGCGCGAAATCAAGTTCGAACTACCTCTGCTCGCAAATGGCAAACTACGAAGCCAAAGAGGCGGGCTACGACGAGGCGCTGCTGCTTGATAGCGAGGGCTACATCTCAGAGGGGCCGGGCGAGTGCTTTTTCATCGTGGAAAACGGCGCGCTAATCACTCCTCCAAACGACAGCAGCCTAGCTAGCATCACGCAAGACACCGTCATCAAAATCGCTCGCGATCTAGATATCGAAGTGCGCAGAGAGCGCATCACTCGCGACCGCGCATACACTGCGGACGAGGCGTTTTTCACGGGCACAGCGGCCGAGGTTACTCCGATAAGCGACATCGACAACCGCGTTATCGGCGCGGGCGAGCGCGGAGCGGTAACTAAACGCCTACAAGACGCGTATTTTGACGTAGTTTACGGACGCAATCCAAAATATGCCTCGATGCTAACTTACATTTAAGGAACGAAATGCCAGCGGATTTGAATGATTATTTTAATAAAAAACGAGGCTCTAGCGGCGGCGGAGACGATAACGGCGGCGAGAGCAAGGGGCCAAAAGTAAATTTTAAAACGCCTGATTTTAAAGGATTTGGCAAAATTTCAGCCTTTGCCTACGTCATCATCGCGCTAGTGGTCGTGATTGCGCTCACGCAGCCTTTCGTTACGATAAACTCGGGCGAAGTGGGCATCAAGTCAAATTTGGGTAAATACGACCCGTCTCCGATGCAGCCGGGTCTGCACTTCTTTATCCCGTTTTTGCAAAAAGTCATTGTAGTCGATACGCGCGTACGCCTCATCAACTACACATCGGGCGAAGATATGGGCGAGGCGGCGCAAAAGTACGGAGCGCAGGCTCAAGCCGGCATCATCCGCAAAAACTCGATCTCCGTTTTGGACGCGAGAAACTTGCCTGTTAGCATCGACATCACCGTGCAGTACCGCTTAAATCCTGAAAACGCGCCTCAAACGATCGCGTCTTGGGGTCTTAGCTGGGAAAACAAGATCGTAGATCCCGTCGTACGCGACGTCGTGCGCAGTATTGCGGGTAAATACACCGCTGAGGAGCTTCCGACGAAGCGAAACGACCTGGCCACGGCTATCGACGAGGGTATCCGCAAGGATATCGACGCTCAGCCGAACAAACCAGTCGAGCTGCTAACCGTGCAACTACGCGAGATCATCCTGCCTGAAAAGGTAAAAGAGCAGATCGAGCGCGTACAAATCGCTAAGCAAGAGGCTGAGCGAACCAAATATGAAGTAGAGCGTGCAAATCAAGAGGCGCTCAAAAAAGCAGCCCTCGCAGAAGGTACGGCAAAGGCCGCTATCATTGAGGCTCAAGGTCGTGCGGACGCGGCTAAGATCGAAGCTGATGCGCAAGCCTACGCAAACAAAGAGGTGGCAAAAAGCCTCGATCAAAATTTGCTAAATTTAAAGCAGATCGAGACGCAGGGTAAATTTAACGAGGCGCTACGCGAAAACAACGATGCGAAGATATTTTTAACGCCCGGCGGAGCGGTGCCGAATATCTGGGTAGATACGAAGGATAAGGTGAAACAAAGCGCGATAGCGCAGTAAATTTTTTCTGCCGTATTTGATGGAGTCGGCAAAATTTAGTGAAGGTAGGCCAAGCGGCTTATCTTTGCTAAATTTTATCTTGCGATATTTCGTTTTAATTTTCTACATTCAAATTTAAAGTTACATCCGTAAATTTAGCCTCAAATTTTACCGCCGAAACCTATACTAAAATGCCGTATTCGGCTATTTTCGTAAGATTAAAAAACACGACATAAGACTGCATTTACGCAGTTTGGGTTTTATCTCCGTATTTAAGAGTAATTAGCACGTAGTTTGTAAATTTGATTTGTAGATAAGATTAAGTTTTAGTAGCTTTATATCGCAAGTAAAATGCTATTCTATGCCTTGCTCTTTTTCTTGCGTCGATTTTTGCGGTATTTTTGGTTAATTTAATATCAAATTTACTTAGCTTTTGATATTCTTGCGAAAAATTTTTTAGTTAAAAGGATAAAAAATGGCAGTAAAAATAACAGATATTTGCATAAGCTGTGGTTCTTGCATCGACGAGTGCCCGACAAACGCTATCGTGGACGACGCAGATAACCCGACCGGAGAGGACGCATACTACGTCTATGCGGATAAATGCGTCGAGTGCGTAGGGTTTAACGACGAACCTGCATGCGCCTCAGCCTGTCCTACCGACGGCTGTATCGTTTGGGACGCTCCTTATGCGGGACAGCCTTCTCGCGCCGAGATAACCGCCGATATGCGTATGGGCTCAACCGCGGTAATACAATAAATTTAAGCCCGCATTTTGGGCTTATTTTGAATTTTAATTTTTTTTTGATATAATCACCGCCTTATAAAAATCACAAAAAGGAAATTTTATGCAGCAAACGCTTTCTATTATTAAGCCTGATGCCGTAAAAAAGGGCGTTATCGGAAAAATCGTGGATAGGTTCGAAAGTAACGGACTAAGAATCGCCGCTATGAAAAAAGTCAAACTAAGCAAATGCGACGCAAAAGCTTTCTACGCAGTTCACAAAGATAGACCCTTCTTCAATGATTTGGTTGATTTTATGGTGAGCGGACCGGTCGTAGTTATGGTTCTTGAGGGCGACGATGCGGTAGCTAAAAACCGTGATCTAATGGGTGCGACCAATCCGAAAGAAGCAAAACCTGGCACAATAAGAGCCGACTTTGCCGAGAGTATCGACGCAAACGCCGTTCACGGTAGCGACAGCCTAGAAAACGCTAAAAACGAGATTGCGTTTTTCTTTGCGACAAGAGAAATTTGCTAAATTTAGGTTAAATTTTGAAAATATCTTTCGCCAAAATCGCAAACAATCAAATGCCGTTTGAGTTAAACTCGGACGGACTGATTTTTAACGGCGAACTAGGAAAAATAAACCAAAATTTGGTTAGTTGCAAAGGTAAAATCGTAGGCGAGATAGCTCACAACTGCGACCGATGCGGCGAAGATATAAATTTAAAGCTTGATGAAGATGTAAATTTGATATTAAGCGACGGAATTTATAAAGATGAAGAAGAAAACCTCGACGATGTAGTTGAGTTTTTCGACGGTTTTATAAATTTGGAAGAAGTATTAACAAGTGAAATAGAAGCTTTTAAGAGTGATTATTTTTATTGTGAAAAATGTAAAAATCTATAAAGGAGAATAAAATGGCAGTACCTAAACGAAGAGTAAGTCATACTCGCGCGGCAAAGAGAAGAACACACTACAAAGTAACGCTTCCTATTCCCGTAAAAGATAAAGACGGCTCATGGAAAATGCCTCACCGCGTAAATAAAACTACCGGAGAGTATTGATACAAATGACCAGCATTTGCATTGACGCGATGGGCGGCGACTTCGGTCCGCAGCCTATTATTGGCGGCGTGATCGAAGCTTTAAAAGAAGTAAAATTTGAAGCCGTCTTGGTAGGCGATACGAAAATTTTGGAAAGTCTCGTCCCACAAAATTTAAAACAATACGTAAAATTTATTCAAGCCGATGAGATTGTTTCTATGAGCGACGGCGCCACCGACGCGTTAAAGCGAAAGGAAAGTAGTATTTTTAAGGCTATTGAGCTACTTAAAAATAAACAAACCAAGGCCGTAGTTTCTGCCGGACACAGCGGAGCCACGATGAGCCTTGCCACGCTTCGAGTCGGACGACTCAAAAACGTCTCTCGCCCGGCTATTGCGACGTTGATGCCAAATGTTACCGGCGGTAAAACTCTAGTTTTGGATGTCGGCGCAAATGTAGACTGTAGGCCGGAACATTTGTTTCAGTTCGCGGTAATGGGTGAAGCTTACGCAAAGGAAATTTTAAAAATAGAGTCGCCTAAGGTAGCGCTTTTATCAAACGGCGAAGAAGAGTGTAAGGGCAATGATGTTACCAAGGAAGCCTTTACGATGATTTCAAAACTTGATAGTTTCATAGGCAATGCCGAAGGCAATCAAGTCTTTGACGGAAGCGTTGATGTCATAGTTTGCGACGGATTCGTGGGAAATATTTTGCTAAAAACTAGCGAAGGCGTAGCCGATGCAATCAGCAAAATTATTAAAAAACACGTTAAAAAATCTCCCGTAGCAATCGCTGGCTCGCTTCTCATGAAAAAAGTTTTTAAGACTTTAAAGCAGCAAGTCGACTACGATGAATACGGCGGAGCACCGCTGTTAGGCGTGGACGGTTGTGTCATAATCAGTCACGGAAAAAGTACCTCTAAAGCTATCAAAAATGCGATATTTCAAGCATTAAATTTCGCAGATTCTAATATAAATAAAGTTATCGAAGACGAGCTTTCACGCTTTGCCAAATAAAATATAAGGTTAATATAAATGCCAAAAGCCTCGTTAATATCCATAGCTGCATATGCCCCTGCTAAAATTTTAACGAATTTAGATCTTGAAAAAATGGTAGAAACAAGCGACGAATGGATAACTAAACGAACGGGTATTAAGCAAAGGCGAATAGCGCAGGATGAAGATACTAGCGACTTGGGAACAAAGGCGGCGAAGTTGGCGATCGAAAGAGCAAATCTGAGAGCAAAAGATATTGATGCCGTCATTTGCGCGACTATCTCTCCCGATCATTTTTGCATGCCCTCGACTGCCTGCAAAATCGCTAAAAATTTGGGCATAAACTCTGTTACGACGTTTGATATAAGCGCAGCTTGTACCGGTTTTATCTATTTGCTTGAACTTGCTAAGTCCCTAATAGAAAGCGGCAGTAAAAAAAATATACTCATAATCGGAGCCGAAAAACTAAGTAAAATAGTAGATTGGGCGGATAGGACGACTTGTATACTATTTGCCGACGGAGCCGGCGCGGCAGTCGTAAGCGCCGATAGTAAAAATGAGATTATAGACGTGCATACCGCAGCCGACGGCAACTATGCCGAGCTACTTATCACGCCGGGCGGCGAAGAAAAATTTATTAAAATGTCCGGTAACGAGGTTTTTAAAGTTGCGGTTCAAACATTAACCAAAGACGTTGTAGAAATTTTAGAAAGGAATAAAATCCCCAGCGATAAAATCGATCTTTTTATCCCGCATCAGGCAAATTTGCGCATTATCGAAGCGGTCAAACAACGTTTAAATCTTTCAGACGAACAATGCGTAGTAACCGTCGGAAAATACGGTAACACTAGCTCGGCCTCCATACCGATGGCAATGAACGATGCTTATGAGGCCGGTAGGCTTAAAAATGGCGATTTGATTTTATTGGATGCTTTTGGAGGCGGCTTTACTTGGGGTTCGGCTTTACTCAAATTCGGCGGCGAAGACTACAAAAGATAATTTTTATAAAGGCGATAATTTTTGTAAATTTAGGTTATTTTAAATAACGGCAATATGCTTAAATAAATTTCGAAATTTCACTATATTGCAATAACAATTTTTCTAAAATCAGCCGAATACGATAAACAAATTATTTCTCCAAGCGCTACGACATGCTAGTAAATGGATTTTACGAAATCTTTTTCTTGCAAAGGTAGAGGGGCTGGTCAAAGCCATAGTCTTCATAGTCCCCGGTTTAGGCGGCGATGCGAACGATAGTTACCGCGAGCATCTAGCGCAGTTTGTATCCGATAAATTTAACCTAGAGTAAATTACCGCCGTATCGGCAATAGACCGCAAAACGGAGCGACTTATTTTTTAGAGACCTAGATAAAATAGTTTTCAAGAAAAATATCCAGAAATTTCGAGCAAAATTAGTATCGAAACGCTACCTGCGCTAGATACTAAAATTAACAAAAAAGCGAACGGCAATTTGCCGAGCGATTTTAAATCGCAAATGTTGGTTATACTGCAGCTGACCAAAAACGAATATCGAAATTTGTCATCATGTAAGCTCAAGACGAGATAGAGGCTAAGACAGTCCGCCGCTTAAATATGCAACCGATAAACATTAGCCGTAGTCTTAACTGGGCAGTTTGCACGGGGGTATACATAAACGGCCTAGCGGTAAATTTTGCGCTGCGGTTATAAAGGCCGTTTTGGGCTTATAACGGCTACGCAAAGCTAAACCGGAAACTTACGGTTCTTGGTTGGCAAAGAAGTAGATTGCGCCAAATTTAGCAAATATTTTACTGATATATTTTAAAGGCATCGGTATCTGCACCTTTGCTAAAACAATGAAGGCGCCGTTAAAAGTCCTTATTTTGCTTTTACGAGCGCTCGAAGATAGACAAAGCTCGCTGCGCCTAAAAATCCAAAGCTCACGCCTCAAACCAAGCTAGCTATCGCCGTGCCGTAAAAGATCACTGCGCGCCTTCTAAAGAAAAACACAACTTCATAAGCTTTTAATTTAGGTTTTATGCGACGTTATACGGGATAAAATCGGATATTAGGTCGCTATTTTGTGGTTTAAATACGCAGACAAAAACGCTACAGCAAATACCAGATAAAATCATGACGCGCGAAAATAAATCTACAAAAATAAACTGCAAGTTAAACTACGGACGCTCTATGCTTGCCCTGGCCTAGCGTTAAATTTAGTAGTCAAAAGCCAAACGCCTATTGGCGTGTTATACTAAAGCGGCATTTTGACTTCGGAGTAAAATTTGAAACATTGCAAAAGATTAAATTTATCTCTTTTTAATTTTTAGATGATATAATTTCGCTACAAATAAAAATTA